>CAYZRP010000005.1:0-30740 GCA_964480865.1 uncultured Anaerolineales bacterium | reverse complement strand
GCCCGCAAGCACGAGTTCGACTACATCGTCGGCTGGGTCGACACCCTCGACCCCAACGGCCGCGGCCAGATCCACGGCGCGCACTACGTCCACGACGCGCCTAACGCAGCCGACAGCCTGCGGCTCGACAAGCAGGTGCTGCCCGACACGTTCTTCGGCCTCGTGCCGAAGTCGACGCTGTGGATGTTCATGACGCCGTTCATGAACAACGCCGGCACGCGCCTGATCAACACGGCCAAGTATCTGTTCTCGGCCACCGTCGAGCAGCGCAAGGTCTACCGCCAATCGCTGGTCGAATTCAACTACCTGCTCGATTACGTCCCGAACTGGGAGAGGTCATACGGCCGGGCCGGGCTGATCCAATATCAGACCTTCATCCCGCTGGCGAACGCCACGAGCGCTTATCTCGAGATGCTCCGCCTCGCCCAGCGTCGCGGGATGCCGCCGTACCTGGGCGTCACCAAGCGCCACAGGCCCGACAAATTCCTGTTCAGCCATGCCGTCGACGGCTATTCGTTCGCCATGGACTTCAAGGTGACGAGCCCGCGCAAGCTGCAGGCGCTGTGTGAGGAGATGAGCGACATCGCCCTCGACGCCGGCGCGCGCTTCTACTTCGCCAAAGACAGCACCCTCACCGCTGATCGCGCCCGCCGTTACCTCGGCGATGCAACCCTTGCCCGATTCCGCGCTCTCAAAAATCAGTGCGATCCCGAAAACATCCTGCAGACCGATCTGTATCGCCGGTTATTGGTCGGGTAGTCAGGTAGTCGGCTCGTCGGCTGGTCAGTTCGTCGGCTCGTCCTTGCGGGCGCATATGCCTTCGAGGACCAGAAGACGAGCCGACTACCCGACCAGCCGACTGACATATCGGATCATCGCTGTCACATCTTCGATGTCAGGCGCGGGCAGGCCGGGTTTCCAGGTCATGGCCTGGCGGATGGCCGGATGCCAGCGAGGCTCGACGGCCCCGAGCGCCCAGCGCGCGGCCTCGGGCTTGGAGACCATGTCGCCCGTCGCGACGAGGCGCAGCGCCCGGCACATCGTCAGCACCGCAAAGGCCCGGTAATCCTCCCGACCGAGTTGATCGGGCCGATCGAGCATCGGCAGCCACCATTCACGAAACAACAGGCGCACCGCGTCGCGGATCTGCTCCGGCGACACCGGATCAATGTGGTCGACCAGCGCGGGCCCGACGATCGCGCTGGGATACGTGCGCAGCAGCTGGCGCTGGATGGCCCAGTCGGAGCCGAGCCCGGATTGATAGATCTGGCCTTCGTTGATGAAGAGGAAAGGCCCGGCCTCAGGGTTGTGTCGACGCAGGTCGGCCAGCGGCAGATAGCCGCCCTCGAGTTTCTTGGCCCAGGGCCCGCCATCCTTCAGCAGTCGATGATGCAGCGCTTCGAGAGCGTTGAGTTGTTCGGCCGTCAACGGTGAGCGGATCGCCACGATGAAATCGACGTCGCTGGTATCGGGGTCAAAGCCGCCCATGGCCAGCGAGCCGTAGACATACAGGCCGACGAAGTTTTCGCCGAGGATGTCAGCGGCTTCGTGGTGAAGGCGATCCAACAAGGCATCGACGCCTGCTGGCAGGATCATGCTTCGCCCTCGGCTGCGTACACCACCCGCCCTTCCGCGATCGTCAGGCGCACCGACAGATCCTGGTCGAGCAGCACAAGATCGGCGTCCTTGCCGACCTCGAGGCTGCCCTTCGACGCTGAGACGCCGATGGCGCGTGCGGCGTTGAGGCTCGACATCGGCCAGGCCTCTTCGAGCGGCAGCCCCGTGGCAGCCAGGATGTTGCGCAGCGCCCGGTCGAGGGTGAGGATGCTGCCCGCCAGCGTGCCGTCCGGCAGGCGCACGGCGCCCTCGCGCACGAAGACACTGCGCGTGTCGATCTGGTACTCGCCCTCGGGCATGCCTGCCCCGCGGATCGCGTCGCTGATCAGGATGACGTGATCCACACCCCGCGCGCGCACCAGAACGTTCATGGCGGCCGGATGGACGTGGATGTTGTCGGCGATCAGCTCGCACGAGAGCTCGGGCAGTGTCAGCGCCGCGCCGACGACGCCGGGTTCGCGATGGCCAAGCGGCGTCATCGCATTGAAGGTGTGCGTCGTCTGACGAAGGCCGCGCGCCACGGCCGCCACCATGTCGTCGTAAGTGGCGGCGGTATGCGCCGCCGAGACCGTGATGCCGCGCTCCACGCACGCGTCGATCAGCCAGCCATTGCCCGCGATCTCGGGTGCCAGGGCCAGCAGGCGCACGATGCCGGTCTCCAGGATCGGCAAAGCCTCTTCGGGCTCAGCGGGCCGGATGAGCGCCGGATCCTGCGCCCCGCACTTGCTGACGTTGAGGTACGGGCCCTCGACGTGCGCGCCCAACACCGTCGCGCCATCCGGCATGGGCCCCATGCACTCATCGACGATCTCGAGCGCCTGCATGATGGCGCTGGCGGTGGCTGTCCAGGTGGTGGCAAGGAAGGCCGTGACCCCGTGGCGGGCGTAGAAGCGCGCCATCGCGCGCAGGCCCTGAGCATCGGCGTCCATCACCTCGTAGCCGACGGCGCCGTGCACGTGCACGTCGATGAACCCCGGCGCGAGCGTCGCACCCTGGGCGTCGATGATCTGTGTATCGGCGTCAGCGGGGATGTCAGGTCGTTCACCCGGACCCATCTGCTTGATGGATCGGCCGTCGGTCAGCAGCCAGCCTATCTGCCAGGCGTCGGGGATGGCAAGGATACGGGCGTTATGGATCAGGAGGCGTTGCATGCTGAGAGTGTCCCACCCCCTGGCCCCCGCCGCAAGCCACTCCCTGGACCCTCTGTCAATAGTGCCAAAGCATCGGATGGATGAGACCCGTTGGCGGTCCTGATGGAGGAGGTTTCGATCGGGTCAAATTCGATCGCCATGGTTCGAAACTGACGCGCCGTGAGAACGATTTCTTGTCGTCATCCCATCCGTTTGATGCAGCGACGCAAGTTGGCTCTTGACTTGAGAGAATCGAGTGTGCTACTCTGTTCGGGCTGACTCTCCAGGAGCAGACACTTCAGAAAGGGCAGGCGCAGCAGATGGTTCGATTTCGAATGACCCACTCCGCAAAGACGATCGCCGGCAACGGTGGTTTCGCCTTGTCGTATTGCGCCTGCTGCCCTTGAACTCGCTGTAAATCGAGATCCAGGCCGTGGGCGCCGATGTGCCCACGGCCTTTTTGTTTCTCGCGCCAGCGCCGTGGCACACCAGTGTCCACGGCGCTTTTTGTTTGTGACAGTGACGGGTGTTCTGGAGGAGAGACATGCCTGCTTATACCTGCGCCCTGCCCGATCCCGATGTCGCCGTCAGGATCCAGCATGCCCTCAAGACCTTCGGCGATTCCGGCTGGCAATGGCCGTCCGGCGCGCGCTCGGCCGTCAAAACGGCCGTCGACCATGTGTCGCTCGATATCCGGCGCGGCGAGATCTTCGGCGTGCTCGGGCCGAACGGCAGCGGCAAGTCGACCTTGATCCGCCTGATCTCAACCCTGCTCCTCCCGGACGGCGGTGACGTACAGGTGTTCGGGCTCGACGTCGTGCATGACGCGCGACGCGTGCAGACCCTGATCAACCGGGTCTCGGTCGAGGCCAGCTTCTTCAAGAAGCTGTCGCCGCTTGAGAACCTGATGTACGGCGCCCGTTTGTATGGCCTCAGCGCTGCCGAAGCTCGCTCCGGAGCGCGCCGCATCCTGACCCGCCTGGGTCTCGAAGCCGCAGTGCTCGAGAAGCCCATGGAGGAGATGAGCCGCGGCATGCAGCAGAAGGTCGCGATCGCTCGAGCGTTCTTGAGCAGCCCGATCCTGCTCCTGCTCGACGAGCCGACCACCGGCCTCGACCCGCGCTCGAAGCGCGAGGTGCAGGCTTTCGTGCGCGAGCTGCGCGACACGCATGACGCGACGGTGCTGCTGACGACGCACGACATGCTCGAGGCCGAAGCCCTGTGCGATCGCATCGCGATCATCCACAACGGCCGCATCGTGGCGCTCGACACGCCCGAAGCGCTCAAGGCGGCGGCCCGAACGAACGGCCACGCGCCAACACTCGAAGATGTGTTCCTTTCGCTGACAGGCACACAGTTGGTGGCGGCGGAAACTGGCTGACCCAGCAACTCACGGGCCGATGAGCTCGACGGGCTCATCGACCCGATCAGGAACGAACGATCATGAATTTCACGTTTACCGTGTTCGCCGAACACGCCCCTGACAGCAAGCCGTCCCCGCGTGCCGACACGCCGGGCCAGGCCCTGCTGCGCCTTCTCTTCCGCAGGGGGCCTTTACCGACCGAGATCGCCCCGTGCGTCCTCGGTTCGGCTGGCGACCTGGCCTACGGCGGGACGACGCGCCCTGCCCTTCGGACGAGCAACTCGGCGGCTCCGCTCCCTCGCCAATTCGAGGTGGAGCAGGATTGACGCTGACACTCAAGGATCAAGCCATGTTTTCGACTCAGTTCTTCGAAGGCGAACGCATCCACCTCGCGGCAATCGAGCCCGAACCCGATGCCCCGATCATCGCGGAGTGGTACGACGACCGATGCTTCGCCCATCAGGTGACGCGCGGACCAGGTCGGCCGTTGGCGATTCCGCAGATCCGCGCGCAACTCACCCGCGAGGACACCGAGTCGCGCGAGAAGCGCCGGCGCTTCGACTTCGCCATCCGCACCCGCGACGACGATCGCCTGATCGGCCTTGTCGGCCTGCGCGAGATTCTCTGGAACCATGGCGAGGCCCAGCTCTGGCTGGCGATCGGGTCACCGGCCGACCGCGGCCAAGGCCACGGCGCCGAGGCCCTGCGCCTGATCCTGCGCTATGCCTACGTCGAGTTGAACCTCTACAGGGTCTGGCTCGATCTCGGCGCCGATAACCCGGATGCCGTGCGCTTCTTTGAGCGCCACGGCTTCGTGCCCGAGGTGCGCCGGCGCGAGGCGCTCGAACATGCCGGCCGGCGCTTCGACGTCCTGCGCCTCAGCCTGCTCCAGGAGGAGTGGCGCGGCCAGCCCGTCCCGCCCGTCGAGGAGCCACGTGAGCCGGTGGCAGCCGTCGCGCGCCCTGCCCGGCCGCGGATCCGCCTGGCGGCCTTCGACTCAGTGGCCGGCGCCGAGGCCGAGCGCCGCTGGTGGAACGACTCGGAGTTCGGTCACTTCCAGGACTATGAGATCTGGCGGCCGCGCTCGCGACAGCATGCCGAAGAGGAAGTGCGCGAGGGGATGGAGATCGACCCGGGTGGTTTCTCGTTCCACCTGCGGTTGGTTGACGATGACCGCCTGATCGGCTTCCTCGGCCTGTGGGTCAACTGGCCCAATCGCGAAGCCTGGCTGGGCATCGGCATCGGCGAGCGCGACTGCTGGGGCAAGGGCTACGGCACCGAGGCCGTGCAACTGGCGACCGCCTTCGCTTTCGACGAACTGAACCTGCATCGGGTGTCGCTCGACGTCCTGGCGGCGAACCCGCGCGGCCTGCGAGCTTATCAGAAGGCCGGTTTCGTCATCGAGGGCCGCATCCGTCGTCGCAACAACTATGGCGGCGAGCGGATCGATGACATCAGCATGGGCCTGCTTCCCAATGATGTCGGCTAGGCGGCTGGTGGGCTGGTCGGCTGGTCGCAATCCACTCGACGAGCCTACCAGCCGACCAACTGACCAGGAGACAGTCATCATGGCGACACTGATCCGTGAGATGAAAGCGAGCTACGCCTTCATCGAGCGCAACTACTACATCGTCAAACGCTACTGGGCCTGGGAGCTGGTCTGGCTGGTGTACACGGTGGCCAACAGCCTGAGCATCAGCTTCATCGGGGTGGGTGCCGGGCAGGTCAGCGGCGGCGAGGGGATCGACACGTCGTATCTCGTGCTCTATCTCGCCATCGGCACGCTCGTCTGGCGATATCTTTCCGTCATCTTCTACTGGGTCACGGATGTCGTCGGCATGGAGCGCTGGGAGGGCACGATCGAGTACACGCTGATGGCGCCGATCACGCGCCTGATGCACATGCTCGGGCAGACGGTGTTCGCGGTGCTCTACAGCCTGGTTCACACCGCTGTAGTGCTCGGCGTCACCGTGCTGTTCTTCGATGTGTCGCTCGCAAAGGCCAACCTGTTTGGCTTCCTGCTGCTGCTCATCGCGGGCAGCCTGTCATTCATCGGAATCAGCATCTTCGGCGCGATCCTGCCCCTGCTCTTCCCGGAGCGCGGCGCGCAGATGACGCACCTGATCATCGCCGGCCTGCTGCTGGTCAGCGGCGTGTACTACCCCGTGACCGTGCTGCCCGGCTGGATGCAACCTTTCGCGTACCTCTCGCCCGCCACCTATGTGCTCGATGGCGCCCGGGAGACGCTGCTGAACGGCCTGCCAACTTTGAGCCTGTGGCCCTACATCTGGCCGCTCCTGCTCATGGGCGGCATCGCCATCCCGTGCGGCCTGTGGGCGTTCAAGGCCGCCGAGCGCTTCGCCAAGCGCACGGGCAAGTTACATCGGAACGGATGATCCATCGCAAATTGTTGATTGCTGGTTGCTGATTGGAGGCCAATCAGCAATCAGCAATCAACAATCAGCAATCCAAGGAGACGACTCGTGGCTACCCTTCAACTCCGGAGCTTTGCCGGCCCGGCCGACTATCCGATCTTTACGAAACTGGCCAACGCGAACTATGCACTGGCGGAGTTCCCGGCCATCGAAATCGAGGAAGAGACCCGGAACAAGTTCGAGCATCTCGAGCACTGCGACCCTGACAAGGACGTGGTCATCGTCGAGGACGACGCGGGGAACCCGCTCGGGTGCGCGCTCATAGAGTGGATCGACGATCTGGAGGGCCTGCGCCGTTATCACGTCAACCTCAGCGTCGGTCGCGAGGGTGAAGGGCTTGGAGCCACGTCGATGCTGCTCAACTGGGCCATCGACCGTGTGCATGGTCTGACCGACCTCAATCAGACCGACCGGCGCACAGTGATGCAGACCTGGGTCATCGATGAGAAGACGCAGGCCGAGCGCCTGGCCCTCCTGACGCAGGCGGGCTTCACGCCGGTGCGCTACGGGTACTTCATGCTCCGCGACCTGAGCGAGCCGATCGAGGTGACCGAGTTGCCGGATGGCCTTTACACGCGGCCCTGCACGCCCGAGGATGATCGGCCGATCTTCGACGCCTTGCACGAGGCCTTCCGCGACCACTGGGGTTATGCCGCGCCGCCCGATATGGACGCCGACTTCGAAGAGTTTCGCGGCTGGCCGTTGCGCAATCCAGATCTCTATCAGGTGGCATTTGCGAGGGACGAAGAAGGCCGCGAACAGGTCGCGGGCATGGTACTGAACTTCGTGGCCGAGGAAGACAACAAGGCCTTCGGCTTCAAGCGCGGCTGGTGCGATCCGATCTGCGTCCGCCGGCCCTGGCGTAAACGCGGCGTCGCGCGCGGCCTGATCCTGCGCAGCCTGCGCATGTTCGCCGACATGGGCATGACCGAGGCCGCGCTGGGCGTCGACACCGAAAACATAAGCGGTGCCCTACGCGTGTACGAGAGCTGCGGCTTCAAAGTGAACTCGCGCTCGGTGACGATGCGGAAGCAACTATAAGAGTTGAGACAGGTCGTCCGATGACCATTCAGGCTCGACCCTACGCAACGTTGGAGGACCTTGCGGCCATGCACGCGGTGCTGAGTGCCGGGGCCGCCGCGCGCACCAACGCGTTCTACGTCCATCCCGGCGACCTGAGCTGGTGGTTGTTCTACACCACCGACGAGGCGCCGTTGTGCGATCGCATCTGGATCTGGGAGGACGAGGGCGAGGTCATCGGGTGGACGCTCTTCTCAGTCGACGAAGGCTTCGTCGACCTGTTCGTGAAGCCCGCCTGGCTCGACCACGAAGCCTACGCCGAGATGCAGGCCCGCAGCGTGGTCGATATGGAGCGACGCGTGAAAGCGGTCGGCGGGAAACGCGTCGCCGTCATGTGGATCGACGAGGCTGACGGGGCCCGCCAGGCGCTGTTGCTTGCGCAGGGGTTCACACGCGCGGCCGGCGATCGCTTCGTGTGTTTTGAGCAATCCCTTGCTGAGCCCCTTCGCCTTGAGCCGTTGCCGGAAGGCAGCGAACTCCTTGAGGTCAGCACGGAGGTTGACCTTGAGGCGCGGGCCCGCCCCCAGGCGGCGGCGTTCAAGTCGCGGCTCCCGTGGGATCGGTATCTGGACCGCTACCGACGATTCAGGCAGTCGCCGGTGTATGCGGACGTGCACGATACAGGGCTCGTGCTGGCCGACGGCACGTTCGCGGCGGTGACGATCTGGTGGGTCGACCCGATCAACAGAATCGGGCACTTCGAGCCGGTGGCCACCGACCCTGCCCTGCAGCGGCGTGGCTACGGTAAGGCGCTGCTGCGCGGCTGCCTGGAGCGGATGCGCGCGATGGGTCTGTTGGCCGCCACGGTCTGCACAGGCGCGGACAGCGCCGACAACATCGCGTTCTATCGCGCCTGCGGCTTCGAGATCGCGGCGCGTGTGGTGTGTTACGAGCGGATCCTTGAACCCTGATGATGCCCGGCAGGCGAGGCCTTGCCGGAAAGATCGAGAGAAAGCATGAACGACTACTTCGTTTTTCGAAACGGTTACACGGCCCGCCACTTCAACGGCCCAGAGGACTATGCGATCCTGGCTTCGTTGTTGAACGCGAGCGAGGCGGCCAATGGCAGCCAGGTCGTGGTCACGACCGAGCAGATGGCCCACACTTACGAGCACGTGCAGCGCTGCGACCTGAAGACCGACCTCCTGGTCGTGCACGGTCCGGAGGATGCCCCGGCCGCCTACACGCGCGTGTTCTGGGATCAGGAACTGACGGGGCTGCGACGCTATGGGTTTATCTGCCACATCCTGCCCGAGCATCGCGCGGCGCTCACGGGCGGCATGCTCGACTGGATCGAGCAACGCATCGGGGCGATCGCGGCCGAGCAGGCTCACGACGGTCCGCGCTGCTTTCAGACGTGGTGCGAGAACGAGGCCGGCATGGGCTGGATGATCGACGCCCTTCAGGCGCGCGGCTACGCGCCGACCCGCTACGGCTACCTGATGGTGCGCGACCTCTCCGAGCCGATCGCGTCGGACGACCTCCCCGATGGGTTCACGACGCGGCATTGTTCACACGCGGACCTGCGCGCCCTCTGGGACGCGATGGACGAAGCCTTCCGCGATCACTGGGGCTTTCGCGAGCAGACCGAGGCCGAGTACGAAGCCTGGACGCAGGATCCGGACCTTGATCCGACCTTGTGGCAGGTGGCCTGGGCCGGCGACGAGGTCGCGGGCATGGTCCTGAACTTCGTCCCACGCGAGGAGAACACTCGGCTCGGTCTCAGTCGCGGCTGGACAGACCCGATCTGTGTGCGTCGGCCGTGGCGGCGGCGCGGCCTGGCCCGCGCTCTCATCCTGCGTAGCCTGCGGATGTTCCGCAAGCTGGGATATCGCGATGCCGCGCTCGGCGTCGACACGCAGAACACAAGCGGCGCGCTCCGCGTGTACGAGGGTTGTGGCTTTCGACCCGTTCGACGCAGCGTCACCCTGCGTCGTGAGCTCGTCCTTGAGTCACAGGCGACGACCGCATGAACGCCGAGATCAGCAAGGCCCTGGTTCCGTATGCGTTGGAGGATGCGCGCGTGCGGTTGCTGGCGCGGCACACTAACACCCTGTACCGCGTGGAGACGGCCGATGAACGCTACGTCTTCCGTGTCAGCGCACCCGGCCTGCGGACCGAACGCGAAATCTCATCGGAGCTGGCCTGGCTGAGCGCGCTGAGGCGTGACACCGACTTGCTGGTACCAGAGGCGGTGGCCACGCGCTCGGGTCGACGGTTGGTGCGTGTCGGTTCGAAGGCGGCGGTTGTTCCGGGTGTGTTGTTCCGCTGGATCGACGGCCGCGTCGTCGGCGATCGAGTCTCGCCGGCGCTGGTGCGCGAGGCCGGCGCCGTGCTGGCTCGCCTGCACGACCATGCCGATCGATTCAAACCGCGCGGTGCTTTCAGCGAAACCCGGCTCGATCAGGCCTGGACGTATGGCATGCCCGACGTCCTTGTGAGCCAGGGTCGCGTTGTCGGCTGGCCAAAAGCACGTCGAACGCTGCTGTGCGAGGCAGCGGCCCGGGTGCAGACCTGGCTCGACGGGCTCTATGCGGAGCCAGCCGGGCTGCGCTTTCTGCATCTGGACTTTCATCCCGGCAACTGGAAACGCATTGACGGCCGGCTGGCCGTGCTCGATTTCGACGACACGCGCTGGGCGTACCCCGTGCAGGATCTGGGCATCGCCCTGTACTACCTGCTCGACGGCCCGGCTGAACCGGCCCTGATGGGCGCGTTTCTCGACGGCTACGCGCGCGTCAGGCCATCGGGCGTGCCCGAGGCCGAGGAGCTACAGACGGCGATCATCATGCGTCAGATTGACCTGCTCAGCTATGTGATGGCGCATCGGATCCTGACGGGAGCCGAACTTGTGCATTGGCTGGGCGTCGTCGAAGGGCGTTTGCGGAGGCTGATGCGCCCATGAAGTCTGAGGAGTTCAAACGCCTTCTCAGGCATGGCCTTGGACGAGCGGTGTTGTACGGCCAGGCGCATGGATTGCTGGCTTATCGTGAAGAGCTTTGGGCGGCGTGCGTCGAGAACCCGGCCTTCGATCGCCAGATGGAAGGCGAACGTTCGGAGTTCCTGTTCGACCTGATCTCGTGCAGTGGTGAGCCGGAGTGGTATCGAAGAGCCAGTATCGACCTGTTGAACGGCCCCGACGATCCCGACGAACAGATCTACGAGATCGTCCGGCGGTTCGCGGCACAGGGCGATAGCGAAGCACGGAAGGCTCTGTATGGCGCATTCAACAAGAACTTGCCTGGTTCTGCTCTGAACGGCGAGTCATTGATCAGATTGGACGGACCGGAGGGATATCGGTGCGTCATTGCCGCCGTGGGTGGAACGGATAATCTGCAAGAGGAAGCCTGGATTCGATGCACCTTGCATTCCGAAGCGGAAGATCGGATCGGGATTGATCTTGCCAATGCAATTCTAGAAGAGCAGTCCAAAGTCAGTGAGAAAGGCAAGGGTTTCGAAGTAGCCGTCAAGCACATCAAAGAACCGGTGTCATCAAGCTCCAGAAGGCCAGACGCCATCATCGGCCAACCCTTTTCGGAACTGGCGGAAAAGCTTGCAGGGTATGGCTCCTCTCGTATGCGAAGGTGGGCCAAGACGGCCAGCGATGCCGATATCCAGGCCGCGGGAGCCTTGTTCGAAAGTGAGCGCAAAATAGATCGGATCAGGGCTTTCCTGGGCATCTTTTCGATCCGATCGTTTGAGGGTCCTTTGGACGTTCTCTTGCGCCTGACGGCGCATGCAGACCGATCCATAGGCCATCGAGCGCGCAATGCGATCGGGAAAATGCGAAGTCCAGAAGCGCGAGCCTACGCGATCAAGGCACTCGAGACCGGGGCGCCCGATAGCGCCGTGATTGGCGTTTTGTCGCACACTTATGAACCAGGTGACGAGCACCGTGTCCTCCTTGTGCTCGACCTGCTTGACGACGAGGAAGCTGTTCATCATGCGCAGTTCGAGGTTCGGGATTTCTACGAGGCCCACCCTGAGGCGCGACTTGAAGAACGGGCGCTGATTTGGCTTTACGAGAACAATCCTTGTTCGTATGCCTGTCGCGACCATCAAGTCAAGCGGCTCATTGAAATCGGCGCGCTACCAGATTGGATGCGAAAGGAATGCACTTTCGACGCCAGCATGGATATCAGAAGACTGGTTGGAGCGATGAAGTCAGGCAAAGATAGCGAAGGATAAGAATGGGCATCATCAGCGGCAAGATCCTCCAATTGAATGGCTGGCCGGAAGGCCCGATCATCCGCATCGCCAAGGACGCCGCCGATGCGCTCTGGCGCGCCGGCCTCGACCGCGATCAGGCGCTCGAGCGGCTGACGGCCGTGCGGGTCACCCCCACGGCTTACCTCGACGACTCCGACCTCGGCGCTCTGGCGCAGGCGTGGATCGACCTGCAGGCGCGCGACGATGATGACGAGCCCGTGGCGCTGCGCGAATCGCCCCTGCCCTATCGCGTCTGGGGGCGTGAGTTCATCGACGTCGGCGCCCTCGCGCAAATGGACAACGCGATGCGCCTGCCGGTCGCGGCGGCCGGCGCGCTGATGCCCGACGCGCACGTCGGTTACGGCCTGCCGATCGGCGGCGTGCTTGCCACCGAGGGCGCCGTGATCCCGTACGCGGTCGGCGTCGACATCGCCTGCCGCATGCGCCTCTCGCTGTACGACGTCAGCCCGATCGTGCTCGAACAGCGCCCGAAGGATTACGCGCAGGCCATCCTGACGCAGACGCGCTTTGGCGCCGGCGAGGTCTTCAAGGGCAAGGACCGCCGCGAACACGCCGTGCTCGACGATCCCGATTGGAGCGCGACTGGCCTGCTGCGGCGCCTGCGCGACACGGCGGTGGGTCAGCTCGGCACGTCGGGTGGCGGCAACCACTTCGTCGAATGGGGCAAGTTCGAGTTGCGCGAAGACGATGATGCGCTCGGCCTCAAGGCCGGCACCTACCTGGCGCTGCTCTCGCACAGCGGTTCGCGCGGCGTCGGCTATCAGATCGCCGACGCCTACTCGAAGCTCGCCATGCGCCTGCAGCCCGAACTCGACCCGGCCGTCAAGCACCTGGCCTGGCTCGACATCGACGGCCAGGAGGGCCAGGAGTACTGGGTGGGCATGAACCTGGCCGGCCGGTTCGCGTCGGCCAACCACGCCGTCATTCATCGCGCCGTGGCGCAGGCGGCCGGGCTGCAGGAAATCGCGTCGGTGGAGAACCATCACAACTTCGCCTGGCGCGAGCAGTTGCCCGACGGCCGGACCGTCTTCGTCCACCGCAAGGGCGCGACACCCGCCGGCGAGGGCGTGCTCGGCGTGATCCCGGGCAGCATGGCCGACCCCGGCTACGTGGTGCGTGGCCGTGGCCTGCCCGAGAGCCTGAACTCGGCCTCGCACGGCGCTGGCCGACAACTCAGCCGCAAGAAGGCCATCGCCACGATCAGCAAGCGCGAGCGCGACGCCTATCTGGCCGAGCGCGGCGTGCGCCTGCTCGGCGGCGGCCTTGACGAGAGCCCGCAGGCTTACAAACGCATTGAAGACGTCATCGCCGCCCAGAGCGACCTCGTCTCGATCGTGGGCAAGTTCACGCCGCGCATCGTGCGCATGGCCGACGACGGCAAAGACTGGTGATGCGATTGCTGATTGTTGATTTCTGATTGCTGATTGACATTCAATCAGCAATCAGAAATCAACAATCAACAATGCAAAAAACATGACAACCTTTCTGACGTTTCAAGACGATCCTTCTTACGAGAGGCAGTGTGATCATCTGGCCGGCGTGGTCTGGCCGGAGTTCATGCTGCATGATCCGGCGGCGCGCCTGTTCGACGAGGTGTACAAACGCTTCCCGGATTGTCAGGTCGTGCTCCTGGACGATCGAGGCGAGCCCGCGGCGTTCGGCAACACAGTTCCGCTGTGGTGGTCGGGCAAAACGGCCGACCTGCCCGCTGCCGGGTGGGACGCCGCCATCGCGCGCGGCGCCAAGGGCCTCCGGGCCAACACGCTCTGCGCGCTGCAGGCGATGGTTCATCCGAACCGGCAGGGTAGCGGCTGGAGCACCGAGATCATCAAGGCCATGCGCGCTGTCGCTCAGCGGCTGGGCTACACGCGCCTGATCGCGCCTGTGCGACCGAACCAGAAGCACCTGTACCCGCTGATCCCGATCGAGAAGTACATGCGTTGGGTCAGGTCCGACGGCCTGCCCTTCGACGCCTGGTTGCGGGTGCATGCGCGACTCGGCGCGCGCGTGGCCAGGGCCGCGCCGCGCTCGATGCGCATCGTCGCGACAGTCGCCGAGTGGGAGGCGCGCACCGGCCTTGTCTTCCCGGTCAGCGGCGACTACATCGTGCCCGGCGCCCTGGTGCCGCTGCGAGTCAACAAAGCGCGCGACAGGGCCATCTATATCGAGCCCAACGTCTGGATGGTGCACGAACTCGAGCTCATCGCAGATGACTGATTCATCTGGTATCAACTCTTCAGGGGGAATGATGTCACAGCTTCCAATCACACTCGCCGACAACCTGGTGCTGCGGTGCGCCACGCCGGCCGACGCCGAGGCACTGGCTGCCTTCAACGTCAGAATGCATGCCGAACAGGATCCGGATCCTTTCCGCGCCCGCCTCGACGCCTGGACGCGCGATCTCGTCGAGCGGCCACATCCGACCGTCGTTCCCGAAGACACTCTGGTCGTCGAGGACCCGGCCACGGGCAAGATCGTATCGACGACGTGCCTGATCTCGCAGACCTGGACCTACGCCGGCATCCCGTTCAAGGTGGGGCGGCCGGAGCTGGTCGCCACAGAGCCGGAGTATCGCAATCGCGGCCTCGTGCGACGCCAGTTCGACGTGCTGCATGAGTGGTGCGCCGAGCGCGGCCAGCTGGTACAGGCCATCACCGGCATCCCGTGGTACTACCGCCAGTTCGGCTACGAGATGACGGTCAACCTCAGCGGCACCCGAATCGGTTTTGGCATGCACGTCCCGAAGCTCAAGGAGGGCGAGGCCGAGCCGTATCCGATCCGTCTGGCGACAGCCGACGACCTCGACTTCATCGCTGAAGTCGATGCGAGCGGCCATCGACGCGACACCCTGCACTGCCTGCGCGATGCCGCGACCTGGCGTTACGAGTTCGACGGCCGTCTCGCGACCAGCATGTGGCACCGCATCCTGGCCGTCATCGAAAACACAGAAGGCGAGCGCGTCGGCTACGTCGCCTATCCACCCTACACCATGCACAACGGCCAGGGGCTCACGTCCTTCGAGTTGAAGCCGGGCGTGTCGTGGGTGGCGGTCACGCCGAGCGTGATCCGCTACATCTGGGATGCCGGCCAGGCGCGAGCCGCGCTCGAAGGCGGATCGTGCGACGCCTGGGCGCTCAACCTCGGCGAGAGCCATCCTTCTTACAGGGTCGCCCAGGGCAAGCTCCCGGTTACCTGGAATCCCTATGCGTGGTATATGCGAGTGCCGGACCTTGTCGCCTTCCTGCGTGTGATCACGCCGGCGCTGGAGGAGCGCCTCGCCGCATCCATCGCCTGCGGGCACACCGGCGAGTTCCGCGTCAGCCTGTACCGAAGTGGCGTCCTGTTCAGGTTCGACAAGGGGACGTTGAGCGTCGAGCCCTGGCAGCCGACACCTAAGGCCGGGGGCGATGCCGCTTTCCCGGATCAGACCTTCCTGCACCTGTTGTTCGGCCATCGCACGATCGATGAGATCAAACAACTGCGCGCCGATTGCTGGGTCAACGATGACACTGTTCGTCTCCTCCTTGAGATCCTGTTTCCGAAGCAGATCTCGGATGTGTGGCCGGTAAGCTGACAGGGACGCGAGCAAAACTTTAAGGTTTGCGGTACTGTGGCCGAAATGGAAAGGTAGAAGAATAAGGAGCCGATCGGAATGGTGCCGATTGGCTCCTTTTTGGGTTCCGGGTGCCTTCAAGAAGGGACGGGGTACTAAAGTCGGCCTGCAAAATCCGATATTTCGCAGCATAATTCGGCCAAATCCGGTTCATCCGACATCATCGATCATAAGAGGTTCGATCATGGGGGCTCCTGCCTGGTTATCAAGGGTTTCGATGTTGTTCGCCGTCGGCATGTGGATGGCGGCCTGCAGCGGCACACCGACAACGTCAAGCCCAACCGCTACCGCCGCCCCGCAGCCGACGGCCGTCGTCAATGCATCTGAGCCGACACCCACGTTGCCGGCACCAACCGTCGCGCCCACTGAATCGCCAACAGAGGTGAAGCCGACCGAGGCCGCCCCCACCCCGACCGAGCCAGCGCCGACCGAAGCGCCGACCGAAGCCGCGCCGACGCCGGTCCAAAACACCAGCGACTCGGGGAGCGCGAGCGGCGAGTGCACGAACGTCCTGGCTTTCTTTGAGGATGTCACGGTCCCAGACGGCTCGCCGATCCGTCAGGGCGAGTCCTTCACCAAGATCTGGCGCGTGCGTAACGAAGGCACGTGCACGTGGAAGAACTACTCGCTGATCTTTGTCGGCGGCGAGCAGATGAACGCGGCGCCGATCACGCCGCTCGACGTGTCGGTGGCGCCCGCGCAGATCGCGGATCTGTCGGTCAATCTGACCGCGCCGCGTCGGGGTGGTGAATACGTCGGCCAGTGGCAGTTGCAGGATTCCGCGGGCCACCGCTTCGGCGTCAGCCCGGGCTCGAACGGCACGCTCTACACCATCATCGAAGTCAACTACAGCGGCACCGAGATCTCGGTGGCCAATCCGCCGGCCCTGTCGGCGCCGCCTTCACCCGCGATCGGGCAATGCGGCACGAGCGGCAACGGCAGCTTTGAATCGGCTGTGCTGCAGCGCTTCAACGCTGCCCGTGCACAGGCGGGCCTCGGCCCGCTCAGCCTGGCCGGCGAGCTCTACAACGCTGCGGCGCTGCACAGCGTCGACATGGCCTGCGCGAGTTACATCGGCCACTCGGGCACTGACGGCAGCTCGCCGAAGAGCCGGGTCCAGGCCCAGGGCTTCGCCAACTGGAACGCCGCCGTCGAGAACGTCTACGGCTGGAGCGATGCGACGCCCGACACGGCCTTCGCCTGGTGGTGGGACAGCCCGATCCACCACGCTGCGATCATGAACCCCAACCATTCGTTGGTGGGCATCGCCTACGTGCTCGACCCGGCCAGCAACATGGGCTACTTCACGGCGGTCTTCGCGAGACCGTAGGACGTGAAGCGAAGCGCGAAGACCTCTTCGTCTTCGTCGCTCAACGCGTGGCAGTCGGTTAATCGATCGCGTGTGAACCACTATGACCCCTGACGTGCTCGTCCTCGGCGCCGGCGCGGCCGGGCTGGGCGCCGCGCAGACTTTGCGCGCGTGTGGCCACAACGCGCTCGTGCTCGAGGCGCGCGATCGAGTCGGCGGCAGAATCTGGACCGAGCCCGTCGGCGGCGTGCCCGTCGACCTGGGCGCGGCCTGGATCCATGGCTATGAACGCAATCCTCTGCGCCCCCTGGCGGATGCGGCCCGACTTCGCCTGGTCCGCAGCGACACGATCGACCTCGGGGCACCGTACCGCCTCTATGGTCCAGACGGACGCGAGTGGAGCCCGACCGAGCGAGATGCGCTCGAACACGCCTTCGAGGATGTGCATGAGCAACTCCAGGCGCAGGTGCAGGAGTGGAGTGCTTCCGGCGCGCCCGATCGCTCGCTGGCCGCAGCCCTCGATGCCCTGAAGGTGCCGGGCGACTGGCGCGCGGGCATCACCTACAAGTTCCTGTCCGAGGTCGTCCATGAGTATGCTGACGATCTGAGCACGCTATCGGCCCTCGCCTTCGACGATGATCCGACAGCGACCCTGTTCGGCGCCCACGACATGCTGCCGGTCGGGACCGGCTACGCGCCGCTCGTGGAGCAGATGTGCAGCGGGCTCGACATCCAGCTCGGTCAGGTCGTCACTGCGATCGAGGTGGAGGACAGCCAGGTCGTCGTCGTCTTGAAGACAGGCAAGCGGGTGTCGGCCCCGCATTGCATCGTCACGCTTCCTCTTGGCGTCCTGCAGGAGCGCTCGATCGCCTTCACGCCCGACCTGCCTGCCGCGCAATGGGCGGCGCTCGACAGGCTCGGGGCGGGTCTGCTCGACAAGCTGGTGCTGGTCTTCCCGCGCATCCAATGGCCGCTCGACGTCGATTGGTTCGGCCACCTCGCGACGGAGGAGGAGCGCTGGTGCCAGTGGGTCAACCTGGCCCGGCACTGTGGCGCGCCGATCCTCATCGGTGAACTTTCCGGGGACTTCGCCCGGCGGGCCGAGTCCCAGAGCGACGATGCTCTGGTGGCCTCGGCGTTGCGAACGCTGCGTCGGATGTTTGGACAGGATCTTCCCGAGCCCGTCGCGGTGCGCCGCACGCGTTGGCGTCTGGATCCCTTCGCGCGCGGATCCTACGCCCACCTCACGCCTGGCGCGACACCCGCTGATCGCGATCGCGCCTCGGCCCCGCACCTGGGCCGGGTCTTCTTCGCCGGCGAGCACACCTACCGTCACTGCCCCACCAACGTCCATGGCGCCTGGCTCAGCGGCGTCCGGGCGGCCATACATTGTCTTGAATGAGCCGAAGCGCCACCGTGTGGCGTTGAAGGTGAGATTTGCTCGTTCCACGCAGGAGCTGGCGATTTGACTCTCGGCAGCCGGGCTGTGGCAATCAACCGTTTCGCGATGGGTTATCCTTACCAATCACAGTATCGAACAGCCAGGGGGAATACATGAAGCAACGTTGGATCGTCATACCAATCGTGTTGGCAGTGGCCGCCTGCGGTCCGACCCCGCAGGATATCTCGACACAGACCGCTGTCGCGCAGACGGCGATCGCGGCAGCCTGGACGGTGACGCCCAGCCCGACGGCGACCGCCAGCCCCACGGCCACGCTGACCCCGACAAACACGGCGTCGCCAACGGCGACGGACACCGCCACACCCGAGGCCACAGACACGCCGGCTTCGTCGCCCACGCCTTCCGAGACGCCAACCTCCACCTACACCCCTGCCCCGCCGCCAACGCTCACGTTCACGCCGGCGCCCACACAGGCCGCGCCGGCTTTCGCCTCAAGCCCGATCCATGCCTGGGATCGCAACGACTTCGCCCACGAGGTCACCGAGGTCGGCAACACGATCGAGAATTACCTGAGCTTCTATCGCGATAGGGTTGTGCGCAATAATCAACAAGGCTGGTGTACAAGCGTCTGGGATTTCCACAAAGAACTTCAAGACGTTCGTGCCGCCTACGGATCAGACGTTCCGGCCGACTGGTATGCCCTGTATCGCGAGTACCGCAACCTGATTCACACAGCCGATCAGGTCAACCAGATCGTGTACACGAATTGCCCGAATATCCAGGCCTCCATCTACAAGGAAGGCGCAGAGGAACGCATCGCCCAACTGGAGGGGCTTGTCGCCCAGATCCGCTCGCTCTCGGGCAAGGTCGCGGCCATGCCCTGACGGACCTGGCTGTCAATGCGCGTGGAGCCGGGCGCGCCGCGGATCATATGAGACGACTTTGCGTTGCGCTACTCTGACCAACCCGGCGCTTTGGCCGTCATGAATGCGCCGTCCGCCAGGGCGCTGCATGACTGTCGTGACCGTAGGGGCGGCCCTTGTGGCCGCCCCTACGGTTGGGTCATGGACGACGACGACCTTCTTCCGCGGTGACCGGTGCGACGCCCTTCCCTCGGCGAAATCCGCGCAATCCGTGGCGAACTGCCTGCTGGGCCGGATCGTTACAAACCGTGAACGACCCGCGTTTCGGCTACAATAAAGGGTCTGGTTCGGTAACAGCGCGTAGATCCCCATGTCCCTCGTCACACTATCCAGCGTCGGCCTGTCGTTCGGCGCCTTCGACGTCTTTCAGGGCGTATCGGCCACCGTCCCCAACGACGGCCGCGTCGGCCTGATCGGCCCGAACGGCATCGGCAAGACGTCGCTGCTGATGATGATCGCTGGCCTGAGCGCGCCCACGTCTGGCCAGGTCATCACGGCCCGCGGCCGCCGGCTGGGATACCTGCGCCAGGAAGCCGCCGACGCGTTCGCCGACCACGACAACTCGCTCTGGGACGAGATGTTGAGCGTGTTCAACGAACTGCGCGCCCTCGAGACGCGTCTGCGCGAGATGGAAGCACAGATGGCGGCGGGCGATCACTCGGCGACGCTCATGGAGGCCTACGGCGAAGCCCAGGCCGCCTTCGAACACGCCGACGGCTACGGCATCGACCAGCGCATCAAGCTCACCCTGCATGGCCTTGGCTTCCGGCCCGAGCACTACGGCCAATCGCTGCGCCAGTTCTCGGGCGGTCAGAAGACGCGTGCGCTGCTGGCCCGCCTGCTGCTCGAAGCACCCGATCTGCTCATCCTCGACGAGCCCACCAACCACCTCGACAGCGATGCCGTCGAGTGGCTCGAGCACGCCCTGACCGATTGGCCCGGCGCGCTCCTGATCGTCAGCCATGACCGCTACTTCCTCGACAACGTCGTCAACACGGTCTGGGAGCTCGACCGGGCCGGCATCGAGGTTTATCGCGGCAACTACAGCGCTTACCTCAAACAGCGCGACGAACGCTGGGAACGCGCGCTGCAGGTCTACGTCGAGGAGATGGCGCGGCTGCGCAACGAGCACGACTTCGTCCAGCGCAACATCGCGCGCGCCACGACGAACGCCCGAGCGGTCGGCGTGCTCAAGCGCCTCAGCCGCGACATCGTCATCGCCGAGCGACTCGGCGTGCCGGCCCTGCGCGCCAACCACAACTGGCTGCAACTCGGCTTCGGCGCCGTGACGCCGCTCGGCGTCGACGACGCCATCCGGCGCATCAACGCCCTGCCCGCCCCGGTCGGCCCCAACCTCAAGCGGCCCAACATCCGCCTGCGCCAGGGCCGCGCCAGCGGCGAGCGCGTGCTGCAGACGAAGGCGCTCGAGGTCGGCTACTCCGACGCGCCCGCGCCGCTGTTCAAGGCGCCTGACATCGAGCTCTGGCGCGGCGAGTGCGCGGCCATCATCGGCCCGAACGGCGCCGGCAAGACGACCTTCCTCAAGACCCTGATCGGCGGCCTGGCTCCGCTCGGCGGCGAGATGAGATGGGGCGCCGGGATCAAGATCGGCTATTTCGCGCAGACGCAGGACTCGCTCAACCCAAACGCCACAGTGCTCGACGAGTTGCTGCGCCACAAAGCTCTGCCCGAGGGCGAGGCCCGCAACCTGCTCGGCGCCTTTCTGTTCCGCGGCGACGATGCGTTCAAGCAGGTGAGCATGCTCTCCGGCGGCGAGCGCGGCCGGCTGGCATTGGCCATCCTGACGCTCGAAGGCGCCAACCTGCTGCTCCTCGATGAGCCGACTAATCACCTCGACATCCCGGCGCAGGAAGTCCTGCAGGACGTGCTCGAGGGCTTCGAGGGCACCGTCCTGTTGGTCTCGCACGACCGGTATCTCGTCGATCGATTGGCGACACAGATCTGGGAGGTACGCTCCGGCGCGCTGACGATCTTCAGCGGCAACTACAAGGAGTTCGTGGCAGCCCGCGAGGCGCGTCTGGCGCCGGCCGCGACGAACGAGGCAAGCGCCGCGCGTGTCAAGGTCGATGCGACCCGGGCGGCGGCAGCGCCACCGGCTGCGTCGCGCCAACGACCCGACAAGGAAGCCAGGCGCAAGGTCCAGACAATCGAGGCGCTCGAACGCAAAATCCACGAACACGAGGGCCGGCTCAAGGGCCTGCACCAGGCCATCCAGGAGGCCGGTGACGACTTCGCTCGCGCCCGAACGTTGAGCCTTGAGTACGCTTCCGTGCAGGAAGCGCTGGACGCCCTGCTTGCGGAGTGGGAGCAGTTGGCTGGTTGATTCACTTCGAGGGGGATAGCTTGCCTGGCTTTCGATCGTTAACCCGCGCGGATCTCCCGGCCCTGCATGCGTTGTTGCTTGCCGCGGCACGCGCCGATCAGGATGAACACGTCGAGTCTCTCGACGATCTCGAGACGCAGTTTGAAGATGTCTGGTCGGACCCGGCCGTCGACGCCATCGTGGCCGATGACGCCGACCGGCGCCTCTCGCTCTACGCGCGCCTCTTCGTCAACCCTGAGCCCAATCCCGAGCGCACGAGTTTCGGCACCTACGCTGTCCATCCCGATCTTCGCGGCAACGGCCATGAGGACGTTCTGCTCGGTTGGATCGAAGCGCGGGCCGGCACACATCGACCGCCCAGCTTCGACGGCGGCCCAGCCGAGGTTCGCCTGCGGATCGCGCGCCGCGAGCAGCAGACAATCGAGATCGAACGCCTGACCCGCCGCGGCTACCGCCATATTCGCGACTACTTTCGCATGCGCCGAGACCTCAACGACGCGCTGCCCCAGGCCACCTACCCTTCCGGCGTCGAGGTGCGGGCCTTCGTAGCCGGCGACGACGAAGTGCTCTGGTCCGCGCACCTCGAGGCGTTCGCCGATCACTGGGGCTATCAACTCGAGTCGCTCGTCGACTTCCGCCAGTACGTGATCGCCAGCCCCGACTTTCGGCCGGATCTGACGCGGCTCGTCTGGGCGGACGGTCAGGTCGTGGCCTATTCCATCAACCAGGTCGCGACAGCCGACAACGACCGCGTCGGTCGCGCCGAGGGCACGGTGCGGCTGCTTGGCACGCGTCGCGCCTGGCGGGGCAAGGGCCTGGCGCGCGCGATGTTGGCCGACTCGATGACGCGTTTCAAAGACGCCGGGCTCACTCACGCGGCCTTGACGGTTGACGCCGAGAGCCTGACGGGCGCGTTCGAGCTCTATCAACGCATAGGTTTTTCGGTTGCTGTTCGAACGATGGCCTTCGATCTCGTCCTTCCAAACAACTGACGGTCAGGTAGCACTCAACTGCATCGCAACCTTACCGCGACAACGTCGCGGCCATCTCGCGAGCTCGCTCGCAGGGAGATGCATCATGACCACCTCCTATCCGCCCGGCGTTCAGGCCCAGATCGAGCGCGGGCAGGCCATGCTGGCCGCCGAGGCCGCACGTCGATCCGACATGCGGGGCATGCGTTTCGACACGATCGCCGTGCACGGCCTATACGATATGCAGGCCGCGATCGCGCAACAGGGCAGCATCAACGAGCCCGCCTACTTCGCCCCGGCTCAGCACTTTGAGAATAGCGACCATATGGAGGCCGCCCTGGCCTACCTGATGCCGTCGTGGACGTACAGTCGCATCGCCAACCCGACCCTGCACTACCTCGAGGAGACCCTGGCGCTTCTCGAAGGCTATGGCACCGACAGCGAGGTCAGCGCCTGCGTGACCGGCAGCGGCATGGCCGCCGTCTTCCTCGCCACCGACATCTTTCTCAACCTGACACGCGGCCCGATCAACATCGTCGCCAGCGCGAAGTGCTACGGCGGCACCTTCATGCTCTTCAGCCGCTATGCCGCCGAGCGCGGCATCGACGTGCGCTGGGTGGCGGACCCGCTCGACCTGAACGCCTGGGCCGACCGGATCGACGCGAACACGCGCTTCGTCTTCGGCGAGATGCCGAGCAACCCGGGCCTGGCGGTCTTCGACGTCGCCGCGCTGGCCGAGATCGCCCACGCGCACGACCTGCCGCTGATCGTCGACTCGACCATGGCGACCCCGGCGCTGATGCGGCCGATCGCTCACGGCGCTGACATCGTCATCCATTCGCTCAGCAAGGCGATGACGTCGAGCGGCTACGCCATCGGCGGCGCGATCGTTGCGCGCCACGGCATCCCCAGCCGCGTCGGCGACGAAGGCCTGCGTGCGAACGTTGCCATGACGATCAAGGGCCTGTCGTTGCGCGACCATGGCCCGACCCTCAGCCCTTTCGCCGCGCTGATGACCCTCAACGATCTGCGCACCCTGCGCAGCCGCGTCGATCTGATGAGCCGCAACACACATCATGTCGCGCAGTTTCTGAGCACGCACCCGCAGGTCGAGTCGGTCGCGTACCCGGGCCTGGCGCAGGATCCCGGACATGCTGTGGCGCAGCGCTATCTCTGGCTGGTCGACGGCGACGAAACCGGCGAGGCCGTCAATCGCTACGGCCATCTGCTCAGTTTCACGGTTCGCGGCGGCGTGCCAGCGGCGCGCGCGGTCTTCGACGGGCTCAAGCTGATCTGGCGCGCCACCGATCTCGGCAAGACCAAGAGCGTGGCCACGATCCCGGCCATCTCGACCCATCAGCAGCAGGGTGACAGCGGCCGAGCGCTGGCGGCGGTGCCTGGAAACGCCATCCGCCTGAGCGTCGGCGCCGAGCACCCCGACGACGTCATCGCCGACCTTGAGCAGGCGTTCGCCAGTCTGCGCGGCGACAACATATCAACGACACCGGTCGCGCAGCCTGCTTAGAGGAACGCCAAAGTTGATCTGTGTTCACGCTGAGATGTGAGCGTTTTGCCGCGAATTGCGCGAATTGGGCGCGCGCATCGGTCGGGTCTGATGTCGCGCAATTCGCGGCAAGCATCCGCGCCAGACAAATCGCTCGGGCGCGCCTTTGCGCTCAGAGGATCAGGTAGATTTTGCGTGACCTTTACTGCATTGGGCGGACAAAACTGCTATGAAAAGGTCATGGGTTCGAGGCGGGTTTTTCCGCCTGCCCGGAGAAAAGCTCTATGTCCGCCGCAATGCCCACCACCGCTGAAGCCACCGTCGTTTTCGAATCACCTTCCGTCGTCATGTGGTACCACCCCGACACCAAGATCGTGCACCATCAGATCAAGAAGTTCGCGTTCGGCAAGGAGTTCCGAGATTTTCTCCTGGCCGGCACCGCCGCGATGGGAAAGTACAAGGCGACCAAGTGGCTGTCGGATGACCGCAGCAACACGGCCCTCGCGAAGGAAGATCTCGATTGGGCGCAGACGAACTGGTTTCCGCAGACCGTCGCCGCCGGTTGGAAGCACTGGGCCATCGTGCAGCCTGAGAAGACGCTGGGCAAGATGGCGATGGATCGGCTCGTCAAGGATTATCTGATGGCCGGCATCAACGCCAAGTTCTTCTCGGACCCCGAAGAGGCCATGAAGTGGCTTGTCGCGCAGGGATGAACTGACACTCCTTCAAGCTTAGTGCGATAAATGAACCACCCGCCTGGTTGAACCAGGCGGGTGGTTTTGCGTCGCCGGCTAGAGTCCTAGCTTGGGAAAAAGCAGTTTGACGGAGTTGACGACGATGAGGAACAGGCCGACGCCCCACATCGGCAGCACCGACAGGCTGCCGCCGTGGGTCCGATCGGTCAGCCAGCCTTGTGCGCCGAAGCTGCGTGCGCGCCAGATCAGATCCGCCAGACCGATTGCGCTACCGATCACGATCATCCCGTAGGCGTCCGGGATCTTGAGGATCAGGGCGATGACCGCCGCGATCCCGCCCACCACAAGCATGGCGACGCCCAACATATTGATCCGCAGCATATATCCCCCGTGATTTGCGCGTTCACGCGCAGTACAATCGACGGCATGACCTCAACACCGAACGTAACTGCCTCCCGCTCCATCAAAGCCGTCATCTTCGACATTGGCGGCGTCCTGGTGCGGACCGAGGATCTCACGCAACGGCGACTTTGGGAAGCCCGCTTTGGCTTGCCCGACTGGGGGCTGGCGAAGCTCGTGTTCGACAACCCGGTCGCCGTTGAAGCCACGCTTGGTCAGGCCACCACCGCCGACGTCTGGCGTTACGTCGGCGAGCAACTCAACCTCAACGAGGCCGATCTCGCCCAGCTCGAACACGACTTCTGGCTCGGCGATCGCTACGACCATGGCCTGATCGCCTGGATCAGCGAATTGCGACCGGGCGTCAAGACCGCCATCCTCAGCAACGCCTGGGACTGGATGCCGACGCGGCACGGCCAGTACATCAACACCAGCGTCTTCGACTACATCGCCTACTCGCAAGAGATCGGCCTGGCCAAGCCGACCCCCGCCAGCTTCCAGTACGTCCTCGACAAACTCGGCGTCACGGCCTCTGAGGCGATCTTCGTCGACGACTTCCCCGAAAACATCGCCGCCGCCAACGCGCTCGGCCTGCACGGCATCCTCTTCCGCCCGCAGGACGACGTGCGTGGGGCCATTCTGGCACGCTTGGGCTGACAAACGACGAATGACGAATGACGAAAGCTGTTGATCGCAGGACCTAGCGGCAAGGCGACGACCTTCGTCATTCGTCATTCGTCGTTCGTCACTCATTCCCAAACGTCAACTCCCACACATTGCTCGAGCCGCCGTATTCGAGCACATACAGTCGCTGGCCGATGAGGACGCCATCGATCGGCAGTTGGAAGTCACGCGCGATCTGGGTCGTCTCGGCAACGTAGCTGTCTCCGTCGCGGCGAAGGCGGACGAAGAGCAGGTCCTGGCCCTTGTCGCTGAGTGAGCCCCCGGCAGCGCCCCAGCTGAGGACGAAGGCGCTGAGCGTGTCGGCCGTGGGCCGCAGATCGGCGGGCAGCGCATCACCTGTCGCGAAGGTCAGGCCAAGCGGCGAGCGGTGTGGCGTGAAGGTGTAGAGCCGTTCGCCCTTCGCTGCAGCGTCTTGCTGGGAGCCATCGGTGGCGCGGTATTGCGCGGCCGCCGGGCCGAGGTTCGCGATCGGGTCGGTGAAGGCGCCCGGCGGTTCAGGGAAGTCCGGATCGTTCGCGTACTTCTGAGTCTGCACGGCCGTGAAGTCGCCGCTCAGGAGTCTGTCTTGAGCCGGGTCGTAGTCCGGTGAGCGTTGGGCGTTGTCTTTGTCGCCGAAGCGCCAGGGGAAGCCGTAGTGCAGGCCCTGGCGGATCCAGTTGAGTTCGTCGGGATAGTCGGCATCGGGGCCGTTGTCGGTGGCGAAGAGCTCGCCGTTCGGCGCGAACGCGAGCGCAAAGGCGTTCCGGGTGCCGCGCGCGAACACCACGCCGAGCGCGTCGAGGGCTGCCGCGTCGTTGGGCAGAACCAGATCCTGCGAGTCGATCGGCAATCTGAAGATCGCGCTGGTGAGTGGCACCTCACGCGTGTCGGGCGCGTTGCCGCCGTTATCTTCGACCTCGCCGTGATCGGTGCGTGAGCCGCTGTTGACGAACAGGTACTTGCCGTCAGGGCTGACCGTCATGCCGTTAAAGACGTGATCGAACGGCGTGGCGCTGATCGGGTACGGCTCAGTGCGCGCCAACGTGTCCCAGGCGTAGCCGGTGCCCGCGGGCCGGCCGCGTCGGATCACGGCCTGCGTGGTGGCGCCTTCTGTGTTGTTGGCGCTCACATAGACAGTGCCATCCGGGCCGATCGCCAGGCCGGCCAGCGTGCCCTGCTCGACGATCGAATTAGCCGGCGCCAGGAAGTTGGTGGTGCCGTCCGGCAGGGTCAGACGGTAAAGGCCCTGGGTCGGGCTGAGAACGTAGAGCTTGCCGTCGGCGGGGTTCAGGTCCATCTGGATGGCGGCGCCGCCGAAGTCCGCAAGCTTGCGAGCCTGAATGTCGCCGCGCAGCAGCGTCGGACCGCCCGGCACTTTCACGGGCTCGGCCAACGGCGTCGGGGCCGCCGCAGACGACCCGCCGACCTGACACGCCGCCAGAGCGAGGGCCAGGCCGAGCAAACTCAACCGAGAGGGGATGTGGGCATTCCAGCGTGGCACAGGGCCTCCAGGCGGTCTGGGATGCCGAAAGTTTACTAGATTTATCCCCTTTTTCCGCACTGCCCAGGGCGACGCCCAACCGTTAGAAAACGCACGGAAATTCGTTGAACACGTTTTTTGAATAGCCTTGTTTTCTCGCAAAACGCAGATGGACCTGACAGGTCCATGGTTAGAAGCCGCGCTCGGCGTCGGAGGACCAGGGCGCCCCGGCGACCAGCGAGTGCAGGACGCGCCCGCCCACCACGACCGTCTCGACCCGGTTGGTGCCGAGGTGGTAGCCCATCTCGAGCAGGTCGTCGGCCTCCCAGACCAGCAGGTCAGCGGCCTTGCCGACCTCGAGGCTGCCGATCTCGTCGCCCAGGCCGAGCGCGTGAGCGCCGCCAAGAGTCGCGGCCCGCAGCGCCTCGGCCGGGCTCAGGCCCATGCGCAACACCGCCAGTGCGATGACGAGCTGCATGTTTTCGCTCGGGGCCGTGCCCGGGTTGTAGTCGGTGGCCAGGGCCAGCGTGCAGCCCGCATCCAGGAACAGACGCGCGTCGGGGTACGGCGTGCGCAGCGTCATCGAGCAGTTCGGCAGCAACGTGGCGACGACCCCGGCCCGCGCCAGAGCGAGCGCGTCTTCGCGGGTGCAGAAGTCGAGGTGGTCGGCCGAGGCAGCGCCGAGCTCGGCGGCCAGCAGCGCCCCACCCTGTCGCGAGAGTTGCTCGACGTGCAGCTTCAGCCGATAGCCGCGATCGCGCGCGGCCGTCAGGATCCGACGTGCTTCGTCGACCGAAAAGGCCTGGCCTTCGACGAAGATGTCGCAGAACGTGGCCTGGGCGGCGAAGGCCGGCAGCATCTCGTCGAGGATCAGGCGCACGTAGTCCTCACGCCGTTCGCGATACTCGGCCGGCACCGTGTGCGCGCCGAGGAACGTGGCCAGCACACGCGGCCCCCGATGTTGCAGCCGCCCGATCGCATTGAGCATCGCGGCCTCGGCCGGCAGGCTCAATCCATATCCCGTCTTGATCTCGATCGTCGTCGTGCCGAGCGACACCGCCGACCGCAGCCGGCGTTGCGCGCTCGCGGCCAACTCAAACTCGTTGGCGGCGCGCGTATCGTGTACGGTCTTGAGGATGCCGCGCAAGGGCCTTTCGCCGGTCTGAGCGCTCTCGGCCAGTTGGGAGGCGTAGTCGATGCCGCTCAGGCGTTGATGGAACTCAGCCGCGCGCTGGCCGGCATGCACCAGGTGCGTGTGGCTGTCGACGAAGCCCGGCGTGACGAGCCGGCGTTGCGCGTCGATCAGGGTCGCGTCAGCGGCGGGCGTGACCCGCAAATGCCAGTCGCTCGATGGCCCGATCCAGACGATGCGGCCGCCCTGCGCGGCAAGCGCAGCCTGCGTCACGACCCCGACGCCGTCAGGCGCATCGGCGGCCACAGTGGCCAGCTGGCCGATGTTGTATACGACGCAATCGACGTCGCGGATCTGGCTCTGCAACACCCGGCGCTCGGGCATCGACATCTCCCTGGATTGCTGATTGTTGATTGTTGATTTCTGATTGCGGATCAGGGCTGTCTTCACGGCGAACTTCGTCGTTCGTCATTCGTCATTCGTCCGCCATCAGACACCAGCGAGTCAGATTCCATTATGCCCACGATCGCGGCGATGTCATCCGCCAAAACACGGTCATGGGTGAGGAAGGGCACGGCCTGGCGCAGACGCGCGTGAGCGGCTTCGACGCCGACGCCTGAACGCAACGGACGATGGTAGTCGAGGGCCTGGGCCGCGACGAGCAACTCGATCGCGACCACACGGCGGGCAAGGGCCAGCACCTGGCGCGCTTTGAGCGCCGCTGTCGCGCCCATGCTGTTGTAGTCCTCCATGCCCGCCGACGACGGGATGTTGGCGACGCTGGCCGGGTGCGCCAGCACGGTACATTCATTGACGAGCGCGGCGGCCGTGTACTGAGCGATCATCAGGCCGGATTCAAGGCCGGAGCCACCACTGAGGAATGCCGGCAGTTTCATCTCGGGCTCGGCCGCCGTCAGCAGCAGATAGGTGCGACGCTCAGAGATCGCGGCCAGATGCGTCAGCGCGATCGCCAGCATGTCGAAGGCGAGCGCCAGCGGCTGACCGTGGAAGTTGCCGCCCGAAAGCACCACGCCGTCGTCGGCGAACACGAGCGGGTTGTCCGTCACGGCGCCCAGTTCGTGTTCGATGACGCCGCGGGCGTAGGCCAGGCCGTCGCGCACAGCGCCCAACACCTGCGGGGCGCAGCGCAAGGAATACGGATCCTGCACCCGCGGATCGTTGTCGCGGTGCGTGTCGGGCAGCTCCGATCCGATCAGCAGTTCGCGCAGCCGCGCCGCCACGGCGATCTGACCGGGCTGACCGCGCAGGGCATGGATGCGCGGATCCAGCGGCACCGGCGTCCCCAGGGCAGCGTCGAGGCTCATGGCGGCCGCGACCTGCGCGTCATCGAGCAGCACGCCGGCATCGTGAACGGCCAACGTGCCGAGCGCGGTCATGACATGCGTGCCATTGAGCAGAGCGAGGCCTTCTTTGGGTGCCAGGGTCAACGGCTCGAGGCCGGCGGCTCGCAGCGCGTCACCGCCCGAGATTTCGGCGCCGTTGTAACGCGCGCGACCCTCACCGATCAGCACAAGGGCCGTGTGGGCCAATGGAGCCAGGTCGCCGCTGGCGCCGAGTGAGCCGCGGCTGGGCACGATCGGCGTGACGCCGGCGTTGAGGCAGGCGCAGAGCAGATCGACCACCTCGGGCCGCGCGCCGCTATGCCCGCGCGCGAGGCTGGCGGCCAGGATGACGAGCACGGCCCGGACGACGTCGTCGGGCAGGGGCTCGCCGACGGCCGAGGCGTGGCTGCGCACCAGGTTGAGTTGAAGCTCGCGCGTCTGATCCGGCGCGATGCGCACGCGGCTTAGGCTGCCAAAGCCTGTGTTGATGCCGTACATCGGGCGATCGCCGGCGGCGATGTCAGCGACCAGCGAGCGCGAGCGCTGCATGTTTTCGCGCGCCACCTGCCCCAGCGACACCGATCGGCCTTTGCGCGCAACGCCGAGTACGTCGGTGATCTGGAGCGATCCCCCATCGAGTTGAAGATCCGTCATGAAAGCTCAGCCTCTAGATGCTCACGCCATCCGGCGCGGTCAGGCGCTCGTCTGTCACGTTGCCGGTGTTGCGCGTGGCCGCCGGCTCGAAGAGCAGCACGGCAACCTCGGCCTCGGCCACCGGACGATGCTCGACGCCATGTGGCACAACCAGGAACTCGCCCGGGTTCAGCGTGATCGACCGATCTCGAAAATCGATACGCAACTGGCCGCTCAAGACCAGGAAGAGTTCATCTTCCTGCTCATGGTGGTGCCAGACGAACTCGCCGAGCAGCTTGACGAGCTTGACTTCCTGGCCGTTGAGCGCGCCGACGACCTTGGGCCGCCAGTGTTCGTCGATCAGGGCCAGCTTCTGGTCAAGATTGACTTTGTCCATCAGGTTCTCCTCGAGTCAGTATACCGGAGGCCCCGAGGCGGCTCTGCCGACCGCGTGCAGTGTGCACGGGCGAGTTG
>CAYZRP010000004.1:125324-127808 GCA_964480865.1 uncultured Anaerolineales bacterium | reverse complement strand
CAACTGGGTCGACCGATCCGGGCAACGCGGTCTGCCCGACGGGTTGACCGTCGACGCCGAAGGGTTCATCTGGGTCGCAATCTGGGACGGTTATTGTCTCGAGCGCTATGACCCGGCCGGCAAACTCGAGCGGCGCCTGCCTATGCCCATCCAATATCCGACCAGTATGGCGTTCGGCGGGGCGGCTCTCGACGAGCTGTACGTGACGTCGGCGCTGTGCGAGATCCCGGTCGAGGAGCGTCGGCCCGGCGCGCCAGACGGCGGCCTCTTCCGCATTCGCGGCGCCGGGCGCGGGCTGCCCGAGCCGCGCTTCGCTAGCCAGTGAGTCGTGGCCCGGCGTAGATCGACACGCGGGTGTCGAGGCGATCACCGGCCTCGAGCACTGAACATTGTCCGAGTCGCGCCGCTTCGACGACCGAGAGCGGCATGGCCGTGCAGGGCTCGAGGATGACGGTGTAGTGGCCATCGAAACCGCCGTACGACGCGAAGCAGCACACGTACGGGAACACGCTGAGGTCGAAGTCGATGCGCAACTCACCGGCTGCGCACTGACCTGACACACCTTGCACGCCGACCCGCCCAGCGCGCAGGCCGTAGAGGAAGAGGAAGTCGGTTGTGCCGTCGGGTGGCGGGATGAGGTCAGCGCGCCCGCCCGCGACGTTGGGCCAGTCGAACGGCTCGACGGCGCCCCAGCGTGACCAGGCCGGGTCGGCCACTGCAGCGATTCGAGCGGGGCAGACGATGGCGTCACCCGGCGCGACGGCTACGGCGGCGTGCAGCTTCCACAGGAACACGCGGCGCGCGCCGGATCGATTCACGAAAGAGTACTCCAGATCGACCCAGGGACTGTCAGGCCGGAGTGTTACGCGCTTCCTGACATCCAGGCCCCACACGGGCAGCCGACCTTTCAGGACCAGCGCCCCGCCCTCGACCCGCGAGTCGAGCGCCAGCGACCAGAGCTCGCCATGGTCGGGGCTGGCGAGCCCGTCGATGACCTCGGGTGAGTCGCCCGGGATGATGTCGTCGATGCCACCGGTGAAGTTCGGGTCGTACGCGACACCCGGCTCGACGTGGGCTAACGGCAACCGCGAGTGACGCCACAGGAAATCACGACCCAGGCCCTTGTGAGTCAGACGCGTGATCCGACCGCCAGTCTCGGGTGAGACCTCTACGACGAGGTGGTCGTTCTCGAGGCGAACAACTCGAACCTGATCGACAGGGATGTCAGAGGTGATCATTGTCATGATGGTGTTGTCGTCTCGACCTGAGAACCGAAACTGTCTCTCCGCCCTCCGAGGGTCGCCGAATGTTTCACCTGAGGATGGCACATTCTGATCGCGGTATTGTCACGTCAACTATCACTTTGAAGGAGCCGCACGCATGACGTCTACCTCTCTCGACATCGCTGGTGTTCGCGTCACACTCGAGGACGCGCAGCCCCTGACCTTCCCGAGCAACACCGATTGCAACAGCCCGATCTGGTGGTCGCAGGGGCGGATGCACATCCTGAATTCCACTGGGCATCCCGTGCGCTCGTCAGGCGACGACGTTGAGCACATGACCCGCGGCGGGCCGATCACGTACACGGGCTGGCGCGACGGTGGTCGCTGGATCGAGTCGGTCCATCAGGATCCCGACGGCACGCTCTACGGCTGGTACCACAACGAGCCCGCTCACTACGTTCCCGACGAATACCAGGTCGGCCGCCAGTTCCCGATGACGGCGCCGTTCATCGGCGCGGCAGCCTCGTACGACAACGGCGTCTCCTGGGACGATCTGGGTCTTGTGCTGGCCGGCAACCCCGATACGCTCAACCTCGAGGCCCGCAATTTCTGGTTCGCCGGCGGGAACGGCGACTTTTCGGTCATCCTCGATCGCGCCGGCGGCTACTTCTACTTCCTGTTCGGCACATACTACCGCGACGTTTCGCAGCAGGGTATCTCGATCGCGCGCATGCGTTACGGCGACCGCAACGGGCCGGTCGGCAAGGTGATGAAGTGGCACGACGGCGCCTGGAAGGAGCCAGGCCTCAACGGCCGCGTCACCCCCATCCTGCCCGTAGCCGCTGACTGGTACAGCCAGAACCCTGACACGTTCTGGGGGCCGTCGGTCCACTGGAACACGGCGATCGAACGCTACGTGATCCTGATGAACCGCGCGATCGATCCGCGCTGGAAGCAGGAAGGCATTTACCTCAGCCTCGCGGCCGATCTGGCCGACCCGGCCGCCTGGACCCCGCCGACCCGCCTCCTCGAGACCACCGGCTGGTACCCGCAGGTCGTCGGTCTTGCCGTCGGCGAAACCGAACGTCAGGCCGGCGCGGTCTCGCGCCTGTTCATTCACGGCAAGTCCGAGCACGTGATCCGCTTTGCCGTCTAGCCATCGCGAGCGGCACATTGCGGACGGATGACGGCAGACCGCAGACCGCTGACGGCTGACGGCTGCCGATGGCACGCCGAGGCGGTTGGTGGGTAGTAGCCAGAG
>CAYZRP010000004.1:0-125224 GCA_964480865.1 uncultured Anaerolineales bacterium | reverse complement strand
GACGGCTGACGGCTGCCGATGGCACGCCGAGGCGGTTGGTGGGTAGTAGCCAGAGCGCCCGACCGTCGCGCGTTGCGTGCCATCCAGAGCGCCCGGTCCTCCCGCGTTGCGTGTCATCCAGAGCGCCTAGCCACCATCGCCCGAAGACTCGCCGAATGAGCGCGAAGGATCTCCTCCGAAGGTGCGTCGGCCTTCGGCGGCGCGCTTCCGAGGACGACCGTGTCTGATAGGAGATCCTTCGCGCTCATTCGGCGAGTCCGATCGCACAGGCCAGGGGCGCTCTGGATGACACGCAACGCGCGAGGGTCCGACGAGTCTCACGTCTGACGACTGGCGTGACATGCAACGCGGCAGGGCCTGACGAGTCTGACGCCTGGCGTGGCACGCAACGCGGGAGGGTCCGACGAGTCTCATGCCCGGCGTGACACGCAACGCGCGAGGGTCCGACGAGTCTCACGTCTGACGACTGGCGTGACATGCAACGCGGCGGGGCATGACGAGTCTGACGCCTGACGAGGCACGCAACGCGCGAGTTAGCGCAACCCGCGCCGACTGCCTGAACAAATTGACCACGGCGTCGAACAGTTCGCACGCTTGTTTTTTCCACGGTGTTCAACAGAAACAACGAAGGACGATGGGTGAACGGCCATTCATCCTTCGTCCTTCGTCGTTCGTCAGCGCCGCAGGCGCCGGGTCTGCGGTCCGTCGTCGGCTGTCTGAGGTCGCGCCGCGGGCGCCTACTCCTTCACAGCTCCCAGCATGATGCCGCGGATGAAGTAGCCCTGCAGGAAGGGGTAGACCGCCAGGATCGGGATCATGGCGATGAAGAGCTTGGCAGCGTTGAGCGTGTTGTTCGACAGCTTGCCGAGCAACTGCGCCTGCCCGCCCTGGAGCCCCAGCCGTTGGGCGATGACCAGCTGTTGAATGTAGGTCTGCAAGGGGTACAGATCCGGATTGTTCATCAGGATCAGGCCGTCGAAGAACGAGTTCCAATGGCCGACGATGCTGAACAGCGTCACGGTGGCCATGGCCGGCAGCGACGTCGGCAGATAGACAAACCAGAGCATCTGCCACGGGTTGGCACCGTCGATGAGCGCCGCCTCATCAAGCTCCTTCGGGATGTTCTTGAAGAAGTTCATCATGATGATGACGTTCCAGATCGGCAGCGCGGTCGGTAGCACAAGGGCCCAGATCGAGTCGATCAGGCCGTAGTTGCTGATCGTCAGGTACCAGGGCACCACGCCGACGTTCAGGATCATGCCGATCACCATCAGCCACATGAACACATCGCGCGCCGGAAAGGCCCTGCGCGTTCGAGAGAGCGGGAACGCCGTGACGACCGTCAGGGCGAAGTTGAGCGAGGCGCCCAGGGCCACGCGCAAGAGCGAGATGCCGAACGCACGCCAGAACTTGTCGTCCTGAATGATGTACTCGTACGAGAACAGGTTGAATCCGACCGGCCAGAGCGAGACGAGGCCACCCGTGACGGCCGCCTTGCTGCTGAGCGAGATGGCCAGGGTGTTGATCAGCGGCAGGAACGCCGTCGCCGCCAGCAACAACAGGAAGCCGGTGATCAGGATATCGACAGCGCGATCGATGGGGTTGCGTGAAGTGACCATGGCGCTGCCTCAGAAGATCCGATAGTTGGCGAAGCGATCCGCCACCCAGTACGACACACCGATCAAGATCAGCGACACGACTGTTTTCAGCAGGCCCACAGTGGTGCCGATGCTGTATTGGCCCTGGATCAGGCCGACGCGGAAGACGTAGGTGTCGAGCACGTCGCCGGTCGAGTACACGATCGGGCTGTACAGGTTATAGATCTGGTCGAAGTTCGCGTTGAGGACGTTGCTGATGCCGAGCGAAGCCACCAGCACGATCGTGGGCGTGATGCTCGGGATCGAGATGTAGAGCATTTTCTGCCAGCGATTAGCGCCGTCCATCTCGGCCACTTCGTAGAGCGTCGGGTCGATCGAGGTCAGCGCCGCAAGGTAGATGATGGCTTCGAAGCCAAACTCCTTCCAGATATCGCTGCCGATGATCACCCAGGGGAAGATCGCCGGCTGGCCCAGGAACGGGATCGGGGCGAGGCCGAACAGCCCGAGGAAGTCGTTGACCATGCCGTCGCGGGCCAGGATCGTGCGCAGGATGCCGGCCAGGATGACCCACGACAGGAAGTGCGGCAGGTACACCATGGTCTGGATGGCGCGCTTGGCATTGGCGAAGCGCACCTCATTCAGCAACAACGCGAACGTCACGGCCACGATCAGGATCAGCACGATCTTGGCGGTGGCGATGAACAGCGTGTTGCCGAACACCTCCCAGGCGTCCTGGATTCGGAACAGGAACAGGAAGTTGTCGAAGCCCACCCACTGCGAGTTGGCGATGCCGCGCGCCGGCGTGAACTTCTGGAAGGCGATGACGGAGTAGAACAGCGGAACGAAGGTGAAGGCGACGAGCAGCACGAGCCCCGGCAGGCTCATCAGATAGTACGCCAGCGTGTCGGATTTTCTTTGCATGCGGTTCCTTGCCCTGGGCGCTATCTCAGACAGTAGACCGCGGCGTCTACGGCATGACGAATGACGAAAGACGAATGACGAAAATTGAACGGCCATTCAACCTTCGTCATTCGTCCTTCGTCCTTGGTCTGCTAAGAGCGGTTCACAAGCCTGACCTACTGATTCATCGCCTCCAGCAGCGCCGCGCCGCCGCTGTCGTTCCATTGCTGGACGAAAGTGTCGAAGTAGTCGACGGGCTGCGCGCCGGTGATGATGAGCAGAAGAGCTTCTTCTTCCATCTTCTTCAGCGATGGCCAGTTCGGGTCGACCGAGTAGAAGCGCACGGCGCTCGGGTCGGCACGGACTTCGTCATAGCCGCCGGCCAGCAGGAGCGCGGCGTTGAGACGCGCCATACGCGTCGCCCAGTTGGCCGAGTCGGCCCGCGGGCTGGCGATGTCGGCCTGGATCTGTTCGAACTCGACCTTCATGGCCTCGCCGAACGTGTCAGGCGAAAGCTGGCCATCGAGCGCCGACTGATAGTCATTGCCCATGCGCTCCACGACGTACGGCTGCTCGATCAGGAACGGGATCGGGAACAGCAGGTTCCAGATCTCGTTGAAGTTCGAGTAGTACGACGGCGCATCGTTGTAGCCGTAGCTGAAGTCGTTCTGGATGTTCAGGATCTTGAGCACAACCTCAGGATGGGCATAGCCCTTCTTGACCACCACGAAGCTGTTCGTGTAGTCGCCCATCGAGTACGTGTACTTGCCGTTCGTATCCTTGATCATGAACGGCTGCCAGTTGGCGTTCGGGTCATTCTTGACCGAGTCGTTCAATGGCCACCACGAGATCCACCATGGGCCGATCATGATACCGCCGCGCCCGCTGACCACGATCTCGTTCGAAGCATCGGTGTTCTTGGTGGCGAAGTCGGGATCGATGAGGCCTTCCTGGTACCAGCGCGCCAGCAGGGCGAGCGCCTCTTTCGTCTCAGGCTGCGTCGAGCCGTAGACGATCTTGCCATCGCGCTTCCAGAAAAGCGTCGGGAACGAGCCGAGGGCGTTGAAGACCACGTCGAAGCCGTGCAGGTTGCTGGGAACCATCACGGGGTTGAGCGTGCCGGTCAGACCGAAGGTGTCGGCCTCGCCGTTGCCATCCGGATCCTGCTCGATGAAGGCCTTGGCGAGCGCCTCGACGTCTTCGACCGTCTGTGGCGCTTCGAGGCCGAGCTTGTCGAGCCAGTCCTGGCGCACCCAGACCATCAGCGGAGCATCCGCCTGCGGCTGAACGTTCGGGACGCCCCAGATCTTGCCATCGATCGTGGCGGCCTGGAGGGCCACGCCACCGGTCTGGCTGTAGTTCTCGAGGAGATCTTCGTTCGCGTACTTCTCGACGTACGGGGTCATGTCCTCGAGCACGCCGGCGTCGACGAGCTGCTGGAGCTGGATCGGCGTGACGATCATGGCATCCGGGATGTCGCCGCTCGAGATCGCGAGGTTAAGCTTGTCGGCGTAGCTGTCGCTGGGCACGACCCATGAGTAGCTGACGTCGATGTTGAGCGTTTCTTCGATGTACTGCAGGGCGCGGTTATCTTCGATCGACTCACCCTCGGGCAACAGGGATGCGTTCTCCTGCCCGCCCTTCACCAACGTCAACGAGAGGGTTTCGGCGAACGGCGAGTAGGCGTCGAGCGCGCGCCAGCCTTCAAGCGCTGGCGCCTGGGTGGCCTCGGCTTGAGGCGCTTCGGTAGCCTCAGGTGCCTTTGTGGCTTCAGGCGCCGTGGTCGGGGCGGCTCCTTCCGTCGCTTCGGGCGCCGGCGTCGCAGTGGGCGCCGCGCAGGACGAAAGGATGAGCGCCAGGGCCGACGTGAACGAAACGGCCAGATTCAAGCGACTCTTCTTCATACAATCCTCCTCCATTCAGATCAGGTCACCAACGTCAGACTGAACGGGCCATCGGGCCCGGGTGGATGCAGACGATATTCCTCGGGCAGGCACCTCCTTGGCTCAAGCGGAGATCTCTTGAGTGCACCTTCGGGGTCTGGCCGCGTTACCGCCGGTCACCAGGCGCCGTCGGATCGGTGTCTGGCCGTGAGACCAGACAGAGCAGTTTCGGTTGTCAAAAGGCTTGTGACAAATGACAATACTCTTAAAGCATATAGAACTCCCTCCCGGTTGTCAACACCGTGTGGGGCGTTTTGGCCGCCCCGAAGCCAGGCGCTCAGGTTTTATGTAGGTTTCAGAGGCAGACTCGGGCGGGGCTTTTACAATGAATCGGGTTTGGAGCATGTTTGCGCGGCACGAACACTTGCCGCACATGAGGCCGGATCCATGTTCCCACTGATCGTATTCTGGTGTCATCCATGAAACGCAAGGGCACTCCCCTTTCACCAGCGCTCTTCCTGGCGCTCTTCGTGCTGGTAGGTCTGATTGACAACGTCCTTGTCTATTTCGCCCCCGCATTGGCCTTGAGCGCTGTGTTTCTGATCGGCGGCGTCGGTCTGGCGGCCCTGTGGTACCCACGCTGGGTCCAATGGGTGGCGATTGTCTTGACGAATGTCTTTCAGCTCCAGTCGACGCTGATCCTGGGGCCAGACTCGTTGACGGTTGGGCTCTATCACCTGACTCTGACCACGATTCTGCTCGGTCTCAGCGAAGCTTTCTCGCGGGTCGTGGTCGGATTCCGCCAAAGCGCAGAACGCGAGGAGCAGAATAACAATCGACTCCGGCAGATCCTGGATCGAAACCCGGCCATTGTTTACGGCCTTGCGCCCACAGACAAAGGTCCGGGACACTACCGGTTGACGTTCGTTGGCGAGAACGCGCACGACCTGCTGGGGATCGACCCACTCCAGACGACGATCACTGACCACACCGTCGGGCTGGCCGGACAGGTGTCGCCGGCCGAGGCGCATGCCTGGCGCTACCAGATCAGAGAACACGGCCAAGCCACCCTCACCTATCGTTTGACCACGCCCAACGGGCGCGTGCTCTGGCTATGGGACTCTTGCCGCGTCCTGACCGACACCCATGGCGACGTCGTCGAGATCATCGGGCACGTCATCGATATCACCCGCCAGCGTCAAATCGCCGACGAGATGGCCGAGCGCGAACGTCAATTGAACGAGGTCGTGCGCAACAGCCCGGCGGTCCTCTTTCGCGCCCTGCCTGACCCCGCGAACGAACAGGGCTGGCTCTTCACGTTCAACAGCGCCAATGCGGTGGATGTGATCGGTTTCACGCCGGAAGAGTTGCAGCAGGATGGCGCGCTATGGTTCTCGCGCATTCATCCAGAAGATCAGGAGCGAATCTCCGAGGAATCCCGAACGGCCGCGATGCTGGCGGGCCGGGGTGGGCCTGTCACGTACGCCTACCGATTCCAACATCGTGATGGCCGGTACGTCTGGTTGCAGGACACACTGCGGATCGTCGCCGATGCTGATGGAAAGCCGATCGAGATGTTCGGCCAGAGCCTCGATATCAGCGACCGTCATGAGGTCGAAGAAGCACTGATCGAGAGCCGCCGTATCCAGGACGAGAGTGTTCGGCAGAGCCCGGCCATTTTGTTCCGCGCCCGGCCCGATCTCGATTCGCCTGAAGGCTGGCGCTTTGTCTACCATAGCTCCAACACTGTTGATGTTGTCGGTTTCTCCGTCGAGGAACTCGAGGCGGAACCAGATCTGTGGCTCAGACGCCTGCCTGCCGAGGACCAGGCGCTGTCGATCAAGATCTTCCGTGCGCTGGCGACCGATACCGCCGCAACCGGGCAGCCCCCGACCTTTGACTACCGCTTCAAGCACAAGGACGGGCACGAGATCTGGTTGCAGAACAATCTGCGCATCATCCGCGCCGAAGATGGGCAGCCGATCGAGTTGTTTGGCCAGAGTGTGGACGTCACCGCCCGCTGGCAAGCCGAGCAGGACCTGCAGGAGAGCCGGCGCCAGATCGAAGAGATCCTCAGCTATAGCCCGGCCGCCACGTTCCGCGCTGTGCCAGACGCGACCTGCCCCGACGGGCTCCGCTATCTGTACAACTCACCCAACGTCGAAGCCCTGTTTGGATTGTCGGCAGCTGATCTGGCCAGCGGGGTCAGCAATTGGATCGAGCACGTCCATCCCGACGATCGAGACGAGTCCATCGCCAGAGCCCGGGCGTTCGCACTCGAGCCGAGCCCTGACGACACGCCGCTGGTTCATCAATATCGTTTCCGCCACGGCAAAGATGGGCGTGAGATCTGGGTCCAGTTCACGTTGCGCGCCTTGCGCGATGCCGAGGGCCGTGTCAGGTCTGTCATCGGCCAAAACCTGGATGTGACCGCGCAGCAAAACGCGATCGAGGCGATGCGCCAGGCCGAAGCGCGTCTGCACCACATCATCACCAACAGCCCGATGGCGACGTATCTGGTCAGCGTGCCAGCGAAGCTGGGCGATGCCGTCGTCTGCCACTTCATGACAGAGAACATCGAAGGGCTGACCGGACTCACGGCCGCCGACATCGTGGCGGACCCGCCCCTGTGGGCCTCGCGCATCAACCCGGATGATCACGCGACCATCTGGACTCAGGGCGACGGCCAGGTGTTCCGCGCTCCCTCGCTTGAATACCGGTACACCCGCCGCGATGGCGTCGAGATCTGGCTGGCAGACACCGCGCAGCCGATCCTCGATGCAACTGGCAAGGTCATCGAGTACATCGGTCAGATCCAGGATGTCACGGATCGGAAGCGCGCCCAGTTCGATCTCGAGGAGAGCCAACGCTTTATCTCTCAGTTGGCGGCCGCCATCCCCAGCAACGTACATGTCTCGGATCTGATCTCCGGCCAGATCCTGTACGTGAACCGGCCCGAAGCCAACCCGCTGAATCACACGTTCTTCGATGTCGCCAGACCGGCAGGCACCATCCGTGCTCTGGTTCATCCGGGGGATCAGGCCGAGCTTGATAGGCTGCTTCAACGCGTCGAGACCCTGCTTGATGATGACACGCTGCACACACGCCTGCGCGTGGAGGTGCCGGCGGTGGGCTGGCGCGAGATCCAGGTTGGCCTGCGCGTATTCAAGCGCGATGAGCAAGGCCAACCCAGTCAGTTGTTGACTGTCTGGGATGATGTGACCGATGCCCGGCGGGCCGAGGTGGCCCTTGCCGAAAGCCAGCGGCTCCTCAGCCAGATGGCCGAAGCGATGCCCAGCTGTGTGTACGTGGTCAACCTTGATCTGGTCAAGCGCCAGAACGAGTTCGCGTATGTCAACCGGTATCTGCCAGATCTGCTCGGATATGGTGAGGGCGAACTTCCTCCGGGCCTGCGCACGTCGCCGGCGTTTATCTATGCCAAGATGCACCCTGAGGATTTCGAGAGCTGGAAAGTACGATCTACGCATCTCGGTCAACTGAAGGACGGCGGCATCCTCGAAGAGGAGTTCAGGCTGCAGGCGCCGGATGGATCATGGCGCTGGTTCCGCTCGCGAATGTCAGTTTTTCACCGCGATGAAAGCGGCCGCCCCGCACAGATCATCGGCGTGATGGACGATATCCATGTGACCCGCCAGGCACAGGAAGATCTTGCAGCCAGCCAGCGCCTGTTCAACCGCGTGGCTCAGGCTGTGCCAAGCATCCTGTATGTGATGGACTATCGCAACGCTCACGGCGATGGCGGGCTCGTGTACGCCAATCGAAACTGGCACGAGATGCTGGGCTACACGGCTGACCAACTCGGCGACGGCGGCTGGATCGAATGGATGCTGTCTTGTTTGCACCCGGAGGATTGGCCGAGCTTCCGAAAGCGCATCACCGACACGTTTGCGCTTGAGGACGGCCAGACCCTCGAGAGTGAGTACCGCCTGCGCGACGCTCAGGGGAACTGGCATTGGATGCGACAGCGCGATCTGGTCTTCGAACGCGATCCGAATGGATCCGTCGCGCAGGTCGTGGGCGTCATCGAAGACATCACGGCCAACCAGACGCTGCAGACCGAGGTCAAAGCCGAACGCGACTTCGCCCAACTGGTCCTGAGCACCCTGGGCCAGGGCGTTGCGGTGTTCGAGCCCGATGGTTCCTGCGTGTTCATCAACCCGGCGGGCGCCGCGATGCTCGGCATCGACAACGCTGCGGCTCTTCGTCTCGAGGCCATCGCGCCTGTTCGCATCGACAGAGCCAACACGGCCAGCCAAACCGTCGAGTCTCGCTATGTGCGCGCCGATGGGCGGGCCGCCGATCTGCTGACCACCGTCACGCCCCGCAGGCACGAAGGGGTCTTGATCGGCACGGTCGGCGTCTTCACGGATCTGACCGATCGCAAGGCGATGGAACGAGCCCTGTCACAGTCGAACCTCGAACTCGAGCAGGCGCTGGCCACGGCGCGCGAGCTCGCGCGCGAAGCCCAGGCCGCGAACCGCGCCAAGAGCGACTTCCTGGCCAATATGAGCCACGAGATCCGCACGCCCATGAACGCGATCGTGGGTCTGGCCGAGCTGCTGCTCGATGCATCCCTGCCGGATGAACAACGTGCTTCGGTGCAGTTGATGATCGACTCGGGTCAGGCGCTGCTCGACATCATCAACGGCATCCTCGACTTCTCCAAGATCGAAGCCGGCCGTCTCGAACTCGACCTGCACGAGTTCAACCTCGCGAGCGTCGTCGAGAGCGCAACCGATCTCATGGCGACGCGTGCGCGCCAGAAGGGCGTCCGCCTGGCCTGTCATATCGATCCGGCTCTGCCCAAGACCTTCATCGGCGACTCAGGCCGGCTGCGCCAGATCCTGCTCAATCTGCTGAGCAATGCCGTGAAGTTCACGGTGAACGGCGATGTCCAGATCCTCGCCACGGTTGACCCGGAACGGCTCGCCACCAACGGGCGTGTGCCGCTCCGGCTTGTGGTGCGCGACACCGGGATTGGCATCGCGCCGGATGCGCTCAAGCGGTTATTCCAGCCGTTCGAGCAGGCTGAAAGCGGAACGACGCGGCGCTATGGCGGCACAGGCCTGGGCCTCGCCATCGTCAAACGCCTGCTTGACATCATGGACGGGCAGATCGACCTCGAGAGCAAACCCGGGGTAGGCACGAAGGCCAGGATCTCAATCGCCCTGGAGGCTGTTGCTCACCCGGCCGAGCCCGTCGCAAGAAGCGTAGGCCGTGTGCTGGTGATCGAGCCGGATGCCTTCATGCGCGAGACTCTTGTCTCGTACGTCACGGCCACCGGTTGCCGCTGCCAGGCCATCGCCGACCCGGCGGCCGCCCTCGCCGCCCTGCGCCTCGATCCGCGTGGGCACGACGTCCTCATCCTGGGTCTGTGGCAGAACGAACCCGGCACGTACCATCTGTTGGAGAAACTGGCGCAGGATCCCGACCTTGAGCGCATCCAGCGCATCGTGGTGTCCGATGCACCCATCGATTCGGCGCTCGCCGCCAATGGTCTCCTTCGACCACTCAAGCGCAGCGCCTTGCTTGAGCGCCTCGATGCACTCCACGGCATCCAGGCAAGCTGCGCACAGACGATCCCGATCACGATGGACGCTGGACCACGCGAGACCGCCGGCGGCCATGTGCTCCTGGCCGAAGACAACCCGATCAATCAGAAGGTCGCCCTGCTTCAACTTGAGAAGCTCGGCTTCACTGCCGACGTCGTCAGCGACGGCCAGGCCGCCATCGAGGCCTACATGGCCCAACCCGGGCGCTTCGCCATCATCCTGATGGATTGTCAGATGCCCGTGCTCGACGGATTCGCCGCCACCCGCGCCATCCGCGCCTGGGAGGATCAACAGCCCAGCGCGCCGCACGCCTTCATCATCGCCATGACCGCCAACGCTATGGCCGGCGATCGTGAGCAGTGCCTGGCCGCCGGCATGGACGACTACCTGGCCAAGCCCGTCAACCGCCAATCCTTGCGCCAGACCCTGGAGCGTTGGTCAGGCTCACGGCCTGCACCTATCAACACCCTGCCCCACACTCAGCGATCGCGATGACCCTGTGATCTCTCGGTCAACCGAGTCGAGGACGAGTAACGGGATGCTCTGAAGGTCGGAGCACCCCGTTCTCGACCTTGGTTGGCCAGGGCGAACGGTTATTTGCGATACAGCCATTCTGGCACACGCCAGACCCTGGCTCTTGCCAGGATGAAGAAGCCAGACCAAGGGCCGGCCCAACGAGGGCGGCCTTCACTCAACCGTCAGCGGTAGGCCCAGAAGTTCCATTCCATGGATTCGCCAAAGAGCCGGGTTCTGTGGGGGCATGGCGTTGGCGCGTGTCACAACTTCCCGAAAGAAGGGTTCCATCAGGCCGGCCGGTGAGAAGGCGATCAGAAGCCGCCCGGGACCGTTGCCGACGCAGGCCCAGACGTGTGGGACACCGCGTGGGCCGAGGATCGAATCGCCGGGCCGCCGCGTGCGTGGAAGATGTTTTCGAGGATGAGAAGGCCCGCCGAGTCGGCGGGGACCACCTTGAACGCGATGGTGCTGACCCCAGGCCCGCGGGCCTCGCCGAACCGATCCTGACCGGCGGCACCAGCCTCGAGCTCGGCCAACGTGGGTCGCTGTCCTGAGTCATCCTCACGGACTCCTTCCGTCTGGACTCACGGGCTTCGTTAAATTGTTTTGCGCTGGTGTATGGGCTGGCTCATTTAGCGGGATGATGCATCACGGCCGCGGGCAGACGGAAATGGAAGAGGCCGAGCGGGGAATCGCTCGGCCTCTTGATGGAAAGCAGTCAGATGTCAGGGGACCAGCGTCTGGGCAACCAGCTTCTGCACGTCGAGCAAGACAGTTTTCTCAGCCGCGCTGCCTGAACCGATCCCTTCAGATTCGGGCAGTTTGAACTGAGCGACGAGCACCTCGAGAGCGCGAGCCATGTCGGCCAGCGATTGGGCGGAGGCCGTCACTTCTTCGACCTGCGCGCTCATCTCTTCGGCCGAGGCCGAGACCTCTTCGACAGCTGCGCTGTTCTCTTCACTGACCGAAGCGATGTTCTCGATCGACTGCATGACGGTTCGCGCGCCCGTGGCCATCTCTTCAGTGGCGGCGGTGTTTTCCTCGACCACTGAGCTGACCGTGTCGGTGGCGTTCACCATCTCGCTGGAGAGTCGATCCATCTGGCGAGCCGCCTCGCGCGCTGCCTCGGCCTGATGGTTGACGGCCTCAGCCGCCTGGAGGATGGCCGTGAGCGCCTGTCCGGCCTCGTTCGCGCGCCGCGAGCCCTGCTCGACCTCCTGACCGCCCTCCTGCATAGCGCGCATGGCGTCAGCAACCGTCTGCTGGATGGTGCGGATCAGGCCCGCGATCTCCTTTGTGGCGTTCGCCGCTCGCTCGGCCAGCTTGCGCACTTCGTCGGCGACGACAGCGAAGCCCTTGCCATGCTCACCGGCGCGCGCCGCCTCGATCGCGGCGTTGAGCGCCAGCAGATTGGTCTGCGAGGCGATGTCTTCGATGGTCTCCACGATCGTGCCGATCTGGTCGGAACGCTCACCCATCTCGCGCACCTTCTGAGCCGACACGCCGACCTTGGCCTGAATGGTGTTCATGCCCTGGATCGTGTCCTGGACCGTCTTCGAGCCGGCCCGCGCCGCAGCGGCAGCGTCAGCCGAGTCGCGCGTGACGGCCTCGGCGTTGCCCGTGACCTGTTGGATGGCCGACGTCAGCTGTGCCGTGGTCGCCGCGACGCGGGTCACGGCGCCACCCTGCTCTTCAGCGCCCTTGGCGACACCGTCGATCGAACGTTTCATCTGCTCCACCGACGCGGCCGTCCGGGTGATGGCCTCAGTCTGTTGGCCCGTGCCACGCGCGACCTGCTGCACGGTCGCCGCGATCTGCGACGTCGCCTGGCCGGCCTGGTTGGCCGCGGCGGCCAGCTGGCCGGAAGCAGCGCTGACGCGCAAGGCGCTCGACGAAACCTGCCCGACCGTCAACCGAAGCTGAGCGATCATGGCGCTGAACGCCAGGCCGAGCTGATCGCGCGGCGACTGCGGTGTCACATCCTGCGTGAGGTCGTTCTGCGCCATTCGTCCGGCCACAGCCGCTATGCCCTGTAGATAGGCGACCATTTGTTGAAAGGCAGTCGCCATCTGGCCGATTTCGTCTTTCGAGTTCACCACGATAGTCTGGTTGAGATCGCCGGCGGCGATGCCGGCCGCGGCGGCGGCAACCCGGCCAAGCGGGGCCGTGATCGAACGCGAGAAGAAGAAGGCGATGACGATACTGATGAGGATCGCGGCGATGATCACGAGGACGGTGACAGACACCTGTTGTGCGACCGATTGTCGTGCAACGTTGCCCAGGTCAACCGTCGCCGTCCAGCCCACGTCCTCGGTCGCGAGTGCGGCTTCCTGGACGGCGTGACCGATCTCGTCCATCTGGGCGAGAGTGGCCGTCAGCGCGTCGTCGTTGGCCTTCCATTCCTGGATGGCGGTGTGGTACTCGTTCGTGGCTGTTTGGGCCGTAGCGATTCGTTCCAGGTCCGCGGGAAGCGTGGCCAGGTTTTCCAGATCGGTATACAGGACCGAGAGCCGCTGGATGTTGGTTTCGAGTTTGGAATACTCGTCAGGGTTGCGAGCGCGCAGATACTTGTTCGCGGAGAGGCGCACCTGAAGAGCCGTATCCCAGATCTCGACAATGGTCTCGATTGAGGCGCGATCGACATCGCCTTGGGCATTGAGTTTGTCGTCGAAGTACGACTTCGCCTGGGTAAGGACGATCTCGCCCTTCTGCACCATGGTCGCTTCAAGCTGTGCATTCGCATCGACCGTGTCGACGGCCTGGTTGAACAGGCTGCGATATTGCAGCACGACTGCGCGAACTTCAGCAGACTTGGCGATCAGGGCCTTGTCGCCATAGGTCGTGGCAACCGTGTCGAGTTCATCCAGCGCCGACAGGATCCGATCGATGTTGTCCATCGCGGACATTTGATACCCAGACTGGTCAATGTTGACGTTCGTTGCCGACAACAGGTACTGCTTCTCATTCTGGATCGTGCGCAGGGCAAAGCGCTCGACGACCGTGGCGTTTTGGACTGAAGGGACGCGCTGGTCGATGATCTGGGCGATGATCCTGGTGAATTGATCGAGGTTGTAGTACCCCAGCCCGCCGACACCCAGGCCGATGGCCAGGGCCAGGCCGAGCATCGCGCTCATCATTTTCGTGCCGAACTTCATATTCGCGAACCATGAAAGCATCGTTGACTTCCTTTACCGGACCGGAATGCACGTTCTCGCGTGCGAAACCAGCCGACTGTCTGGTGTTACCTCGGCTTGCCACAGCGCCCTACACCTTGAACGCGGTGGACATTGTCTTGTCGGTCGGCCAGGCTGGCCGACCGGCGCGCAAACGACAATCTAACATTCGCGTCCGGGGGGTGTCTGTAAGTCGCTGGTAAATAGGACACGAGTCGTTTCTTCGAATGGATGTGTGACACTGATCGTTCGCATGGGTTTCGGTTATGGGCTCTCAACCGACCTGCGGGACGAACACGAATGCACTGCAAAGTGCGGCGCCGAACAATGACGAGTGCCACTGGCGTTGCTCTGAGGATGTGCCTATCCTCCGCCGGGTAGGCGCGGGCTGACTCTCAGCGCCGATGCAAACATCCCAAGGAGAGACCATGACCAGCACGGTGTACTTCGGTTCGCCTCGACAGGCGCGGCTCAAGGGCGAGGAGACGTTGCCGGCCAAGCTCGATCTGATCCTCGAGCGGCTCAACGTTCGCGAGCGCGTCAACGGTGAGACAGTCGTCATCAAATTGCACTCGGGCAACAACCTGGGTTACTCGACGATCCACCCACTGTTCGTTCGTCGACTTGTGCAGGTGGTGAAGGATGGCGGCGGCAAGCCGCTCATCACCGATGTCGACTGGGATGTGCGCGGCGCCGAAGCGCGCGGGTACACGCCCGAGGTGCTCGGCTGCCCGATCTATCCCTCGGCCGGCCTCGACGAGCGCTACCAATACACGCACTCTGAGCATCCCTTTAAGTCGATCAAGGACTGGCACGTCGCCGGCATGATCCAGGACGCGAGTTTCCTGATCAACTTCGCGCATGCCAAGGGCCATCCGAGCTGCGGTTACGGCGGCGCGATCAAGAATCTGGCCCTCGGCTGCATGACCGGCACGACCCGCAGCGCCATGCACGACGTCATGCACGTCGAGCCCTACTGGTTCCCCGAGCGCTGCCCCGACGAAGCGACGTTCAAGGCCCTTCTGGCGTCGTGCCCGCATGGCGGCCTTGTCGAAGACAGGCACAAGCCCGGCCACATCCACCTGCACTTCGAGGAATGCAACCAGTGTGGGCGCTGTCTGAAGGTCGCGCCGGCCGGCAGCCTCAAGATCGACGCCGCCAACTTCCACGCGTTCCAGGAGGCCTGCGCGATCAGCACGGCCGTCACGCTCTCGACGTTCGCGCCCGAGAAGCGCACGCATCTGGTGCTGGCCACGCACATGACGCCGGTCTGCGACTGCTTCGGCTTCACCAGCATGCCGATCCTGCCCGACGCGGGCATCTTCGGCTCCGACGATCTCGTCGCGCTCGAAACGGCCGTGCTTGACATGACCGGCAAGAGCCGCCTGATCGAGGAGAACCTGCCGACGAGCATGGAAGTCCACACCCGCGAGGGTCATCCGTTCCGCTGGCTGCACGGCCCGCTCAAGGATCCGTATCTCGTGACGGCCTTCGCCGAACAACTCGGGCTGGGCTCGCGCGCATACGAACTTGTCGACGTGTACCCGGTGGAGCAGGTCTTCCAGAACGAGGCCGTGTACATCCAGGCTCACTGAGCTTACGGCGCAGCGCAGTTGCGCCACCGAAATCGGACAACAGAGGTCGGCTCCGCGGCGTGTGTCAGCCGCCGCGGAGCCGACCTCTTGTTTATCAGCGAGATTCGCCGCCGAAAATGCCGGCCTTGACCGAGTTTCGGACGACACCCCTGGCTCTGCAGTCCGGCACACGTTCCCGCAAGGGGATATCCCCTTGAATTCTGTGTGAATTCCCGTCGTCATCAACCACAATCCAACTTATAGTTAGCCCATTGACGAGGGGACCGGCACTTTCGGACGCCCCGCACCGCATGGATGCCCCGTGACGCTGGATGACCGGTTTAGCAGTCCGAGATCGCGTCGCCCCTATCGCAGGCTGGCAGCCATGATGCGAACATGGACCTTACGCCTCAACGCGTTCTACGCCACCGGCTTCACCGGCCGATCCGATCGATTTCACGTGAAGGGCTGCAGCGGGCATCGCTCCAGAGTGATCCCGTCACGCCTGCCCCACACGGCTGCCTCGAGCGCGATCGGATCATCTCGAGCCTGATCTCGGATTTCGCTTACGCCTTTCGCGTCGAGCCCGATGGGCGGCTGATCTACGAATGGGTGAGTCCGGGCTTTACTGACATCCTCGGTTACTCGCTCGACGAGATCGACGCCCGTGGCGGCATCCTCAGCCTGGTTTATCCTGAAGACCTCGCCATCGCCCGGGCTCACATCCAACGTCTGAATGCCGGTCAACGCGATACCGCCGAATATCGGATCGTCAGCAAAGATGGAAGTGTGCATTGGCTGCGCAACCACGCTCAGCCGATGGCCGAGCCGCAAGCCGGTCGCGTCATACGCCTCTACGGCAGCACGCAGGTGATCACCGATCAGAAGAAGAACGAGCTGGCGTTGCGCGCGAGTGAAGCGCGCTATCACAACCTCTTCGACTCGATGCAGGAGGGTTTTGCCCTGCACGAGCTCATTTGCGATGACGGGGGCGCTCCGGTCGATTACCGCTTTCTTGAGGTGAATCCCGCGTTCGAAGCGTTGACCGGCCTGACCCGCGAAAGGGTTCTCGGCCGCACTGTGCGCGAGGTTCTGCCCGGCACCGAAGCCTACTGGATCGAGACCTATGGTCGAGTGGCGCAGACGGGCGAGCCGACACGACTGGAGAACCGATCTGAAAAGCTCGGCAGGACCTTCGAGGTGGTGGCGTACAGTCCGTACCCGGGCACCTTCGCGACCATCTTCACCGACGTCACCGAACGAAAGAGGACCGAGCAAGATCTCAGGACGAGCGAGGAGCGGTTCCGCAAGACCTACTTCACCAGCCCCGAAGCGATCAGCATCACGCGCCTGAGCGACGGCCACTTTGTGTCGGTCAATCCGAGCCATATGCAGATGATGGGCTACGCGGAAGCCGAACTCGTCGGCACCCCGGCCATTCGTCTATGGAAGAACCCCGAGGAGCGCAATACCCTGGTGGCGCTCGTCAGCGCCGGCCAGGAAGTGCGCGATTTTGAGGCAACGCTGCTGAGCAGACGCGGCGAGATCGATGTGGTCCTATCAGCCACACGCATCGAACTCGACGGCATCGCGCACATGCTCAATTTCACGCACGATGTCACCGACCGCAAGCGCGCCCAGGCCCGCGTGCGAGAGTTGACGAGCGCCGTCGAACAAAGCCCGGCATCGATCGTCATCACCGACACGACCGGGATCATTCAATACGTGAACCCGAAGTTCACGCAGGTCACCGGCTATTCGTACGAGGAAGTGATCGGGCAGAACCCGCGAGTGCTGAAAGGCGGCTACACAACCGGCCAGGAATACCAGCACCTTTGGGGCACGATCTCCGCGGGCGGTGAATGGCTCGGCGAGTTTCACAATCGCCGCAAAGACGGCACGTACTTCTGGGAGTCCGCCCGCATCTCGCCCATTCTGAACGAGCACGGAGCCATCACGCATTATCTGGCTGTCAAAGAAGACATCACGGCTCGCAAGCAGCATGAACGACAGCAGCAGGCGATTATCGCGGTCAGCACGGCGCTGCGGGCTGCCACGACCCGCCAGGAGATGCTGCCGGTTTTGGTCGATCAGACCAAGGCGCTTATGGATCTGGACAACGTGGCGCTGGTAATGCTCGAAGCCGGCGAATTGCAGGTCACGCTCGTCAGCGGCACCTGGGCGCTCGCCCAGGGCCAGATCCTGGGACACAACGAAAGCGCCAGCGGACGAGTCGTTCGAACCGGTAAGCCGTATCTCAGCCACGATTGCCTTCACGATCCTGTGGTCCATCCACTGGCACGTGAAGTCAAGTCAGCGGCGTTCGTACCACTGGTGGCCGACGACAAGATCCTCGGCGTCCTGGCGGTCGGCAGTCAGCAGGATATCGAGGACACCCAGGTGCGGTTGGTGACCGCGATCGCCGACATTGCTGCGAATGCGCTGCAGCGCGCCCGGCTGTTTGAAGACAACCGGCGGCGTGCCGATGAGTTCGCGGCCCTGTATTCGGCCGCGCGCGAACTGGCCGGCCAGGGCGATCAGGGCTGGTTGCTCGACGTCATCGTCACCCGCGCCCTCGAGATCATTCCGGCGGGTGGCGGGCTGGTAGCCCTGCACGATCCAGCGCAGGAGGCCCTGGTCATCAAGACCGTCAGTGGGCTTCCGGTGCCGGTCGACAGCGTTTGTTCAATGGGCGAGGGTCTCATCGGCCGAGTGGCGCTGACCGAGCAGCCCGTCACGGTCCACGCCGACACGCCGGGGCCCGATCGTTTGCTGACGCCGACCTCGACCCCGGTCGCGTCTGCCCTCGGGATCCCGCTGATCGCCAGCGGCATCCTGATCGGTGTTCTGGTCGTAGCAGATGCTGAGCCGACGCAGCGGCGGTTCAGCCAGGCCGATACCGATCTGCTCATGCTGCTGGCCAACCATGCTGCCAGCGCCGTCCGCAATTCCCTCATCCTCGAGGAGGCCCAGGAACGAGCCGGACAACTGTCATTGCTCTACGACGCGGGGCTGGCGCTGAACAGCGTGCTCGAGCCGATCGCTCAGCGCGAGTATCTCTGCAAGATCGCGGGCCAGGCGCTGAGCGCTGACGCAGTTGTGTTCTTCCAGGTTGAAGATGGAAAGGTGCGTCTCGAACTCGGCATCGGGTACTCGGCCTCGGGCCGATCGACGCTCGAAACACTGGCGCCACGCATGATCGCGGCCGACGGGCTGCTCCATGATCTTGTGGTGTCGCAGGTGCCGATCAACGTCGGCGATCTGCAGTCCGACCCGCGCTACCTCGCAGTCGATCCCCGGCTCCGGTCCGGCCTGTGGGTGCCCGTCCAGAGTCACCGCAATCTGCTCGGCATCTTGGGCGTGCTCAGCCGACGAACGAGTGCCTTCTCACTGAAGGACGAGCGGCTGCTGATGCAGTTCGCCAATCAGACGGCGGTCGCCATTCAGAACGCACGGCTGTTTACCGAGACCGAACGGCGCCTGCATCACGTCCAGGCGCTGCGCCAGGTAGACGTGGCGATCGCGTCAGGCCTCGAGCTGCGCGCGATCCTCAACGTGTTGCTCGAACAGACACAGAGCCAACTGGGTGTTGATGCAGGCGCCGTCCTCCTGCTCAACCCGCATACGCAGCGCCTCGAACACACAAGCAGTCGCGGGTTCAAGACGCGCATCGTCGAGAAACCCCGTTCGGTGATGTTCGGCGGTTATCTCGATCGCGTCCTGCGCGATCGCCAGAGGCTGACCTTCCCGGACCTCGTTCGTTCGGCGGTCGTGCCGGATCAGGCCGACCTGATAACGGCCGAAGGCTTTGCCGCACACTTCGCCCTGCCCCTCGTGTTCAGAGGTTCTGTGAAAGGCGTGCTCGAGATCTACCACCGGTCCCCGCTCAATCCCTCCGACGAGTGGATGGAGTATCTCGAGGCCCTGGCGGGCCAGGCCGCGCTGGCGATCGACAACCTCGAGCTGCTCGGGCAGTTGCAGCGTTCGAACGCCGAGCTGATGCAGGCCTATGACGCGACCATCGAAGGCTGGTCGCGAGCGCTCGATTTGCGCGACCGCGAAACCGAGGGCCACTCGCAGCGTGTGACGATCATGACGACCGATCTCGCCCAGGCTCTCGGGATCAATGCCGCGGACCTCATCCACATCCGGCGCGGCGCTCTCCTGCACGACATCGGTAAGATGGGCGTGCCGGATTCGATCCTGCTCAAGGCGGGTCCGCTGGATCCTGTTGAACTGGCCAGCATGCGGCGCCATCCCGAGTTGGCCTTCGAGATGTTGTCGCCGATCGCCTTCCTCAAGCCCGCGCTCGACATCCCTTATTGCCACCACGAGCGGTGGGACGGCACGGGCTACCCGCGCGGGCTCAAGGGCGAACAGATCCCCCTGGCGGCCCGACTGTTCGCGGTCGTCGATGCCTGGGACGCGCTGTGCTCCGATCGGCCCTACCGTCTGGCGTGGCGCGAAGAAGACGTTCGACGGCATATCCGACAGGAAGCCGGTCACCAGTTCGATCCGCAGGTGGTGGCGGCGTTCCTGGCCTATCTGGACACCCGCAGTTCTTCCGGCTGAGTTCAACGCGCGACGACGTGACTGTCGGCTCTGACTGACAGACATTTCAGCCGACGCTGGATGTGAGCCAGGCTGTTGAAGCGTTACAAACAGAGTCCATGCGACGCGCCTGGACTCTCCTCCGCGATACGTTCACCGCCTGGAGCGCTGACAAGGTTCCGAGGCTGGCCGCCGCCCTGGCCTACTACACGATCTTTTCGCTCGCCCCGTTGCTGATCATCACCATCGCGATCGCCGGGCTCGTCCTGGGCCCGGCGGCTGTTCAGGGCCAGCTCTATGGCCAGCTCGACGCCTGGATCGGGCCTGACGGGTCTGAGCTCATCCAGACCATGATTGCCAGCACACAGGGCACCAACTCAGGCCTGATCGCCACCGTGGTGGGCACGATCACACTGATATTGGGCGCCATCGGCGTGTTCGGACAGTTGCAGGAGGCCTTCAACGCGATCTGGCATGTGCCCGAAAGCAAAGGCGCCGGCTGGCGTGGCCAGATCGAAGAGCGGGTCGCATCGCTGTTGATGGTGCTGGCGCTCGGGGCCTTTCTGCTGATCTCGCTCCTGACGAGCGCAATCCTGGCTGCGCTCAACACCTGGGCGGAAGGCCTGCTGCCCGGCGCGCCGTGGGTGTGGGACGTGTTGCACCAGGGCGTCTCCTTGCTCATCCTCAGCGGCCTGTTTGCTGCGATGTTCAAGAAAGTGCCGGATGTGTCGATCAAGTGGTCCGACGTCTGGCCGGGCGCGATCCTGACGGCTGTGCTCTTCACTATCGGCCGATCATTGATCGATCTCTACCTGAGTTTCAGCTCCGTCGCGTCGGCCTATGGAGCAGCCGGCGCCCTCATCGTCATCCTCGTCTGGGTCTACTACTCGGCGCTCATCATCCTCTTCGGCGCCGTGTTCACACGCGTCTACGCCGAACGGGTCGGGTCGCGCGCGCAGATAGTCGGAGCACGCGTGGCAGCGGATTGAAGTGCGAAAAAAGCGGCACGGGTTGTCTGTCGACGAACCGTGCCGCCCGAGACGGAGCCTCAGTGCGGATCAGAAGCTTTCACTGACGCGCCGCATACCTCATCAGGTCCGCGAAGACCCAGGCCGCCACCGGATGATCGAGCAGTTGCTGGCTGAGCCGCAGCGTCGACGCCAGCAATCGCCCGCGCCCCAGATAGCGTTCGCCGACGAGCGCCACGGTCTTGTGCAGCCAGCCCACAGTCAGGCCGGCGTGCACGAGCGTGGCGAACTCGTGCGGCGCAAAGCCCGTGAGCACGCAGTCGGGCGTGAGGTCGGCGAAGGCGAAATCCAGAAGACCGTCGGTCGGGATGTCGGCGAAGAGCCTGTCGCGGAAGAGCCAGCTGAAGCTGCTGGCCCAATCGCCCTGCCAGCTCTGACCTCGACGTTGCCGCACGCCGATGCCGGGCAGATTCGTGCGCAGGAAGTCAGGGGACTCGGCCAACCACAACACGCGGCCGCCGCCGAGCAGGTGCAGGCGCAGGTCGTCGCTCAGGGTATTGACGACAGCCAGGTCGGCCTGCTGTAAATCCGGAACAAGCGTGCAGCCCAGGCGCTCGAGCGCCGGCTCGAGCTCCGGCGCGTACAGGCGCAGCGCCTTCGACCACGTGACCCGCGGGAAGAAGTAGAGGGTCTGCTCATTCGAGGCCACCGGTTGACCCTCACGGTTCAGGAGATCCAGGGTCACACGGGCGCGCGTCGGCACATCGACAGCCGGGGCTTCGAAGGCGATCGAGCCGGCATCGACCACGGTCGGAGCGGGCGCGGCTTCGATGCGCAGCTCGCCCTTCAGGTCCGGCGAGCCCTCGAGCGCCCAGGTCAGCCGGGCCTGTGCGAGATCGAGGCTTGAGTAGTGCGAGACGACCACCGGGATCGTGCAGCGCTCGCCGGGCCAGAAGACCACGCGCTCCGGGTTCGGCACGACCACGTCGTCGGCCTGGATCGTCGGCAACGCCTCAATGAACGCTTTGGGCTCGCGGTGCATGTTCAAGAGCCCGTTGCACTCCCAATGGACGTCGGTGAACTCGGTGATCACGTAGCCCTGGATGCTCGAGTGGAGCCGCATCTGCTCGATCTCGTACTTGAGCGCCACGTGCTGCATGTGCTGGCTGGCTTTTGCCAGCGCCGACAGAGTCGGAAAGGCGCGGTCGAAGTGGAAGTCGCTGAACCGCTGCTGAACCGCGTGCGGGTACACGACGCCGTCGCCCCATTCCTGGCCGGTTTCGAACCACCAGGGCTCCTGACCGCCGTAACCCGCGATCAGGGCCTCGACATCCGGCAGGCCCCAGTTGCCAAACTCCGACACAATCAGGGGCTCGTCACCGCGCCGCCTGACCTCGGGCGCCAGCTCGAGTCCCGACCAGTTCCAGGGCACGCTGTTGTACTCGCGCCATTCGAGGATCGAGGTGTACGGGTGCGCATACGTCCAGCGGCCACGGCTCGCGAAGTTGGCCACCCAGTCGCGCCACTCTGCGAAGTGGTCGGGGATGGCGTAGTAATTGTGGTAGTCCTCGAGATCCGAGACGACATGGAAGTTTCCCCAACAGGCCGAGTTGTCGACCACGAGGCGCTGCGGGTCGAGCGCCTTGAGTTCGTCGTAGGTTTCGGCGAGCCAGGCGCGATGTTCGGGGTTGGTCAGATCAACACCCCAGCTTTCGTTGATGATGGTCCAGATGATGATGCTCGGATGATGCCAATCGCGCTCGACCATGCCGCGCAGCGTCGTCCGCGCGCGCTGGCGAGTGAGATCCGTCAGCAGGCTCCAGTTCGGCAACTCGGTCCAGATCAGCAGACCGACGCGATCGGCGGCTGCGTAGTAGCGCGGGTCGCCGACCTTGATATGGATCCGGAGGCAGTTCAGGCCCATCGCCTTGGCCTTGCGGAACTGATCCTCAAGGTATTCGACAGACGGAGGCGTGCTGATCAGGCCGGGATAGTAATCCTGATCGAGCGCGGCGCGGAGATAGAGCGGCCGGCCGTTGAGCCACAGCCGGCCGTCACGCGTTTCGATCGTGCGAAAGCCGAACGACACTGTCTGGGCATCGCGGATGCGCCGTGACTCACCCTGCCCTTCAATCAGTTCAGCCCGCAGGGTGTACAGGTTCGGCGACTCCACATCCCAGGCTCGCGGCGACGCGACCGTCAGGCGGGCGTTCAGCTCGCTGCCCTCGGTGCTGGCGCAAACGGCGCCGTCAGGATCACGCACCTCGAGCACGAGCGTCTGAGCGGCAGCCAGCGGGCGATTCAGCGTGACCGTCACGTCCACACCACCGTCGGCCAGGTGAGCCGTCACTTTCACGTTCTGAATGTGAACGGCTGCGCGGCGCTCGATCCACACCGACTGCCACAGGCCGGAGAGCGGGCCATACCAGGATTGCTTGCCGTGCGGGATCTCGGGCCAGCGCTCGACGGGATCAGCCACGCGGACGGTGAGCGTGTTGGCGCCGGCGCGAGCGGCATCCGTGACGTCGAGCTCGAAGGGCAGATAGCCGCCCTCGTGACCACCGACCCTCACGCCGTTGAGCCAGACCTCGGCGACGTCGTCGACGGCGCTGAAGCCGATCACGACGCGCTGGGCCAGCCATTCGGCCGGCACGTCGACGTCGCGCTGATACCACCCTGTCCCGGTATCGCGTTCGAGGCCCTGGCCCTGCGATTGCCAGGGTGCCGGCACCATGACCTTTCGAGCCGACTCGCCCGACAGCGTGCCAGGCTCCAACCTCTCAGATGGGTCCTGCCAGAACAGCCAGGCGCCATCGAGCGACAGACGACTACGTAGACTCATGCGATCCTCCACCGCGGGTTTCTTCATCCGGCAAGACGGCTGCCTTCGATTCGACAGCGCGTTTGCCCATGAGGTCCTTGAAAGGTATCACAGGTGATTGGCTGTCTGAAATCGGGAGTGTTCGGATGTGTCCCGATGCCGGCTTTGCCAACATCGGGACACATCCGAACACTCCCGATGTCTTTCCGGCAGGCCTTGGTAGACTCCTGTCATCGAACCCCCACAGGAGACTGACACAGTGATTCATCAATTCTCGGTGGGCGCGAACGACCTGCGTCAATGGCTGGGTCGTCTGCTCGCCAGTGGGCATGCGAACCCGGCCCAATCCGCAGACTTCTCACGGAATCTGGCGAGCCTGCGCGACGCTTCGCTGGTCAGCATGGCACTGTTTTCGGGCGGGCTGGGTTACCTCTGGATCGTGCTGATCATGTGGCCGGCCCCGGGTGCGCTCAACACGCCGGCGGCGTGGGCGGGCTCGCTGCTGTTAGTCATCAGCGCGAGTGTGGCGTTCCTGGTCAAGGAACGACTGCCGTATCTGGCCGGGCAAATCCTGCTGTGGGGTTCGGTGGCCGCGATCGGCTGTGTGTTGACCCTGTACTCGGTTTCGCAAGCCGCGTACCTCTTCATCGTGCCCATCACATTCGCCAACGTGATCCACGGCCGTTGGACGGTGTTCCTGATCGCGGGCGCCGGCATCGCCATGACCTGGGGGCTTCTGACCCTGCGCGGGAGCGAACCAACCGTCGCCGTCGTGCAGACGATCGCCATCGTCGCTCTGACGGCCGTGGCTGCCTGGCTGTCGGCGCGCAATCTCTACACCGCGCTGACCTGGGTCTGGAGCGGTTACGAACGTGCCAGGCGCAACGAGGAACTGGCGCGCGATCGTCAGGCTGAGCTCTCACGCGTGCTCAAGGCGCTCGACGAAGCCGTTTATCGCATCGAGCGGGCCAACCACATGCTGACACAGGCCCGGCTTCAGGCTGAGACCGCCGTGCGCCTGAAGCAACAGTTCGCGCAGACGGTCAGCCATGAATTGCGCATGCCGCTCAACATGATCCTGAGCTTCGTCGAGTTGATGATCCAGTCGCCCGAGTATTACGGCGGCCCGATGCCGACGCGCTATCTGCGTGACCTTGCGATCGTTCATCGGAACGCCCGGCACCTGCAGACGCTTGTCAATGACGTCCTCGACATGGCCCGCATCCAGGCCGCTCAAATGGGTCTGGCTGCCGAGGAGACCGACCCGGAGGCGCTCGTGCGCGAGGTCGCGGCGATGGCGCACAGTTTGGTTGAATCCCGCGGCCTGAGCCTGAGCGTCGAGGCCCTGCCCGGCCTTCCAACATTGTGGCTCGACCCGGTGCGCATCCGGCAGGTGTTGCTCAATCTGCTCAACAATGCGGCGCGCTTCACTGAAGTCGGCGGCGTGACAGTGGGTGTCCGGGCAGACGATGCCAACGTGACCTTCACCGTGGCGGATACAGGGGTCGGCATCGTGGCCGAGGATCTACCCCGCGTGTTCAAGGAGTTCGAACAACTCGATGGCGGCACGCGGCGCGGCCACGGCGGCACGGGCCTGGGGTTGGCCATCAGCCGGGCCTTCGTCGAGTTGCATGGCGGGCAGATGTGGGTGGAAAGCCAGATTGGAGAAGGCAGTCGCTTCAGCTTCAGTCTGCCGATCGCGCGCGCCACGCCGCTGTCGCTCGGCGCTGATGCGACCGCCCTGCCTAACGTGGCTTCGCTCAAACAAAGCGATCAGCCGATCCTGCTGGCGGTCACCTCGAGCCCATCCGCCGCGACGCTGCTGACGCGCTATGTGCGCGGCTATCGGGCCGTCATCGTCGGCGATCTGGCGCAGGCCAGCCGTTCGGTGCCGCAGCTGGCGCCGGAGGGCGTGGTGATCGACTCAGCCACCGTTTCGCTGTCGCCCGAGACCATCGAGGAGATGGCCCGAAGCTGGGGGTTGCCCGATATGCCCGTGATCGTCACGCCCTTGCCCGGCGAGGACCGGTTGCGACAGCAACTTGCCGTGGAAGGCTATCTGATCAAGCCCATCACACCCGACGCCCTTTGGGACATGCTGCGCCAGTTCGGCGAGCGGATCGCGCGCATCCTCGTCGTCGACGATGACCGTGATTTCGTCCGTCTGCTGACACGGATGCTCGAAGGCAGCACACTGCGACCGTATCAGGTCGACTCGGCCTACACCGGACAGGAAGCCATCGAACAGGTCCGGCTGCAGCGGCCCGATCTGATCCTGCTTGACCTCAATCTGACCGACATGAATGGTCAAGACGTCATCCAGGCGGTGCGCGCCATGCCTGAGGGCGGCGCCCTCCCGATCCTGGTCATCTCGGCCCGCGACGACATCGAGCCACGCGACGCCCTGCCCGGCACCATGCTCATCACCAAAGCCAACGGCCTGACCACGGCGGATATCGTCCAATGGACTCAGCGCGTGCTCGACGGCGGAGAGCGGGAAAGCGCGGGTGCGTGAGGGCAAGGGGCGAGGAGCGAAGGGCGAGGGACAACTGAACGGCCCTGCGATCTCACATCTCGCTCCCGCGTCCCGCATGAGCCTCGCTCGTCGATCCCTTAGGGCCCTTCGAGGAGGGTCAGTGTCGAGAGCAGTTCGGTCTCTGAGAGCGGTTTTTCGAGGAAGGCGTTCGCGCCAAGCGAGAGGGCGAGTTCCTTTTGCTTGAGGACGCTGCACACGATCTTGGGGATGCTCTGCGTCTCAGCGTGGCTCAGCAGGTTTTGCAGCAGATCCCAGCCATCTTGCCCCGGGATCATGAGATCCAGGATGATGATGTAGGGTTGGATCCGGCGGGCGATCTTGAGCGCATCGGCTGCCGAACGAGCCGTGACGACTCGGTACCCGTGGGGCGTCAAGAACCGGCTGAAGAGTTCGAGCATGTCTTCGTTGTCATCGACCACCAGAATCGTGCGAGGCGACTGAGTCGGGAAGCGCATCTCAAAACCCGACAGGTGTCGGGCTTCGCGTAACGGCTCGATCCCGGCGCCGCCCAGGCTCGACATCTCGCGAAACGCCTTCAATCGCTCGACGAAGTCAGCGTCGATCTCTGGTGTCAATTCGATCGATGGCTCCACCCCGATAGACAGGATCGTGTCTGCCGGTTCGATCCGAGCCGCGATCCGCAGCACCGCCCCCTGTGTGCGCTCGATCAGATAACCCAGCGCCGCCAGGAGCCCCTGGCGGATCGCGCCCTCATCCGTCAGCACGGCGGGCAGATCGGCCGGCAGGTCGTGCCGCAGCTCCGAGTGGTGTTGGGCCAGACGGGATTGCAGCAACGGTACGGCTCGAAGGACGACCTCATCCAGTCGTCGCTGTCGCCCCGCCTGAGCGAGCCGCGCGGCTTCACGACGCAGCAACTCGAGACGGGTCACATCCGCCTGGGGTGATTCAGTCGCATGCGCCGGCGCGGCCCCGGCCTGCTCGAAATGATCGAGGAGCAGTTGCCCAACCGCCTCCATCGCCCGCTTGTGCTCTCGATAGTACTGCCGCCGGCTGATACCAAGGCGATCAGCAGTGGCGTCCGCATCCAGGCCGTCGACGTAGTGCAGGCTCACGAGCTTGAACAGACGACGATCGTGCGCATAGGCTGGCAGATCTGCGCCCGGATCCAATTCCTCGAGGATCTCAAGCAGGGTTGTATGTAACTGCCAGGCTTTCTCTTTGCGAGTCAGCACCGGATCGGGAAACAACTGATCGGTCAGAGGATGTGTGCGCAGATACACGAGGTCGTAGAGATGACCATAGGCATCTGTGACGCGTTCAACAAAGTCGGAATTATCTGACACAGGATTAAGGGGGCTTATGCGGTGCGGCTGAGAGGCCGATCCTCAATGTGGCACAAGTTGGCACAAACATGGCGCTCCATTTGCTGACGCCCGAGTGTCACATTGATACACTGAAGATCATACCAGATCGAATTCGGTAGCCGCGTCATCCCAACTGGCTACATCGTCCGAGCGCGCGACAACAACTGAGTGGCTTGTGAGCCTGTCCGACATCTTGGTCCGCCCCGTCGCGTACGAAAGGAGGCCTGACAGCGCGTCGTCTTAGTCGACTCTTCCCCTGATCCGTCCACCTCAAACCGAGGCAACCGCCGAAACGTGCAACTTAGGAAGGAGAAGCGAAAATGAAGGCTCTCGTCATGCGTCCTTTGTGGCGAGCCACCAGCGTGGTGTCGATCGCCGGCCTCGTGCTGGCCGCGTGCGCATCCCCGACGGGGACGCCCCAGGTGATCATCCAGACCCAGGTGGTGCGCGAGACTGAGATCGTTCGTGAGACTGAGGTGGTCGAAGTGCAGGTCACGGCCCAGCCCGAGGCTGGTTCCGTGATGTACAACTCGGACGTGTCGGGCAACGTCGAGCTCTGGCACTTCTGGGCTTCGCCTGTGCGACGCAACGCCATTAAGCGTGTCATCGCCATCTGCCAGCAGCATCTGCCCAATATCACGGTGGTCGACACAGTGAAGCCCTTCGGCGATATCTGGACCGCCAACATCGCGGCCGTGGCGGCAGGCTCGGGCATGCCCGACGTGATCGTCTCCGACCGGCCGACGGTTCCCAAGGATGCCGCTGACGGCGTGTATCAGAGCCTGCAGGCCTACGCCGATCGCGACGGTGTCACACGCGATCAGTACTACGACTGGGCGTGGGACCAGGCTACGTATGAGGGTGAGATCTACGGCCTGCCGCACGAAACCGACGTGCGCGTGCTTTTCTGGAACAAGAACCTGTTCGAGGCTGCCGGCCTGGATCCCGAGAAGCCCCCGACGACCTGGGCCGAGCTCGAGGCCTACGCCGACAAGCTCGACGTCAAGAACGATGACGGAACTTATCAGCGTATTGCGTTCTTCCCGCTTTGGAACGGTGGCTTCAACCCCTTCTGGGCGTACCTGAACGGCGCCCCGCTGATCAACGAAGATGGCACCCCGGCCCTCAACGATCCGAAGGCCGTCGAAGCCATGGAGTGGGTCAAGAAGTGGGTCGACCGTTATGGCGGCTGGCAGGCGCTGCAGAACTACCGCGCCAACTTCGGCGCGGCGCCCAATGACCTGTTCATGGGCAACGGCGTGGCCATGTTCGTCGACATCTTCGGCTACAACAGCCAGCTCGAGTTCTACCGACCGCGCGCCGACATCAACAACGACGGCACAGCCGCCGGCGATGAGCCGCGCATGAACTGGGGCATCGGCCAACTGCCGTACAACGAGGGCGCCGGCCCTGCTGACTGGAGCGGCGGCTTCTCGATGTCGATCCCGACCGGCGCACCCAACGCCGACGCCGCCTGGGAGTTCATCAAGTGCGCGACAGGCCCCGAGGGCCAGGCCTCCTGGGCGCGCGACACGCAGGCACAGCCGACCAACAACATCGCGGCCAATGACCCCGTGGTGCTGGCCCTGCCCGGCTGGAGCACTGTAGCCGAGGCGCTCTCGGTGAGCACCGGCGGCGTGTCGGTGCCGAAATACCCGAACTGGAGTGAGCAGATCACCCAGCGTGAGGAAGCGGTCTGGCTGGGCGACCAGACAGCCCAACAGGCGCTCGACGAGGCGCAAGCCGCTGTCGAAGACGCCATCAAATAGTCCTCTATGAGTTCCGTGCCGGGTGTGTCGATTCGATCGGCATGCCCGGCACGGCCTTTCCGGTGAGTGACTTCCGAGAGGAGGAGCCGGCATGGCCGCCCGCACCCGAGACCTGCGACGTCCTTTCCTGCGCCCCGCGCTACGCGAGGAGCTCACCGGCTGGCTTTTCGTCCTGCCCTGGCTGATCGGCCTTGTGCTCTTTACCGCCGGGCCGATGCTCTACTCGCTCTATACGAGCTTCACGCAGTACAACATCATCGCCGAGCCGCGCTGGATCGGGTCAGAGAATTACGAGCGCCTTTTCGCGGACCCGATGTTCTACAAAGCGCTCGAGAACACGTTCTGGATGGTGATCATCAAAACCCCTGTCGTGATGGTGCTCTCATTCGGGCTGGCGATGCTGCTCAACATGGATCTACCGGGCGATCGGACGTTTCGCACGATCATCTACTTGCCCAATGTGCTCTCCGGCGTCGCGGCCGTGTTCCTATGGCAGTGGATCCTGGCGCCGCGTGGCCTGCTCAACGCCGGGCTCGACACGATCGGCATCAACGGGCCTGGCTGGTTCGTCGACCCGCTCTGGACGAAGCCGGGCATGGTCGTGATGGGCACCTGGTGGATCGGCGGCAACGTCCTGATCTATCTGGCTGGCCTCAAAGGCATCCCCAAAGAGCTTTACGACGCAGCGGCCATCGACGGCGCGGTCGGGTGGGATCGCATCCGCCACGTCACGCTTCCGTTGCTCTCGCCGACCTTGTTCTTCGAGGTCGTGACGAACATCATCGGCACGTTCCAGATCTTCACGACGGCCCTGATCCTTTCCGGAACACAGTCGGCTCTCGGTGGCCCCGGTCAGTCCATGCTGTTCTACGTGCTGTACCTCTACAACCGCGCGTTCGGGCGCGTCGGACAGGGTGGCTTCCAGATGGGCTATGCCTCGGCCATGGCCTGGGTGCTCTTCCTGATCATCCTGGCGGTGACGGCCTTCCAGCTCTGGCTGTCGCGCCGCTGGGTGTATTACGAAAGCGAACGATGAGGAACGACGGCGGACCGCAGACAGCGGACCGCAGACCTCCGATGTCCGGTCATACTATCGGCGTTCGGTTGACCGACGTCCGCCGTCCGCCGTCAGCGGTCTTCCGCCCGCATTGAGGAGGTTGCGATGGAGACAGCCGTCAACACCCCGGTCGCTTCCCCGGCACTGAAGGCCGGCCCGAGCGGGTTCAACCTGCGACAGTGGACGCCCGGCCGGATCGTGGGGTTCGTGATCATGGTCGCCGTGTGCGTGCTGTTCATGGTGCCGTTCTTCTGGATGCTTTCGACGTCGCTCAAAGAGCCGTCGGATCTGGCGGGCACCAACTGGATCCCAGCCCGACTGGCGTGGGAGAACTATGTCGACGCCTTCAGCTTCGGCATGTGGCCGCAGTGGACGTTCAACACGATCGTCATCACGCTATCGAGCGTCGTGGGGGTCGTAGTGTCATCATCGATGGTGGCCTACTCATTCGCACGGCTGCGCTGGCGCGGACGCGACGCCATGTTCTCGATCGTGTTGGCGACCATGATGCTCCCCGGGGTTGTGGTCATGATCCCGCAGTTCGTGCTCTTCGCAAAGCTGCCGGCCTTCGGGTTCCAGGGCTCGCGTGTATGGACTAACACCTTCCTGCCCCTGATCGTGCCGGCGTTCACCGGCAGCGCCTTCTACATCTTTCTGCTGCGCCAGTTCATGCGCGGCATCCCGATGGAACTGTCGGAGGCCGCGCGCATCGACGGCGCCTCAGAGTTCAACATCTGGTGGAGCATCATCACGCCCCTCACTCGCCCGGCGCTGGCGACTGTCGCGATCTTCCAGTTCCAGGGCGCCTGGCAGGACTTCATGGGCCCCCTGCTCTATCTACAAAGCGAGAGGCTCTACACGCTGCAACTCGGCCTGCGTCAGTTTGAGGCCGCCGCCGGCGGCGCGCCGGCCTGGAACTGGCTCATGGCGGCCAGCCTGATGGTGATGCTGCCGGTGCTTGTCGTGTTCATCGCACTGCAGCGCAACTTCATTGAAGGCATCTCGCTTTCGGGCATGGGCGGACGGTAGGCTGTTGGATTCGTTGGGCTTCGATCCGACGAATGACGAAGGAAGAATGACGAAGGTCGCGTACACGGTAAACGGGTCCAGCAGCACCCGGCCCGGCTCAGGGAACTCTCGCTATCCATGCGTCAAACATCGTGGCCTGTGGCCAGCCCGACGATCGCATCGAACACCCGTCGCGGCGGACCTTGCGGCCGCCCTGTCAGCCATGTCGAACATGCGCCATTTCGATATGCGCCCATGAGGGACGAACACGTACACGACGTGAACCTGTCCGTCGGCCTGCATCACCCTGAAGGAATCCATGATGCGTCTCGAAACCGGTGAGCACACGCTGCGTGTGATCGCCGAGGCCTACACCCTGACGACTGCCGCTGACCGCCCGTACGTCTACCTCGATGATCCGGCAGGCCGGCGGATCGCCGATCTGTTCGTGCCGGCCAGCGCGCATACGTTCGAGGGCCCCGACGACACCATTCGAGTCGGCGAGTGGGAGGCCCGCGAGGCGGAGGGCACCCTCACACTGTGCCTGTCGATGCAGAGCTCCGTGTGGGACGGCAAGACCGCGATCCTCACCTGTCTGCCCCACCGCCTGACCTTCCACGTTGAGGTGCAGGGGCGGGGTCGACTGAGCGACGTCTGCGTTTTTGGCGGCTACTACTCCGGACAGATCCGCTGGGGGTCCGGCTTCTTCGAGTCAGGCGCTCGCTTTCGCAAAGGCTTCAATCCCGAACCGACCACGGCCGAGACCTACACGTTTGCGCCCGACACCGGGTCCGTGATCGACCTGACCGGCGTCCCGGTGCCTGGCCGCGACCACTGGTTCTTCACGCCGCCGCCGTTTGGCTTCGCCTTCGAAACCGAATCGGGCTGGCTGGCGCTCGGGGTCGAAGCCGCGTCCGGCGCGAACCGCTTCACCGAATACCGCTATCACGGCCATCAGGGCGCCTTCCACCTGTCTCTGGCGTACGACGGTCAGACGGTCGTCGACGGCGCCTACACCCTGCCCGCGATTGGCATGGACTTCGGCCGCTCGGATGCCTATGAAGCCCTCAGCGCGCACGCCGACGCGCTGCGTTCTCAGGGTCTCGCGCCAACCATCGACGCCCTGCGTCACCCGGCCTGGTGGCGTGAACCGCTGTTCTGCGGCTGGGGGGCACAATGTGAGACCTCCTCGCGCCAGGGTGGGCGAGCTCCGGACTTCGCGCGCCAGTCGATCTATGAAGGCTATCTGGAGACACTCGATGCCAACGACGTCGACCCCGGCATCATCGTCATCGACGACAAATGGCAGGCCAGCTATGGCAACAACGACGTCGACCCGGCCAAGTGGCCCGACCTGCGCGGCTTCATCGATCGCCAACATCAACGTGGCCGGCATGTGCTGCTCTGGCTCAAAGCCTGGGATCCCGAGGGCGTGCCCGTCGAAGAGTGCGTGGCCAACGCGGGGCGTCAGCCGACCGCCGTCGATCCGACAAACCCGGCCTTTGTTGAGCGGCTGCAGGCGAGTGTCAGACGCATGCTCTCGCCCGTCGGTTACGACGCCGATGGTTTCAAGATCGACTTCACAGCCCGCATCCCGGCCGGGCCGGGGCAGCGTCTCGCCGGCAATCTATGGGGCCTCGAGTTGATGAAGGCTTACCTGGGTCTGATCTATCGAACGGCCAAGGAGGCCAAGCCTGACGCGCTCGTGATCGCTCACACGCCGCACCCTTACCTCGCCGACGTGATCGACATGGTGCGGCTCAACGACGTCAACACCGCGCATCCGGTGGCGCCGGCCATGACCCACCGCGCTCGGATCGCGGGGCTCGCCTGCCCATCCGCATTGATCGACACGGACAACTGGCCCATGCCCAATCGCTCGGCGTGGCGCGAATACGTGACCGTGCAGCCAACTCTTGGCGTGCCGGCCCTGTACTTCGCCACGGCCATCGACTCGAGCCATGAACCACTCAAACCCGAGGACTACCACCTGATCCGCGAGACATGGACGGCGTACCGCCGGTCAATCAAAGAGGAAGACCACACCCGATGACGCGACTGGCCATCATCCACACGACGCCGGCCACGATCGACACGCTCAAAGCCCTGGCGAACGAGCTGTTGCCCGGCGTTGAGGTGATCAACTTTGTCGATGACTCGATCCTGCCGGAGCTTGGCCGCAACGGCGGAGACCTGTCGACCGTTGTGGAGCGCCTGATCGCTTATGCGCGCTTCGCCGAACACGCCGGTGCGAACATCATCCTCGAAGCGTGTTCGTCAGTGGGCGAACTCGTCACGCAGATGCAGGCGGCCGTGGCCATTCCGGTGGTCCGGATCGACACGGCGATGGCTGAAACGGCGGTGAAGCGCGGAAACCGGATCGGCGTTGCGGCGACGCTGCCGACCACGCTCGAGCCGACCACGCGCCTGTTGAGATCGATCGCCAATACGCAGGGCCTGAACGTCGCCATCCAGCAAGAGCTCGTGTCGGGCGCCTACCAGCGGTTGATAGCCGGCGACCGCGACGGTCACGACGCCCTGATCGTCGAAACATTGACCCGATTGAGTGCAGCCACCGACGTGGTGGTGTTAGCCCAGGCTTCGATGGCGCGTGTGCTGCCCCGCCTGAGCGACGACGCTCAGGGTCGCATTCTCACCAGCCCGCGGCTGGCGATGGAGCGTGTCAGGTCGATCGTGGAGGGCGCAGCCGCGTGAGCCTCGTGGGCATCGACGTGGGCTCGACCCACGTCAAGGCCGGTCTGTTCTCGGATGACGGCGTCACCCTGCGGGTGGCCAGCCGGGTCACGCCCGTGAGTCGCGCGACCGATGGCCGGGCCGAGATCGACCCCGACGCCCTCTGGCGGGCGACAGCCGAAGCGCTGACCGAGGTGACGACCTCCATCACCACCGAACCCATCGGCGCCATCGGGATCACGGGCATGGCTGAGACCGGACTGCTGATCGACGCCACACACGGCACGATACGCTCGAGGTTGCTGCCCTGGTTCGATCAGTCGGCGGAGCCGCAGGCGCGTCGTCTGTCCGCCCGGAGTGATGCCTCGAATCGATTCAAAACCACGGGTCTGGCGCCGAGCTTCAAGGCCAGCCTGGCCAAGATCCTGTGGCTGCGCGATCTCGATCCCGAGATCATCGAACAGGCGCGCTGGCTTGGCGCGCCCGAGTTCGTGGCCTGGAAGCTGAGCGGTGCTGCGGCCACTGATGCGTCTCTGGCGGGCCGCACGTGCGCGTTTGACATCGCGCGGCAACATTGGGATGTCGAGTGGCTGGCCGAATGGCAGCTCGAACCGGCGCTGTTCGCCGAGGTCCTTCCGGCCGGCGCACGCCTGGGATGCACCGACAGCGCCTCGGGGTTCCTGTCGGATATTCCCGTGGCGGTGGCTGGCCACGACCACGTGTGTGCAGCCTACGGTGTCGGCGCGGCCCTGACCGACGAGGTGTTCGACTCGATGGGCACGGCCGAGACCCTGCTGGGCTCGTTCCCGACGCGACCCTTGAGCGACGCCGACGCGGCGCTTGGGCTGATGTACGGATGCCATGTCGTCCCTGGGCGCCTGTACTGGATGGGCGGACTGTCTGCCGCGGGCGGATCGGTGGAATGGCTGCGCGGATTACTCGGTGACGCGCCCCCGAGCTACGCAACCCTGCGTGCCCTTCTGCGCGACGCGGGGCGCGAGCCGACCGGCCTGCTGTACTTCCCGTACCTGCTGGGCGCGACGGCGCCACATCGCGACTCGGATGTGCGCGCCGCGATCATCGGCCTCTCGAACCAACACGGCCGGGCCACTCTGGCGCGAGCGGTGCTCGAGGGCCTGGCCTTCGAGCTCGAAGTCGTGCGCCGCGCCGGCGAACACGCCGCAGGTCGACCGATTCACGACGTCGTGGCGGCGGGCGGCGGCACGCGCCTGACCGAATGGCTGTCCATCAAGGCCGACGTCTCGAACGTCACGATCGCGCCCGTGATCGAAGCCGAGGCGGCGCTGCTCGGGGCGGCGTTGTTGGCCGGTGTCGGCGCCGGCGTCTACCGCGATCATGCTGAAGCGCAGAACCTGGCGCGGCGCCGCACGCGGTCAGCGGAAGCGTTCATCACGCCGGACGCTCTGCGCCATGCCCGCTACAAGAATCTTTTCGAGCACGGCTACCTGCCCTTGCAGGCGCCGCTGAGGGAGTACGGACGATGGTTATCCAACGACCGCGCAACGTCGTCACATTGAAGCAGGGCCTCGAACGCGCCGAACGCGGAAGCTATGCGCTCGGGTCGTTCTCGCCCCGCTACGCGGCCATGATCAGGCCGATCCTGCAGGCCGGCGAGGAAGCACGCTCTCCGCTGATCGTCCAGATTTCGCACAAGGAACTGGTTCGCTATGGGCTCTCGCCGGCAGAGTTCGCCAACGAGTTCTACGAGCAGGTGAACGCCGTGCCCACCACGGTTCCTGTCGTGTTGCATCTCGATCACACCAAGGAACTCGGCCCGATCCGTGAGGCGATCGCGGCCGGGTTCACATCGGTCATGATCGACGCATCGGAGCTTCCGCTCGAGGACAACATCGCGCGCTCACGCGAGGTCGTCGCGTACGCCCGGCCCTACGACGTATCGGTCGAGGCCGAGCTCGGCCGGATCGGCACCACCGACTTCGTCGAGACCGAGCATGACGAGGAGCTGTACACCCGACCCGACGAGGCCGAGCGCTTCGTGAACGAGACCGGCGTCAGCGCGCTGGCGGTTTCGGTCGGCACCGCCCACGGCGTCTACACCGTGCGTCAGCCAAAGGTCGATTTCGAACGGCTGCGCGCGATCCGCCGATTGACGCCCGTGCATCTTGTGCTGCACGGCGGCTCGGGCGTGCCCCCGGAGATGGTGCTCGCGGCCATCCGTCTGCCGGGCGGCGGGATCAGCAAGGTCAACATCGCCACTGACCTCGAACTCGCAGCGCTCGGCGCGCTTGGCCGCAGCGAGCGCCTGAGCAACGCCGAGATGTGGGCGCTGCCGCCTGAGCAGATCGAGCGCGCTCGCGCAGCCGTGCGCGAGACCGTGCTCGACAAGATGCGCCACTACCTCGACAGCGCCGGCCATGCAACTGACGCCGACTGGACGTTCACTCGCAGTGTCGCATGACAGACTCACCCTTCGCCATCCGCGGCGTCGTTGAAGGCTTCTACGGCGTCTTCTACACGGCTCCGCAACGCGACGATCTGATCCGGTTCCTGGGCCGACATGGGTTCAACACCTACCTGTACGGCCCGAAGAACGACAGACGCCATCGCGCCCGATGGCGCGACCCGTACCCGGCTCGGGCACTACGTCAATTTGCACATAGTGTGAGTGTCGCCCACGAATCGGGAGTGACGTTTGCGTACGCGATCGCGCCGGGCGTATCGATCACGTATGCGTCGCCAAAGGACTTCGCGCTGCTCACGGCCAAGTTGTTTTCGCTGTACGAATGCGGCGTCCGAGACTTCAGCCTGTTCCTCGACGACATCGACGCCGAGTTCCAGGACCCGTACGATGCCGAACGCTACAGCAGTTACGCCGAGGCTCACGCCGATCTTGCCAACCGAACAAAAGCCTGGCTGCACGGGCTCGACTCGCGCAACACGCTCAGCCTGTGCCCGACCGACTACTACGGCTCAGCCCCTTTCAGTGATTATCTCCAGACGCTGGGGAAGAGCCTGCCCACGTCGATCGACGTCTTCTACACCGGTCCCGAGGTCTGTTCACGCGGCATTTCGGCCGCCGATGCCGCGGCGTTTGCAGCCGTCATCGGGCGGAAGCCGCTGGTGTGGGACAACTACCCGGTCAACGACCTGGCCATGCAGGACGAACTGCACCTTGGCCCGATTCTCGGTCGAGGCGTCGACCTGGGCGGTTCGGTGCGTGGGTTGCTGGCCAACCCCATGAACCAGCCCGAGGCTTCGAAGATACCGCTCGCGACACTCGGTGACTACCTGGCGGACCCGAACGGCTACGAGCCCGAGCGCAGCTGGCTCGCGGCGTTACGTGAGGTCGCGGGCGAGGACGAGTCGGCCGACGCTCTGCGCGTCGTGGCCGAGAACACACGCCGCTCGTGCCTGGCCGCGAGCGAGTCGGAGCCGCTGGCCGCGGTGACGAACGGCATGGTCGAGGCGCTGCGTCAGGGCCACAGGCTCTTCGACGGTGCTCGGACCACGGCCACGGTGCTCAGCGCGCAACTCTCCGCCCTCGACGAAGCCACGTATCACTTGAAGTTCGACATGGCGAACCTGGCCTTACGTCAGGACCTGCTGCCCTGGATCGAGGTGCTCGAGCACTGGCTGTGGTCAGCCCGACGTGCCATCGAGGTGCTGCGCGCCCGTGAGCTCGGCCAGCCGGTCGAAAAACCGTTGGCGCAGATGCGCGAGACCTGGGAGGCCGCGCGCCGCAGCCCGAAACATGTCGGGGCCAGGTTGCTCGAGCCGTTGCTGGAGATTGCCAATGGATGACGGCCTGAGCGAGATCTTGTTGTGGAGGATCGGATCGGCAGAGGGCCGTTCGCCCGATCGCGTCGATCGGCCCGATCGCGTCGATCGGCCCGATCGCGTCGATCGGCCCGATCGAGTCGGTCAGGCCGATCGGCCTGACCTGGTCGACAACTACCGCGACCCGGCGCGCTTCGGCGAGGCCACGTGGATCGTCGGCGAGGCCGATCAACGCTGGCCGCTCTTCCATGCCAGTGAGGCCGATCCCGACGGCGGCTACCGGCCGTACGTTCACGCCGTTCGCTTCTCGCTGGCGGCGGCGGCTCCTGCCTACCGACTGACCCTGCACGTCCTGGCGATCGCGCCACGTCTTGCGCACCTCGAGATCGACGTCAACGGCGTCATGGGACGCGCCTATCTGCGTCTGAAGCCATCGACCTCGGGCGACATCCTGCTGCAACCCGGCCTGCACGCCGCGATCTACGCCGAGGGGACGACCCACCTGATCATGCCGGGCGATCTGTTTCGCACAGGCGAGAACACGCTGACCCTGCGCGCCGTCGATGGCGAGGCCTTCACGCGCATCGAGAGCGTTGAAAAGATCAGGCGCCTGGACCGTATGGCCACCGGCGCCGGCGTCATCTATCGTTGCCTCGAGTTGCGTGCCTTGAGCAACGCGCCGGACGACTCCGTTCGCGCACACATCGAGCCCAGCGTCATCTACACGCGCGATGAACAGGGCAACCTGCTCGAGCGCTGTCATCTGCACGTGGAGACGACGCGCGCGCTGCCCGCCGCGATCTGGTCACTCGAACTGACCGATGGCGCAGCGCCACGCACGCTCAGTCTGCCGGTTCCTGATCTGGCCTTCGGCCACTGGCGCTACACGTTCGACATCGCCGACGGCGACCGACCTGTGAAGTACCGTCTGCGCGGCGCGACAGAAGGCAACGTCACAGAAGAGATTGGAGCCTTCACAAGACGGCGCAAGTGGCAGGTCTATATCACGCCGCACGCGCACACCGACATCGGCTACACCCATCGACAGTGGGAGGCCGTTGAGCGGATGACCCGCAACCTGGATGTGGCGGTCGATTGGCTGCGCGAGCAACCTGACGCTTTCGGTTACCACCTCGACTCATCGATCGCGCTGGAACACTTCCTGGCGACGCGCGCGCCGGAGCGTGCCCGCGCCCTGATCGATCAGGTCCACGCCGGTCGGCTTGGCGTTCCGGCCAACACCGTCATCCCGCTGACGCATCTGGCCGCGCTCGAAGACCTGATCCGCAACGGCGAAGCCAGCGAAGACGTGCTCCGCCCGCTCGGCCGGTCGGCGCGTTTCGCCGCAATCGTCGACGTGCCATCACTGACTGGCGCGCTGCCAACCCTGCTCCAGGGCTCGGGCGTGTCGTACCTCATTCATGCCGCCAATCAGGATCGCGGGCCGCTGCGACTGCACGGCGGCCTGCACCGGCACTCGCCCTTCTACTGGCAGGGGCCGCGCGGCGGGCTCGTGCTGGTCTGGCTCTCGAAGATGTACTGTGAGTTGCGCAAGGTCTGCGGCAGCCCGCCCGACCTCGGCGCGGCCGAACGCGGCCTGGGTCTGTGGCTCGACGAGTTCGAGACACCCGGCTACGCGCCGGATATGGCCCTGCTCTATGGGCAGGAGGCCGACAACACCGATCTCGATCCACAGCCGATCGAGTTCACGCGTACGTGGAACAAAGCGTACGCCTATCCGCGCCTGGTGCCGAGCACCGTCGAGAGCTTCTTCGCCGATGTCGAGTCGCGCTTCGGCAAACGCCTCACGACGATCACGGGCGACGGCGGCGCATTTTGGGAAGACGGAGCCGGCTCCACGCAGGACGCGACGCGCCTCGCCCGCCACGCGCAGGCCTCACTCCCGGCCGCCGAGCGTCTGTCGTCGTTGGCGGCGCTGCATCAACCACGGCTTGTCGCGCCATTGAAAGACTTCGACGAAGCCTGGAGACAGCTTCTGCTCTTCGACGAGCACACCTGGGGGGCGTTCCTCAGCGCCACTGACCCCGACGCGATCCTGCAGCGCGATCAATGGGCTGTGAAGGAAGGCATGGCGCGGGAAGCGGCAAGTTGGGCGGATCGGCTGTTGCTTACGGCCACCGTGCAGCACAGCCTGAGCTTCAATACCACTGGCCGTGAGGTGGTGGTCTTCAATCCACACAGCTGGCCATTGGTCGGGCACGTGCAGGTTGAGGTCGCGCGCCATGAAGAGGTCTATGAATTCGACACAGGGCTGGCCCTACCGGCGCGTCAGCTCCGCGAGCTGGCGACCCAGGTCTGGCTGGAGTTCGACCCGGGCCATGTACCCGGGCTGAGCTACAAGCGCTTCGGCCTGCGCCCGGCCTCCGGTGACACCCACGACACTGCCTTTGCTGAACCGCTTCCCACCGGCGATGACATCACGCTCGAGAACGCTCACTATCGCCTCGTCATCGACACGCGTCGCGGCTGCGCTGTCAGCTGGCGCGACAAGGCGCTCGGCCGCGAGCTCATCTCCGCCGACGAATGGGGCCTGGGTCAACTTATGCAGGCGTCAGGTGGCGAGGGCACGCGCCTGATCAGCAACCATGCCAGCCTGCCCGCAGGCGATCCTCAATTGACGGGCGCCTTTCGGCTTGTGCAATGGGAGACGATCGGCGATGCCCTGGGCGAGCGCGTGCATCTCAGCGGCCGCGTGCCGCAGGGCGCGATCGAGGTCGAGTGGGAACTGCCGCGCACGGAGCGTCGGATCGACCTGACATTGACGTGGCGCAAGGACGCTCAGCTGGCGCTCGAGGCCGCCTACGTCGCGTTCCCGCTTGACCTGCCGGGTGCGCGCGTCCGTTCCGATGCCCAACTCGGCTGGGTCGACTGGGCCCGCGACCGGTTGCCCGGGGCCTGCGTCGAATGGTTGCCGCTGCAGAGCGGCATCCTGGCCGAAGGCGACGGCGCCACCGTCCTTATCGCGTCGCCTGACGTGCCGCTCTTCTGCATCGGCGACGTCGTGCGCGGTCGCTGGCTGCGCGATGCCGACCTGAACGGCGGCCGGCTTTTCTCATATGTGCTGAACAATTACTGGCGCACGAACTACAAGGCCTCGCAGGGCGGCCCGCTGCACTTTCGCTATGCACTCACAAGCGATGCCGCTCTCACGCCCGACGAGGCCTTCAGGTTCGGTGCTGCAGCGCGACGACCCCTGATCGCACAGCGCATCAGCCTGCAAGAATTTCGAACATCGAGCGAGCCGTACGCAAACAGCCTCGGCGGAAAGCTGGCGCACGTGGAGCCCGAGACCGTGCACCTCTCGACGCTTAAGCGTGCGCGTTGGGCGCCCGGGTATGTCGCGCGATTTCAGGAGATCGGTGGCGACCACCGCGTGACTCGCCTCTCGATCCCGGGTAGGCCGATCACCCGCGCCTGGGAAACCGACCTGCTCGAGCGCGATGGGCGTATGCTGGACATCGAGCCCGACGGCTCGCTGCGCGTCGAGGTCCCGGCCTGGGGACTGGCGACCGTGCGCTTCGAGGTGGCGTCATGATCCAGCTCTCGCAAAGCCTGTACCTGATCGAGGACACCTGCAATGTGTATGCGATCGTGAACGGCCACGACGCCGTGCTGATCGACTTCGGCGCCGGGCAGGCCCTGACTGAGCTGTCCGGTATCGGCGTGACGGTGCAGGACGTGATCCTCACGCATCACCACCGCGATCAGGGCCAGAACCTTGAGCAGGCCGTGGCGGCCGGCGTCCGCGTATGGGTGCCGCACGCCGAGCAGGATCTTGTTGCCAACGTCGATGTGCACTGGCAGGCTCGCGAGATCTACAACAACTACAACAACCGCCAGGATCGGTTTTCGCTGCGTGAGCCGGTGGCCATCGCGGGCGTGCTGCGCGACTACGAGACACGCGCTTTCGCGGGGCACATATTTCAGGTCGTGCCGACGCCCGGCCACACCACTGGCTCGATCACGGTGCTGGCTGAGATCGGCGGCCGGCACGTGGCCTTCACTGGCGACCTGATCGCCGGGCCAGGCGTAGTCTGGTCGCTGGCCGCCACGCAGTGGAGCTACAACGGCGCCGAAGGCGTGCCTGCTACCGTCGCGTCGCTGCTGGATCTCAAGGACAGGCGGCCCGACCTGCTCCTGCCCTCGCATGGCATCCCGATGGATCCGCCTGGCCCCGCGATCGACCTGCTCGTCGAGCGGCTGGCGCGACTGCTCAAGGCGCGCGGCCAGAACCCGCGGCTCTTCCAGTTGCGTGAGAAGCCCTACGAGCCGATCACGCCCCACCTGCTGCGACATCGCGCCAGCATGGCGAACACGTACGTGTTGTTGTCGGAGGGCGGCGGCGCCCTGATCCTGGACTTCGGCTACGACTTCATCACGGGCGTCGCGGCCGGCACGGATCGCGCCGCGCGACGACCGTGGCTGTACACGTTGCCGGCGCTCAAACGTGACTTCGGCGTGAAGGCGATTGAGGTGGCCCTGACCACGCACTACCACGACGATCACGTCGCCGGGCTCAACCTGCTGCGCGACGTCGAGGGCGCCGAGGTCTGGGCCGCCGAGACCTTCGCCGACATCCTCGAGGACCCGGCGCGTTACGACCTGCCCTGCCTGTGGCCCGACCCGATCCCGGTCGATCGCCGACTGCCGCTCAACCGGCCGATCGCGTGGCGCGAGTACACGTTCACGCTGCACGCGCTGCCCGGACACACCCGCTACGCCGTCGCGATCGCACTCGAGGTCGACGGCCGACGCGTCCTGGTCACCGGCGATCAGTATCAGGGCGACGACGGCCTCGAGTGGAACTACGTCTACGCCAATCGCTTCGACGCCGAGGACTATGTTCGCAGCGCCGAGCTCTACAGGCGGCTGAACCCCGACCTGATCCTGACCGGGCATTGGGCGCCGTTCTGGGTCGCCGAGCATCCCGGCTACTTTGACAGACTGGCCGAGCGCGGCGCGTTGCTGGCTGAACTGCATGACGACCTGCTGGCGCCTGACGCGAAGGGGGCCGGCACCGACGGCTTCGTCGCCTGGATCCTGCCCTACCAGAGCCAGGCTCAGGGTGGCGAGCCGCTCGAGGTCACGGCCCATGTGCGCAACGCGCACGAGAAGGCCGTTGACGTCGCACTCACGATCCAGGCGCCGGCCGGCTGGGACGTGCCGGCCGGGCCGCTCTGCCTCGACGTCCAGGCGCGCGCGTCGAATACACTGGCCTTCCAGGTCACGCCGCCGGTCGGGCTCACCGCCCGGCGGGCGCGTATCGCCCTCGACGTGACCGTCAATGGCCGCCACCTGGGCGAACTGGCCGAGGCGCTCGTCAGCGTCCGGCCCGGAGGGGAAGCATGATCTCACAGGCGACTTACGAAAAGGCACGCGACAACGCCGTCAGCTACTTCGGCAAGGCCGGAATCGTGCTGACGCCGGCCGAGCTCGAGCGAGTCGAAGTGGCCGACTTTGGCCTCGACGAACTCGACGACACGGGGCTCGAGCTCGTCACATATGTCAATACTGACAGGGTCTGCGCCAAGGAGCTCGTGCTCTTCCCGCGCCAGACCTGCCCCGAGCATCGTCATCCGCCAGGCCCAATCACGGGCCCCGGCAAGGAGGAGACGTTCCGCTGCCGTTGGGGCACCGTCTATCTCTACGTGGCCGGCGATGCCGCTGCGGATCCCACGGCCGTGCCGCCGCTGAAGCGCCGCGAGCACTACACGGTCTGGCACGAGGTGGTGCTGACCCCCGGCGAGCAATTCACGATCCCGCCGAACACCTTGCACTGGTTCCAGGGCGGTCCCGAGGGAGCCGTGGTCTCCGAGTTCTCGACCCACAGCGACGACGACAGCGACATCTTCACCGACCCTGCGATCCGCAGAGCGCCTGTAGTTGGGTAGGAATTCTTGGCCGCGAATTTCGCGAATGACGCGAATGGGAAGGGTACTGAATCAACCCGGACGTGAACACAATCATCTTTTGCGAAATCCGCGGTTAACAAGCCTGGTATTGGTATAGCGAGACGCCCATGACGAACACACTCTCTTTCATGACGGCCAACTTCGTGGCGAGGGCCGTCGGGTACAACATGACCGACTGGGGCCACGGCGACAACGCGACGAACGAGTACTTCAAACCGCTCGAAACATACAGCGAGCGATTCGACGCGATGCTGGCCGAGATCCAGGCGCTCGGGTTCGAGGCGGTCGATGTCTGGCTCTCGCACCTCAACTACTCGTGGGCAACCGACGAGCACGTCTGGCAGGCGCGTGAGGCCTTGAAGCGACGCGGGCTGACGGTGGCCAGCATCGGCGGCTGGCTCGGCTCGACGGCGCAGGAGTTCGAACGGTCGTGTCAGATCGCGAAGGCCCTGGACACGACCGTGTTGGGCAGCACGACGTCGATGATGCGCAAGGACCGCGACTTTGTGCTCCGAACGCTCAAGCACTACGGCCTGCGCCTCGGCCTCGAGAACCACCCCGACGAGAAGACGCCCGACGACATCTTGAGGCAGATCGGGCCCGACACTGACGTCCTCGGCGCCTGCGTCGACACCGGCTGGTGGGGCACGCAGGGCATCGACGCCGCTGACGCGATCGAACAGTTGCGCGACCACCTCTTCCACGTCCACCTCAAAGACGTCAAGGCCGCTGGCGCTCATGAGACCTGCCGCTTCGGCCAGGGCGTCGTGCCCATCGAACGCTGCGTGCACACGCTTCAGCGCCTCGGCTACACCGGCGCGATCAGCATCGAGCACGAACCCGAGCACTTCGATCCCAGCGAGGATGTGAAGGCGGGATTGGAAATGGTGAAGGGGTGGCTGGGAGCAGACCGCTGACGGCGGACTGCGGACCGCTGATGTTGCTCATTTTGGCGCCACCACCATCACGTCTACGGTCCGACGTGTGCAAGCTTTTCGAGGCAACCTGAGGTATCGAGATCCGCGGTCTGCCGTCCGCGGTCTCCTGAAAGGACACGACACCATGACCAACAGACTCCGCATCGGCATCATCGGCAGCGGCAATATCGCGGACCCGTATACGCGGGATCTGATCACGTATCCGGAGGTTATTGAGCTGGTGGGGTATGCGGATCTGGATCCGGCGCGCGCGAAGGCGCTGGCGGATAAATACGGCGGGACGGCGTATCCGAGCGTCGATGCGCTCATCTCGGATCCGACGATCGACCTGATCATCAACCTGACGGTGCATCACGCGCATGCCGAGGTGACGAAGCGTTGCCTCGAGGCCGGCAAGCACGTGCAGAGCGAGAAGCCCCTGGCTATGACGTACGGCGAAGCAGAGGCGTTGGTGGCGCTGGCAAAAACGCGCGGGCTGCGGCTGGCCTGTGCGCCCTTCACGTGGATGTTCGAGGCCTATCAAACCGCGTGGAAGGCGATCCGCTCGGGCCGGCTCGGAACGGTGCGGCTTGTGTACGCCGAAGCCAACTGGGGCCGGATCGAAACCTGGCATCCCGAGCCGAGGTCGTTCTACGACGTCGGTGCGCTGTTCGACGTCGGCGTGTATCCGCTCAACATCCTGACCAGCATCTTCGGCCCCGCGAAGCGTGTGACGGCCTACAGTACCAAACTCTGGCCGGAGCGGAAGACAAAAACCGGAACGCCATTCGAGGTGCAGGCGCCGGATTTTATCCTGGCCCTGATCGAAATGGCATCGGGCCCTCTGGTGCGTCTGACCACGAACTTCTATGTCACGCAGAAGGGCAAGCAGGCCGGCCTCGAGTTCCACGGCGACGTGGGCTCGCTGTACGTCAACAGCTGGCACATGCCGAACGCCCCGGTCGAATACGGCGACTTCAATCAGCCCTACGAGCCCGTGCCGTTCGTGCGCGAGCCACAGACGGGCGTGCGCTGGGGCACGGCCGCAGTCGAACTGGCTGAGGCCATCGCCGAGGGGCGGCCGCATCGCGCCAGTGGCGAGCAGGCCGCGCATGTCGTCGAGATCATCACGGCGGCGACGAAGTCCTACACCGAGGGCCACCCGGTCGACATCCTCTCGACCTTCACGCCGCCCGAGCCGATGCCCTGGGCCACTGACGCCGCATGAACATCCCGTTTCGGACGTACTGGCGTCTGCTGGTCGACTACGTCCGCCCGCACGGGCGAGCGCTGGCGGTGCTGGGCCTGTTGTTGCTCGCCGGCATCGCTCTGCAACTCGTCGGCCCGCAGATCCTGCGCAGCTTCGTCGACACGGCTACGAGCGGCGGCGCGCAGGATGCGCTGACGCGCGACGGCCTGCTCTTCCTCGGCATCGCGCTGCTGCAGCAGGCTGCGTCGGTCGGGGCCACGTATGTCGGCGAGCAGATCGGCTGGTCGGCCACGAATGCGTTGCGCGCCGATCTGCTCCGCCACACGCTGCGGCTCGACCTGTCGTTCCATGGTCAGCACGGGCCCGGTGCCCTGATCGAGCGCATCGACGGCGACGTGACCCTGCTGGCGAGTTTCTTCTCGCAGCTGATCCTGCGCGTCGTCGGCAACGTGCTGCTCCTGATCGGCGTGCTCGCCCTGCTCTTCCGCGAGGACTGGCGCATCGGCGGTGCATTGACGATCGTGGCCCTGGTTGCGCTGGCCGTCCTGTACCGCCTGCGCGACTTTGCCACCCCGAGTTGGGCTTCAGCGCGCCAGGCCAGCGCCGACCTTGCCGGCTACTACGAAGAACGCCTGATCGCCACCGAGGACATCCGTGCGAACGGTGCCGTCGAGTACGTGATGCATCACCTCTACCGGCTGATGCGCGTGATCTTCGAGCGCTACCGCGTCGCGCGCGTGCGCAACCACATCGCCTTCGTGACGGCGAGACTGATCTTCGCCATCGCCGTCGCTCTCGGACTGGGCATGGGCGCGTACTTCTACCTGCAGGGCTCGGTCTCGCTCGGGACGGTGCTGCTCGTCAACACCTATGCGGCCATGCTGTCGATGCCGCTCGAGCAGATCGTGAGACAGCTGCAAGACATGCAGCAGGCGGCAGCCGGCATCCTGCGCGTCGATGCATTGGTGAAGACGCCGAGCCTGATCGCTGACGGCCACGGCGCGCCCCTGCCCGTCGGCCCGCTCTCAGTGGCCTTTGAGGGCGTCACCTTCCATTACGCCGAGCGCGGCACCGTCATCGACGATCTGTCGTTCGAGATCCCGGCCGGGCGTGTCCTCGGCGTGCTTGGCCGCACCGGCTGCGGCAAGACCAGCCTGACCCGACTGCTCCTGCGGCTCTACGATCCCGAGCGCGGCGTTGTGAAACTCGGCGGCCAGGATCTGCGCGATGCGGCTCTGGCCGACCTGCGCGAGCGCGTGGCCATGGTCACGCAGGATGTGCAGATCTTTCAGGCCAGCCTGCGAGACAACCTGACCCTGTTCGACGAGACCGAAACTGACGGACGGCTGTGGGGCGCGCTCGAGACGCTTGGCCTCGCGGCCTGGGCGCGGGCACTGCCTCAGGGGCTCGACACGCCGATGGCCTCTGGCGCCCGCGGGCTCTCGGCCGGCGAGGCCCAACTGCTGGCGTTCGCGCGCGTGCTCCTGCGCGACCCCGGCCTCGTCATCCTCGACGAAGCCTCATCGCGGCTGGATCGCGCCACCGAACGCCGGCTCGAGCGCGCTTCAGAGCGGCTGTTCGACCATGGCAGGCGTACAGGCCTGATCATCGCGCATCGGCTCGCAACCGTGCTGGCCGCGGACGACATCCTGATCCTCGACGCGGGCAGGATCGTCGAACACGGGCCGCGCGAGCGACTGCTGGCCGACCCGGGATCGCGGTTCCACGCGCTGCTCAAGGGCGGCCTGGAGACGAGCGTGGCATGAGCACCTGGACCTCGCTCTGGCGGCTCATGACCTACCGGCGCGGCCTGCTGGTGATCAGCATGCTGTTCTGGCTGTTCATCTATCTGTTCCCATTGGCCAGCGGCCTGATCTCGCGCGCGGTCTTCGACACGCTCGGCGGACACGGCCCGGTTGGCTTCAACGTGTGGACGCTGCTCGCGCTGTACGTCGGCGCCGAGGCCGGACGATTGTCGATGAGCATGGCGCGCGTCCTGATCGACGTGCACATCGAGTTCTCGGTCGGCTCGCTGCTGCGCGGCAACCTGTTCCGCCTGATCCTGCAACGCCCGGGCGCCCAGGCGCTGCGCTCGTCGCCCGGCGATGTCGTCAGCGTCTTGCGCGACGACGGCGGCGAGATCATGTCCACGATCTGGTGGCCGACGACGCTGCTGGGCCAGGGGCTGCTGACGGTGACCATGATTGTCATCATGCTCGGCATCGACGCGCCGCTGACGCTGGCGGTCTGCATCCCGATGCTGGCCGTCGTCGTCCTCTCGCGCCTCGCGGGCGGGCGCATCGAGCGTTACCGCCGCGCCGCGCGCGCCACAACCGGCGACGTGACGGGCTTCCTGGGCGAGATCTTCGGCGCGACACTGGCGGTCAAGATCTCGGGCGCCGATGAACGCGTGGCGAAGCGTTTCGAGAAACTCAACGCCGCCCGCCAGAAGCAGGCGGTGCGCGATCGCGTTTTCGTCGAGGTGCTCAATTCGGTCTATCAGAACACCGTCAACCTCGGCCTGGGCCTTGTGCTGCTCCTCGCCGGACAGGCGATGCGGCCCGGCCCGAACGGCGCGCCGCCGAGCTTCACGGTCGGCGACTTCGCGCTGTTCCAGTACTACCTGGGCTGGGTGGCCGAGTTCCCGTTCTTCATCGGCATGCTCGCCGCGCGCTACCGCCAGGCCGGTGTCTCGTTCGATCGCATGCGCGCCCTCGTGCCTGAGGCGCCGCCCGAGGCGCTGGTGCAGCACGTCCCCGTCCACCTGACCGGTCCGCTCCCTGAAGCGCCCACCCCAACGCGCGCGGCCAATAACAGGCTCGAGGCGCTCGAGGCCCGTGGGCTCACCTTCATTTATCCGGGTTCTGAGCGCGGCATCCGCGACGTGGATCTTGTGGTGAAGCGCGGCTCGCTGGTCGTGGTGACCGGCCGGGTCGGCTCCGGCAAGACCACGCTGCTGCGCGCTCTGCTCGGCCTGCTCCCGGCCCAGGCCGGCGAAGTGCTCTGGAACGGCGCTGTGGTGGAAAACGCAGCCGGGCACTTCGTCCCACCGCGCACCGCCTACACGCCGCAGGTGCCGCGTCTGTTCAGCGAGCCGTTACGCGATAACATCCTGCTGGGTCTTCCGGAGACCACTGCCGATCTGGCTGGCGCGCTGCGAACCGCTGTGATGGAGACCGATCTGGCGACGATGCCGAACGGCCTCGCGACACCCGTCGGCCCGCGCGGCGTGCAACTCTCCGGCGGTCAGGCGCAGCGCGCCGCAGCTGCGCGCATGTTCGTACGCGAGCCGGAGCTGCTCGTCTTCGACGACCTCTCGAGCGCCCTCGACGTCGAGACCGAGGCGCAGCTCTGGCAACGACTCCAGGCCCGCCGCGCCGCTGATGCGTCGCGCGCTTCCACCTGCCTGGTTGTCTCACACCGCCGTGCTGTCCTCCGCGACGCTGACCACGTCATCGTCCTCAAAGACGGCCGTGTCGACTCGCAAGGCACCCTGGACGAACTCCTGCAGAACAGCACCGAGATGCGTCAGTTGTGGGCAGGCGGTGGCGAGGAGCGAGGGGCGAAGGGCGAAGAACGATGGAGTCAGCCATGAGGACTGATCGGTCTTTGGCCTTTTGGCATTCGATGGTTGTTGGCGCCGCCAGGCTTCAGCGATCCTGCATTCGCATGCGCCTCGCTCTTCGCCCTTTGCTCTTCGCCCTTCGCCCCTCGCACCTCGCTCTTCGCCCCTCGCGCCTCGCTCTTCGCGCCGCGCTCCTCGCCTTCACCGTCGCCGCCTGCGCGAGCCCGGCTGCGCCCACACCCACAGATCCTGCGCCAACGCCGGCCGCGACTGCGACGACCGGACCAGCGGCCACCACCGCCGCGATCCCGGCGGGCATGTTCGTCAACCCGGTGCTCGACCGCGACTTCCCGGACCCCGACGTGCTGACCGTCGACGGCACCTACTACGCCTTCGCCACAAACGGCAACGGCCACAACATCCAGACGGCGCGCTCGACGGACCTGGTGCACTGGGACGTGCTCGCCGACGCGCTTCCGAGACTTCCGGAGTGGGCCGTGCAGGATTTCGGCTGGGCCTGGGCGCCCGAGGTAACGACCTTCGATGGTCAGACGTATCTCATGTACTTCACAGCGCGCTTCGCCATGGGCCAGGGCGGCACACAATGCATCGGCCTCGCTTCGAGCGAAAAGCCCGAAGGCCCTTACACACCCATCGGCGACTCGCCCTTCATCTGCCAGACCGGCGACGGCGGCTCGATTGACGCTGCTTCGTTCGTCGACGCTGATGGCACACCCTGGTTGCTCTGGAAGAACGATGGCAACTCAGGTGGCGGCCAGACCTGGATTTATCTGCAGCAATTGACGCCAGACGGGCAGGCCCTGATCGGCGAGCCGACCCGTCTGATCACGGCCGACCAGCGCTGGGAGGGCATCCTCGTGGAGGGCCCGACGCTCTGGCGACAGGCTGACCGCTACGTGCTGTTCTACTCGGCCAACGACTACGCCAGCCCCAAGTACGCGGCCGGCATCGCCGTAGCCGACGCAATCACCGGTCCGTACGAGAAGGTTGGCGACGATCCCTTCCTGGCTACGCGGATCCCCGCCGGCATCGTCGGGCCGGGTGGGCAAGACGTCGTGGTTGGGCCAGGCGGTGACACCTGGATCCTCTTCCACGGCTGGTCACCGGGGGCTTATCGTCGTCTGTACCTGGCGCCGCTGCAGTGGTCTGATGGGCTGCCGGCCCTTCCGACGCTGACCCGCGAGCCAATTCCGATGCCTTAAGAGCCTGGCCGCGAAATCCGCGGCCAGCGAAAGAATCCCGAGGAGATTGCCTTGAAGCACAAGACCTTGCACATGATCGGCAACGCCCACATCGACCCGGTCTGGCTGTGGACGTGGCAGGAGGGCTTTCATGAGGTCAAGGCGTCGTTCAGGTCGGCGCTCGATCGCATGAAGGAGTTCCCGGAGTTCAAGTTCATCGCCAGTTCCGCGGCCTTCTACGAGTGGGTCGAGCAGAGCGATCCCGAGATGTTCGCCGAGATCCAGGCGCGCGTGGCCGAGGGCCGCTGGGGCCTCGTCGGAGGCTGGTGGATCGAGCCCGACTGCAACGTGCCCGGCGGCGAGTCGTTCGTGCGCCAGGGCCTGCTCGGCCAGCGCTACTTCAAGTCGCGCTTCGGACTCACGGCGCGCGTCGGCTTCAACCCCGACAGCTTCGGCCACCACGCCATGCTCCCGCAGATCCTCAAGAAGAGCGGCCTGCCCTACTACACCTTCATGCGCCCGATGCCGCACGAGAAGAGCCTGCCGGGGCGCTTGTTCTGGTGGGAGTCGGATGACGGCTCGCGCGTCCTGACTTTCCGCATCCCGTTCGAATACCTGACCTGGGGCCGCGAGGTCGACATCCACGTCGCGCGCTGCGCGGCCGAGATGCAGGACCCCGTCGACGAGTTCATGTGCTTCTACGGAGTCGGAAACCACGGCGGCGGCCCAACGATCGAGAATCTCGAGAGCATCAAACGTCTCAATGCCGATGAGGCTCAACCGCGTCTGATCATGAGCACGCCCGAAGCCTTCTTCGATTCGATCGTCGGCAAAGAATGGAACCTTCCAATCGCGCACACCGACCTGCAGCACCACGCCAGCGGCTGTTACGCCGCGCACTCCGGCATCAAACAGTGGAACCGCAAGGCCGAGAACCGGCTGCTGGCCGCCGAGAAGTGGTCGGCGGTGGCAGCCTGGGCCGTCGGGCAGCCGTATCCCGAGAACCTCAACCAGGCCTGGAAGGCTGTGCTGTTCAACCAGTTCCACGACATCCTGGCCGGCACCAGCCTACCCGAGGCTTACGACGACGCCCGCGACTCGTATGGCGAGGCCATGGCGATTGCGGGCCGCGCCCTCAACTACGCCACGCAGGCCGTGGCCTGGCGCATCAAGACCCCGCAAGAGGCCGGGCTGCGCCCGATTGTGGTTTTCAACCCTCATCCCTGGCCGGTGAAGACCAACGTCGAACTGGAGTTCAACCGCATCCCGCCGACCGCGGCGCTCTTCGACAGCGACGGCGCCCCGGTGCCGATGCAGAGCGTGCAATCGACGACGACTGCCGGGCGCGGCCGACTGAGCTTCGTGGCCGATCTACCCGCGCTCGGGTACCGCACCTATCACTACTTCGCGAAGCCGGCCGAAGAACGAGCCAGCGCCAACGCCGGACCCATCGTCGCCGGCGAAACTCTACTCGAGAACGATTCCCTGCGCCTGGAGTTCGACCCAACCACGGGCTGCATCGCCAGCCTGTTCGACAAGCGCGCCGGCCTGCAGGTTTTTACCGGACCGGCCGCCGTCGCGCAGGTGATCGACGACCCGAGCGACACCTGGAGCCACAACGTCTATCGCTTCGATCGGGTCATCGGCACGTTCGTAGCCGAGAGCGTCAGGCGCGTCGAGCACGGGCCGGTCAAGTCCGTGGTCCGCGTGATCTCGACCTATGGAGATTCGCGGCTTGTGCAGGACTTCGCCATGTATCGTGAACTAGATCGGATCGAGGTCTCCGTGACGGTCGACTGGCACGAGCAGTTCAAGCTGCTCAAACTACGCTTCCCGGTCAACGTCAAGTTCATGAAGGTCACGCGCGAGGCCCCGTACGGCGTGATCGAGGACTTCGCCAACGGTGATGAGCTGCCGATGCAGAGTTGGGTCGACGTCTCAGGCACGTCGCGCGACAACGAGGCGCGCTACGGCCTGAGCATCCTCAACGACGGCAAACACAGCCTGGATGTCTTCATCCGCGATGTCGGGCTGACGGTGCTGCGCAGCCCGGTCTACGCCCACCACATCCCCGATCAACCAGTGCCAGAGCGCGAGTACAGGTTCATCGATCAGGGCCTCCAGCGCTTCACGTATGTGCTCCTGCCGCACGCCGGTAGCTGGGAGGAGGCCGCCACCGTGCGCCGCGCGGCCGAGCTCAACCAGGCGCCGACGACGCTCGTGGGCACCTACCACCCCGATGGATCGCTGCCGCCCAGCGCCAGCTTCCTCGAGGTCCAACCTGCCAACGTCGTCGCCACGGTCCTCAAGCGCGTCGAGGATGCGGCGGACGCACCGCCATCCGCGAGCGCCTCGCCCGACCTTGTGCTGCGCGTCGTCGAAACGTCGCGCAAGGCCACGCGCGCCACAGTGGCGTTCCCCCAGTGGGATCGCACGTTCACGCTTGACCTGAGCCCGGCCGAGATCAAGACTCTCCGCATCCCGCGTGATGCCGCGCAACCCGTGATCGAGACCAACCTATTGGAGTGGACCGAGTGATACCGCACCGACTCTCGTTGAACGGCTCCGATTGGAGCCTCAAGGACTTCCTCGGCGAGGACTGGCGCTGGCGGAATTCGCATCTACCGGCGACCCGCGACAGACGCGGTTGGCGTCCGGCGACGGTGCCCGGCAGCGTCCAGAATGACCTGTGGCAAGCCGGCGAGATCCCGAGCCCGTACGTCGAACTCAACACGCGCCTGATCGAATGGACGGCGGCGCGCACCTGGGTCTATCGGAAGTCTTTCGAGGTGCCCGCCGAACGCGAAGGCCAGCGCGCGCAACTTGTGTTCAACGGCGTTGACTATGAGGCGCAGTTCTGGCTCAACGGCGTCCTGCTCGGCACTCACGTCGGCATGCACACGCCCGCCATGTTCCCGGTCGACGCTGTACTGCGTTACGGCGCCGAGAATGAACTGGCCGTGGTCATCGAAGCGGCGCCGCTCGAGCAACCCCAGGTCGGCCGGACGAGCAAGGTGCGCACTCACAAATCGCGCATGAACTACGGCTGGGATTTCTCGCCGCGGGTCGTTCACCAGGGCATCTGGGACGACGTCTGGGTCGCCTTCAGCGGCGAGGCCCGTTTGGCCGACGTATTTGTGCGTCCAACACTCGCCGACGACCGGAAGCAGGCGCACGTGTCGGTCGCCGTGTCGATCGACGTCGACACACCGCTGGACGTCGACGTGCGCGCGCGCATCAATCGCGACGGTGTCGTTGCCGAAGCCCAGGCCACAGCGTCGCTGGAGCCCGGCGTCACCGTCGTGGAAGCCGCGGTCGTCATCCTGGAGCCCGATCTCTGGTGGCCGAACGGCTACGGCGAGCAGGCCCTGTACATGGCAGACGTGGAAGTCAGGGTTGAGGGCGCGGTCAGTGACACGCAGACCGTGAAGTTCGGCATCCGTCGGCTGCGCTTCGTGCCCAACGACACGACGGATGAAACAGCCCTGCCCTACACGCTCGAGGTCAACGGGCGTCGGATCTACATCACTGGCTGGAACTGGGTGCCCATCGACGTGCTCTACGGCGTGCCACGTCAGGAGAAGCTGCTGCGTCTGCTGACGCTGGCCCGACGCGCACATGTCGTTCTCCTGCGAGTCTGGGGCGGCGGCCTGATCGAGCGCGAGCGTTTCTACGACCTTTGCGATGGGCTTGGCCTGCTGGTGTGGCAGGAGTTCACGCAATCGAGTTCGGGCATCGACAATGTGCCGTCGCACGACCCCGAATGGGTTGAGGCGTTGCGCGTCGAGGCCGAGCGGGTCGTGCCGCTACGCCGCAACCATCCGTCGCTGGCGCTCTGGTGCGGCGGCAATGAGTTGCAGGGCGATGTCGAACGCCCGCTCGATGACACGCATCCGGCGTTGACCGCGCTGCGCGACGTCGTTCGCAGGCTCGATCCAGACCGCGCCTGGCTGCCGACTTCATCGACGGGTCGGTTCTTCTCAAACCTGCTCGAGCACATCGCGGCTGATCCGCTCGGCCTGCATGACGTGCACGGCCCGTGGGAGCATCAGGGCCTTGCCGCGCACTGCGTGCTTTACAACAGCGGTACGTCGCTGCTGCACAGCGAGTTCGGCGTCGAAGGCATCACCAACCCGCGCGCGCTCGACGCCGTCATCGCGCCCGAGCACCAATGGCCTGTGTCGCTCGACAACCCTTACTGGCGTCACCTCTCATCATGGTGGGTCAAGGCGGCGTTGTGGCGCGAGGTCTTCGGCGATCTGCCTGACGTCGCGACGACGGTGCGCGCGCTCCAATTCCTGCAGGCCGACGGCCTGCGTTACGCCGTCGAGGCCAATCGACGGCGGCAGTGGCGTTGCAGCGGCACGCTGCCGTGGCAGTTCAACGAGCCCTATCCGAACCCGGCCTGCACATCGGCAATCGACTACTTCGCAGTGCCCAAGCCCGTCTACTACGCCGTCGCTCGCGCTAACGCTCCGCTGACGATCACGGCAGCGTTCCCGACCCAGGCCTGGGCCGACTGCGCGACCTTCGAGGCCGCTGTCTCAGCCACCTGGAACGGCCTCGAGCCGCTCGAGGATCTGACGCTCAGCGCACGCCTGGTGGAGGCGGATGGTTCCGAGATCCTGACTTACGCGGATCCGGTCATCATTCAGGCCAACCGCACGACGCCGCTGACGACGCTCACCTGCCCGATCGCGAGCGTCCGTGGCCCCATCTTCTTCCTGGACCTGGCGCTGCGGCGGCCTGACGGCAGCCTCGCGGCGGCCAACCGCTATCTCTACACACTGGGCGCCGACATGGCGTCACTCGTGATCGAGCCGACCACGACCCTTGACGTTCGCCGCGAGGCCGGCGCCGCCACCTGGCGGATCACGATCTCTAACACCGGCGCGCATACCGCGTTCTTCGTCTGGCTCGAAGATCAGGCGCCTCTGGACATCGTCGACACGGCCCTGTTCAGCGACAACCACTTCTGTCTGCTGCCAGGCGAGGTGCGGGTCGTCGATGTCACCTGGACCTCGATGCCGACTACCGAAGGCATCGAGGTGCGCGCGTGGAATGCCGGGACCCACCGGTTGATGCCGGACCAACACAGATGAGGCACAAGGAAGTCGCAGGCGTGTCCAGCCTGGCCTGGCCAACACGAGCGCTCATCACCACGCGTCGCGTGTCATTCAAGGCCTATGGCCGCCCGCACGGCGTGCCCTCCATCGCGCTGGGTTACTCGTACCGCGTGTCGTCCAACACATTCGTCGTCGCGCGTCGCGTGTCATCCAAGGCTACCCATCTCCACGCGTCGCGTGTCATCCAAGGCTACCCATCTCCACGCGTCGCGTGTCATCCAAGGCTACCCATCTCCACGCGTCGCGTGTCATCCAGAGCGCCCAACCTACTCCGCGAAAGGACTCGCCGAATGAGCGCGCGGGATGTATCCCGCAGGATCTCCTCCGAAGACTCACTGGGCCCTGGCGACAGCCACCGAGTCCGACAGGAGATCCTTCGCGCTCATTACAAGCGACTCAGGGCCAAGAAGGCCAGGCGCTCTGGATGACACGCGAAGCGCGGGGCTTCGCGCTCTGGAGGGCACGCCCTACGCATGCCCTGCGCGTTGTGTGGCGCGCCATACGGATGCTCTGGGCGTTTTGTGGCACGCCACGCGGGTGGCCTTGCGCGTTGGAGGGCACGCCATGCGGATGACCCAGCGCGTGGTGTGGCACGCCATGCGGATGACCCGGCGCGTGGTGTGGCATGCTCTGCGGATGACCCGGCGCGTTGGAGGGCATGGCCACGCGAGTGACGCCGCGCTTTAGAGGGCAGGCAATACGGGTGCCGGCATGTTGGAGCGCATGGCCAAGAGGTCATTCGTCATTCGTCTTTCGTCGTTCGTCATCCGTCGTTCGTCTTTCGTCAGCGCCGTAGGCGCCACAGGCTGCGGTCAGCGGTCCGCCGTCCGCGGTCACTCAACAAGGTTCAATGCCCACTCCACACGATGACCTCCGCGCCGCAGGGCGTTACCTGTTCGAAAACGGGCTCGCCTGGGGCAATGCCGGTAACCTGAGCATGAGGCTTGGGCCGGACCTCGGCCTGATCACGGCCAGCGGCACGCAACTCGGCGCGCTCGCCGACGACGACTTCGCCGAGTTCGCCTGGGGCGGAGGCACGCCGCGCGACCTGGGGCGCAAACCTTCGAAGGAAGTGCCGATGCACCGCGCAATCTACGAGATGCGACCCGAGATCGGCGCGGTCCTGCACGCCTCGCCCTTCTACAGCACGCTCGTGGCCTGCTCCGACCTCGAGCTGCGCGGCGATCTTTTCGTCGAAGACATGTACTACCTGGAGCGCGTGGCCCGCGTGCCTTACGCTCATCCAGGCTCGGCGGCATTGGGAGAGGCTGTGCGCGAGCAGGCGTTGGCCGCCAACATCCTGCTCCTCGACAACCACGGCGTGCTGGTCTACGACACGTCGGTCAAGGAAGCGCTGATGAGCCTGCACACGCTCGAGATGGTGTGCCGCATGACGCTGGCCGCGCGCGACGCAGGCATCACGCTGAAAGGCCTGCCCTCCACTGTCGTCGACGACTTCCTCAATCGCTCAGGCTATCGGCCCCGCCGCGCCTGGCCGACGCTCAAGCACGACACGGAGGCTTCGTCATGAAGATGGGTGTGGTGGCTGACGACATCACAGGCGCCAACGACATCGGGATCATGTTCGCCAAGGCCGGGCTGCTCACCCACGTTTACGCGTACGAGAAGCCCGGTGATTTCGCGCTCGTGGGCGACCCTGACATCGTCATCCTCGACACCAACTCGCGCCTGGACCTGCCGCCGGTGGCCTACGACAAGGTCCATGCCGCCACGCGCGATTTGATGGCGGCCGGGTGCCGGCAGTTCCACAACAAGACCTGCTCGGTCTTCCGCGGCAACATCGGCGTTGAATTCGACGCCATGCTCGACGCGCTCGACCTGGACTTCGCCGTGGTCGTCCTCGGCTTTCCCAAGAACGGCCGGCGCACCGTCGAGGGCATCCACTACGTGCACGGCAAACGCCTCGAGGAGTCGGAGTTTCGCAACGACCCGATCCACCCGATGACGCGCTCGGACCTGGTCGGCATCCTCGGCGCGCAGACGCAACGCGCCGTCGGCCTGATCGACTACACCGTCGTGGCCCGCGGCGCTGCGGACCTGCGCGCCGAGATCGAGCATCGGCGCGGGCAACAGAACTACGTCATCGTCGACGTCGTCGACCAGGGTGCGCTGGCCGTGATCGCCCGGGCCGTGGCCGACCTGCCGGTGCTGTGCGGCTCGTCAGCGCTGGCCGAGGAACTACCCGCCGCCTGGGGTCTCATGCATCGGGCTCCCGAGCGCCTCGACCTGCCCCGTCGCGAGAAGATCGGCCTGCTCGTGGCCGCCGGGAGCCTGATGCCGCAAACCGAGGTCCAGGTCAAACATCTGCGCGATCGTGGCGTGCCGACGTTCGTGCTCGACACCGGCGCGATCTGGGACGGGGACTCGCGCGCCAACGAGATCGAGCGCGTGGTGGCCGGCGCGGCTGCGTCGCTCCTGTCCGGCGACGACGCCGTTGTGCAGACGCCGAGCGTGCCGGCCCTTGTGGAAGCCACACGCCTCGAAGGCGAAGCGCGCGGCCTGTCGCGCCAACAAACCGCGCGGCACGTGTCGGAGGCGCTCTCCGAGATCGTGGCGCGCGTGATGGCCATGACCGGCCAGAACCGGCTCGTGGTCGCCGGCGGTGAAACATCCGCAGCCGTCTGCGCCCGGCTTGGCATGCGCGGCCTGCGTGTCTGGAAGGAGATTCAACCCGGCCTGCCGTCGTGCGTGTCACTCACGCACGATCCGCTGCTGCTCGTGCTCAAGTCGGGCAGCTTCGGCGATGCAACCTTCCTCGAGCAGGCGCTAGACCACCTGCGGCGTGAGTAGTATGGTGACCATCCGGATCTTGGCCGCGAATTTCGCAAATGACGCGAATTATGGTTTGGAGTCACCCAGGGTTGGCATCAACACGCCCATTCGCAAATCGCGTGGCCCAATATCTCTTCTTGTCAGGACCATCCAGCATGCAAACTCTCGAACCGCTCATCGCTAAGTTCCCGGATTTGATCGAATGCCGCGAGGCCATCCAGGCGGCCGGCGACATGTTGCTGACGTGCTACAGGAACGGCGGCAAGCTGCTCGTGGCCGGGAACGGCGGCAGCGCCGCAGACGCCGAGCACATCGTCGGCGAATTGATGAAGGGCTACATCCTCAAGCGCCCGATCCCGGCCGACGACCGCGCCCGGCTTGCGGCGACGTGGCCTGACGGCTGGGGCGTCCTGGCCGATCGATTGCAGGGCGCGCTGCCGGCGATCTCGCTCGTCAGCCAGACGGCGCTGATCACGGCCTTCATCAACGACGTTGCGCCAGACATGTTCTTCGCCCAACAGGTCTACGGCTACGGCAAACCCGGCGACGTCTTCCTGGGCATCACGACTTCGGGCAACTCGCCCAACATCTTGCAGGCCGTCAAGGTGGCGCGCGCGTTCGGCCTCGGCACGATCGGCCTGACCGGCCGCGGCGGCGGCGGCCTGGTCGGGCTGTGTGACGTCACGATCTGCGCGCCGGCCGAGGGCGCGACGTTGGTGCAGGAGCGCCACCTGCCGATCTACCACGCGTTGTGCGCGCACCTCGAGCTGGAGTTCTTCGAACGATGACGGTCCTCGGCGGCATCGACATCGGCGGCACCAAGTGCGCGGTCATCGTCGGGCTCACGCGCGGCGACGAGATCGACGTCATCGGCAAGCGCCGCTTCCCCACCCCGACAGGCGCCGAGGAGACGCTTGACCTGGCCTGCATCGCGCTGGCGGATCTGCTTCACGCCCACCCGCACGAGTCGCTCGCCGCGATCGGCATTAGCTGCGGCGGCCCGCTCGACAGCCGCGCCGGCCTCGTGCTCTCCCCGCCCAACCTGCCCGGCTGGGACCGGGTCGATGTGTTCGCGCCGTTTCGTTCGCGCTTCGATGTGCCCGTGGCCTTGCAAAACGACGCCAATGCCTGCGCGCTCGCCGAGTGGCGCTGGGGCGCCGGCCGTGGCTGCCGCAACGTCGTCTTCCTGACCTTCGGCACCGGCATGGGCGCCGGCCTGGTCCTCGACGGCCGGCTGTATTCCGGCACCAATGATCTCGCTGGCGAGGTCGGCCACATGCGCCTCGAATCCGACGGCCCGATCGGCTACGGCAAAGCCGGATCGTTCGAAGGTTTCTGCAGCGGTGGAGGCATCGCCAACCTCGCGCGCAGCCTGGCCGCCGAACGGCTGAGCGGCGGCGGGCGCGTGGCCTACTGCGCGACCTTCGAGGACCTTCCGGCCGTGACGGCTGAGAGCGTCGCGCGCGCCGCCGATCAGGGCGACGAAACGGCGATCGAGGTCTTCGACGTCGTCGCGCATCAACTCGGGCGCGGCCTCGCGATCCTGGTCGACGTCCTCAATCCACAGCGCATCGTCATCGGCAGCATCTACGCCCGGCAGCGCGGGCGGCTCGAGGAGCGAATGCTCGAATCACTCAAGGCCGAGGCACTGCCCGGCGCATTGTCAGTTTGCGAGGTGGTGCCGGCCGGCCTGGGCGAGGCTGTCGGCGATCTGGCGAGCCTGTCGGTCGCGCTGGAGGCGACCCGCATCCATGAGCCCTGAACCGTATCTCGATCCCGATCGACCCCTCGATGAACGCGTTTCCGATCTGATCGGCCGTCTGACTCTCGACGAAAAGATCGGGCAGTTGATGCACAACTCGGCCGCGATCTCGCGCGCGAGATCGCGCCTGAACATCCCGGCCTACAACTACTGGAGCGAAGCCCTGCACGGCGTCGCGCGCAACGGCCGTGCCACGGTCTTCCCGCAGGCCATCGGCATGGCGGCCACCTGGAATCCGGACTTGATCCAGCGAGTCGCCTCAGCCATCGGCGACGAGGGGCGCGCGAAGTACCACGCCGCGTTGCGCCGGGCAGGTCGCACGATCTGGTACCAGGGCCTGCACTTCTGGTCGCCAAACGTCAACGTGTTTCGCGATCCACGCTGGGGCCGCGGGCAGGAGACCTGGGGCGAGGATCCGTATCTGACGGGCACGCTGGGATCCGCGTTCGTCAGAGGCCTGCAGGGCGATCACCCGACGTATCTCAAGGCCGTGGCCTGCGCCAAGCACTACGCCGTGCACAGCGGACCCGAACGACTGCGCCACACGCTCGACGCTCAGGTCTCGCCACGCGATCTGCACGACACCTATCTGCCGGCCTTCAAGAAGCTCGTGACCGAAGCGAAAGTCGAGTCGGTGATGGGCGCGTACAACCGTGTCAACGGCCACGCCGCCGTCGCGCACCCGGTGTTGCTCGGCGAGATGTTGCGCGAGGCCTGGGGCTTCGAAGGCCACGTCGTCTCGGATTGTGGCGCCGTGCGCGACATCTTCAGCGGCCATCACGTCGCTCAGGATATGGCCGAGGCGGCCGCGATCGCGCTCAAGGCCGGCTGCGATCTCGAGTGCGGCGACGCCTACAAGCATCTGGGCGAGGCCATCGAACGGAGCCTGATCACTGAGGCCGATCTGGACCAGGCGCTACAGCGCGTCCTGCGCTCGCGCTTCAAGCTCGGCATGTTCGACCCCGACGAGCGCGTGCCGTACGCCTCGATCCCGGAGAGCGTGGTCGGCAGCGACGAGCATCGCGCGCTGGCGAGGCAGGCCGCGCTCGAGTCGATCGTGCTGCTCAAGAACAAGGGCGGCCTGCTGCCGCTCCGCGACATCCACAAGCTCTATGTCACCGGACCGACGGCCTCGAATCTGGAAGTGCTCCTCGGCAACTACTACGGCATCAACGGCTCGTTGACGACTCTGCTCGAGGGCATCGTCGGGCGGGTGCCCGAGGGCGTACGGCTCGAGTATCGCGCGGGCGCGCAGCTCCTGCACGAGTCGCCGAGCAAGGCCGAGTGGATTGCGAAGGAGGCCGCGGCCGCCGACGTCGCCATTGCCTGCGTCGGGATCACGCCGTTGATGGAAGGCGAGGAGGGCGAGGCGCTGGCCTCGGAGACCAACGGCGATCGAATCGATATCGGCCTGCCCGCCGTGCAAGTTGAGTTCGTGCGTCGATTGGCGGCGGCCGGCGGCAGGGTCGTGCTCGTCGTCACCGGCGGCAGCCCGGTCGCGCTTGGCGATCTTGTGGATCTGGTCGACGCGATCCTGTTCGTCTGGTATCCGGGCCAGGAAGGCGGCCACGCGGCGGCCGACGTGATCTTCGGTGAAGCGTCGCCGTCAGGCAAACTCCCGCTCACCTTCCCGACCGGTCTCGAGCAGTTGCCGCCCTTCGAAGACTACAGCATGGCCGGTCGGACGTATCGCTATCTCACCGAGGAGCCGCTCTTTCCGTTTGGCTTCGGCCTGAGCTATGCGAGCTTCGCGTACAGCGATCTGCGCTGTGTCGTGGACGCCCCGACCGTCGACGTGAGCGTGACGGTGACCAACACCAGCGTCGTCGCTGCTGACGAAGTGGTGCAGTGCTATCTGAGCGACCTGGCAGCTTCGGCCCCCGTGCCCCGGCACAAGCTTGTGGCGTTTGAGCGCATCCATCTTGGACCGGGAGACAAACGCGAGGTGCAGTTCAAACTGGGAGCGGAGGCCCTGCAGTTCATCGACGACATGGGCCAGGCGGTGCTCGAGCCGGGCGAGTTCAGGGTCGTCGTGGGCGGTTGTTCACCGGGTGCGCGCGGCCACAAGCTGGGAGCCGCCGAGCCCGCGACTGTCGTGTTCGAGATCAGGTCGGTAACGGCGTGAGAGCCTGGCCGCGGATTGCGCAGATTTTGCGGATGGGATTGCGGGGCGGTTGACACAGTGAACGGGGCGTCAACCTGCCGATCTTCCAGAAAACACAGGTGTGATGGCGATGTCGTTCTTCACTGTCGAGAAAATCGCGCGATTGTTGCCCGAGATCAAGGCCGCCGTCGCGCGGGACGTAATGCCGATCCTGGACTTCCGCTACGTCGAAGAGGACGTGCGCGGCGCCGAGCACCCGGACTTCGATGACGTGCCCTGGGCGCCGTTTGCCATCGGCAACACCTGGGGCGGCTACGACAGGGTCGCGTGGTTCAGGGCGCGTGTGTCGATCCCGACGGAGTGGCGAACCGAAAGGCTCGTCCTGCGCTTCCTGGTCGGGCCACGCGACGGCGGTGGCTCGACGGCCGAGACGTTGTTGTACGTTGACGGCGTCGCGCTGCAGGCCATCGACATCTGGCACGACGAGGCCTGGCTGCCGCCTGAGCTGACGGCGACCGGCACACTGTCGATCGCGCTGCGGTCGTGGAGCGGTGTACTCGAGGTACCTGAGCGGCGGCGTTTCAGGCTGGCCCGGCTCGAACGCATCGACGCGCCGACCGAGCAGTTCTTTTTCCTGGCGGACACGCTCCTCAAGGCCGTGCAGGAACTCGCCGTCGAGGACCTGCGCCGCGCGACGCTGCTGGCCGCTCTCGACGAATCATTCGGGCGCATCGATTTCGCGAAGCCGGCCTCCGAGGCGTTCTATTCGTCCGTGGCTGCTTCGCTCGAGTGGCTGCGAGCCGAAGTAGCGCGCCTGGGCGAGCGCGACGAGCTCAAGCCGACCGTCGTCGCCATCGGCCACGCGCACATCGACATGGCCTGGCTCTGGCGCTCAACGCACTCGCGCGAGAAAGCCGCACGGACGTTCGCGACAGTCCTGCACCTGATGCGACAGTATCCCGAGTACAGGTTCATGCACTCGTCGCCGCAGCTCTACAAGTTCCTGAAGCAGGATCAGCCCGAGATCTACGCCCGGGTGAAGGAACGCATCAAGGCCGGCGACTGGGAGATCACGGGCGGCGCCTGGATCGAGCCCGACACCAATCTCCCCAACGGCGAGTCGCTCGTCCGCCAGATCCTGTTCGGAAAGCGCTTCGTGCGCGACGAGTTCGGGCTCGAGATGCGCGTGTTGTGGCTGCCCGACGTCTTTGGCTACAACGCCGCCCTGCCCCAGATCCTGCGCAAAAGCGGGATCGATTATTTCCTCACGAGCAAGCTGAGCTGGAACCAGTTCAACCGCATGCCGCACGACACCTTCCGCTGGCGCGGCCTCGACGGCAGCGAGGTGTTGGCCCACTTCGTCACCACGCCGGAGGAGGGTTCACGCACCGAGTCGCAGACCTACAACGGCCAGTTGTCGCCGTGGGACGTAGCGGGCATCTGGAAGAACTATCGTGACAAGGACGTCAACACCGAGTTGCTTCTGCTCTTCGGCTGGGGCGATGGCGGTGGCGGCCCCACTCGCGAGATGCTCGAGTCGGGCCGCGCCTTGCGCAACCTGCCCGGGTTACCGAAGGTCACGTTCGGCAAGGCTGAGCCTTTCTTTGAGCGCCTCGCCGCCCGTGTGGCTGGCAAGGATCTGGCGGTCTGGGACGGCGAGCTCTACCTCGAATACCACCGCGGCACCTACACGTCGCAGGCCGCGAGCAAACGCGCCAACCGCAAGGCCGAGGCTCTGTACCACGAGGCCGAATGGATGACCGCGTTGGCCACGACGCTGACCGCCGCGACCTATCCGCAGACCGAACTCAACGCTGGCTGGGAGCTGATCCTCCACAATCAGTTCCACGACATCCTGCCGGGCTCGTCGATCCGACAGGTCTACGAAGACAGCCTGGCCGACGACGCGCGGGCGCGCGAGATCGGCCTGCAAGCCCTCTTCGCCGCAGAGAACGCGATCGTCGCCGAGATCGCAAGCCCGGCGAATGGGCTGGTGGTGTTCAACGGGCTCGGCTGGCCGCGCGTTGGCGCGGTGTCGCTACCCTGGTCCGACTCGCTTGACGGCCGCACCCTGCAGGACGAGAGCGGCTTCGCCCTGCCCACTCAGGAGATGGAGGAAGACGGCGAGCGTCGGTTGCTGTTTATGACGCCCTTGATCCCGTCGCTGGGATACCGCGCGTTCCCGCTGACCGATGTCAGCGCGCTGACTGATGTCAGGGCCCAGACCGACGGCAGCGAGGCCGCAAACCCGTTGACGATCACGCCGCAGCGGATCGAAAGCCCCTGGCACACACTCGAGTTCAACGAGCACGGACAGATCACGCGTCTGTGGGACAAAGCCCGGCAGCGCGACGTGCTGACGGCTCCCGGCAACATCCTGCAGGCTTTTCAGGACAAGCCCCTGAAGTTCGATGCGTGGGACATCGACATCTTTTATCAGGAGAAGATGGATGTGGTCTCGGAACTCATCGAAGCCGTGGTTGAGGAGATCGGGCCTGTGCGCGGCGTCCTGCGGCTGACCTGGCGGTTCCGTGACTCGACGATCACGCAGAGGCTGACGATCTACGCGCACAAACCGCGCATCGACTTCATCACCGAGGTTGACTGGCAGGAGCATCAGGTGCTGCTCAAGACCGCGTTCCCGGTCAACGTGCGCGCCACCCGCGCGACTTACGATATTCAGTTCGGGTCGGTGGAGCGACCCACGCACTGGAACACCAGCTGGGATTGGGCGCGCTTCGAGGTGCCGGCCCAGAAGTGGGCCGACCTCTCCGAGGGCGACTACGGCGTCGCGCTGCTCAACGACTGCAAGTACGGCTACGATGTCCGCGACAACGTCATGCGCCTCACCCTGATCAAGTCCGCGATCCGGCCCGACGCCCTGGCCGACAAAGGCCGGCACGTCTTCACCTATAGTCTTCTCCCCCACGCCGGCGATTGGCGTGTCGGCGATGTGGCAGCCGAGGCCCACGACCTCAACCTGCCTCTGCGCGCAACTCACCGTCACGCAAACCCTGCTGGACCGTTGCCAAAGTCGTTCAGCTTCGTCTCCTGCGATGCGCCCAACGTCGTGATCGAAACGCTCAAGAAATCCGAGGATGACGACGCCTGGATCGTGCGCATCTACGAGAACCGCCAATCACGCGGCCCGGTAAAACTGATCTTTGGCCGGCCGCTTCGACATGCCGTGGAGTGCAACCTCGTCGAGGAAGGTGAAGCGCCGGTCGCCCTCAGCGACGACACGCTGACGACGGCCGTGACGCCGTTCGAGGTCAAGACGTTCAAGGTGTGGCTCTGAAGAGAGGGGCCCCTCACCCGCGCCGCCTGGGGTTGAGCTCAAGCCGGCGCGCCTAGGCGGCGCACCCTCTCCCTCCGGGAGAGGGTCAATCGGTCGTAGGGTGTAAAGGGTATATCCCGGCGGATGTGCTGACTCACACTCGGCGGACTCACTTGCGAGGCGATGAGCTCCAGTGCCTCCCTCGCGCTAGCCCCACCCTCTCCCTCCGGGAGAGGGTGCGCCGCCCGGACGCGCCGGCTTGTGCTCAACCCCAGGCGGCGCGGGTGAGGGGCCCAGCCCGCCCGGCCCTCACACCCCGGCGGCTTTCAGAGCGCTGCTGACGATCGCCTGCGCTTCCTGCTGGATGCGCGCCAGGTGCTCGGAGCCCTTGAAGCTCTCGGCGTAGATCTTGTAGATGTTTTCGGTGCCCGACGGCCGGGCCGCGAACCAGCCCGAGTCGGTGACCACCTTGAGCCCACCGATCGCGGCGTTGTTGAAGGGTGCTCGCGTGAGCTTGGCCGTGATTGCGTCGCCAGCGAGTTCTGTAGCTGAGACAAGTTCCGGCGAGAGGTTGGCGAGCACCTTCTTCTGCGCGGGCGAGGCGGGCGCGTCCATGCGTTCGTAGACCGGTGCGCCGAACTGGCCCTCGAGGGCTTTGTAGAGCTCGCCGGGATCGCGGCCGGTGACAGCCAGCATCTCGGCCGCCAGCAGATCCATGATGATGCCGTCCTTGTCGGTCGACCAGGCCGAGCCGTCGTGGCGCAGGAAGGACGCGCCGGCGCTTTCCTCGCCACCGAAGCCGAACGAACCATCAACGAGGCCGTCGACGAACCACTTGAAGCCGACGGGCACTTCGGCCAGCGTGCGCTTCAGCGACGCCGTGACGCGATCGATCATCGAGCTCGAGACCAGGGTCTTGCCGACCGCGGCGCCGGCGCCCCACCCTGGTCGGTTCTGGAACAGGTACCAGACGGCCGTGGCCAGATAGTGATTGGGGTTCATCAGCCCGACGCTGCGCGTGACGATGCCGTGCCGATCCGCGTCCGGATCGTTGCCGAAGGCCACGTCGAAGCGGTCCTTCAATTCGATCAGGCGCGCCATCGCGTACGGTGACGAACAATCCATGCGGATCTGGCCATCGCGGTCGACGGACATGAAACCGAAAGCCGGGTCGACATCCGGGTTGACGACCTCGAGGTTGAGGCCATAGCGCTCGGCGATCGGCGCCCAGTATGGCAGCGACGCGCCGCCCATCGGGTCGACGCCGAGCTTGAGCCCGGCGGCCGCGATCGCGGGCAGGTTGATGACGTTGCCCAGGTCGGCGACGTAGGCCGAGACGTAATCGTGCTCGTGCGTGGTCGACGCCTTCAGCGCACGCCCCAGCGGCATGCGCTTCACGCCCTTGTTGCCATCGCGCAGCACTTCATTGGCACGGTTCTGCACGACTGACGTGATCTCGGTGCCGGCCGGCCCGGCCGTCGGCGGGTTGTACTTGAAGCCGCCATCGACCGGCGGATTGTGCGAGGGTGTGATGACGACGCCGTCGGCAAGGCCTGAGGTGCGCCCGCGGTTATAGGTGAGGATCGCGTGCGAGATCGCTGGCGTCGGCGTGTAGCCCGGACCAGGCTGGATGTAGACCTCGACGCCGTTGGCGGCAAAGACTTCGAGCGCCGTGGCCAGCGCCGGCTCGGAGAGCGCGTGGGTGTCCATGCCCATGTACAGCGGCCCGGTGATGTCCTGCGCCTGCCGCCACTCACACAGCGCCTGGCAGACCGCCAGGATGTGGTCCTCGTTGAACGAACAGAGCAGCGACGAGCCCCGATGGCCGGATGTACCAAAGGCGACCTGTTGCTCCGGAAGTGCGGGATCGGGCCTGTTGGCGTAGTAGGCCGTGATAAGGCGCGGGACGTTGATCAGGATGTCGCGTGGAGCGGGTTTCCCGGCCAGAGGGTGAGTAGACATGAAGGCTCCTCTCGTCACGGGGTCTGCCGGGATGGAGGTGCGAGCAACGGCAGGCCTGTCTTCGAATGGGCTGGCCCGATTCTACTCGGTTGCGCCCCCTTCCTGACGTCTTGACCAGAGGTGAGGCTCGAAGGCCCAGGTGAACCCAGGGCAATCGCATTGGGACGTGGCTTCATCGCCCCAGTCGAAAAAGTACCGAGAAAACGAGGGGATATGGTTCAATGGGCTCCCGAATAGCCATTGTTTCGAAGATCACGAGTCGACCTGTCAGGTCTGAGGTTGGAAGCTACGCCTGAGCTTCGCTCTTCGGCTGAGGCGTCGAGCACCAGGCACAGATCGTGTCGATCAACTCCACCTGACCACGCTGTAACGTGAAGAGATGATCGGAAGCCGGAATGATGTGCAGGTCGACGCGCCGAGCATCGAGATACCGCTGTAAGGCCTCGCCAAAGATGTGGCGAACATATTCGAGGCCGGTGCTTCCTTCCGAATGCACAAGCAGCAGCCGCATGCCACGCTCAACCACCCCCTCGAGCTTCGCGCGTGCCTCGAGCAGTTCGGGCGGGATCGCTGCCGACGTCGTTCTCCGAGCATCCGTGCGGCGCGCAAACCACCACGTGCGCACCCGATTGAGCACGATCCCATTGATCAGGTTGCTGAACACTTTGCGGTAGGCCACCTGACCGGTGAAGAACCGTTGCCAGCGCTGACCATCGGCAGCGACATCCCTGTAATACTGCTGATAGAAACGACTGTACTTGCGGTCACGATCGTATTCAGTCCACTCTGCGTTGCCTCCCTCGAGGTTGATCAACACCGCGCCGACTGCGCGGGGCTCGTTGGCGGAAGCCAGGAATGCTCCAATAGCGCCCGAGCAGTGACCCATGAGCACGAAACTTGTTGCACCCGTGCGCTCCGACAACGTTTGCATGGCCTCTCGTGAGTCGGCCACAACGCTCATTTCGAATGGTAGATGATCGACGCGCGGGTTGCTGTCGCCCACACCTGAGAGATCGAGCCGCAGGACCGCATGCCCCTGAGCGGCGAGCCGGCGCGCCAGCTTGACGTACAAACGGCTCGGTCCGACCCGATGAGTCAGGCCGGCGTTGAACAGGATCACAGCTGGCCTTGGCGGTTGGCCCGTCTCCGGGAGGGTCAGGACGCCGACCAGATCGTTGGCCGGGCCGAAACGGAAGACCTGTTCTTTCATGCGGCCACCATCGTGAACCAGCCAACGATCGCGTCGAGGGTCACGCTCGGCACCAAAGCCTTGTCGACATCTTCGTTCCAGATGACAGGGCCTTCAATGACCTGGGCTTGTGTCTTGGCATGGTGTCTGCCCAACGTCGCTGCGAGGCTTTCCGCCTCCGAGTCGGGTTGACGTGTGACGATCAGGATATGTTGCGCGGGGGCGGCGGTCAGTGATCGCAAATCGAGTGCCTCGATCTGGCTGCGGAAGTCGGGTGTCAGCAGGAAGCCGAGCAGTTCGTTGGGCGAGACTGCGCTCGCACCAGGTTGCGCAGCATAGCGGTAAAGCGCCGCGCGGTGCGAGTCGGCCATTTCATCAAGATGCGCCCGGCCCGTGACGACGGGCTCCCAGAGCGCCAGGCAGGCCACGTTGCGATGCCGGGCACCGTATAGGGCCGCCACGCTGGCGCCCAGGCGCAGACCCGTCAACCCGATCCGCTGCACGCCGCTCTCCCGCTTCAACCGATCGATCGCCACGCCAAGGTCGCTGTGCCAGCGCGGAAGGTTGGCGTCGGAATCATCGCCGACCGAGTCGCCTGTTCCGGCGTAGTCGAATCGCAACACCGGGAAGCCGGCGCGGGCCAGTCGAATAGCCAGCTGGCGCAAGGCACGATGAGCCCGAATGGCTTCGTGTCCGAGCGGGTTGCAGAGCACGACACCGAGATCGCGGTCGACGACGCCGGTCGGCTCGTGGAAACAGCCGAACAGACCCCGGTCTGCCTGACCGAAGAAGAACGGCTTTTCCTTCGCTGATGCCTGTGCGATCAAAGGCGACTCCTCCTCCAACAACAGCGCGTTCAGGGCTCCCCGCAAGGGTTGTCGAGCCCTGTCACGTCGTCGGGCAACGGCTTCAGACCGGCGTCTTGCAACAACTCGTCGTCGGTCAGCGGCCGGACCTCCACGCCGAACGCACGTGAAAACGTTTCGGCAAACAGGATATTGGCCGTGTAACCGGCCAGGATCGTGCCTGCATGGCCGGCAGAATCGCCGAGCCTTCCAAAATGCGGGTCATCGTTCCGCCCGAACACATCAAGCGATTCGTCACCGACCTTCAGGCGACCATCCAGACCCATGCGTGTGAGCAGCCGACGTACCACGTCGTTGATATCGACCACGGCCACGCCATGCTCAGCCGCCACACGCAGAACGCCTTCGTTGACGGCATCAATCGCGTCTGTAACCCGCTGGCGCCTGAACGGATTCGGGTAGGCCGACAGCGTCACGGGCACGGCGCCCTCATCGGGCATGGTCACGACGACCAGCCGCACGGGGCCGGCCGCCGTCACCGTTTCGATGGCCGTCTGGACTTCGGCGACCACGCCCGCGATCCTGGCGCGCAATGCATCATCGGCCAGGCGACCCGAGTAGATCTCGCCGTACTGGCCGCTGTGCGTCGAAAAATCGTTAGTGCCGATCCAGTACAACACGTGGGACACCTGGCCGGCGGCCACCTGCTCGGCCAACCCGGTGTGCTGGCCTTCGCTCAGCAGGCTCTCGGCCGTAGCGCCCGAACGCGACCAGTTGTATTCGAAACCCTCTCGCCGCGGCTCTCCCCACTCGCCCCACTTTCCGAAATTGAGACCGCGCCGCCAGGCGAACTGCTCGACCCACCCCAGTGTATGTTCGGCGAAACTGCCGCCGCGCTGATCGGTGCCGCAGTACTCGTCCGAGTTGCTATCGCCCAGCACGCCGAAGCCAGCCACCGGGATCGGTTCGGCCGAGATCGTGCTGGTCGTGCTCAAGCTGCAATCGCCACAGGTGACGACCGTCACAAGGGGGCCCAATTCCACAAATGCTGCGAGCGCCACGCCAAGGACCAGCAGGCCGCACAGGGCCAGCGTCAGTCCAAGCAATCGTCGACCGCCCCTCGCGCGTCGCGCCATTGCACTCTAGCCTCGTCGCGCCGACCGCACGCGTCGGAACATCCCGAACAGCTTCTGGGCGACACCGCCCTCTGCCGGCGCGGTCACGACGCGTGTCTGGTCGCGCTGCTGCTCGTACGACGTCGCCAGCTGGCCGAGCGTCTGCAGACGCATCAGAGCCGGATTGAGCCGCAGCCCCGTGCGCTTCTCCATCTTGGCGATCACCTCAACGGACAGCAGCGAGTGCCCGCCCAGATCGAAGAAGTTGTCATACACGCCAACGTACGGCACCTTGAGCGCCTCGCACCACACCTCCGCCAGCTGCCGCTCCATCTCGGTCTTGGGCGCGGCCGACGAATCCTGCTGGGGCGCGGGGCCGGACGTTGGCTTCGGCAGCGCTCGCCGATCGATCTTGCCATTCGGTGTCAGCGGTAGCGCCTCGAGTTCCACAAATGCGGCCGGCACCATGTAGTCGGGCAGTTGCTGCCGCAGATAGGTGCGAAGCTCGTAGGGCGTCGGCAGCACGGCACCGGGCACAAGGTAACCCACAAGACGCTGATCGCCGGGCGTGTCCTCGCGGACAACGACCACAGCCTGACGAATGGCGGGATGCTGCTGAAGAAGAGTCTCGATTTCGCCAAGTTCGATGCGGAAGCCGCGGATCTTCACCTGGAAATCCGCCCGGCCCAGGAAGTCGAGGCGGCGGTCGGGCCGGTAGCGCGCCAGGTCGCCGGTGCGATACAGACGCGCCCCACCCGACTTGAACGGATGTGGCACGAACTTCTGCGCCGTCAACTCAGGCTGGTTGAGATAGCCGCGCGCCACGCCGTCGCCGCCGATGTACAACTCGCCGATCACGCCGACAGGCACCGGTTGCTGTTTCGCGTCGAGGACGTAGAGGTCGGTGTTGGCGATCGGCCGACCGACGGTGATCGCGCGCCCCGATTCCACCTTCTCGAGGGTCGACCAGATGGTGGTCTCGGTCGGCCCGTAGAGGTTCCAGAGTTCTTTGCAGCGCGGCAGGAGTGCTTCGGCCAGCCCCGGCGGCAAGGCTTCGCCGCCGCAGAACACACGTAGGCTCGAGCGCCCTTCCCAACCCGAGTCGAGCAGCAGCCGCCACGTCGCCGGCGTGGCCTGCATGACTGTCGCGCCAGATCGTTCGAGGAGCTCAGCCAGACCCGGTCCGTCGATCGTAGTGAGCCGATCCGCTAGCACGACCTGCGCGCCGACGATCAGCGGCAGGTAAAGCTCGAGGCCGGCGATGTCGAACGACAGAGTGGTGACGGCCACCAGCACGTCGGAGGCCGTCAGGCCGGGCTCGTCACGCAACGACTCGAGAAAGTTGACGAGGTTCTGGTGCGTGAGTTGGACGCCCTTGGGCCGGCCCGTCGAGCCAGAGGTGTAAATCACATACGCCAGATTGTTCGCGCTGGTGCGGCTCTCGAGGTTGGACGTCGGAGAATGCCCAATGACGTCCCACTCCGAATCCAGCGCGATCACGTGCTCGGCCGGGGCCGGCAGCGTTTCCCGGAGCTCCTCCTGGGTCAGCACGATCGAGATCGCGGCGTCGCTCATCATGTAAGCGAGCCGCTCGCGCGGAAAAGCCGGATCGAGCGGCACGTACGCGCCGCCGGCCTTCCAGACGGCAAACGTCGCGATGAGCATCTCGAGCGAACGTTCGAGATAGAGGCCGACCAGTGCCTCGCGCGCCAGGCCCAGGTCGCGCAAATGATGGGCCAGCTGGTTGACGCGCGCATTGAGGTCGCGGTACGTCAACGATTGATCCTGAAAAGTTGCGGCGATCGCATCAGGCGTCGCGTCGACCTGGCGCTCGAACAACTCGAAAGCACAGGCTTCGCGTGGGTACTCGCGATCTGTGGCGTTCCATTCAACCAGCACCGTGTTCCGCTCCGCGGAGGTCATCATCGGCAGGTCGGAGATCCGTCGCCCGGGATCGACCACGACGCCCGCCAGCAGCATGAGGTAGTGCTCACGCAGGCGTTCGATGGTCGAACGATCGAAGAGATCTGTGTTGTACTTGATCGTGCCAAGGATCGCGTGTTCAGACTCCAACATGTCGAGCGACAAGTCGAACTGACCCTCTTCCTGTCGGGTGAAGTATGGCTCGATGATCAGGCCGTCGAGCGTGATCTGCAACTTTCCACCCGGGATGAACAGAGAAGCCACCGACGTCAGACGTTCGATCTTCTGCAGATTGAACAGCACGTCGAAGACCGGCGAGTGGCTGGGATCGCGATGCACACGCAGGGTTTCGACGAGCAGCGGGAAGGGATAGTCCTGGTGGGCCATGCCTTCGAGGACGCGCTGCCGGGTCTGGGCCAGAAACTCGCTGAAGATGGGATCGCCGCTCAGATCCGCCCGCAGGGCGACCGGATTGACGAAGTAACCGACCACCGACTGAAACTCACTGCGTGTGCGGCCTGACATGGGCGAGCCCACGACGATGTCGGTCTGACCGGAGTAGCGATGCAACAAGACCTGGAAGACCGCCAGCAACAGCGTGTAGGGCGTCACGTGTTCGGCGCGGGCAAGCTCTTGAATGCCCTGCACGATCTCGGTGGACAGCTCGAGATCGATGCTGGCCCCGTGGTACGTCTGGATTGTCGGGCGCGCCCGATCGAGCGGCAGGTTGAGGACCGGGAGCTCACCGCCGAGCTGCCTGGCCCAGTATGTCCTCAGCTTCTCGCCCTCGGCGCCGTTCAACATCGCCTGCTGCCAGGTGACGAAATCCGTATAGGTCAACTCGACAGCAGGCAGCCGGGCCGGACGCTTGCCCGTCTCAGCGACATAGAGCTCGTGTAATTCGCCGCCCAGAAGGCCGATCGACCACCCATCGACGGCGATGTGGTGAACGACGACTAACAAGACGTGATCAGTGGCCGTGCGCGAGAACAGCGTGACACGCAGGACCGGCCCGTTGGCGAGGTCGAAGGGACGGATATAGGCGTCGTGCACGCGGGCGCGAAGTTGATCGTCATCAAGACCGGCGGCCTGCACCACTTCCACCTGGACAACGCTTTGCGGCGCCACTTCTTGCACGGTCTCGTCATCGACCAGGACATACGTCGTGCGCAGAGACGAGTGCCGTGCGATAAGCGCGTTCGCGGCCCTCTGCAGGGCGTCCGGGTCGTAAGCAGAGCGGATGCTCAACGAGAAGGCAACGTTGTAGGCCGCGCTCTCGGGATCGAGCGTGTACAGATACCACAGCGCGCGTTGTCCGTAAGATAACGGTCGCACCGCGCGTTCCGTCCCAGCCCTTTCCTGGAGAAGTTTCTTGAGCAGCGCCCGCTTCTCATCCGGCGAAAGCTGCGCGGCCGATTGGTCGGACTCGGTCATCCCGCCTCCCCCTTCTGATCGAGCATCTGCGCCAGAAGTGCGTTGACCTCGTCGTCTGAGAGATCGTCAACGCGGCCGAGCAACTCCATGTCTTGGCTCTGGTCTTCACTGTGGACGGGCACGGCCGACGACTCGGACACCTGGGAAAGATCGCCGTCGAGGAAGCGGGCGAGTTCGTCGATAGTCGGATGGTCGAAGGCCAGCGTCGTCGGAAGTGATCGGCGCAGGCTGGTCTGCAGGCGATTGCGAAGCTCAACGGACATCAAAGAGTCGAGCCCCATCTCTGATAGCGCCTGGTGCGGGTCCAACGGCTGTCGCGGATCCAGCCCGAACACTCGCGCTACCTGTTCATGGACGTGCGCGTGCAACAGGCTGAGACGGTCCTCAGGCGCAGCGGCCTCGAGAGTCGCCAACCAGTTCGCGTCACCGGTCGCTTCACTCGTTTGCTCAGCCGTCGCGCGTTGGCTCAGCAGATCCGCCCAGAAGGGCGGCGGCGTCGCGCCCAACTGCTGCTGAAGCACCTGCCAGTGGATCGGCAGGACACCGATCTGGGGCGTGTCGACACCCAACAACTGGCCAAAGAGTTGGACGCCGCGTTCGGGCAAGATCAGGTCCATACCGGCCTGGCTGCGTCGGCGCTGATCGCGGTCACCGAGCGCAGCCGCCATGCCGACCTCAGCCCAACCGCCCCAGTTAATGCTCTGCGCCGGGAGGCCCTGAGCCCGGCGAGCGTGAGCGAAAGCATCCATGAACGCGTTGGCCGCGGCGTAGTTGCTCTGGCCGGGTGATCCGAGCAACGAAGAGGCCGATGAAAACAACACAAAGAAATCGAGCGGCAGGCCACGCGTCAACTCGTGTAGGTTCAGCGTGCCGGTCACCTTGGGCGCCAGGACGGCCGCATAGCGCTCGGCCGTTTGCTGACGCACGGTCCCGTCGAGCAGACGTCCGGCGGCATGCACCACACCACGCAGCGTTGGCATCGACCCGTGTGCGTCTTTGATGACGCGGGCGAGCGCGTCGCGATTGGCTACGTCGACCGATGCGACCTTCACGGTGGCGCCGGCCGATTCGAGTGAGCGGATCAGGGAACGCGCGTCTTCAGATGGCGCGCTGCGTCCCAACATGAGGAGATGCCGGGCCCCATGGTCGACCAGCCACTGCGCCACCCTCAGGCCGAGGCCACCGAGGCCACCCGTGATCAGGTACGTCCCGTCAGACCGCACGCTGCCTGGCGACGGGCGATGAACGACCACAACCTTGCCGGTATGCCGGGCCTGGGCCATGAAGCGGAAAGCGTCGACGATGTGAGCGGCCGGGAAGGCGTGCAAGGGCAACGGCCACAACTCACCCGAGCCAAAGGAGGCCACGACGTCGTGCAGCATCGACGCCCAGAGCGGCACATCCGTGAGCACCACGGTCGACAGGTCGTAGGCGAAGTACCGGCCGCGCGGCCGCGCCATTGCGAATTTCTCGGGCGTCCAGATGCCGCGTTTGCCGATCTCGAGAAAACAGCCATCCTCGGCCAACACGCCAACGCTCTTCGAGATGAAGTCGTCGGCCAGCGCGTTGAGGACGATGTCGACGCCGCGGCCGGCGGTCAGGCGCTGGATCTCGTCGGCGAAGTCCAACGTGCGTGAGTTGTGCAGGTGCTGGACGCCGAGCGAGGTGAGAAAGGCGCGTTTCTCGGGCGAGCCCGCCGTGCCGAAGACCTCGGCCCCCATGCGCAGCGCGATCTGCACCGCCGCCAGGCCGACGCCGCCGGCCGCGGCGTGGATCAACACTCTCGCGCCCGGTTTGATGTGCGCCAGATGATGCAGGCCATAGTGGGCCGTCAGGAAAGCGACCGGGATCGTGGCCGCCTCGGCGAAGCTCAGACGGTCCGGCTTCGCGACCACCATTTCCGGTCGCGTGATCACATGCGAATCGAAAGCATGAGCGGCGATGCCCACGACGCTGTCGCCGACCTTGACGGCCGTGACGCCCTCACCGACCGTGGTGACCACGCCGGCGATTTCGGTGCCGGGCGCGCCGGGATCGCCGGGATACATGCCGAGGACGTTGAGCACATCACGGAAGTTGAGGCCCGAGGCCAGGACCTCGACCTCGATCTCGCCCACCCCGGGAGCGCGCCGCTTCAGCGGCGTGAATGCGATGTTGTCGAGCACGCCACGCTCTGTAAGCGTCAGGGCGTAGGGCTCGCTCAGCACGTCCTTAGGGGTGTGGTTGTGAGCCAGCCGTGCCACAAGGCGCTCGCCCTGGCGGCGCGCGACCTGCGGCTCCAGCGTCACGGCCTTGAGCTCAGCGAGGATGGCGTCGACGTCGTCGGTCGACCGATCAGGGTCGAGGTCGAGGCAGACAGTTTGGAGCTCAGGGTGCTCGAGCGAGGCCACGCGCCCGAACCCCCACAGTGTGGCTTGAGCCACTGCCTCACCACGACCCACGACGGGTTGACCACCGCGCGTCACCAGCCACAGCCGGGCCGGCGGCGCGCCATCCAACGTCAGGGCCTGGACCAGATGCAGGGCCTGGACGGCCGCGAGGTCCGGCGAAGGCTCAGCGAGCGCCCAAAGCGCCACGACATTTCGCGGCCTTCCAGAGGCTGCAGCCTCTGACAAATATCGCTTGAGATCGTCCGGGCAAGACGGGTTCACCTGCCAGCGATCGGGTTCGACGGCGACGTAGTTCTCGCCCGTGGATGCCAGAGCGCACCGAGCACCGGCTTCACGCAGGTGGTCGGCCAGGCGTTCGCCAAGGCCGGCTCCGTCGAGCAGGATATGCCAGTCGCCGTCAGGCAACGCGCCGACATCGATCGGCGCGGGCCGCCAGGTCGCTTCGTAAAGCCACTCGGCGCCATCCTTGTTCAACAAGGCCTGAAGGGCCTGACGCGTCGCTCGCTTGAGGGTCAATCGCTCGAGTGTGACGGCGCATTGGCCGTCCTCGGCGTAGAGGATGAGATTGGCCGTCAGGGTCTCCGGGTGCGCACCCGGGATCTCGACCGACGCATGCACCCAGGCCTTGCCCGCGGGCGACCTGAAGACGTCCAGGCGCCCGATGTCGACCGGAAGATAGATGTCACCGGTGTCATCGTCCGGCTGCGGCAAAGCCGCGCTGAGCGTCTGAAATGCCGCATCAAGCAGGGCCGGATGAACTCGATATGCATCACGCGGACCCGCGGCCTCTGGCAACTCAACCCGACTCCAGGCCGAGCCCTCGGCGCGCCAGATCTGACGCATCGCCTGGAACGCCGGGCCGTACTCGGCCCCGGAGCGCGCCAGCACCGGATAGAGCTCGGCCGCGTCCTGCGGCTCGCCAGGCAGCGCCGACGGATCCATCGGTTTCGGCGTCGTGACTTTCACATCCCTTACGATCGAGCCCGTGGCATGCAATCGCCAGTCTTCATCCGGGCTGTCAGGAGACAGGCTGAGGATGCGGAATCCTGCGCGATCCTTCCCAAAAGGTTCAACGACGACCTGAACCACGCAGGCATGATCGGCCGTGTCCGGAAGCGTCAACGGGCTTTGGACCGAGAGATCCTCCACAGCACAAACACCCACCTTCAGCTGCGCAGCCGCCGCCAGGGCTAACTCGGCGAATCCAGCGCCGGGGAATAATATGTGACCGAAGATCTGGTGATCACGCAGGAAGGGCGGCCACTCGGCGCTCAACTCACCCTCGAAGACGGTTTCCCTGAGCGCCGATGAACGCAATTTGCGCTGCAGCAGCGGATGAAGAGCAGTTGGGGCCGATCCGTTGACGCTCGTTGATGTCGAACGCGGCGGCAACGTAAACCAGTAGTGAGTGCGCTGATAGGGATAGGTGGAGAGAGGCACCCTGAGCCGATCGTTCAGTTCATCGCCTTCAAGGCCTTCCCAGTCAACGGGTACGCCATTGACGTACAGATGCGCCAGGCCCTCCAACAACTGCGGCCAATCATCGCGGCCCTCGCGCAGCGACGGAACCCAGACCGTCTCTCCATCTCCAGCCGGTACAGACGGCCGCGCCATCGCGAGCAAGGTCGGTTTGGGTCCCACTTCGACGAAGATGCGATAGCCGTCCTGATGCAGTGCTCGGATCGACTCCGCAAAGCGGACGGGCTGGCGCACGTGCCGCCGCCAGTAGCGGCGATCAGCCAACACGTCGCGTCCCGCAAACCCGCCCGAGACGTTCGACACGAGCGCGATCTGCGGCTCGCCGAAGTTGAGCGCGCCCGCCGCTCGCTCGAAATCGTCGAGGATCGGATCCATCAGGGGCGAGTGGAAGGCATGCGAGACGTTCAGCGGCCGCACCTGTATGCCCTGCGCGGTGAAGACCTCTCCCAGCTCACGCACCGCCTCTCCGTCGCCCGCAATCACCGTGTTCGCCGGCCCGTTCAACGCCGCCAGCGACACCCGATCCGCGTAGCCCTCGACCGCGCGCGCCACCGCCTCGGCCTCCGTCAGCACCGCCAGCATCGCCCCGCCGGCCGGCAGACTGCTCATCAACCGCCCGCGCTCCGCGATCAGGCGCAGCCCGTCCTCCAGGCTGAACACCCCCGCCACCGCCGCCGCCGCGTACTCGCCCACACTGTGCCCCAGCACCGCTCCCGGCTCGATCCCCCACGAGCGCCACAGCGCGGCCAGCCCCATCTCGAGCGCGTACAGCGCCGGCTGCGTGTAGCGCGTATCCCGCAGCGCCTCCTCGTCGCTGAACATCACCTCCAGCAACGAACGCCCCAGCAGCGGATCGACCACCTCTGCACACCGGTCCAGCGTCTCGCGGAAGACCGGCGCGCTCGCGTACAACTCGCGCCCCATCCCCGCGTACTGCGCCCCCTGCCCCGTAAACAGAAACGCCACCTTCGGCCGACTCTTGCTGGTCACCTGATGGCGGATCACGCCGGCAGTTTCGCCGTTGGCCGCAAAGGCCGCGAGACGATCGCTCAATTCGGCCCTAGAGCGACCCACGGCCGCCACGCGATAGGGCCAGACGGCACGGCCGGTGTTCAGGGTGTAACTGATGTCGGCCAACGACGCCGGTGACGTGGCAAGATCGTTCGAAAGATCGCGCGCCAGCTTCGTCAGAGCCGACTCGTCGCGAGCCGACAGGGTCAGCAGCTGCGCGGGACGTTGCGAGTCGGGAGCCGCCTCGCGCGCCGGAGGCTCGGCCAGGAGAAGATGCGCGTTGGTGCCGCTGAAACCGAATGAACTGATGCCGGCCACACGCTGCCCGACCGGTTGCGGCCAGGGTTGGATGCTCGTCGCGATGGTGACCGGCAGGCCCTGCCAATCGATCAGGGGATTGGGTGTGTGGAAGTGCAGATTGCCCGGCACCTGACCGTGCTGCAGCATCAACACGATCTTGATGATCCCGGCGATGCCGGCGGCGGCCTCGAGGTGGCCGATGTTGCTCTTGACGGCACCGATGACGAGCGGTTTCTCGCGCGGTCGGCCGCCGCCCAAAGCGTTGCCCGCGGCGTGAACTTCGATCGGATCACCCAATGACGTGCCGGTGCCGTGCGCCTCGAGATAACCGACGGCGGCGGGCTCGAGGCCGGCGTTCTCCAGCGCGGCCCGAATGACGGCCTCCTGAGCGACGCCATTCGGCGCGGTCAGGCCATTGCTGCGACCGTCTTGATTGATCGCCGATCCGCGAATCACGGCCAGAACCTGATCGCCTTCGGCCAGCGCATCGGCAAGCCGTTTGAGCACGATCATGCCGCAGCCTTCACCGCGCACGTAGCCGTCGGCAGAAGCGTCGAACGTCTTGCAATGGCCATCAGGCGCCAGCATCCGCCCGCGAGAGGTGACGATCGCGCCCTCTGGCGCCAGAGTCAGGTTGACGCCTCCGGCAAGCGCGACATCGCTCTCGCGCAGACGCAGGCTTTGTACAGCAAGATGCAGGGCGACGAGCGACGATGAACAGGCCGTGTCCACGGCCATGGCCGGCCCGTGCAGGCCAAGCGTGTACGACAGCCGCCCGGCGGCAATGCTGTGCGCAATGCCGGAGCCGAAGTAGGTATCAATGATGTCGACACCGCCGAGGCGGGCCTGCATGAAAGCGTAGTCGTTCGTCGAGATCCCCAGGAACACACCGGTCGGGCTGCCGGTCAGACTCGTCGGCGCAATCCCGGCGTTCTCGAGTGCTTCCCAGCTGACCTCAAGTAGAAGCCGATGCTGCGGATCCATGCCCATCGCCTCGCGCGGGGCGATGCCGAAGAAACTCGCGTCGAAATCGTCAGGCTTGTGGTCGAGGAAGGCGCCCAGGCGCGTGTACATCTTGCCGCGCGCATCGGGGTCGGAGTCGTAATACGCGTCGATATCCCATCGCTCGGCAGGAACCTCCGAGACGGCGTCGATGCCATTCGCCAGAAGATCCCAGAACGCGGCGGGGTCATTGGCGCCGGCCGGGAAACGGCAGCCCATGCCGACGATGGCGATGGGTTCACGTTTGGCCCCCTCGCTGGCATCCAGCTTTGCCTGCATGGCGTCAAGCTTGGCCAGCGCATCCTGCAACAGCGCCCGCCGATCGAGGGCGTCTTGGGAAATCGTCATGAATGAAACCTCATCTTCTGGTCTGGGGCAGGTCCGCTTCCACCCGCATCAACCCAGACGCTTAAGTCTATCAGCGAGCATCCTGGCCAGATCATCTTCAGATAGATCGCCCGATTCGATGGCCGGTGCCGGCGCCGCGGGCAACGGGGCGTGCCGCCGTCGAGTGGTCGGCGTTGTAGCCTGGGGCACAAGATCACGCCCCAGATGATCGACAAGCGCGTGAATGGACGGATGATCGAACAGCACGGTTGCCGGCAAAGCCTGACCCAACGACTGCCCGAGACGATTGCGCAACTCGACGGCCATCAACGAGTCGAGGCCCAACTGCTGGAGCGGCTCCTCCGGGTCGAGGCCGGCCGGGTTGACGCCGAGCACGAGCCCGGCTTCCTTGCGGATATGGCCCTCGAGGATCTCTCGGCGGTTGGCCGGGGCCGCCGACGCGAGGCGCTGCTTCAGATCCGAACCTGTCGCAGAGGGCTCGGCCCGGCGCATCACCGGCGCCGCCGTCGCGAAGCCCAACAGCATGGGCGGTACCGAGCTGTTTGCGAACTGGTTCAGCATCGTCGGCCAGTTGACGGGGATGACGGCCATCTGCTCGGGATTCGCGGCGAGCGCGTAGTCGAGCACATCCATGCCCCGGCTGGGTGGGATCAGGCCGAGCCCTTGAGTGGCCATGCGGCCGGCCACGTTATGCGTGACCACTGAACCGATCTCGGCCCAGGCGCCCCAGTTGAGGCTGACGCCCGGCAGGCCGAGCGCTCGCCGCTGATGAGCCAGCGCGTCGAGGAAGGCGTTGGCTGCTGAGTGGTTGCTCTGGCCGCGAATGCCCAGCAGCGCACCGCCCGACGAGAAGAGCACGAAATGATCGAGCTTGTGCGCGCGCGTCAGGCTGTGGAGATTCCAGGCGCCGTCGACCTTTGGCCGAAACACCGTGCGGTAGCGATCCCAATTCAACTGCTGGAGCGTGCCATCGTCGAGGACACCGGCGCAATGGAACACACCGGCCAGCGGATGATTTGATCGGTCGATGTCGGCCAGCACAGCGGCCAGCTGAGCCTCTTCAGCGACGTCCGCCGCCACAGCGATGATCTCGGCCCCATTCGCGCGCATCGCCTGCAATCGGGGCTCGACCTCGGCCGTGGCGCCGCGACGGCTCAACAAGACGAGATGGCGCGCGCCGCGCCCGATCATCCACTCGGCAAGCAACAGCCCCAGGCCACTGAGACCGCCTGTGATGAGATAAGTGGCGTCGGCACGGAACGAGGTCGGACGGCGCAGCGCATCGGCCGACAATGGGCTGCGGCCCAGGCGGCGCGCCAGGCGGCGTTCGCTGCGCCGGGCAACCTGATCTTCGAACGTGTCAAGGCCAGACAGCTCGGCCATGATCTGTTGAACATGAAGGGTGGGCGTGGCAGGATCCAGATCGAGGCGTCGACAGTGCAGCTCTGGATGCTCCTGGGCAATAACCCCGCACATCCCCCAGACTGGCGCCTGCGCCGACGCGACGGGTTCACCGGCCACGACGGCCTGAGCGCCTTCAGTGATAACCCACAACAAAACGTTCTGGGTTGTCGCGTTCGACGCCAGAGCCTGAGTCAGGTGCAAGAGGCCCTTCGCGCCGCAGGTCTGCACCGAGTCGACATCGGTCAAAGACGCCACGTCATCGACACGGCCATTCAGCGGCCAGAGGTCGACGACGCCCAGGCCCATGGTCGGGCGGACCGAGAGTGCCTGTTCGACGACGGCTCTCACGGCGGCAGGATCAGCTGGATCAATCTCGCCCGGCTGACCCGAACCCGTCGCGTAGGCCACCGTCACCTGTGCCCCATGTGCAATCAGATGTTCAGCAAGTTCGCGGCCACGCCCGACTCGGTCCGCCAGGATCAGCCAGCGATCAGCCGGCAACGGAGCCGCCTCGGGCGTGGCGGCGTCGACGGGCATACGCGCCAGTAGAACAGCCTGCTGCGAAAGGACGTCGCCCGGCTCGGTCGAGCGTGGGAGTGCTGTCGGTTCCGAAAAGCCCAGATCGCTGAGCAAGCCCAGCCAGGCTGGCTGCGACAACAGCGCATAGTCTGGCCGAAGATCGGTATCCGTGAACGACCACCACCCCTCGGTGAGGCCGACGGTCAGATCACCAAACCGCTGCGGCGCCGTGCCTTCGAGCAACATCAACATGCCGCCGGGCGCCAGCAGCGAGCGGACGTGCTCGAGCGTCCGGCGCAGATCGGCGGTGGCATGCAGGACGTTGGCAGCCACGATCAGATCGAAGCTTTTTGGCTCGAAACCCTGCGTGGTCGGCGTCTGGCCGATATCGAGCACCTGATAGCGCACGAAAGGATAGGCCGCGAACTTCTGCTCCGCCTGGCGCGTGAAGAGCGGTGAGACGTCAGTGAACACGTACTCGGTGCTCTGGGCCGGTAGGTTCGGCAGCAGGTATGACGTCGTGCCGCCGGTGCCGCCACCGATTTCGAGGATGCGCAGCGTCTGTCCCGCCGGCGCGACTTGCAGGGCAGCGGTCAGCGTCTCCTGGATGAGGGTGTTGTAGAACCGCGCCGACGGCGAGTTTTGGTACAGATCCTCAGTGTCGGCCAACGAGCCGCCCGGGAAGAGCAACTGCAGCGGATCCGCCTCGCCGCGCAAGACCTCGGCGAGTTGCTCGGCGCAACGGATCGTGAGCTTCAGCTCTGCGCGATGCGTGGGATATGACGCCACAAGTTCGTCAGCGAGCGCCTTGGGATCGCTCACCGTCGGAACCGCCAACACGCGCCAGCCATCGGTTTCGCGCTCGAGCCAGCCATCCTCACCGAGCATGGCCAGCAGGCGCTCGACAAGGCGGCGGTGCCGGTCGAGGATGCCGAGCCGCTGCATCAAGCCGACCGCCGTGACAGGCTCATCGACTCGCCACGTCAGGCCCAGTTTGGCGAACGCCACCACGACGAAGCCCGCGCTCATCGCGTTGAGGCCGGGCAGGAACGTTCGGTACGTGTCGAGGCCATAGCGCTCGCGCAACGTCGACATCGCGGGGTCGACCTTGTCGGCCAGACCGACCGGCTCAAACGCCGGGGCCACGCGCTCGAGTTGACGGGCCGGCGCCCAATTCACCTCGTACAGCCAGTCAGCGAAGTCAACGCTGCGTCCAGTCATTGGCTTCGTCGTCGCACGTGGTGCTTCCTCAAACCAATATCGCTCGCGCTGGAAGGGATAGGTTGGTAGCGAGGCGCGTCGGCCGGCCACCCCATCGAGAGCTTCCCAACGAACCGTGGCGCCTGACACGTAGAGCGAGCCCAGGCTTTCGAGGATCTGCGCGTGCTCTTCGCGGGCGGGCCGAAGCGACGGAAGCCAGAGGGCATCGGCATCCGGCAGACAGGCATGGCCGAGCCCGAGCAGCACGGGCGCAGGTCCGACTTCCACGAAGGCACGCGCGCCGGCCGCCCAGGCCGCTTCGATGCCCGACGAGAAGCGCACGGCCTGACGCACATGCTTGCGCCAGTACCCGGCGTTAGGCGCTTCCGCGACGGAAGCGCCTGTCAGGTTCGAGATCAGGGTGATGCGCAGTGCGCGGGTTGCAACGCCACGTGCGATCGCCTCGAACGAGTCGAGGATCGGGTCCATCAGCGGCGAATGGAAGGCGTGCGATACCTTGAGGGGCCGGCTCTTGATGCCCACTGCCGCGAACGCATCGAGGATGGCCTGCACCGATTCGATTTGCCCCGAGATGACGACGTGCGTTGGCCCGTTAACGGCGGCAATGCTCACGCATTCGCTGTGAGGATGAACGGCTTCGCGCACACGCGCTTCATCGGCGAAGACGGCGGCCATCATGCCATCGCGTGGCAACGCGCTCATCAACCGGCCGCGCGCCGCGATCAGCGTGAGTCCGTCCTCGAAGCTTAAGGCGCCCGCCGCCCAGGCCGCGACGTATTCGCCGACACTGTGCCCGATGACGAGGGTCGGCTCGATACCCCACGAACGCCACAACTCCGTCACGGCCGCTTCGAGCGCAAAAGTAGCCGGCTGCGTGTAGGCCGTGTCGTTCAGCAACTCGCCGGCGTCGCCCTCACCGAACATCACGTGCAGGAGGGGCTCGGCCAGGAGCGGGCGCAGGATCTCGGCGCTCACATCGAGCATGCGACGGAAGACGGGCTCCGAAGCGTATAGGGCTTTGCCTGCGCCAGGGTATTGCGCGCCTTGCCCCGTGTACAGGAAGGCGATCTCGGGCGACTGCCCTTCGCGCGCCACGCCGCGCATCAGGGCCTGCGCGTCGCCGAGCTTCGTCGCCAGCTCGGACGTCGATGACGCCACGACAGCACGCCGATGTGTGAGATGCGCGCGGCCAAGGTTGGCGGTACGCGCCACGTCGGCCAGAGCCAGATCAGGATGCGCGTGAAGGTGTTCGGCATAGCGCTCAACCAGCTGATCCGCCGCAGCGTCGCTGCGCCCGGAAAGGGTCACCAGATAGGCCGGTCTGTCAGATGCGGGTTCGGCCGGCTTCGGCGTCGGCGCCTGCTCGACGACCACATGCGCATTGGTGCCGCTGAACCCGAACGAACTCAGGCCGGCGATGCGCTTCCCGGTGGGCGCATTCCAGGGCGTCAGGGTTGTCGGGATCTCCACCGGCAAGGAATCCCAGGCGATGAAGGGGTTGCGCTCGGTCAGATGCAGGTGCGGCGGGATCTCGCCGTGGCGCAACATCAGCACCAGTTTGATCAGACCGGCGATGCCGGCCGCCGACTCGAGATGGCCGACGTTCGTCTTGACCGATCCCAACAGCACTGGATCGGTAGGCATACGTTCGACGCCGAGGACGGCACTGAGAGCGCGCACCTCGATCGGATCGCCCAACGACGTCCCAGTGCCGTGCGCTTCGACGTAGCTGATCTCGGTCGGCTGCACGCCGGCCTGCGTCAGGGCCGAGCGGATCACGGCCTCTTGAGCCGGGCCGTTCGGCGCGGTCAGACCGTTGCTGCGCCCGTCCTGATTAACAGCCGTGCCGCGGATGATGGCCAGGATCGTGTCGCCGTCGGCTTCCGCGTCCGAAAGCCGCTTGAGCACGACCAGGCCACAGCCCTCGCCGCGCACGAAGCCGTCGGCCGTGCCCGCAAAGGTCTTGCACCGCCCATCGGGCGCCATCATGTGCGCCTTCGACAGCGCAATGGTCACGTCGGGCTTCAGGATCAGGTTGACGCCGCCCGCGAGGGCCGCGCGACACTCGCGCGAGCGCAGGCTCAGGCAGGCGTAATGAAGGGCTACGAGCGACGACGAACAGGCCGTGTCGACGGCCAGGCTCGGTCCGTGCAGGCCGAGTGTATAGGAGAGCCTTCCGGCCGCGATGCTGTGCGCCGTCCCAGACGCGAGGTAAGCATCGATCGACTCGACGCCACGATCCATCAGCAGCTGCGAGTAATCGGAGTTGCAGATGCCGATGAATACGCCGGTTGGCGAGCCGCTCAATCGATCAGCTGACAGCCCGGCATCCTCGATCGCCTCCCAACTCACCTCGAGCAACAGGCGTTGCTGGGGATCCATGCTGACGGCTTCGCGCGGCGCGATATTGAAGAAGTGCGGATCGAAGCCTGAGACGTCGCCCAGGAAGCCGCCCCAGCGCGTCGACATCTTGCCGGGCGCGTCAGGGTTCGGGTCGAAGTAATCGTTGATCGACCAGCGTGAGGCCGGCACTTCCTGAACGGCGTCGGTGCCGGAACGCAGAAGATCCCAGAACGCCTCTGGGTTGTTGGCTCCGCCCGGAAAACGGCAGGCCATGCCGACGATAGCGATGGGCTCCGTTTGCTGCCGTTCCAGCGCGTCGACCCTATCTTGCAGATCGGCGGCGAGCAAGGCCAGTCGTTTCGGCGATAGCTTGCTGATCCGTTCCAGAAAATCGCTCACACCTCACCTCGTTCCCTTCAACCGTTCAGCAAACAGGCGATCGACTTCTTCGTCGGAAAGATCCTCAATGACATCCAGCGCGTCAACGGGCGTTACGTCAGGCACTTCGTCTGGAGCAGGCTCACCGCCCAGTTTGAGCACGTCGCTGCCCAAAAAGTCCACCAGGGCTTCAACCGTCGGGTAATCGAACACCAGCGTGGCGGGCAGCGAAGACGACAATCCCAGGCCGGCGCCCAACAGGTTGCGCAACTCGACCGCCATGAGCGAGTCGAGGCCCATCTCATTGAGCGGCCGCTTCGGGTTCACGCCCTGCACGGGGTCGAGCCGCAACACCCGCGCGACCTGGCCCGAGACGTAGGTCAACAGCAACTTGCGCTGGTGGGCGGGCGTCGCCTGAGCCAGGTCCTGCCGCAAGCGCTCCGCGCGATCGCTCGCGCCGGCGGTCATCGGCCGGTTCGTATTCGGAGCGCCAACGGGCGCCATTGGCGCGATTTCGGCCATCCAGGCCGGCTCGGCCTGGCCTTCGAACTGACGACGGAACACCGACCACTGGATCGGCATCACTGCGACCTGCGCTTCGGGCTGGCGCAGCAGGGCTTCGAGGATGCGCAGGCCCCGTTCGGGCGCGATCAATTCGAGGCCCTGGGTGACGACGCGCCCACCGACGTCGTGCTTGACCACCGAGCCGATCTCGGCCCACGCGCCCCAGTTGACGCTCAGGGCGGGCAGACCCAACGCACGCCGATGATGCGCGAGCGCATCCATATAGGCGTTTGCGGCGGCGTGGTTGCCCTGGCCGCGCGAACCCAGGAAGGACGCCACCGACGAATAGAGCACGAAGAAGTCGAGCGGCTGATCCAACGTCAGACGGTGGAGGAGCCAGGCGCCCTGCACTTTGGGGGCCAACACTTCGCTGAAGCGGCTCCAATCCTGCCGGACCAGTGCGCCGTCGGAGAGCACTCCCGCCGAGTGGATGATGCCGCGCAAAGGCCGGCCGACCTCCGCTGCGACGCTCAAGGCCCTCTCGACGTCGGTCGCCAGTGAGACGTCGCCCTGCACGATGCGCACCTCGGCGCCAGTCTGCTCGAGTTGACGCAGCTTGGCATCAGCCTCGGGCGTCGGACCGCGTCGGCCCATCAGTATCAGATGCCGCGCGCCCTGCGCCACAAGCCATTCGGCTGTCAACAGGCCCAGGCCATTCAGGCCGCCGGTGATCAGATAGACGCCGTCGGCGCGCACCAGACTTTCAGATCGAGGCGCAGATTCTGACGGCTGTGTGACAACGATCTTGCCAAGGTGCCGACCCTGCGCCATGTAGCGGAAGGCCTCAGACGCCGCCTCGAGCGGGAAAACCTGCAACGGCAACGGCTTCAGGCGCCCGGCCGTCAGATTCACCATCAGGTCCGACCACCAGGCCTGAATGGTCTCAGGCTCGGTCTGCAGCAGGCCAGTCAGATCGACCGGGATGTAGCGTGCGCCGGTCGGCAGAACGGAAAGCGTATCGCCCTTCAGGATTTCGCGTTTGCCGATTTCGAGGAAGCGGCCGCCCGGCCGCAAAAGGGTCAGGCTGCGTGCGAGGAAGTCGCCGGTGAGCGAATTGAGCACCAGGTCGACGCCCTGCCCGTCCGTCGCGGCGCGCACCTCGTCGGCGAACGCCAGCGTGCGCGAGTCGAACACGTGCCTGACGCCGATTGACCGCAGGTACGCGCGTTTCTCAGGGCTTCCGGCCGTCGCGAATACCTCGACACTGGCTTTCTGCGCGAGTTGCACGGCCGCCAGGCCGACGCCGCCCGCCGCCGCGTGGATGAGGATGCGCTCGCCAGCCCGCATCGCGCCGATCTTGTCCAACGCGTAGTCGGCGGTGAGGAACGCCAGCGGGATCGTGGCCGCCTCAGCATGCGTCCAGGCCGCAGGTTTAGGCATCGCCAGGGCGGCGAGCGTCACCACATAGGTGCCGTAGCTGCCGGGCGCCACCACCATCGCGGCATCACCGACCGCAAACCCTGTAACGCCGTCGCCAATGGCCGTGATCTCGCCGCTGCACTCGCTGCCAAGCGCCTCGGGGTCCGAGCGCAGCGCCAGCGCGTTCATGACGTCACGGAAGTTGAGGCCTGAGGCGCGAACGCGGATCTCGATTTCGCCCGGCCCGGGCACGCGCCGGGGCTCGGTTACGAAGGTCAGGTCGTCGAGAGAGCCCGATGTCGATGACATGAGACGCAACCCGGCGGCGGCGTTTTGCTTCGCGCCGAGCGCCAAAGGCGCCATGCGGGCGACGAAACGATCGCCGTGGCGCAGCGCCACCTGATCCTCGCCATCAGTTGCCCTAAGTTCGTGAACCAGTTGGGCGATGTCGCTCGACGTTGGCGTTGAGGCGAGATCGATGCGCCGCGTCTGCAACTCGGGGTGCTCGAGCACGATCGTGCGGGCCAGGCCCCAGCTCATGGCGGACGTGGCCAGAGTCGGTTCGCCGTCGACGATCGACTGCGCACCGCGCGTGACGATCCAAAGCCGCGGTTGCGCACTCTGCTCGCCGGTCACAAGGCTCTGAGTCAGATGAAGCAGGCTGCCGAGCGCTCGTTGCTGGGTCACGCCGTCATCGCCAGCTGCGTTCGCGTCGTCAAGGTTCCACAAATGCACGACGCCACGGCACGGCATCTCGCGCAGAGCCGATTGAACCGCGCCCTGGACAGCCCGGGCATCCGCCGGATCGACCGCGTTGGCCGCGCCATCCAACGAACAGGCCTGGATCACGGTGCTGGATTCGCCGCGTGCCGTCAGCGCCTCGGCCAACGCCGCACCGACGCCGCCCTGATCGGCCAGGATGATCCAGCGGCCAACCGTTGCATCATCCGAACGGCGCGCGCAGAGCAAGGCATTTTGGGCAAGCGGGTCCGCATCGTCACGGATAGCCGGGAACGCCACGGCCTCCTCGAACCCCTGCTCGGCCAGCAGATCGAGCCAGCGCGAGCGCGATAGCAGCGCGTAAGCCGGGCGCAGCTCGCGATCGGTGAAGCGCCACCAACCGTCGGTCAGCCCGAAGGTCAGATCGACCCAGCGGTTGAGTTTCGTGATCTCGATCAACAACAGCATGCCACCGGGCGCCATCAGCTGTCGCACGTGGCGCAGCGTCTCGCGCAGATCGGCTGTCGCGTGGATGACGTTCGCGGCGATGACGATGTCGAACGAACCAGGAGTCAGGCCTTGAGCCGCGGGATCTTTCTCGATGTCGAGCGGCTGATACCGCACAAACGGATAGGTCGCGAAACGTTCCTGGGCCCTCGCCGTGAACAGCGGCGAGATGTCCGTGAACGTGTACTCGACGCGATCGGCGGGCAAGTTCGGGAGGACGTATCCGGTCGTGCCGCCGGTGCCGCCGCCGATTTCGAGGATCCGCACAGGCCGCCCGGGCTGCGCCTGCGCGATCGCCGCCGAAATGGTAACGGCGGCCAGGCGGTTGTAGACCTGGGCGTGTGGCGCATGGTGATAGAGCTCTTCGGCCACGGCCGTCGAACCGCCGGGGAAGAGCAGTTGCAGCGGATCGACCTCGCCTCGCAACACCTCGGCGAGCTTCGGCCCACACCGACTCAGCAACGCCGCCTCCGGGCCACCGGGCAACGCCGGTCGCAGGGCACGCGCGGCAGAGTCGATCGGCCTGACGACCTCCCACTCGGAGTCGTGCGCGACCAACACGCCGGCTTCGGCCAGGATGTCGAGCAGGCGATGGACGAGGCCTGTGTAGCGCTCGAGCACAAGCAATCTGGTGGTCAGTGCCCCGGCCGTCACGCGTTCGCCGATCGCGGGGCGCCAGCCGAGTTTCGCAAACGCGTCGACGACGTCGTCGAGGCTCGTGGCTTCAATGCGATCGAGGTCGACAGTGTGAGCGGCCAGGTCGTGCGCCCGGCTCAGTTCTTCTGCCCGCGGCTGCGCGGCAGCTGCCAGCGCGGCGGGATCCGGCCTGAGTGCTGCGGCCAGCGGCGCTTCGATGGGTAGCGGTCGCCGACGCCACTCGAGCGTGTAACAGGCGTCGACGGTCTCTTTGCGACCCGCGCCGCCCGCCAATGCGCCACGGGCCAGACGCTTGAACAGGAGCCCCTGCAGGGCAACCAGCGGCCGACCGCTCTCGTCATAGACGCGGACGTCGGCCGTCAGCGTCGCTGCGCCCGTTGAGGTCAGCAGTGCATGGCTGAAGACCCGGCCACCGGGTCGGTCGAAGAACGCGACGCGATCGATGTGCAACGGCAGGTACAGCGCATCCTGACTGGCGCGAGCCGCGGCCACGATCTGCAGACATGCATCCAGCAAAGCCGGGTGAAAGCCATAAGCGCTGGCTTCACGCGCCGTCGACTCTGGAAGCACGATCTCGCCCAAGGCTTCGCCGCCCTCGGCCGCGCGCCACACTTGATGGACGCCCGTGAGGCTCGGGCCGAAGTTGAGATCATGCGCGCGCAGGACGGCGTAGTGCTCGTCAGCGGTCACACGTTGAGTCAGGCGTTGCTGCAAATCGATCAACGTAACAGGTGCTTCGGACACGTCGGCCGTCGTCGCCCGCGCCGCCGCGTGCAATGCCCAGGTGACCTCATCGTTCGTGCTGTGAACGGCCACCGCCCCGTCGGGCTCGACCAGCACCTGAGCCAGACGTGTCGCGCCATCGGGCACGATCAGGGGTTCGCCGATCGTCACGTCTTCGAGGGTCGGCCAGGGCGTGCCATGGACCGCGGCGCCAGCGGCGCGCATCATCTCAAGGTAACCCGTGGCCGGCAATATCGCCGTATCCTGGACCCGATGGTCCTTCAGAAAGTGCTGAGTCTGTGGATCCAGCTCGCTTTCGAACTGCGCGGTGCGCAACGCCGAGCGCAATCGCTGTCCGAGCAGCGGATGTTCGCCGGCGGTGGTGGCTTGACGTGAACGGCGACGAACAGGCTCGTCGGGCATCCAGTAGCGCTGGCGCTGGAACGTCGACGTTGGCAGAGCCGGCCTGCGCCGCGCGTACGGTTGATCCAACCCCTTCCAATCGATCGGCGCGCCTCCGACATAGAGCCGGCTGACGCTGGCCAGGATCGTGTCCCAATCGCCGCGGCCGTGGCGCAGTGACGGCACCCAGGCGCGTCCCAGGTCGTTCACGGCGCGCTGGCCCATCGCGAGCAGAGTCGTGCCGGGGCCGATCTCGACGACCAGATCGACATGAAGCGCCTTGAGCGCGGCCACTGAGTCCGCGAAGCACACCGGCTGCCGGCTGTGTCGGCGCCAGTAGTCGGGTGACTCGAGCTCGCCAGGCACCGCCGAGCGGCCCGTCACGTTCGAGATCAGACGCAACTGCGGCGCCTTCATCGGCGTGCGGCGCGCCGCGTCGGCCAACGCCTCGAGGATCGGATCCATCAGGGGCGAGTGGAAGGCATGCGAGACGTTCAGCGGCCGCACCTGTATGCCCTGCGCGGTGAAGACCTCTCCCAGCTCACGCACCGCCTCTCCGTCGCCCGCAATCACCGTGTTCGCCGGCCCGTTCAACGCCGCCAGCGACACCCGATCCGCGTAGCCCTCGACCGCGCGCGCCACCGCCTCGGCCTCCGTCAGCACCGCCAGCATCGCCCCGCCGGCCGGCAGACTGCTCATCAACCGCCCGCGCTCCGCGATCAGGCGCAGCCCGTCCTCCAGGCTGAACACCCCCGCCACCGCCGCCGCCGCGTACTCGCCCACACTGTGCCCCAGCACCGCTCCCGGCTCGATCCCCCACGAGCGCCACAGCGCGGCCAGCCCCATCTCGAGCGCGTACAGCGCCGGCTGCGTGTAGCGCGTATCCCGCAGCGCCTCCTCGTCGCTGAACATCACCTCCAGCAACGAACGCCCCAGCAGCGGATCGACCACCTCTGCACACCGGTCCAGCGTCTCGCGGAAGACCGGCGCGCTCGCGTACAACTCGCGCCCCATCCCCGCGTACTGCGCCCCCTGCCCCGTAAACAGAAACGCCACCTTCGGCCGACTCTTCGTCGCGGCCTCGCCGGTGACGAGGTCCAACCCTTCATCACCGCGCGCGAAGGCCGTGAGCCTGTCAGCGGCCTCGGTCGTGGAGCGCGCCATGAAGGCCAGGCGCTGCGGCAGATGGCTGCGCCCGACGTTCAGGGTATGCGCGACGTCAGCCAGGGCCAGATCCGGATGAGCAATCAGGTGTTGAGCCAGGCGGTGGGCGTTGGTGCGAAGCGCCTCGATTGTCTGCGCCGAAACGGTGACGACGTGGACAGGCCGATCGACGTCGTTCGCGCGCGGTTCGACGAGTGGCGCCTCTTCAACCACGAGATGCGCGTTGGTGCCGCTGAAGCCGAATGAACTCAGTCCCGCGATGCGCTTCACATCGCCAGCCGGCCAGGGGGTCAACTGCGTGACGACGCGCGCCGGGATCGAGTCCCATGGAATATACGGGCTCGGCGTCTTGAAATGCAGATGCGGCGGAACGGCGCCGTGCTGCAGCATCAACACAAGCTTGATCAACCCGGCGATGCCAGCGGCTGCTTCGAGGTGACCGATGTTGGTCTTGACGGCGCCGAGCATGAACGGACGATCGGCGGCGCGGCCTTCCTTTAGCACGGCGCCAACGGCCTGCACCTCGATCGGATCGCCCAGCGACGTGCCTGTGCCGTGCGCCTCGACGTAGCCGACGTCGGCCGGCCTGACCTTGCCGTCCTTCAAGGCGTCGCGGATCACCAACTCCTGTGCGGGGCCGTTCGGCGCGGTCAGGCCACTGCTCGCGCCGTCCTGGTTGATGGCGGAGCCGCGGATAACGGCCAGCACGTTGTCGCCATCGGCCAGAGCCTCGGAAAGCCGCTTGAGCACGACGACACCGCAGCCCTCGCCGTCTGCGAAGCCATCTGCGGATGCATCAAAGGTCTTGCAGCGGCTGACCGGCGAAAGCATGCGCGACTTCGAGAACGCAATCGCGTTGTCGGGGGTCAGGATCAGATTGACGCCGGCGGCCAACGCCAGCGAGCACTCGCCGCGTCGCAGGCTTTGCACCGCGAGATGAGTCGCTACTAGTGACGATGAGCAGGCCGTGTCGAGCGCGATGGCCGGGCCCTGCAGACCGAGCACATACGACAATCGGCCGGCGGCCACACTGTGCGCGATGCCCGAGGCATAGTACATGTCGAGTTGCGCAGGGTCATCGCGCTTGACGTGCAGGTTGGCGTAGTCGTTGCTGGCGATACCGACAAACACACCGGTGCGGCTGCCCATCAGGCTGGAGGGCGCGTGCCCGGAATGCTCAAGGGCCTCCCAGGCCACTTCGAGCAAGAGGCGTTGCTGCGGATCGAGGCTGATCGCCTCGCGCGGTGAGATGCCGAAGAATTGCGGGTCGAAGGCGTCGATTGGCTCGAGCAGATAGCCGGCCTGACGCGCATAAGTCTTGCCGGGCGCATCGACGTCCGTGTCAAAAACGTCCGTCATATCCCAGCGCCCGACCGGTACGTCGCCGATGGCGTCGCGACCGGCCGCGAGCAGTTGCCAGTACGCCTCGGGCGACGATGCGCCGCCAGGGAATCGGCAGCCGAGCCCAATCACGGCGATGGGTTCGTGGCGAAGCCGTTCGGCGGCATCCAGGCGCGCCTGCATCGCCTCAAGTGCGAGATAGGCCTGCTTCAGGGGCGAGAGTTGACCGGCTGGATCACTCATAGGATGTTCGGTCAGTTGTCCTTCGAAATGGCTTTCAACTTCTCGAGCAACAGTTTCTCAACGTCCAGGTCTGAAAGGTCATCGATGGCGCCGGCCGGCTGCGGCGGGGTGGATGGTGCCGGGGCCGCGACAGGTTCTTCGGTGGAGGCGCCGGCCGGCACCGGGAAGAGTTCGACAACCAGATAACCGGCGATCGCGTCGATCGTCGGGTAGTCGAAGATGAGCGTCGCGGGCAGCGGCTTGCTCAGGCCGAGGCCCTTCGCCAACCGGTTGCGCAACTCCACGGCCATGAGCGAGTCGACGCCGACTTCCATCAACCGGCTCGACCGATCCAACTCATCTGTCTCATCCAACCGCAGGATCGTGGCGACGTGACCGCGCACAAACTCTGCGAGCAGATCGGCCCGTTCAAACGGAAGCGCAGCCTTCAATCGCTCGCGGAAATCGTCAGTGGCCGCGTCTTCACCCGGCTTGTGGGAAACGACGCTCTCCTGATTGTCGTCACCCTCGTCGGCTGCGGCTATAGGAAAAATGGGCTTACCCGGCGCCCGGGCAAGCAGCACATGCTGACCGAGGACCTCGGCCGGCGAATCGGCCCCGGGAAACGCCTCGAAGGCGTCAAAACCAGCTTCAGCCAGGGCGTCGCGCCAGCGGTCCGGGCTCAGGAGCGGCGAGTCGGTGCGGTAGCCGTCCTCGAAGAGCTGCCAGCCCTCGATCAGGCCGGTGGTGATGTCAAGCCAGGCGAGCGACGTTGTCGCCTCGAGCAGGATCAGAACACCGCCGGGCGCGAGGAGCGAGCGCGCGTGACGCAGCGCGGCGACAAGATCTCGCGTGGCATGCAACACGTTGGCGCCGATGACGACATCAAAGCCCTGCGGCTGGAAGCCTTGTGCTTCGGGTTCGCGTTCGATGTCGAGAAGGCTGTACTTCACAAACGGGTACTTAGCCAGTTCGCGTTCGGCTCGGCCGAGGAATAGATCCGATACGTCGGTGAAGTGATAGCGGCTCCGCTCGGCCGGCAGCGCCGGCAACACAGCGCGGGCTGTGGCGCCCGTGCCCGCCCCGATCTCCAGCAGCCGGACGACGTGGTCGCGCGGCAGGCCATCGAGCGCGCCTTCGACAGCAGCCCTGACGATGGCATTTGAATAGCGTGCCAGGGCCCAGTGTTGATAGATGCCGCGCGCAGCTTCGTCCGAGCCGCCCGGGAACAGCGTCTCGAGCGGGCTCTCGACGCCCGTGATGATCGCCGTCAACGAGGCGGCGCAGCGGCGGACGTAGTCGCGCAGGAACGGGACGTCGGCCAGTACGCGATCGGCCTCGCGCGAGACCGTCTCGAGATCTACCTCACCAATCGCTCGGCGCACGACGTAGCCGTCATCGACACGCTCGAGATCGCCCATCGCGACGAGCCGATCCAGCCAGCGCTGCATCAGATGCCGATAGGTCGGCAGGATCTTGCCAAGGCTGAGGAGTGACTCGACCGTCTGGCGCTCGCCGAGCTGTGTGAAGACGCCAAGCTCGTGCAACGTGCGCCGGATGTGGGCCACGGTCACGGATTCGAGGACGCTCCACTTCTCGGCATAGGTGTTCAGCGCGAGATCGAGCGGCGCCTGATCGGCCTGACGACGGGCCAACGCGAGCGCACCCGTCCAGCGTTCGGTGGGTTCATCGGGGGTCACCACGCGCGTGACAGCGGCCGTGGTGGACTTCCACCAGTATGGCCTGCCTTCCCACGGATACGTGGGCAACACCACGCGTTGACCGCCGGCCGCGACGTCACCGTCGACAGCGTCCCAGTTGATCCGCGCGCCCTGGATGTAGAGTTGGGCCAGCGAGCTCAACATCTCGCTGACATCCGACTGCCCTTCGCGCAAGGACGGAAGCCAGGTCGTTCCTTCGTCGGTGACGCAGCGCTTGCCCAGGCTGAGCAGCGTGGGGTTGGGGCCGAGCTCGACGAACGTGCGCGCGCCAAGGGCGTAGAGGGACTGCATCGCGTCGGCAAAGCGCACCGTCTGGCGAAAGTGTCGGCGCCAATAGTCGGGCGTGCCGATCTCGTCGGCGCTCACCTCACGCCCCGACAGGCACGACACGACCGGCACCGTTGGCGCCAGGTAAGTGATCGACGCCGCGACCTCCGCGAACGCATCCAGGATCGGCTCGATCAAGGGCGAATGTGAGGCCTGGGCGATCGGCAGCGGTCGATTGCGGATGCGCTCGGCGCGCAGACGTTCGAGCACCTGCCGCACCGGCTCGCGTCGTCCCGAGATCACGCACGTGTCCGGGCCGTTGACGGCCGCCAGCGCGACGTCAGCCGCGAACGGCGCGATAGCGGCCGACACGCGAGCTTCGTCGGCGAAGACTGTCACCATCTCGCCTTCGATCGGCAGCGACTGCATCAGCCGGCCGCGGGCGGCCACGAGCTTGAGCCCATCGGCCAGGCTGAACACGCCGGCCACACAGGCGGCCGCGTACTCGCCGAGGCTGTGCCCCGATACGGCGGCTGGCTCGATGCCCCACGATGCCCACAGCCGTGCCAGCGCGACGTCGAGGGCGAAGATCGCGGGCTGCGCGTAGCGCATTTCGTCGAGAAGCGCGGGCGCGCCCTCGGCCGGGAAGAGGATCGCGTGCAGTGGTTGATCGATCAGGCTGGTCAGGATCGCGGCGCTCTCGTCGAGGGCGGCGCGAAAGATCGGCTCCTGCTCGTACAACTGCCGCCCCATACCCGCGTACTGCGAGCCCTGGCCTGTGAACAAGAACGCAACCTCGGGCTGTGCGCCGGCTGGTGCGTGACCGGTGTACGCCGCCACCGCCGATCCGTTGACGAACGACGTCAACGCCTGTTGAGCGCGTTCGAGCGACGGCGCCAACAGCGCCAACCGATGGGCCAGATGCGAGCGGCCCGTGTTGAGCGTCCAGGCGACGTCGGCCAGCTTGAGCGACGGCACATCTGCAAGGCGTTGCACAACCTGCCCGGCCAGGGACTTCAGAGCTGACGCGGTCCGCGCCGAGAGCGTGAACAGTCGCGTTTCACGTATCGGGTTCGACACCGGTTGGACAACCTCCGGGGCCGACTCGAGGATCACGTGCGCATTAGTGCCACTGAAGCCGAACGAACTGACACCGGCCAGGCGCGGACCGTCGTGCTCGGGCCAGGGCGTCGGGCGGGTCGGCACAGCCAGCGAGAACTCGTTCCATGGGATGTGCGGGCTGGGCGTCTCGAAATGCAGATGCGGTGGGATCTCGGCGTGTTGCAGCGCGAGCACGGCCTTGATCAATCCCGCGATGCCGGCCGCGGCCTCGAGGTGCCCGACGTTGGTCTTGAGCGAGCCCATCCACAGCGGCTGGCCTTGTCGCCGACCGGTTCCGAAAGCCGCGCCCAGCGCGCGCACCTCGATCGGATCGCCTAACGCCGTGCCGGTGCCGTGCGCCTCGACGTAGTCGATACGGCTCGGCTCGACGCCGGCGTCGACAGCCGCGGCGCGAAGAAGCGTCTCCTGCGCGGGACCGTTCGGCGCGGTCAGGCCGCTGCTGCGGCCGTCGTGATTGATCGCCGTGCCGCGGATCACGGCCAGGACCGGGTCATGTTGCGCGAGCGCGTCTGAGAGTCGCTTGAGCACGATCATGCCGCAGCCCTCGCCGCGCACGTAGCCGTCGGCACGCGCGTCGAAGGTCTTGCAGCGGCCATCGGGCGCCATCATCCCTTGCGCCTTCGAGAAGTTGATGTGAACTTCAGGCGACAGGATCAGGTTGACGCCGCCCACCAGCGCCAGCGCACACTCACCGCGCCGCAGGCTCTGGACGGCTAGATGCACCGCCACGAGCGACGATGAACAGGCTGTGTCAAGCGTCAGACACGGGCCGTGCAAACCCAGATAATACGAGAGCCGACCGGCCGCGATGCTTCCAGCGTTGCCGGTGGTTGAATACGTGTCGATCTGGTTCGGGTCGGCGAACATCTGGCGGAAATAGTCGCTGTTCGAGAAGCCGACGAACACGCCAGTCGCGCTTCCGGCAAGCTTCTCCGGGCTCTGCCCGGCACGTTCAAGCGCCTCCCAGCTCACCTGCAACAGCAGACGCTGCTGCGGATCAAGGCTGGCAGCCTCGCGCGGCGCGATCCCGAAAAAGGCAGCATCGAATCGCGACACATCTCCGAGGAAGGCGCCGAACCGGGTCGTCATCTTGCCGGGGGCTGTGGGGTCGGCATCGTAGTAGGCATCCACGTCCCACCGATCCGGCGGCACTTCGGTCACGGCATCGACCCCGTCACGCAGCATGGTCCAAAGAGACTCAGGATCCACGGCGCCGCCTGGCAGTCGCAGGCCCATGCCGACCACGGCGATCGGCTCGGTGCGGGCACGTTCGACGTCGTCGAGCTGCGCGCGCATCTGCCGCAGCTGAAGCAGCGCCTGCTTGAGCGGCGACAGGTTCTCAGTCTCAGCCATGTTTTCGTCCTTCGCGCTTCAACTGGGCCAGTTCCGCGAGCAGCAAGGCCTCAGCTTCGTCTTCGCTCAGTGCTGCGATGTCGGCCGCGCCAGGCGACGGGGTAGTCGGCGCACTCGCCTGCGGTGGCGTTGGGTCCTGCGGCGGCGTTTCGGCCGGCGCCAGATCGCCGAGCAGGTGATCGACGAGCGCATCGAGCGTGGGATAGTCGAACAGCAACGTCGTCGACAGCGATCGCTCGAGGCTCGCGCCCAGAGCGTTGCGCAGCTCAACGGCCATCAGCGAGTCCAGGCCGAGTTCATTGAGCGGCTGCTGCGGATTGATAACCTGATCGCGCGGCAGGCCCAGCACCCTCACGGCCTGCTCGCGCACGTGCCCGAGGAGCAAGGCGCGGCGGCGGGTCGCCGGGGCGGCCAGAAAAGTCGAGCGAAGGGAGGGCGCGCGTCCCGACGTGGGTTGCGCCGTTCGCCGCTCGGCCTGACGCACATGTTCGAAGAACGAACTCACCTGCACTGAGCGTTGGGCAAGCCGGCCCCAATCCGCGATCAGGGCCAGCGCCTGCGGCAGCTTCGATGCCAGGAGACCTCCCAGCGTCGACAGTGCCGGCCCCGAGGCCATCAGGCCATAGCCCTGTTCAGCCAATCGGGCGCGATCACGGTCGCCGAGGCGGGCGGCCATGCCGGTGTCGGCCCAGGCGCCCCAGTCGACGCTGAGCGCCGGCAGGCCCTGCGCGTGTCGCCACTGAGCAAACGAATCGAGGAACGCATTCGCCGCCGCGTAGTTGCCCTGGCCATATGCGCCGAGCACCGACGATGCTGATGAATACATGACGAAGAAATCTAGCGGCTGGCCGCGGGTGGCCTCATGCAGATTCCAGGCGCCGTCCATCTTTGCGGCCAGCACCGGCTCGAAGCGCTTCCACGTCAGCTGGGTCACGGCCCCGTCGTCGAGCGTACCGGCGGCGTGGATCACGCCGCGCAGAGACGGCCGATCACCCCACCCGGCGAACAGCCGCTCGACTTCAGCGCGCTGCGATACGTCCAGTGAGAGAGCCTCTACACGAGCCCCCTGTCGTTCCCACTCGGCGATGTGCTGGCGGGCTTCAGGTGAAGGCTCGCGTCGCGAAGCCAGGATGACGTGACGCGCGCCGCGCTCGATCAACCAGCCCGCGGTCGCCAGGCCGAGTCCACCCAGGCCGCCGCTGATCAGATACGCTCCGTCCGCACGGATTGTCGGGGCGCTCGGGGTCGTATCAGCCACCAACACGATCTTGCCCACATGCCGCGCCTGCGCCATGTGTCGGAAGGCATCGGCGGCCTGAGCGAACGAGAACGTCTGAACCGGCAGAGCCGCCAGCGAACCGCTCTCAATGGCCTGCGCCAGCTCGCACAGGAGGCGCTGGATCAACGCGGGATCGTCGGCCATCACGACAGACAGGTCGAATGGGAAGTATGTTACGTCGGGTCGCGCTTCAGCGAAACGCTCGCTCGACCAGATGTCGCGCTTCCCAATCTCAAGGAACCGACCACCACGTGCCAGAGAGGCCACGCTGGCGGTGATGAAATCGCCCGACAACGCGTTCAACACGACCTCAACGCCTGCGCCATTCGTCAGCGACTCGAGCTCCTCTCGGAAGGCCAACGTCCGCGAATCCATGGCGGCCTTTGCGCCTTGCGCGACCACGAGCGCGCGTTTGACCGGACTGCCGGCCGTCCCGTAGACGATCGCACCGGCGCGGCGGGCCACCTGCATGGCAGCCATGCCCACACCGCCCGCCGCCGAATGAATGAGCACCCGTTCATCCGGCTGCAGTCTGGCCAGTTCGTTCAGGCCGTACATGGCCGTGAGGTAGACGCTCGGCAGACCGGCCGCCGCCTCGAAGGTCAGACCGGCCGGCTTGCGGACCACGAACTCGGCTCGTGTGACGACGTGGCTACGAAACGCACCGGCCGCCACCGCCATCACCTCGTCTCCCACCTCCCAGCCGGCGACCTCGGGGCCAACCGCCGTGATAATTCCCGCGCACTCGCCACCAAGTGGCCCAGCATCGCCGGGGTACATACCGAGCGCGTTCAACACGTCACGGTAGTTGAGCCCGGCAGCCATGACACGTATCTCGACCTCTCGCAAGCTCGGCGTTCGACGAGTTGCCGGCGACACGCGCACTTCGTCGAGCACACCGCTCGACGCTGCGACCAGTTGCCAGGGCTCGTCGTCAGGGAACTCTGCCCGTGTTGTCGGCGCCGCCAGACGAGCCGCAAGACGTTTGCCATTTCGAATGGCCAGGCGATCCTCATCAGGGCCGATGCTCAAGGCCTCGAACAGCAACGTCGCAGTGTCACCGACAGACAAGGGATCCAGGTCTACCCGCGTGATCACCAGTTCCGGATGCTCGAGCGCGATCGTGGCGGCGAGTCCCAAGACCGGCGCCTGTGCGATCGCGGGCTGCAGATCGAAGGCCGGGTCGACGACCTGCGCACCACGCGTGACGAGCCACATACGCGGAAGCGTCGATCCTTGCACGATCCGTTGTGTCACATGCAGCAGGCCGGCCGTTGCGGCTGCCGCTGCGTGCTGCGGATGATCCGGATCGAACTGCCCAGAAGCATCGAGCGCCCAGAGACCGACCACGCCACGCCAGGCCACGCCGGCCAGATCGGGTTCCGCAAACAGGCGCTGGAAGTCTTCAGCGGCCAGCGCGTTGAGCTGCCAGTGATCGTCTGCAAGCCTCGAGTAGGTGTCGCCGGCGGTCACCACAACGGTGCGTCCACCGTCGGCGAGCCTTGCAGCCAACGCTTCGCCCACCCCGCTTCGATCGGCCAGGACCAGCCATGACCCGGCCATATTGGCGGCACCCGACACCGAAGCCGGCTCCCAGGCGATCACACGCGTGTCGATCGCCGCAGGCCTGCCGGTCCGATGAAGTTGCTCGCTGCTCGCGCGTTTTAGGTGCAGGCCCTCGAGCCAGGCCACCAGACGTTCTTCAGCATCGAAGATCAAGAGGTCGCCCGTTCGAATCTCGGGTGCCGACTCCGCGGTTGACCGTTGTCGCGCCCAGCACCAGAGATCGCTGTCGACGCTTCCATAGAGATGAAGTCGATCAAAACCGAACGGCAGGTGGAGGTCGCGCTGGCCATCGCCCAGGAACACCGCAGCCAGAGTCTGGAAGCAGGCATCCAGCAAAGCGGGGTGCAGCTCATAACGATCGAGATCGAGTCGAAGGCTCTCGGCGACCTGAATGTGGCTGACAGCCTCGGCCGAATCCGAGCGCCACACCTGGCGCAGACCGCGGAAGGTCTCGCCGAATGAGATGCCGAGGTTGTCGAGATGTCGGTAGTAATTCTCAACCGACAGCGATTGATCGCAGCGTGCGCGAGCATCCGCCAACGATCCCGCAGGCGCCGGGATCGAGCCGATGCGAACCACAGCCGTCGCGTGGCGGGTCCACTCATCATCAACGTCTCGTGGAGCACTGACGACCTCGGCGGCCAGAGCTGCGCCATCGGCCGATCGCAAGAGCAACTGCACCGCGCGATCTGCATCATCGGCGAAGATCATGGGCACGTGGATCGCGAAGCCCTCGATCTGGATCGTCGCGTCTGGTGAGAACTGGCGGCGAGCGCCCGCTGCCATTAACTCGATCATGGCTGTGGCCGGCGCGATGCAATCGCCGTACACATGGTGGTCGTCGAAGAAGGCCACCGACCCGGGGCCCCAGTCGGCTTCGAAGGCCCGGCCCTGCAGGGCGGGCGAACGCAGCGGCGTTCCGAGCAACGGATGCCCGGTGCCAGCGACAGTGCGCCCGCGAGTGGCCGTCACTGTCGTTTGCGCGGCCGGCGCCGTGGGCTCAAACCAGTGTCGCTCATGCTGCCAGGCATAGGCCGGCAGGGCCAACACGGTCCCGGGCTCAGGGAAAACGTCAGACCAGGAGACAGGGCCGCCGTGCGTATGCCAGGCTCCCAGGTTCACCAAAAGTGTGGCCCGCTCGGGTTGCCCGCGTCGCAGCGAGTGCGTGACGAACCCCGTCACGCCATGAGTCTGCAGGTGTTGCTGCACATACCCCGACAGCACCGGATGCGGACCGATTTCAATGAATGCCGAGAAGCCAGCGTCCATCAGCATCTCGATCGATTGCGAGAAGCGGACCGAATGACGTACGTTCAGTCCCCAATAGGCGGCGTTGTAGTCACGGTTCGGCACGGCCCAGTCGCCCGACACCGTGGACACGAGTTTGAGCGTGGCGGGACGCGGCGCGAGGCCGGCCAGCACGCGGGTCAACTCTGCTGCGTACGGATCCATCTGCGGGCTGTGGAACGCGTACTGCACGGGCAATAGTCGCGTACCGACGCCACGTGTCTGGAGGCCCGAGAGCAGCCCGGCCAATGCCACGCTCTCTCCTGAAAGGACGACCGAGGTTGGCGTGTTGATGGCGGCCACGCTGAGCCGATCGCCCACGCCGCTGTCGGTGAGAAGCTGCTGGGCGTCTGCTTCGGACAGTTCGACCGAGGCCATCTGGCCATGACCCGTCGCGGCCTGCATGAGCCGGCCGCGATGATAAGCGACGTGGATCGCGTCCTCGAGCGTGAGCACGCCCGCCACGTATGCGGCGGCGATTTCCCCGACGCTGTGCCCAACGACGGCTGTCGGATTCACGCCCCAGGCCTGCCACTGCGCGGCCAGCCCGGCCTGCAACGCGAACAGCGCCGGCTGCGCGACCTCGGTCTGATCGAGGCGCGATTCACTTTCGCTCGCGTTGAGTTCTTTCAGCAACGACCAGCCTGCCAATGGCGTCAACAGCGCATCGCAGCGCTCGATCACTTCTCTGAAGATATCGGAAGTCTCGAGCAACTCGCGGCCCATCGCCCACCACTGCGGACCCTGCCCCGAGAAGACGAACGCGAGCCGCGGCGGTCGGCCGGGCTGACGCACACCCGTGGCCCAGCCCTGACGCGCGCCCCGATCCACGAAGTCACGCAGCCTCTTCGCGACCGCGGTCGGCGTTTCGCCGACGACCGCCAGACGATGATCGAGGTGGTTGCGATGCAAGGCTGATGTATAGGCCACGTCGGCCAGATCGACAGCCGCCGTTTCCGTCAGGTAGCGCTCCAACGCCGCGGCCTGGTCGCGTAGGGCCTCATCGCTGTGCCCCGAGACGAGGACGAGCTGTGGCGCCGCGTCAGGCGGTTCGGGCCTGGGTAGCGCCGGCGCTTCCTCGATCAGGAGGTGCGCATTCGTCCCGCCGAAGCCGAACGAACTCACGCCAGCCACCCGCCGACTCTGCCCTGCCGGCCACGGCCAGGTCTCGACAGGAAAAGCCAGCCGGGTGCCGTCGATGTGGATGTGCGGATTGAGCTCGCTGAAATGCAGATTGCGCGGGATCTCGTGATGCTGCAACGAGAGCACAACCTTGATCAGGCCCGCGACACCGGCAGCGGCCTCGCAATGTCCGATATTGGTCTTGGCCGCGCCCAGCACCAGCGGTTGCCCGTCGGCTCGCGGGCTGCCATAGATCTCGGCGAGCGCCTCGACCTCGATCGGGTCACCGAGGACCGTTCCCGTGCCGTGTGTCTCTATGTAGGTCACCTGGTCGGGCGTGACGCCTGAGCGCTGCAGCGCCGAACGGATAACCGCCTGTTGGGCGAGGCCGTTGGGGGCCGTCATCTGTGTCGACCGCCCATCTTGATTGACAGCCGATCCGCGCAGCACCGCGAGCACAGGATCGCCATCCGCCACGGCATCGGCGAGGCGCTTGAGCACCACGATGCCGCAACCCTCAGCGCGGACGAAGCCGTCGGCGTGCGCGTCGAAGGTCTTACAGCGGCCGTCCGCGGCGAGCATGCCCCACTTCGCCAGCGAAAGCGCGATATCCGGCGAGAGCACGATGTTGACACCGCCGGCGATGGCCAGATTGGTCTCGCGGTCCTTCAGGCTCTGGCAGGCGAGGTGGATGCCGACAAGCGACGATGAGCAGGCCGTGTCGAGCGAGAGGCTGGGGCCCTGGAGGTTGAGAAGATACGACAGGCGGTTGGACAGGATGCAGTGCACCATCCCGGTCACAGTGTGCGCCGAGATCGACAGACGATCGGAGAGTTGCAACTGGCCGTAGTCGAAGGCCGTGCTGGCGATGTAGACGCCGGTCTGCGAGCCATTCAGCTGTTCGCGTGTCAGGCCAGCGCGTTCGAGGGCTTCAAAAGCGACCTCGAGCACCAGTCGCTGCTGCGGATCCATCCGACTGGCTTCGCGCGGCGACAGCCCAAAGAAACCGGGGTCGAACTGATCGATCGAATCGAGGAACCCACCCCAACGGCTCGTCATCTTGCCGGGTGTTCCGGGGTTCGGGTCGTACAGCGCATCGACGTCCCAGCGGTCGACCGGCACTTCGGTGATCGCGTCGCGCCCGTCTTTGAGTAACTGCCAGTACGCCTCGGGCGAGTTCGCGCCGCCCGGGAACCGACAGCCGAGCCCGATGATGGCGATCGGCTCGGCCCGCAGCAGGTCGAGTTCCTTGGCCTGCGAGCGCAATTGCTGCGCAAGCATCGCCAGTTTGATCGCCGAGAGGTCCTGCGCCCCGCTTTCCGGGTTCCTTGTCATGCGCGTTTCTTGGCTCCTCGGCGCTTCATGAGGGCCTGAAGCGCATCTTCTTCCGACATCATATCCACGTCGGTCACGATCTGCGCGAGCATCTGCGCAGTGGGCATCCGTGTGGCATCGCCGGCGCCGTCGGCATGGGGTGGATCTTTCACCGCTGTGGTGGTCAGGTTCAAGCCGAGTTTGTCGGCCAGGTGGTCGACCAGATCGGCCACGGTCGGGTAGTTCCACACCAGCGTCGCCGATAGAGTCAGGCCGAGGCTCGACTCGAGCCGGTTGCGGAACTCGACCGCGTTGAGCGACTCCATGCCGAAGGAACCCAGCGGGCTGGTCGACTCGATTCGATCGGGCGCGAGTCGTAGGACTCGGCTGAGGATCTCGATGACGTGCTGCTCGAGGCGGGTTCGTCGTTGCTCGACCGGCGCGGCGTGCAAGTGGTCGGCCAGGCTCATGTTGGATGCGTCAGGCGTGACGTCCCCGGTCGCGCCGAGGGCCTCAAGCAGCCCGTCGCGTTGGGTCGACGGCATCCGCGTCCAGTCCACGGCCGCAGCGACCGCGTAGCCCTCCGAGTCGGTCAGCAGCCGACGCAGAGCGTCGATCCCCTGCTCCGGCGCGAAGGCCTGCACGCCGCGCTCCACGAGCTGGGCGACGCCACGCTGGCCGGTCTCGGACTGCTGCAGGCGGCCGCGGTCCTGCCAGATGCCCCAACCGATCGACACGCCCGGTCGATCGAGACTGCGCCGATACCGGGCCAGGGCGTCGAGATAGGCGTTGGCGGCGGCGTAAGCGCCCTGACCCGCCAACGGCAACAGAGCCGCGATCGACGAGAAGGTGACGAAGAAGTCGAGCGAGCCGAGCCCCTGATGCAGCGCCCAGGCGCCTTCGGCTTTCGCGCTCACGGCGGCCCGCAAGCGAGCCGCGTCGAGGCGGGTCAACAGGTCGTTGTCGAACGCCGCCGCGGCATGCACCACGCCCCGGATCGGCGGCCAGGCTTCGGAAGCAAACCGATCGAGAAAAGCCTTAAGCGCACGCTCGTCGGCGACGTCGACCGAGGCATAGTGGATGGAAGCGCCCAGAGACTCCAGTTCGCGAATGCCCGCGACGATATCGGCGGCCCGGCCGGTCGGTACATCCACCCACGCCTCTCGCGACGGGATCGACGTACGGCCGAGGATCACGAGCCGGCGCGCACCCCGGGCGATCATGTCGCGTGCGACTTCGAGCCCGACGCCGCCAAGGCCGCCGGTGAGGAGATAACTGGCATCGGCCCGCCACACGTACGGCCGCCCGCCGGGTTCACCACTGTCCTCGATCAGGCGGGCGACGAAGCGCTCGTCGCCGCGGTAGGCCACTTCGGAGCCGGCGCTTGCGCCCTGCCTCAACTCGTGCGCCAGAGCCTGAGCCGTCATCTCGGTCGACGCTGTCGGATCCAGGTCGATCAGTCCACCCCAGCGATCCGGTTGCTCCTCGGCCAGGACGCGGCCGAGCCCCCACAGCGCCGAGCCAGCCAGGCCACCCAGCAACGCCTCTGGCGATTCGCCCCCAACACGTTGCGCCGCACGCGTGGCGATCCACAGACGGCCTGCACGCGAGTCTGTCGACCCAACCAAAGACTGAAGGGAAGCCAGACCTGTCACCAACGCCCTGGCCAGATCCGACGTCATCGTCTCTTCAGTCGTTGGCGCCGTTCGCAGGACGACAAGGCCGCGACAGGTCGTGGCAACCTGCGCCACTGCCTCGATGAGGCGCCGCACCTGATCGGGATCCCCCAGGTCCGCCGAGTACCGTTGCTCGCCAATCCGCTCGACGCTCGCGCCGGGCGTCGCCAGCAGGCAGACCTCGCCGCCTGAGCCGAGCCGGGTCTGAACGGCCCGCCCGAGGGCGTCATCGTCGGAGACCACCAGCCAGCCGCCGACTGGGGGCGTCGTCGTCTCACGGGCAGCGGGCGCGGTCTTCCAGATCTGTCGGTACAGGCCCAAACGAGGGGAACCCTCGGCGCCGCGTGCCGTGCTGGCCAGCGCAACATCCGAAATCGTCACGACCGGGCGGCCCTGCGCATCGATGAGCCACAGATCGGCCGTCGCCTGCTCGGGGCGAAGGCACGCCTGCGCTTCATATATGGAAGGACCAATCTCGCCGGCGGCCAGGGCAACCCTCCCGATCCGCGTCGGCATGTAGATCGCATCCGGCCGAGGCGGTAGCAACGCAGCCGTCAGCTGGAAGCAGGCATCGATCAGCAGAGGGTTGATCGGCTGAATGAGCGCGCCGACGCCGCTGAACACCGTATCGACGAGCTGCGCCTTGACCATGCCGTCGTTGTGTTGAAGGCACGCCAGCTGACGGAGCTGACCGCGCAGTTGCACGCCGGCGGCTTCGAGGCTCTCATAGAAGTGCTGCGCTGTCTGCTGATCCTCCGCGGCTGACACAACCGCGGGTTCCTGGATTCCGTCCGCAACCGCATCGACCACACGGCCTCGCACGTGGCGGATCCAGCTGCTTCCGCCCCAGCTGTGAAGGCTGACCGCCCAGCCGCCAGGCGTCTGCTCAAGGGTCACCTGCACCGACACCGGCTTCCGATCGTCCGGCAGCACCAGGGGACGTTCGAGCGTCAGGTCGCGGATTTCGACAGCCGCGCCAGCGCTGACATCAGCCGCTGCCGCGAGCGCGACAGCCACGAAGTAAGATGCCGGCGCGATCGCGCGGCCCCGCAGCGCATGCTCGAAAACGAAGGGTAGATGGCGTCGATCGAGCTCGCTGAGCCAGATTCGGCGATCGGCCTGCCCGGCCAGGGCCAACGACCGCCCAAGCAACAGATGAGCATCACCCGGGCTCGCGAAGGCCAGGCTTGGCCCCGCTCCCGCTCCCGCTGACGCGTCGGCGCTGACCCAGTACCGCTCGCGCTGCCACGGATACGTCGGCAGCGGCGCCACACGCCGGGCGCCGGCCGGCAGCACACGTTCCCACGCGACCTGGGCCCCACGAGCGTGAAGCGCGCCGAGCGACATCAGCAGCGACTCCTGCTCCGGCTCGTCGCGCCGGAGCGAGGCGAGTGCGACCCCTGTCGCGCCGGCGTGCTGGAGCGTTTCATCGATGGCTGTCAAGAGCACCGGATGCGGGCTGACTTCGATGAAGATCGAGTAACCGTCGCCGGCCAGCTTCGCGATCGCATCGGTGAAGAGTACGGGCTGACGCAGGTTGCGAGCCCAGTAGGACGCATCGAGCACCGAGGTGCTCGCCCACTCACCAGTGACGGTCGAGCGCATTGGCACAACGCCCGGGCGCGGCTTCAAGTGTTTCAAGGCCTCGAGCAGATCCGCGCGCAACGGATCCATCTGCGGGCTGTGCGAGGCGACGTCGACGTTGACGCGGCGACAGAAGACGTTGCGCTCGCGCAGAATGGCAAGCACCTCTTCGAGCGCTGCGGGCTCCCCGGCGATGACCGTTGAGCGCGGGCTGTTGCTGACCGCCATCGACAATCGATCTTCGCGGCCCGCCAGGGCCTTCACCGCTTCATCTCGCGAGACGCCAACCACAGCCATCGCGCCCTGCCCGCTCACGCGCCGCAGAAGCGCGCTGCGCCGCGCGATGATGCTGACAGCGTCCTCGAGGCTGAGCGAGCCCGCCACACACGCCGCCGCGATCTCACCCATGCTGTGCCCGACGACACCGTCTGGCGCGATCCCCCAGCTCTGCCACAACGCGGCGAGCCCCATCTGTATCGCGAACAACACGGGCTGGATGACATCAATGTCACCCAATCGCGAGGCGTCCGGCCCGGCGCGCAGTTGCTCGACCAGCGACCAGTTCACTTCTGAAGCGAGCGCGCGCTCACAGCGCTCGATCGTCTCGCGAAACACAGGCTCGCGCTCGAGGAGCTCGCGGCCCATCCCCAGCCACTGCGAGCCCTGGCCTGGGAACACGAAGGCGACCAGCGGCTTGCTCGGCGAGGCCTGCCCGACAGCGAGGCCCGGCGTCGGCTCGCCGCGGCCGAAAGCAGCCAGCCGATCCGCCAGGACGGCATGCGTTTCGCCGACCACGACGAGCCTGTGTTCTTCAAACGTGCGGCGCAGGCCGGCCGTGTACGCGATGTCGGCGAGCGACCGGTCAGGCGAGGTAGAGAGGAAGTCGCTGTAGGATCGCGCCTGTGCAACCAATGCTCGTGAATTGTGGGCCGAGATAGGCACCGCATAAATCCGCCGCTCTGCCACAGGCTCCGGCGTCAGAACGGGAGGTGCCTCTTCAAGCACCACGTGCGCGTTGGTGCCTGACCAGCCAAACGAACTGACGCCGGCCCGGCGCGGCTCGCCGCCGGTCGACCAGGCCTTCGCCTGAGCAGCCACGGCCAGCCGCGTGCCGTCGAGCTGGATGTGCGGATTGAGTTGCTCGAAGTGCAGGCTCGCCGGGATGTGACCATGCTGCAGCGCCAGCACCGTCTTGATGAGGCCCGCTACCCCGGCCGCGCCTTCGAGGTGGCCGATGTTCGTCTTGACCGAGCCCAGCACACATGCCGCGCCATCCGATCGTGGTTCGCCGAGCACCTTCGCCAACGCTTCGATCTCGATCGGATCGCCAAGCGGCGTGCCAGTGCCATGGGTCTCGACGTACGTGATCGCCGCCGGATCGACCTGGGCGTTGGCCAGCGCCTGCTTGAGCACGGCTTCTTGCGCGAGACCGTTCGGCGCCGTCAGGCCATTCGAATGGCCATCCTGGTTGATCGCCGAGCCGCGAATAACGGCCTGGATCGGGTCACCAGCGGCGAGCGCCTCCGAAAGCCGCTTGAGCACAATGACGCCGCAGCCTTCACCGCGGACAAAGCCGTCGGCGCGCGCGTCGAACGTCTTGCAGCGACCATCAGGCGCCAGCATGCGCATGCGCGACGCCGCGATCGTGAAGTGCGGCGTGGCCATCACGTTCACGCCGCCCACGATCGCCATCGAGCACTCGCCGTTCCTCAGGCTCTGCACCGCGAGATGCGTCGCGACCAACGACGACGAACAGGCCGTGTCGACCGCGACATTCGGGCCGCGTAGATCCCAGAGATACGCCAGTCGCCCGCTCAAGACGTTGTGAGCGGTGCCGGTGCCGGAATAGATGTCGAGATTGGCGGGATCGGTCGCCTGCAGCAGGTAGTAGTCGGAGCTATGGCTGTGGACGCCGACGAAAACACCGGTCTGGCTTCCCGCCAGTCGCTCGCGAGTCTGGCCGGCTCGTTCGAGCGCCTCCCAGGCGACCTCGAGCATCAGACGTTGCTGCGGGTCCATGCCCTCGGCTTCGCGCGGCGAGATGCCGAAGAAGAGCGGATCGAACTGATCGATCTGAGCGAGAAAGCCGCCCCAGCGCGACGTGACTCGACCCGGCGCCTCGGCGTCGGGATCGTAAAGCGCTTGCGCATCCCATCGCTCCGTGGGAGCTTCCGAGACGGCGTCGATGCCGCCGTCGAGCAGGCTCCAGAAAGCTTCCGGCGAGTCGACCCCACCCGGGAAACGACAGCCGAGGCCGATGATGGCGATCGGCTCGGTCCGGGCCCGCTCGACAGTTTCGAGCCTGGCGCGCAGATCCTTCAAAGCCACCAGGGCGCGTTTGAGTTGGGTCGTCTGATCGTCGCTCACGCCTCGCCTCGTTCCATCGCGGCATGCCGGTCAGTCTCAAAGGCCTCGGCCCGCCACTCCCAGGTCTGCACCGTCACGTTGCGGGCGCGCACCGCCAGGGCGCCGACGTAATCCATCCCAGGGTCGAGCTCCAGCACCGTCCACAGCGCCGACTCAGCCGGGTCGCCGAGCTGAATGTCGGGATCCCCCCACACGTCGATCGTCGAAGGCTCGCGGCTCAGGCCGACGCCAAGCGCCTTGAGCATAGCTTCCTTGCGAGTCCACACCTCAAAGAACGCACGTCGCCGTCGATCCAGAGGTATCAGCGCAAAAGCGGCCTGTTCGCGCGCCGTAAAGGTCTGACGCACGAGATCGTCCATCTGCTCGATCGGACGTAATCGCTCCACATCCACTCCGATCGCTCGGCCGACGGAGACGGCGACCAGGGCGATTTCGCCGGCATGCGAGACGTTGAATTCGACTGCTGACGTTGTCTGGCCGGCCGCCAGCGAGGGCTTGCCATGGGCGTCATAGTCGAACGTCAACGCCGCAGGCGCAACGAACGTTATCGCTGAGAGGATGCAGCGCAAAGCGCCGCGCGCGACGGCGAAGCGACGGCCATCAGCCGGGAAGTGGTACCGATCGGAGCGCGCTCGTTCGTCGTCTGCCAACAGGGCACGACATGCGGCAAGCCGTTCCTCTGGCGGATCCAGCGGAATGCGCCAGACCTGCACATCGGTTGCGATCCGGGGCCAATGCGTTGGAGCGGGCCGCCAGTCAGTCAACACATCGAAGTCCTGGTGAGGTGAAGCAGATCAGTGGCCCGATGATCCCTTGAGGATCTGGTTCAACAGGCTCAGCAGCGCATCGCGCTGTGGCTGCAGATAAAAGTGGCCGCCGTCGAAAGTCGTCGACCAGAAGGGCCCGGTGGTCTGTCGACGCCACAGGGCCAGGCCCTCGGCGTTTACACGCGGATCGGCTCGCCCGCCGATCGCCACGATCGCGCAACTCAGGGGCTCATCCTCCACATACCTGTACGTCTCCAGCATCTCAAAGTCGGCTCGCAACCCCGGCACGAACAGGTCGAGCAATTCTGGGTCTTGCCGGATCACTTCCGGAAGAGCGTTATATCGCTTCTGAACAACTTCCACGAAGGCCGCCTGTGGAAGAGCGTGGATCGGTTCGTCGGTTTCGGGAAGGTGCGGCGCACGACGCGCCGAGACCACCAGTTGAGTCGGCAACGGTCGGCCGCGTCGACGCAGCGCCCGACACACTTCGAAAGCGATCAGGGCGCCGAGGCTGTGACCGAATAGCGCAAACGGGCGATCGAGATGCGGATCGAGTTGATCCGCGAGCGCCTCAACAAGTTGCAGCAGTCGGTTGAAAGGCTTTTCACGCAGGCGAGTCTCACGCCCCGGGAGCTGGATCGCGGCGGTCTCAATCGCTGGCGCGAGCCCCTTTCCCCAGGCGTGATACGCCGACGCACCCGCGCCAGCGTACGGAATGCAAAACAACCGCAGCTGAGCTTCCGGTTGTCGCTGCGGAATCACGAGCCACGGAGAAGTTGCTGCGTTCGTCGGTGCAGTCGCCATAGATGCGTGAATCGGATCTGCTCTCGTGCCAGTCCGCCTCAATCTGATCTGAATTGTGCTCGAGCGTGGGCGTAACGCGGTGAATCCAGCCAGACGAATAAAGGGACTGGACCCACGCAGACATTATGGTTGATCGCGATTGCGGGGGTCAATAACCGCTCGGTACCACCGTTAGCGTTTTCAGCGCCCCGCCGGCCGGCGCGCCTGAAACCTGGCGATCACGCGACCGGCGCCCTGACGCAGCGTCGCGATCTCGGATGCGTCCAGAACGCCCACAGCCAGGGCGCTCAGGGCATAAACGACGACGCCGATCGCCACCATCACCACCACAGGCCAGGATTGAGCCAGCCATAGCGCCGCGCCCATCACAAGCGTGGATCCGCCGATCTTCAAGAGGGTGCCGCGCAGATCGGGCAGCCGCAGATGGCGGTTCAGCGCGATATAGAACTGGATGGCGCCGATGAGGTCGGTGGCCACTGTCACGACGGCAGCGCCCAGGATGCCGTAGCGCGGGATCGCGATCAGGTTGAGGACGATGTTGGCCAGTGCATTGATGCCGTAGATCCGCGCGGCGTCTTTCTCGACCCTGACGACGTAGCTCATGTTGCCGCACAGAGCCGTGAACATCAACAAGGGCACGTCCCAAATAATCACCTGCAACACGCCGGCAGCCGGCAAGGTGCTTGCGTTGTAGATCATGCCGACGGCCGGGTAGGCGATGATCATGGCCCCCATGGCGGCCGGCAGTGACAAAACCGCGATGAACTTGACAGAGCGAAAGTACCAGCGCTCGACGACGGCCGTGTCATTCACAAAGGCGCGCGTCAGCGACGGCACCAAGGCGATTGTGAAGCCGCTGAGGAAACTGACGATCGAGCGCGCCAACCCATACGCGACGTTGTACCAGCCAACTTCATTGGCGGCGACCGACCACGACAGCATCACGGTGTCGATGCTGAACGCCACCGTCAAGGCCAGCGAGATCACGGCGAACGGGAATCCGCCGCGCATCAGGTTTGGCCACTCCCGCGGCTGGAAGCGCGGTTTGAACGCCAACCAGCCTTGTTGGCGCACAATCGCAGCAGAGACCACGATCGGCACCCACATGGCGATCAGGCCCACGGCGATGAAGACCACTAGGCCCTGGCCTGTCAACAACGCGGCGGCCCCGAGGAGCATCGAGGCAATCTGGCCCAGCAGAACCGTACCGGTGGCGAAATCGAGGCGCTCGTGTGCCGCGACGACCATGTCGAGCGAGGCCTGCAGCGCCGAGAACAGGAACGTGCAGGTGTAGACAAAGACGCCCAAGACGATCTCGGGTGGGTAACCGGTGGCCGCAGCACCGGCCGTGATCCCCACCATGCCGATCACAGCGAGCATCGCGCGCACGGCCAACACGTCCCAGAAAAGCCGGTCGGCTTTGCCGTGGTCGCGCGCGATCTCACGAAGCGCGTATTGGGTGATGCCCAACTCAGCGAGGATCGAGAACAGGCCGACCCAGGCCAGGATGATGTTGTAATGTCCAAACCTGTCGTCGCCGAGCTGCCTGACGACGAAGACGCCGTACAGGAAGTTCATGGCCTTCAGCGCGATGCCGCCGCCTGTGACGAACAGGGCGTTGCGCAGGATCGCGCGTCCGACGCTGCGCGAAGCGCCGTCTGTAGGAGGGTTGGACGTCATCGGGTGGTCTCGATCAATCCATGAAGCGCCGCAGCATCATCTCGTACGTCATGATCGGCGCGATCTTGCCGATGGTCCACTGCTCCAGCCCTGACAGGTGCCGGGCCAGCAACGTGCGCACGAAACGCGGATCGAACAGGCCACGCTCGCTCAAGCGCCGATCGAACAACAGGTTTTCAGCCCACGGCCGCAGTTCGTTGCGCAGATACGTTTCGTAATCGGCATACAGCGTAGCGCGGGCCGGCCACAACGCCGGCCAGAGTTGGCCAAGGCGCCGGCGAACCTTGACGCTGAGGGCGTGCGCGCGGCGCAGTTGCTCGCGCGACGTTGGCAGCAGATCGTCATGGTCGTACGGGATCCGGGCCAGGCGCGGTGTTTCGCGTTCGAGGATGGCTCTGAACAACGCCTTGTGAGCGCGCAGCTTGACTGGAAGCGAATACAGGAAATCGAACAACGCGTAGTCAAAAAACGGAAACCGCACTTCGAAGTGCGAGCGGTACATGGTGACCATGTTGTGCGTCAGCCGGCCGCAATGATGGCGGATATAGAAGAAGCCGCCGCGCACATCGGGTCGCAGGCCCAGGTACGGCTTGAGTTCATCACGAAACGAGTCGAACGCCAGGCCGCGAACTTCGGGCCAGAGCCTTTCAGTATAGAGCAGACGCTCCTCGGTCTCTGTAATGCCCGGCCAGGTGTAATCCTGGTTGAAACGATCGAACAGATGGGCCGTCAATGCAGCGTCGTCCACGGCCCGCTGCTGAAGCGGTTCGATGGTGTCGCTATCGCCCAACACGGTGCCGCCATCCCAACCGGTGAGCAACACATCCATCATCGGACGTGCCGACGGGAGGACGTGCATGCCGTGCGAGTGGATCCAGCTGTGATAGCCCTCGGTGAGGGTCAGATGCTGATCCACGTGATCGAGCACCCAGCGGCCATCCGGCAGATCGAACCAGTGGTGCCGGCTGTTGCACGCCCGCGCGATTTGGGCGGCGTAGATCACATCCCGCGCATGGCGCGGACCATACGTGAACGTTGGGGTCTGCCCCCGGTCGAGCATCCCGAGGATCACCCGCGAGTCGAGCCCGCCGCTCAAAAAGACCCCGGGCCGCAGCACACCTGCTCCCAGACGTCTCACGGCCGCGCGCAGAAGCTGACCGCCCTCTTCGACCGCTTCGCCGAACGTCACGTTGGGCTGATCGGCGATGTCGGCGAAGGACCAATAGGTGGAGAGCGTGCAATTGCCTGTCTCGAGGTCGCACACCATCCGCCCCGCGGGTGGGAGCATGCGCAGATCCTCGAAGAACGTTCGCTCACCCAGCACCTGTTGGAAACGGATGGACTGGGCCAGCGCCGTCAGATCGATGCGACGCTTGAAACCGGGATCGTGCAGGACGGCCTGCATCTCAGGCGCGAAGACAAGACGACCGTTCTGCTGACTGTAGAAAGTCGGATAGAACGCGAAGCGGTCGTTGGCAAGCACCAGGCGGCGCTGAGCAAGGTCGAGGATGACGCACACGAAGGCGCCTTCCAACGAGCAGGCGAAGTCGAGGCCATATCGGGCGTACAGGTCGTGAAGCTGCTCCTCATCGGTGCGCGCAGTGGAAGCAGCCGGGGCTCGGCCCGTCCGGGTCGTGCTATAGAACTCCCCGGCCAGACAGATCGCGACAGTTCGCGCCTCATTCCAAACAGGTTGGGAGCTCGGGTTGAAACTGCCGATCCCGATCCGTCCGATTACGGTATTGGCAGCATCATTCCCCTGACACTCGGCCACGTGCCAGGCGAAGTGTGACAGGCTGGACGCCATCTTGCCGGCCAGTTCCGCCGCATCGATTCGACGATGCGGGTCGACGATGCCAAATACACCGCTCATGACACCCGATTGAGAATGACGGATCTACAACGCTCGACGACCATATATCTACCGCGCCTGTCGGTTGGTGCCGAGATGTCTGGCCGGACCCACAGACGAGGCCCCGAGGACGACGGCCGCCGATCGCCTTGGTTATAGTCGAACTGGGAGTTCGCAACTATAGTACCGTCGTTTGTCCTCACAAACCAACATCGCTGACCGGTCCAGGCATTCGCCTTTCACAACATCGGACTGATGCGGCCTGGACTTCGCGGATGAAGCGGAGATCGGTCATTCCAGGACTGAGGCGAATCAGGCGCGATTGCCTTGCGGGCGGCGGGCAACAGCCTGCGAGGAACATGGGCTTCACTATTCTGCTCAACTCAACGGCGTCCACCCGCATGACACCCTGCCCGACAACCCGGCGGCAGCGTTGCATTGACAGGCCTTGCACCGGGCTGAGCCAGCCGGCAGCCACCTCAGCCAGATGAGGGTAGATCTCAACAATCGGATCGTTTACGACGGCGACGCCTGGCATCGCCAACATACACGCTGACCCGAGGCGCTGAGGTACCCAAGTTACGCGTAAATAAAGATGTGCTCAGGGCAGTTTCACGGCCGCGATACACACGCAACGCTAGAAACTGGTTATAACGAGAAAACGCGACACCACGCGCTCGACACTGACCATGCCCACCATCCGCCGCCCACGCCCCCGCGTTTTTCTGTCGATTTTCGTCCTTCTGGGTGCTCTGATCGACGCAGGAATCGTGTTTTGGGGATGGGTCGAGATCGGTGGATTTCTACTGATTGCCGGGATCATCCTGGCGTCTCTGTGGTATTCGCGCCGGGTCCAGTATGGCACCATCGCCCTTTACGCGGTGCTGTTGTTGCCCTCGGTCCTCTCATTCAACCTAGAACTCACTGAGTTTCTGCTCTTCTATATCAGTGGTCTGGCCCTTCAGATTGTCCTGTCGGAAGCCATCGCGCGCGAGGTACGCGGGCATGCTCGGGCTCGCGAGCGCCTGGTCGAGATCATGACACGAAATCCCGCGGTAACGTATGGACTCACCGTGGATCCTGATCGACCGGACCAGTTTCGCGTCACTTTCGTGGCTGCCAACATCCACGGGCTGCTGGGTTATGAACCCGACTTCGCCCAGGAGCGCTCCGCCGAAGCCGTCGGACTGATGGGCGCCCTCTCGAGCGAGGAGTTCGCTGCCTGGTGTGAGGAATTGAAGAACCGCGGCGAAGCGATGGTCGAGTACCCTCTGCAACGCCCGGGCGGGAACGTCCTGTGGGTGCGCGATAGCTGCAGAGCCGTCCGAGACAGCAGCGGCACCATCCGGGAGGTTGTCGGGCATATCCTCGATGTGACCGAGCGCCATCAGGCAGATGAATCTCTGCGCCAGGCTGAGTATCGGTTGCGGCACCTTGTCAGCAACAGCCCGCTGGTGACGTATTCGCTGCACGTTCGCTACACGCACCGGCGGGATCTGTATTGTCCCTTCGTCACAGACAACATCGAAGCGTTGACCGGCTTTCCCGCCGACGAGTTAATGGGCGATCACCCGCGCTGGCGTTCGCGCGTCAATCCGGCCGATCACGGCGCGTTGTGGGATGCGAGGTCAGAGCCTCAGATCGTGCGCGCTCCGGTGGTCGAATACCGTTTCACCCGAAAAGACGGGGTCGAGATCTGGCTCGAGGACACGTCGCGCGCGATCTTCGACGACAACGGCGCGCTCGTCGAGATCATCGGTCACATCCAGGACATCACCGAGCGCAAGACTGCCCAGCTGGAGATCGAGAAAGGCCGGCGTTTCATCGACCGGTTGGCGACGGCGATCCCGAGTCAGGTCTTCGTAGCCGACATTGAGACGGGGTCCGTGGCTTTTGCCAACCGCGTCGTCCCAGAACTGCTGGATTACGACGAAGCCCGGCGGCTTGGCATCTCGATCACTGAATTTCTGAGCCACCGCATCCATCCCGACGATTGGCCGTTCTTTCAGAAGATGGTGGCGGCGCTCCCGGCTCTAGACGACGATCACCCCACCGAAATGCGGTTGCGCGTCTCCGACGCAACCGGTGCCTGGCACTACCTGCTGTTCCGCCAGAGCGTCTTCCAACGCGATGTAGAAGGCAATCCTGTTCAGATCCTTGTCGTGTGGGACGACGTCACCGACAGGCAGCAGGCCGAGCATGAGCTCGCCGACAGTCAGCGTCTGCTCAGCCGCATCACGGCGACGATGCCCAACGCCGTCTACGTGGTGGACCTTAGCGCAAACGATGGTCGCGGCGGTTTCGTCTACGCCAACCGTTTGCTCCCCGACATACTCGGTTACGCACACCTCCCGCGCGAAGAGCGCGAGGACGTCGGCTTCGTCATCAAGTACATGCATCCCGACGACGTGCCCGCCTGGATGGACCAACTGCAGGCCATCGCCAGTCAAAAAGACGACGAGGTGGCGCAGATCGAGTTCCGGATCCGGGCTGCCGATGGCGCCTGGCGTTGGATCCGGTCGTGGTCCATGATCTTCAATCGCGACGCGAAGGGCCAGCCGTTGCGGATCCTGGGCCTGATGGAAGAGATCACCGAGACGCGCCGCGCCCAGGAAGCGCTGGCCGCCAGCCAGCGCCTCGTCACCCGCGTGACCGAGACGGTGCCCAACGTCGTCTACGTCCTCAACCTCGACGACCAGCGCGCCAACGGCGGTGTGATCTTCGCCAATCGCTCACTCCCGGCGCAGCTGGGCTACGACACCGACCTCGCCCGTCAGATGGGCTGGGAAGCGTTCGTCCTGTCGCTCATCCATCCCGATGACCTGCCCATCTACAAGGCGGCACGGGCGCGCTGGCTGGATCTCTCGGATGGGGCCTTGCTCGAGACGGACTTCCGGCTGCGCGACAGCGCCGGCCGCTGGCGCTGGTATCGGGCCAGGCACCTCGCCTTCGAGCGCGATACCGCCGGCGCCGTCACACAGGTGATCGGCCAACTCGAAGATGTCACGGCCAGCCGCGAGTTGGAGGCCGCCGTCAAGGCCGAGCGCGACTTCGCGCAGCTTGTGCTCAATTCATTGGGTCAGGGCGTCGCAGTGCTCAATCCCGATGGTCTGTGCGATTACATCAACCCGGTCGGCGCTTCCATCCTCGGTCTACCGTTCGAGACCATGCCGGGCACTGACTTCATCAAGATGCTGCCGGTCGACCTGCAGCTACACGTGATGAACGACTTCCTCGAACGGGCGGTGAACGGCAAAGCCCTGCAGATCGAATCGGAGTATCTGCGCCCCGACGGCCAGATCGTCGACTTCCTGACGACGGTCACGCCTCGCCATCTGCCAGACGGTGAGATCGGCGCTGTGGTGGTCATGACCGACGTGTCGGAACGCAAAGCGATGGAGATCGAGCTCTCACGCGCCAACGGCGAGCTCGAACGGGCGCTGGCGCGCGCGCGCGACCTGGCCCGCGAAGCCCAGGCCGCCAGCCGCGCCAAGAGCGAATTCCTGGCGAACATGAGCCACGAGATCCGGACGCCCATGAACGCCATCATCGGCCTGGCTGAAGTGCTGCTCGACTCGATCTTGAGCGAGAGCCAACGGCATTCCGTCAGGTTGATGGTGGATTCGAGCCACGCTCTGCTCGATATCATCAACGACATCCTCGACTTCTCCAAGATCGAGGCCGGGCACCTCCAGCTCAACCTGCACGAGTTCGATCTGGCTGACATCGTCGAATCGGTCGCCGATCTGATGGCCGTGCGCGCACGCCAGAAGGGCCTACGGCTCGCATGCCTGATCGATCCCAGGCTGCCGGCTACCCTCATCGGCGACTCGGGGCGGCTGCGCCAGATCGTGCTGAACATCCTCAGCAACGCCGTCAAGTTCACGGAAACTGGAAGTGTGTCGATCGAGGTTGAACTGCTCGAGCGCGACAGCCGTGATCAATGGGTTCGCATCCGCGTTCAGGACACGGGCATCGGGGTCACTCCCGAAGCTCAACGCCGTCTCTTCAGTCCCTTTGAGCAGGCCGATGGCGGCACCACCCGCCGTTTTGGCGGCACCGGCCTGGGGTTGGCCATCGTCAAGCGGCTGGTCGAGCTCATGAACGGCACTGTGACCCTCGAGAGCGAGCCCGGCGTCGGCACGGTGGTCAATCTCGAGTTGTACTTCGAGTGCCCGATGCCGATCGACGTGTCGAACGCGACCGCGATGAAGGCTGACGCGCCACGGGCCGTCATCGCCGACCGCGACGTCGCGAGCCGCGCCATCCTGGTTCGCTATGCAACAGCGGCCGGCTATCTTTGCACCGAAGTGGCTGAACCAGAACGCCTGTGGTCAGTCGTGGAAGACGCAGGGGATGTCGCCGTCGCGATTGTGGGACTGTGGGAAGCTGATCCCGAAACCACCACGCTGCTGGCGCGCCTGACGGCCGAACCGAGGTTGGCGGCGTCTCGCGTGGTCGTCGTGGCCGATCGAGCTCCAGCCGACGGCGCGCCACTGTCGGGCGTTGCCTGGTTGAACCGTCCCGTGCACCGGCACGCGCTCGTGGAGGCCCTGGCTTCGGCCACGACGCCAGCCCCGACCACGCCCAACGTCACTGTGGATGTGACCGTCGCAGGGCCTGTCGTCGCGCGCCCGCGCGTCCTGCTCGCCGAAGACAACCGCATCAATCAGACCGTCGCGACGCTGCAACTCGACAAGCTCGGATTCGACGTCGAGGTCGTGAACGACGGTGAAGCCGCGGTCGCCGCTTACCTGGCGTCGCCGGATCGCTATCACCTGATCTTGATGGATTGCCAGATGCCGCGGCTCGATGGGTTCGCGGCCACGCGTCGCATCCGTTCCTGGGAGTCAGGCCACGACGGCGGCCTGCACGTGCACGTGATCGCGATGACGGCCAACGCAATGGCCGGTGACCGCGAGATCTGCATTGAAGCCGGGATGGACGACTATCTGAGCAAACCCGTCAGCATCCAGGCGCTGCAGGACGTGCTGGGCCGAGTCCGCTCCGAAGAGGCACCTTCCGCCTGAGTCTCGCGCCGATCAGGGCGCGCCATACAAGGGCAACCGGGCGCCGTTGATCACGCCGGCCTCATCCGTGCACAGATGGCGCAACGTTGCCGCGATCTCTTCGGGCGTGGTCCAACTGGCGTTCTTGGCGCTGGGCGCCTGCTCGCGCTCGTGGCGAACGTCGATCGACTTCACGCGCAGCACGTTGGCCGTGACCCCGGTGTCCTTGAGTTCTTCGGCCAGCGTCGCGATCAAAGCTTCCTGGGCCGCCTTACCGGCGCTGTACGGAAGCCCTCTGGCCGGCGGCGTCTGGGCGCTCGGCGACGAGATGACGACGATCCGCCCCCAGCCGTTGCTGATCAGCGCCGGGACGAAGGCCTGCAGGGTGTGGAAGGTGCTCCACAGGTGCTGGTTGACCATGTCCTCGAGCACCGAGGCCTCGACATCGACCACGGCCTTGCCCCCCGCCCAACCACCGACGAAGTGCAGAAGCATATCGACCCGCCCGAAGCGCTGCAGCACGGTTTGCGCCGCCCGGCGCGCGGTTTCGGCTTGCGTGAGATCCGCTTCGACGACGGCCACGCGTTCGGTGGGCGCACCGATTCCTTCGGCCAGGGCCGTGAGGCGATCGAGGTGCGTGCCGATCAGGGCCAGGCGCACTCCTTCTTTGGCCCAATCGCGGGCGACCACTCGCCCCAATCCACCTGTGGCGCCCGTGATGACGGCAACGCGTTGTTCAAAGCTCATCGTGCTTCTCCTGTGCGATCGTTCCTTCAAGGTTCAGTCAATGTCGCTGTGGCGGGCAGACCCACATAGCGGCTGTACGTCTCAACGGCTTCACCCAAGGCAGATCGTTCGGTCTTCGTCAGACGGCGATGCAGGTCGATGGCCACGGCAATCGTCCGCGCCTTGAGGGTCCGGCGCCACGTCCCGACGATGCGGCCACCGATGAGAACGGTGTTCTGGAAGATGGGGTTGCCGCGGCTATCGAGTTTGTCAGTTGCGGCTTCGTCGAACATGAGGCTGCGGTCGCTGTAGGCGACGAGGTACTCGTCGTAGTTGGGCAGCAGCAGCGCGGTCGGAGCGCGCTTCCGTTGGGGCGGTCGTGAGGACTCGGCTGACCAGAACACGCCGGACTTCAGCACCATCCGTTCGAGGTGCTGCCCGGCGAGGTCCAGGCCCTGTCGTGCGTCGCTGCGCGTCAGGCCCGACCACCAGACGAAGTCATCTTCGGTCGCCGGGCCATGGCCTGTGAAATAGCGTCGGGTGAGTTCGGCCAGCGACTCCTCGCGCGACTTTGCCTTCGGTGAGGGCGCGCGATGATCGAGCAAGGCGTAGGTATGTTGCTTGCCGCGCCGCGCGCCGCTGCACAGAATGCCCTCCAACTCGGCGTGGAAGATGATCAGCGCCGGCCGGCTCTCATGCACATCGATTTTCGCGCGCTGCAGGGCATTCGTGAGCTCAGCGCGGGTCAGGTGAGCGCCGGCCTCAAGAGCACGGGCGAGCGCTTCACCGCCGCGCCGCAACGTGGCAGCATCCAGTTCTTGATTTCGATAGTATTGCGCCGAAGCGGCCTGGACCCGCGGCGCCGTCAGCGCCAGCATCCAACGAATATCCTGTGGCGTCACGAAATGCCAGGTCGGGCGCAGGATGTGCGTGCGCAGGATCGCGCCATCGTTGAAGGCCTGCTCGATAGCGGCATCTGCAGCGTCGGTCAGGCGCAACGCCAGCGCCCACTTCGCGCCACCGTAATCCTGCGCCTGCACGGCACCCAGTGCGTGCACGACCGCCTGAGGGCTATCCTGGCGGGCGCCTTGCAGGCCCTGATGAATGAGGCGATGGCCGAGCACGTCTTTTGGAGTCATTTGGGTCGGATGAGTCCAGGCCTTGATGAGGGCCACGGGTAGCCGGGTTGCCGCAAATCCTAGCGTTCTTCGATCGCGTCGTCCAACTTATAGAAACTTCCGCCGCCCCGGTTCGCGACGACGGCGATATTCTTTCAGTGCTCATCAAGCGTCGCATAGTACCGCAGGTCATCCGCCATACGATAGCGGCCCATCACGGGTCGCCTTACAGGTGCCCCATGGCTGAACCTTCGCGCACATCCCCGCTTCGTTCGGCTCGCCTGTTGATCGCCGGTCTGGTCGCCGTCATCGTCGTGCTCACCCTGGCCTTGATCGTCATGATCATCCCGCGTGGCACTGGCGGCATCGCCGAGGAGCGCGTCAACGTCCTCGAGGGCAGCACCGACGACTGCGTCCAATGCCACAGCAACTCCACGCCCGGCATTGTCGAGCAATACGGGCACAGCACGATGGCGGCCGCCAAGGTCACGTGTCAGGACTGTCATGTGGTCGAGGCCAACTACCCGGGCTCGACGGCGCACGAGGGCGTGCACGTGCTGGCCCAGCCGACGACGGCCATGTGCGAAAAGTGCCACCAGGCCGAGGTGGCCCAGTTCAATCAGAGCCGGCACGGCCTGCCCGCCTACGTCGCAGTGTCCGGCAGCCAGGATCTCTCGCCGGAACATCTGGCGCTCTACGAGGGCATCTCTGAAGGCCAGTACTCGCCCAACAAAGCACGCAATCTGATCGCGCAGATGGAGGGCCCCGAGATCACGGGCTTCGCCTGCGAGAGCTGCCACAACGTCGGCCGGCCCGCAGCGGATGGATCCGTCGGACAATGTCAGAAATGTCATAGCCGCCACGAGTTCAGCCTTGAGCAGGCTCGCAAGCCCGAGACCTGCAACAACTGCCACATCGGCCCCGATCACCCGCAGTGGGAGATCTACTTTGAATCGAAGCACGGCATCCAATACTCGACCGACGGCGACAACTGGAACTGGGACGCCGAGCCGGGCACGCTGACCGTCCGGGACTTTCCGGCGCCGACCTGCGCGACCTGCCACTTCAGCGGCTTCGGGAGCGCGGGCACCACCCACGACGTCGGCGATCGCCTGACCTGGTTCCTGTTTGCGCCGGTCAGCGAGCGCCGCCCCGCCTGGCAGGACAACCGCGTACGCATGCAGGGCGTGTGCGCAGCCTGCCACAACCAGGGCTTTGTCGAAGACTATTATGCGATGGCCGACGGCGCGACCGGAGCCGTCAACGAGTTCATCCACCAGAGCGACGAGATCATTGCGCCGCTTCACGAACAGGGGTTGCTGACGGATAAGGCCTTCGACGAGCCCATCGACTTCGTCCATTTTGAGACCTGGCACCACTACGGCCGCACCGCCAAGTTCGGCGTGTGGATGCAGGGCGCCGATTACACGCAGTGGCACGGCGCTTACGAAGTCGTCAAGGGCCTGGCTGAGTTACAGGCCATCGCCGACGAACTCCTGGACAAATAGCCATGTCGCTGCTGGCCCTGGCCGTCCCCATGGCGCGCCGCCTGCGCCTGCCGATTTCGCGCGATCAGGCCATGCTGCTGATGCTGGCCACCAACGAGCTCTTCCTCGGTGTCGATACGTTCCTGGCGCATAGCCTGAGCGGCACGATCCGGCCGTATGAGTGGATCCCCATCCTCTTCGGTCCGACAGCCGCCGTGCTGCTCGGCCTCGCCGGCCTGCTTGCGCTGCGCCAACGCGCCTGGGCCAGCGCGCTCGCGACGACCGTGTTCCTGGCCAGCGCCGTGGTCGGTGGGCTTGGCGCGTTCTTCCACATCGCGCGGACCGTCCTGCCCGATGCGCCGGCCGGCCAACGCCTGACGCTCGACATGTTCATCCTGGCGCCGCCCGTGCTCGGGCCACTGGCCTTTGCGCTCGTCGGTCTGCTCGGCGTCAGCGCCGCGTGGGTCGAGGACCCGGTCGACAGCGGCGTCCTGGTGTTGCCCGGCGGCATCCGGCTGCGCCTGCCCTACCCCAAAACGAACGCCTACCTCTTTGCGGTCTGTATGGGGATCCTTGTCGCGCTGGTCAGCAGCGTTCTCGACCATGCTCGCGCCGGCTTCGAGAACCCGTGGCTGTGGCTGCCAACCTGCGTCGGCGTGTTCGCCCTGGTTGTGTCGGCGCTGCTGGGCATGCTCTCGCAGCCGACCCGCCTCGACGTGATCACCTATATGGGCGCGATGGTGTTGCTCATCCTCGTCGGCGGCATCGGCGCGATCCTGCACGTCGAGTCGGACGTCGGTCTGCAGAATACGCTCATCGCCGAGCGCTTCCTGCGTGGCGCGCCGTTCATGGCGCCGCTGCTCTTCTGCAACATGGGGCTGCTGGGGCTGATCGCGGTGCTCGATCCTGTCGAGCGCGCCTCAGCCGGTGGCCCGGTTCAACCCGAGCGATCGTAAGCGCTGATCGGCCCGTGCATTGGCATGCAGGGCCGCACCGCTGAGGTCGGGCATGAGCATGCGGTAGTCGATGCCGTGGGCGTCGAGATC
>CAYZRP010000003.1:108389-132902 GCA_964480865.1 uncultured Anaerolineales bacterium | reverse complement strand
GCGTCAACCCGCCGGGCCGTTTCGTGTTCGACCCGGCCGAATTGGACGAGGGCCTGAACCGTCTGGCCGGGTTGTGCGCGGCGGATCAAGACTGTCGAAGCCGCACACCCGACCTGGCCGAGACGTTCCGGTCGGTGAGCCATGCCATGCCGACGGAGTGGATGGGATTCCCGATCGACGCCGGCACCGTCAGGGTCGGCATGCACGCCCTGTTCTTCAGCCGTAACACCCTCCCGCTGGGTGTGGACGCCTATCTGGCCGCCGCCGAAGGCGACCCCGCCGGGCTCGCCCTGCTCAATGCCGCTGTGCGCGTGTTGCTGCCCGTCGACCAGATCGTCCTCGGCGATCAGCTCAGCAAAGGCGGGAGCGCGGACCTGGAGGTTTACACGAGCATCCAGGATCTCTTCCCGGCGACAGCCACCCTTGGCGCGCCGTTGTCGGAGCTCCTCTGGTCGTTGAGCGACGGGTGGCCCGCCACGCTCATCGCCCCCGAGCTGCGCGAGCTGCAGACGAGCGACATCCAGATGCTGATCGTCAACGGCACCGTGGACTTCTCGACGCCGCCCGCGAACCTCGAGGCGACCCGGCCGTACTACACCAACGCCCAGTACGTGTTGCTTGCGAACCTGGGGCACGTGGATGACATCCTGGCGTCGCAACCGCTGGCCTTCGAGTGCCTGTTGACCAGCTACTTCGACACGGGCGAAGCTGACGCGTCCGGCTATGCCGAGGCGCCCCTGTCCTTCACGCCTCTGCTCGGGCTCCCCACGCTCGCCAGGCTCCTGGTCGGTGCGGGCGGCCTGATGATCGCCGCGCTGGTCATCGTGTTGAGCCGGTTGGGTCGACGATGGTGGCGCACCCGCGCGCAGGCGTCGGGTTCGCGCCCGGGCTGAGGCTGACCGATGGCGTGTGGGCCCGGCCAGACGCGGCGCATCAGTTTTCTAAGGCTGAGGGCTCTCGAGCGATTGCAGCATCGCGGCCGGCGGCTCGCCGACGTAGGTCAGCACCACCCGCTGCCCGGCGCGGGTCAGGGCCATGTAGAGCCGACGCGTGTTGTCGCGGATGAGGTCATGGCGTTCGTCGTCGGAGAGGCGCACGCTCTGCTCCTGCTCGAAGAGCGCGTGAACGCCGACGAGGAACACAATCGGGCTCTCGAGGCCGGTGGCGGTGTTGAGCGTGCAGACGCGCACGGCGCCCGGCGCATGCGCCTCGCCCGGGTCGATGACGCCGGCCGGGCCGAGTCGAGCGCGCAGGCGCTCGAGCAGCAGATCGCGGCCGCGCCAATCGGCGTGGATCACGAGGACGTGCCCGGGCGAGACGCCCTGCGCCAGCAACTGCTCGATCTCGCCCGCCACCCGGGTGACCTCGTCCTGCGCGCTGGTGAGCGTGATCAGCTGCGGCACAAGGCCGGTCGGCATGTCGAACAGATCGGGCGGGACGATGTCGTCGTCATCGTCGGGCAACCGCGTGCGGTACAGCAGGGTCGCGAAGTTCAGGATCTCGCGCGTGGTCCTGTAGCTGCGCTTGAGGCGATGCGCGCGCCCGCGCACCTCGAGGCCGCTGGCGAGCCACGACTGGCGGCGCTTGAGGAAGCCCTGGGTCGGATCGGCGACCAGGAACAGGTGCCCGGTGCGCGGCCGCACCGCGCGCTTGATGATCTCGAACCAGATCGGGGCGAAGAACTGGGCCTCGTCGATCAGCACGACGTCGTACAGCGGCAGCTTCAGCTGACCGGCCGAGAGCCAGCGCCAGATCTGACGCGGGACGTCGCCCCAATCCATCTGATCGCGCTGGTTGAGCGCCGCCTGATAGGCCTCGAAGGCCGTGTAGACCCTGTCGCGCTGCGGCTCGGTCAGCGGGAAGCCGCGGCCGGCCCGTTCGACCGACCTGTAGTCGTCGCGCGAGAAGATCAGGCGATCCTTGACCCAGTCGAGCTCGTCCAGGAACATCAGCTCGGTCACGGCGCCATCGGCGAGGTGTTCGCGCCAGACCTCGCCGGCCAGGCGCCGCCGCGCCTCCTGGCCGATCGGCTCGCGAAAGGCGCGCCCGGCCGGCCACAGCTTGCGGCACCACTGCAGAAACGTGTGCCACTCCACAGGCTTCCCGTCGGGCGCCAGGGTCTTGTAGCGCGCCTGCAGGTCGTGGATCAGCGGGCGGTTGTGGGTCAGCCCCAGGATCATCTTCTGCGGATACAGCCTGCGCAGCAATTGGGCGCGGTAGACGATCACGAGCGACTTGCCGCTGCCGGCCACGCCGTTGACCAGCCGCACCTTGAAGTCGCCGACGGCGGCCTGGGCCTCGTTTGAGAGATCGAGATCGGTCTTGAGGACGCGCTCCTGGTCGTAGTCGAGCAAAAAGGGGGTGAGCCGGGCCGTGGTCTTGCGCGCGTTCGGCCGGGCCGCCGCGCGCACCGTGAAGCCGGCCGGGATGATGACCTCCGGCGTGAAGGCCTCGCGAATCAGAGTCAGGTCATGGGCCGCGATCGGCGGGCCGACGTGTTGGTCGAGCCAGGCCGTGAAGGCCGTGGCTGTCAGCTGCTCGCGCGACAGCCAGATCAGGCCGGGTGGCACGTCAGCAAGAGTCTGCAGCCGATCGAGATCGGCCTGCCCGAGGCTCGGGAAGGCGATCACGAGCGGCACCGCGCAGCCGGCCGGCACATGCGCGGCCGTGAAAGCCGTCAGATCGCGGTGCTCGGCAACCAACGGGCGCAGATCGTCCGACGTGAACAGACCCGCCTGGTCGAAGACTCTGGCGGTCGCGGGTGTGAGCGCCGACACCTTGAGCCAGAGCGAGCGGCCGTGCAGGCTACGGATCCAGAAATCCGGCCCCGGCTCGGCATGGATGGCGAGGCGATGCCAGATCGCGTATTGATCGTCCGGCAGGCCTTTGAGCAGGCGATGAACGCGAGCCACCTCCGGCGAGGTCGAGATCGGGGGCGTGTCGGGGAAGATCAGGGCCATCGCGCCCCCTGACCTCGGGCGCCCGACGTCAGCGCGTCGTAAGAGCGATACGAACAACTCTCGAGGAACGACCGGTACAGGGTTACCGACTCCTGATGCTCCTCGAGCTCGGGTTGGGCCTCGAGCACGTGTCGGCTGCCGACCACGATCAGCTTGGAGCGCGCCCGAGTCACAGCGACGTTGAGCCGTTCGGGCTGGAAGAAGAACTCGGCCAGCTGCGCAGCGAAGCTCGGCTGGCTGGTGGTCAGCGACACGATCACGGCCTCGCGCTCCTGGCCCTGCATGCGCTCGACGGTGTCGACCACGATGTGGCGGCGGATCTCATCATCGGCGAGCACCTGGCGCAACAGGCTGCGGATCTCGCGGCCCTGGGCGCGGTATGGCGTCACCACGGCGATCTCGTTCTGCGGCACGCCGGCTTCGAGCAGGGCCGTGATCAGGTCGAGCACCACGCCGGCCTCGCGGAAGTTGCGCGAGGTCGTGTTGCGCTGGCCGAGGTCGAGGAAGACCTTAGGATGCGCGGGGTCGAGCACCTCGGCCAGCCTTGGCGCAGGCGCGACGTAGTCGATGCGCTGGGCCGCGATCGTGGGCGTGGCCGGATGCAGGCGGCCGTCGTAGAACGCGTCGCTGGGCCAGGCGGCCAGCTCGCGGTTGAGGCGGTAGGTTTCGGTCAGGAGCGTGACGATGCCCTGGTCGGCCAACGCCGCGAACACCGATTGCGCTTCGGCGCTGTCACGCGCGTTGAGGGCCAGCACCGGCGGCAGCTGGCGCTGATCGCCGAAGAACGCGTAGCGCTTGCCGGCCAGCATGCCCATGATGGCCAGGGGCAGCGTGATCTGGCTGGCCTCGTCGAAGATCACGGTCTCGAAATCGACGCCGCGCAGGCTTTGCGAGCGCAGGGCGAACGGCGTCGCGCCGACGACGTAACCGCCTTTGTGCTCGGCCAGGCTCGAGGTCGCGAAGGTGGCGGCGTTCTCGATCGAGTCGTCGAGGCCGTCGGCGCGATGCGGCAGCCCGATCTTGGCGCAGGCGACGTCGGGCGCGAGGCGGGCGAGCATGTTGAGCGCGTTGTTGATCGCGCGGTGCGTAAAGCCCGTGATCAGGACGCGCTCGCCCTCCTCGGCCAGGGCCGCGGCCAGGTGCGCGAGGACGCGGGTCTTGCCGGTGCCGGGCGGGCCTTGCACCAGCCAGGCCAGGTCGGTGGCGTAGGCCTGGGCGAAGGCCTCGGCCTGGTCGTCATTGAGGCCGACCTCCTCGGCCTGTTGCAGAGCGCGCTCGTAGCGGGCAAGGTCGGTGCCCGGCCGCCTGTCGCCCATCAGTAGCGGCAGGATGAACTCCCTGCCCACCGCGCGATCGCCGGCATCGCCCAGGGCATCGAGCAGGAACTGGCTGAGGTCGAGCGTGTCCTCGTCGAGGGTCCAGGCCGCGCCCGACTCGACCAGAGACGTCAGGTCAACGCCGAAGTCGGGCGGCGTCACGGCCAGCTGGGTCTCGCGGTCTGTCGTCAGCGTGACCTTGCATTTGGGATGGAAGTTGGGATCGCCCTGGTGTAGGCAGAGGATGTCGCCCTCGCGGAAGCGCGAGACGTTGCGCGTGCAGGTCAGCAGTAGCCCGCCCCCGGGCGTCGGGCCGACCACGCGCAGGCCCTCGATCGCGCGCCCGGCCGCGACGCGTTCGCCGATCGGCTTGCGCCAGGTCAGGTCGATCTGACGGCGTTGCGCCCGGTACTCATCACGGACGAAGCGGTTGAGCTTGTCGAGGAAGGCCAGGAGCGGCTTGCGCGAGACTGCGGGCAACGACATCGGGTTCACCTGTCCGACATGACAGCGCGGCTCCTGTGACATGTAACGCCGCGAGAGCCCCAGTATAGGGCCACATCGGCGACATAACGGTAGGCAGAGTTGGAGTCGGTTGTCAGGTGAGGCCGTTACGGCCGACCAGATATGGCTGTCTCGCTCAAGTCACGGAAAGGTCACATGCAACGAATACGGGCTGGTCGAGTTGAATCCGCCAACCGTGTAGACGCGCACGTAGTAATGACCGTTCACTGTGGCCGCATGCGTGATCCTAAACGGCGCGCTGATGCTCTGCGCGACGGGCGTCGACCCCGCGTACAACACCAGTTGGGTGCCCGTGCCTGACGGATTGTCGAGGGCCACATTGATGTTTCCGACGTGATCGAGGTCAAAGGCATAGAAGTCATCGCTGTCGTTGGCAAAGCCCGTGTAGGTCAAACCGGAGCAAAGCAAGCCCGTGGCCTGGCCGATCGCATTGTTGGGTTCGCGTTCACTGGCTCCTGAGTAGCAGGCGCTCGTCGTCCGCAGCAAGGTCGGCAGTTGAACCCGGAACGTGCCCGACGGCGTCGGGCCTCCAGTCGGTGTAGCAGTCGGCGCGGGCGCCGTGCCAACCACCAGGGTGCGCGCGATCTCGGTCGACCAGTTCGAGTGGCTGTCCCTGACCTTCAGGTAAATCGTGTGCGTCCCCGCCGACAGGCTGCTCGCCGTTCGCGTGAACGCGGCGCTTGAACTGAGGACACCATCGAGGTCAGAGCGCCAGACGTAGCTGGTGATGCCGCCACCGCCCAGGTCCGTCACCGAGCCCGTCCCAACGAACGTGACTACGCTGCTCTGGCCGGCGCTGGCCGGATAGATCGCGTTGATGGTCGCGATTGGCGCGGAAGTGAAATCCAGGACCTGGGTCACGGGCGTCGGGTTCGATGTTCCCGTCAGAGTCTCGTACTCAACCCGAATGCGGCCGGCACTTCCCGCACCGCCCTGCGCCTGCGCCCCCGCGCCGCCAGCGCCACCCGTCGCCTGCACAGTGCTCAGGCTCACAGTGCGACCGACCACGTACACCGAACCACCCGCACCGCCGCCACCGCCGTAACCGCCGCTCGACGCCCCGCCCGTCTGACCGTTCGCATTCACACTCAGGTTCTGGATGGACAATCCATAGATCAGGACAATTGCGCCGCCCTGCCCGTCTGAAACGCTACCCCCGGATGTGCCGCGGCCGCCCCCGTAGGGGTTAGTGCCCCACGCGCCGCCGCCACCACCGGAGCCCATGAAAATGGACGAGAAGTCATTGGTCCCGTAGGCCGAGCCGCCGAGCCCTGGCAACGGTCCACTCCCTGTCGAACCGCCTTGCGCATGTCCACCGCCGCCGCCCGAGCCGAAGTCACCGCTTCCACCGGGAGTCGGCCCGGCACCGCCGCCACCGCCACCGTTGTTGAGCCGATAGCAGATTCCGGCTCCGGTCGGCGAATGGCCTTGCTGACCTTGGTTGCCGTTCGTGCAAGGACCGAAGTGAACCGCCGCGTCGTTGCCGTAGCCCGCTTTGAATCCACCACCGTTCGCGCCCACCTGCACCCCCGTGACGGCCAGAGCTCGAAACACCAACACCCCACCAGCCGTTCCGGTCCACTCGCCCGTCGCCAACGACCCTGTGACTGTTCGAAAGTGAGGCACGCGCAACACCTGCGCTTTCGACACAGAGTCCTGGGTGTAAGTGTGCGCCAGGTTGTCACTCAGAGTCACGGTTGTGTCCGACAAGCCTGCGACCTGGCCGAATTCGTATTGGCCAGCGCCAACGCCCTGCATTTGGATGACCAGGACTTCGTCGCCGACGGTCATCAACAAGGCCCAACTTGTGGTGATTGTCTTCTGACCGGCCGCCGCTGTAGACGCCAACCCGGCCCTTTCCGAGTTGGGATCGGTGCCCGCGAAGTCGCCGTCCTCCCCGTTTCCAAACAGTGGGCTGACGTTGTACACGGCGTCCAGTTGCAGGCCACCCGGCACGGCGACGCCGGTGACAGTGACGACACTCGACAGATAAATCGCAGTCACCGTGATCGTCTCGCCAGTGGTGGCCAGCAAGGGGGCCGTGCTGAGCGCCGTCGCGTAGTAGGGTTGAGCGCTCGCCGCACCCGTCGCCGTCTGTAGGTTCGCCTCTCCGAAGCGGCTCTCCACCTTGACCTGAGCGCCGGCCACCGGAACGCCGCCGTAATAGACATAGCCTAGAAGGCAATTGGCCGGCGCCGGCGATCCACTGCAGGTCAAGGGCAGTGGGTCACCGACCGCCAGAGCGGCCACCGCTCTGGACGCCTGGGGCGCAGCGCCAATCGTCATGGCCCATACGACAGCACACCCGACAACCATTCTTGAATAGCGAGACAACAACATCTGCATTCCTCCGAGGCACACAAGCCGTTCGAGTTTGCCGGTAAGGCCCGCACGCTACGGCCACACGATCTAGGGGTAGTTGACCTGGATCGTGTAGGGCGTGGTCGCATTAAACCCGCCGACGGCGTATACGCGCGCGTAATAGCGCCCGGCCAGACTGGCCGTGTGGTTGATTTGGTACGGCGCGCTGACATCCTGGGCTACGGGACTTGATCCCGCGTACAGGACAAGTTGCACGCCCGCGCCTGACGGGTTCGCGAGCGATACGACGATCGCCCCGCCCTGCGCGGCGTCAAACGCATAAAAGTCATCCGAGTCGTTAACGAAACCCTGGTACGACAGGCCGCGGCACAGCGGTCCGGTGGCCTGCCCGGTCGTGTTGTTGGGCTCCAGCTCGGCGCTACCCGCGTAACAGGCGCCGCCGGTGCGCGCCAGCATCGGCAGACGCACGTGGTGGGAACCGGTCGGTGGTGAGGTCGGCGCCGGAGTGGCCGCCGCGCTGATCGTGATCGGGCGCGAGATCTCGGCCGACCACGCGAACTGGCTGTCCCTCACCTTAAAGAAGATCGTGTGTGTGCCGGCCCTGAGCGTCCCGGCTGGCAACGTCAAATCGGCCGTCGATCCGAGGATGCCGTCCAGGTCCGAGCGCCAGACGATCTGCGTGATGCCAGTGGCCAGCTGGTTCTGTATCACGCCCGCGCCGCGCAGCCGAATCGCGTCGGTCGTCAGCGCCGTGTTCCCTGGAAGCAGCGCCTGGAAGGTCGCCACCGGCGGCAGGGTCACGACGCGCGCCTCCTCGCTGCCCGGCGTGATGCCGGTCACCAATCCGTCCCAGACCTGCTGGAAGTAGTTGGCCGGGACGATCTGTTCAGTGAAGGATGGGCCGGACATGGCGAAGCGCCACGGGCCGCACCCCACCCAGTTGTGGAGCAGTTCCATCCTGTGCCAACCGGCTGTCAGAGAGGCGGAACCCACCGTGACCCAGCGCTCGCCGGATCCCGCGTAACTTTGACCGACGTTGACACCATCGATGAGGACGCCGTATCCATCGTTTGTATAGACACGGAATGTCCAGGCTCCGTCATACGGGATGTAGAGCCGGCCGCGAAACCGGTCTGACTCGTCGAAGCCCGAACCAGTCTTGCCGTCATGGTCTAGCGGGGCACTGCAGACGTTGTCGAGGTTGAGGGCCACGTCGAAGGCCCACGTTCCGCGGAAGCTGGTCCAGTTCTTATCGTCGTAGATGTCGGCCCACCAGCCCTGCGGCAGCGTGAACGTCGGCGGGCTCCCAGCGCTCGGGTTGCCGTAATACAAGTAGTAAGAGTTGTCGGTGCCGGCATTGATCGTCGCCGAAAGGCGGAACTCCACGTCCTGGCCGGTGAAATAGACGCGGGCTACTTCCTCCCAGTTGTTCGCCGAGATGCGTCGGGCGATGCGCAGGTCGTTGTGATCGGCCCGCATCCGGCCCTGCCCGACCAGGGTCTCGAGATCCACGCCTTCAACCTTGATCAAAGTCCCAGCCGCCAGCGCGGAGCCGGTCACGATCGGCAACGGACGACGAAACGCGTAGCTGTCGTTCCACCAATCGTCGAACGTCGGCACGATGACCACATCCACCTGCTGACCGCCCGTCGTGGGCACGTGCGCGGTGGCGGCCAACCGACCTTGGTAGGTCGCCTCGATCGTCAACGTGATCCCGGTGCTGGCGAGGAGCGGCGCAGCCTGGAGATCGACCTGGTAATAAGGCGAGGGGCTTAACGGCCCGCTGGTCGTGGCGACGGTCACGCTGCCGAAGGGGCTGTCGATCTTGACGGACGCCCCGGCCACGGGTGCGTCATTGTCGTAGACATAGCCGATGGCGCACAGCGAGTCGGTCGACGAGCCTGGGCAATTCAGTGGCAGCGGCGTCGCCGTCCCGAGTGCGCCCACCGCCGCGGAAGCGGCGTTCGTCGGGCCCGGCAGCGAGCGCTGGTTCAAGCCAGCCACGGCGATCGCCAGGGCCAGGGCAAGGCGGATGACGGGGTGGTTGAGACTCATTGACATCGTTAGCCCCCTCACACACGGGAAGCGGCACCGGCCCGCCTGCTCTCTCTGCCCCACCACAGGGCCTCAAGTCCTCACACCTATCGGGTCACGTTCGTATCGACGGTGCGCCGGATCAAGGCGGCAACGGCGGGATCGTGGCTTCGGTGGTCGGCAACGGTGGAATCGTCACTTCCGGCGTCAGGATGGTCGGCGCCGCGCTCGGCATGATGGTCGGGTTCGGTGCCTCCGTCGGTTGCTGTTGTGGGGGCGACGTGGGCGGCGGCAGGGTCGCGATGGGCGGAGGCGCCACAGTCGGCCGGCGCGTTGGCGGCACGACCGTCGGAGCCTGCGTCGTGGGGAACTCGGTGTTGGTCGGCGATGCTGTCGGGCTAGCGGTGGGCGCTACCGTGGTCGACGCAAGAGTCGGTGGAACGAGCGTTGCCGAGGCGGCCATAGTCGGTGGAACGCGCGTGGCGATGACGGTCCAGGTGGGCACAGTAGTGCGCGTCGGCGACGCGCCTTGCCCACTGGCGTAAGCGGCTAGGCTGAGGGCCCCAGCGACCCCGCCGACGACGACGGCAACGCCGAGGCCGCCTAACGCGATCCAGCGCCATGGCACCATCGGCCGCGCCAAGCTAGCCTCGAGGGCGACGACAAATTCCGCCATCGAGGCGTAGCGATCTTCCGGGCGTTTGGCCAGGGCCTTCTTGAGGATCCTGTCGGCCGAGAGCGGAAGGCCGCGCACCAGGCTGCTGGCGTTGGGCACCGGTGCGCGCAGGTGCTGGGTGAGCACCTCCCAGGGTGTATCGGCCTTGAACAGGTGGCGACCGGTAATCAGCTCGAAGAGGACGACGGCCAGGGCGTAGATGTCGACGCGGTTGTCATACGTCGAGCCCTTGACCTGTTCGGGCGCCATGTACTCGGGCGTGCCGAGCAGTGCGCCCGTGGTTGTCAGGGTCGCGCCGAGGGTCGTCTCTGGGGTCGCCACGGTCTTGGCAATGCCGAAGTCCGACAACACCGGCGAGCCGTCGCGGCGCAGCAAAATGTTGGCGGGTTTGACGTCGCGATGAATCAGGCCCTGCTGGTGGGCGTAGTCGAGGGCCTGAGCGACCGGGATGATCAAGCCAACGGCCTCAGCCCAGGGCCACGGCGTCGAGACGCGTTCGCGCAGTGTGCCACCCGGGACGTACTCCAGCACCAGGTAAGGCGTGGAGTCCAGGTAACCGCTGTCGATGACACGAACGATGTGGGGATGCTGGAGGCGGGCCATCTCGCGCGCCTCGAGGGCGAAACGCCGGGTGAATTGCGGGGCCTGTTGCGAGGGCAGCTGGGCGAGGTTGATGACCTTGATCGCCACCAGGCCCTGGCCGTCGCGTTCTCGGGCCAGATAGACGTTGGCCATACCGCCCTGGCCGAGCGGTTTGACCACGACATAGGATCCAACCGCCTGCCCTGCGGTCAGCGCCGAAACCGGCTCAGGTTCCCTCCGTTGCGTATCCATCTACCGAGAGCTCCAACACTATCGACAGGTATAACGATATTTACGAGACCGTGCCGCCATTCTATCCGTTTCGAAGAAAGCCGTAACCGGCTGGCTCGATCTGGGCCAGATCGAGCGTAAACGCCGCGTTAAATCGTCCGATTTGGCCCGAAGCCGCCAAATCGGACAAAGGCATCCGATTACAATGCCGGAATCCAGTAGACAGACAACCGCATCAATCGTAGGTATCGTCCGTTCGTTTGAGGCACAAGGTACGCCATCTCATTGACTGAGCTTTTGATTAACTCGCGTCAACAACTTGAAGGCAGACCATCTCGCAGACCATCGCCTTTGCCCGCAACGGCCAGCCTGCGATATATCGGCATGCAGCGGGCGCTAGATCAGTGGGCGCTGCCGGTAGACGCGATAGAGGTCAAGCTTCAGCGAAGCGGAGGGAGCAATGAGACTGCGTGAACAATTGATCGCCGTAACCATTACCTCAAATAGTTTGTCTACATCACGAATCGCTACTTCGTTCGATAGTTGGACGGCCGAATCTTGTTGGAGACGACTATGAAAGAATCAGAGTACCGGCGGGCCTTCCACATCGTAGCCTATGAGCTTGATCGCAGCGATGAAATACCCGAGGCTCGGATACTAAAGGCAGAAAGCCGACTCACCTGTGAAGTTCCTCTCTTGTTGCGATCGTTCTACCAGCTCGCTGGCAGAGCCCGAAGCGTGCTCAACCGGCGCGATTGTTTCCTCCTCCCAGAAGAATGGCATCGCGAGGGCGACAAGTTGGTCTTTCTGGCTGGAGCAGACGATGTCGAGTTTTTTGCGGTTGATATCGCCACGACTGACGAGGATCCGCCAGTGTTTTGGAGACCGGATGACAAGCCAGACCAGTGGAAGAAGGTCTGTGATCAGTGTTCAGAATTCTTGGCTGTGATGGTGCTCTGGCAGGGCGCATCCGGCGGTGCGATGCCGTATTCGGCCACAGGATACTCCCACAATCGCATCCACGAGACCCTCGAAGCGCGCTACGTGACCGTCGGAGGGGTCACAGGGATGTGGGCCTACGGCAAGCCAGGTCTGGCACTCTGCCTGGACACCCGTGAAGGAAATTGGCAGCTATATGCCGGAGCCAAAGATGAGATCTTACTGGAGGAAGTTGAAGCGCTCGACGTGACTTGGGAGAGCTATGGATGACCGATGCGAGCGCTTCCATGCCTGTTGGGTTTTTGCGCAAATCGTCAGAGGACTAGAATAGCCAGGCTTGCAGAAAAGCAAAGACAAAGGGTTCAGAGATTTCAACATGTCAGACGGCAATCGGCGATATCGAGTTGGCACTCTACTCCGAGGTTTGTTTGGAATCCTGATGGTCGAACCGGACGGGCTGCCAGGGCGTGTGGCGCTCGAGAAGCTCGAAGAGCAGTTCCCAGCGACCGCGCACGAGAACGAGACCTACCCGGGTCGGCCAGAATCGAGGCGCTATCCCAAGGTCGTCCGATTCGCCACGCTTGGTCCAGTGAAGGCGGGCTGGATGGTCAAAGACCGCGGCCAGTGGTCGGTCACCGAAGACGGCCGCAAGGCTTTCAAGCTCTATGCCGAGCCTGAAGCGTTCGTCCAGGAGGCCGATCGGCTCTATCGCCTCTGGCGGCGCGCTCAGCCGGACGTCACCACGGACGTAGGCGAGGCCGAACTGGAGGACGACACCGCCACGGTCACTACAGGGCTCGAGGAAGCCGAGGAAGCAGCCTGGGCCGAGATCGATGAACGGCTGAGCACGATGAGCCCTTACGACCTGCAAGATCTCGTCGCGGGCCTCCTCAGTGGGATGGGTTACCACGTCATTTGGGTGGCGCCACCTGGCCCGGACAAGGGCATCGACATCGTCGCCTTCAGCGATCCGCTCGGTGTAACGGGACCTCGGCTCAAGGTGCAGGTCAAGCGGCAGGTTGAGAAGGTTGCAGCTCCCGGGCTGCGCTCGTTCCTTGCGCTGTTGAACGAGGGCGACGCCGGGCTATTCGTGTGCACCGGCGGCTTCACCAAGGACGCCGAGAGCGAAGCGCGCCATCAAGAGAAGCGTCGCCTCATGCTGTTGGACTCGAAGAAGCTCTTCGACCTTTGGATCGAGCACTATCAGCGCATCCCTGAGAAGCCGCGGAGCCTGCTGCCGATCCAACCGGTGTATTACCTCATCCCGGCTGCTTGAATGGCCCCGCGTCAGACGGGTTGTCAGGAGCGTACACGCTCTCATGCCCAGGAAGAACGCGCACATCGGCTCAAGCCTCGACTCGTTTCTCAAAGAAGAAGGATTGCTGGCCGATGTCATCGCCGGAGCGGCCAAGAGAAACCCAGTGGATCAACTCGAAGCCGTACGGCAGAAGAAGAGCCTGACCAAGAGCGCACTTGCCAAGAAAGCCGGCCTCTCGCGGATGCAGCTCGATCGCGTCTTGGATCCCGACAATGTCTCAGCCAGCCTGAAGATCATCGCTAAAGTCGCCGCAGGGCTGGGCAAAGGTCTGTATTTCAAGCTCACTTAGCACTTGCGAACATCTCCGCGGCTGACCATTCTGGAATCCCAATTACTATGGCGCGTCTCTCAGCGTAGGAATGCGCCGCCTTCGATGGTCAACGGCCGAACGATAAGCCTAGTGACCGACAACGGCATCGTCAAAATAACCCCTACAGGCATTGCAGAAATAACTTCCGGGTCCGGGCGAGCTTGGAAGCAGGTGCACCTTGTTGGTGGACCCTGCAATCGCTTTGGTGCGGCCGATCATTCCGTAGATGACCTTGGCGGTTTCCTCAGAACGACAATGAGCGCAAACCGGCAATTGCGCACTTTCGTAAGAGAATATTGATTCGCGCACGCCAGGGTACTGCTGCTCCCAACGATCTATCACATCGGAACCGACGATGAACATGGCAGAGTGCTCCTCTCGAAGCTACCGAAAACTACCGGTCCCTTGCACGATCGACCTCATGGAATGTGGCGCTAACTAGAGAGTCGCGCCGTCAATCAACGCTCAGGTCAAGGTTGAACAGCAAGCGCAGAACCGACACGACCGCATCTCTCAAGTTGGCGATATCTTCGTTGGTGACGTCGACTGTTGCCCGCTCATGGATCAGCTTGTTCCGCAGGTCTTTGTAATGATTGAGTCGATCAAGGATTCGCTGGTCGATCACCACCACGTTGAAGACCGCCGCCACAACCTGATCGCGCCGTTCAAAGAGCTGCTTGAGATTGACGTTCGGAAACTGGGCCGCATTGTGTGTGATGTATTCCTTGAGAGCGATCTCGAAAGCGCTGTCCAACAGGATCAAGGCGATGCGGTTACGGGTTTCGAGCTTCTGTCGCAGAATCAAATCTACCGCAGTGATGCTCTCGATCAAGCCGATGGTCCAAGGGAGATCCTTCGTACGCTCGCGGTTGCGTGCGCGGATCTTTTCGGCATACGCCTTTTGAACCTTTGGCAGTTCGGGCAGCACCAGCTTGCGACCACCGGTCACCTGCTCGGGAGGAATCGGCGCGACGGAGCCACCAGCATATTGAAGGACCTTCGCCTCCCAGTCATCTTTGAAACGCCTGGACAGCCCCGAGAAGTGTCGGGTCAACTGGATGATCGTCGGGCGAATGCGCTGAAATGTCACGTGGTCGGTGTTGACGCCCGTCTTGCTGCTGTTCCAGGGCATCAGGATGGCCGGCCCGTTGAGTCGCACGATCACGCGGCAAAGCGAGGCGTCGGGGTGCGGTACCCCGGCCTCGGATGTCACATAGTAGCCGACAGATCGATCCCTCAGTTCGCGGACGACCAAGCGATCATTGCAATATAGGTAAACGCCGTAATTGGAGAGCTCAGGATCACGATCCCTGATCAAGCCTGCTGTGACTTCCACATCCAGAGCAGTCCGTCCATCAGGCGTGATCTGGAACACCGCCTGTCGGGGTGGAAAGTCTGGCGGAAACGCCCATGAGTCGAACGAGCGTGGCTCAAGCACTGTGTCGTTGACTCGCAGCGTGAATTGGCCCTTCGCGAAGAACGCTCCGTACGTGCACTCAAAGTGCTCGATTAACTCCGGCACTTCGTCAGCGGAGATCGTACGGCGAAGTTGGCTCAGCTCTATTCGCGTCGTTCCCGCCAGGATTTCGTCCGTTCGATAGACGGGTAGTTCCCAATCCGGCGTTGCTAACCAATCCTTGGTGATCTCCACCTGGTGGCTCTCTGCCTCAGAGCTATGGCGCGTGCGAATGACGACATGCTCTGCCAAAGCCACAACCGCGCGTTTGCTACCTACACCAAAAATACCGATCGACGCGCCATCTGGGGCGTTCTTGCTGCCGCCTGGCGCAACCAACAATCGGAGATCTTCGCGGAGCACCCCGCCGGCGTTATCGCTGTAGCGGATGATCTGCCGATCCGTATCAAGTTCGAGCTCTGCTACCAACGGCGTTTTGTCGGTCTTGCCAGACCAGGTATCGATGGCGTTATCGATGAGTTCGGCCAGCGAGGTACCCAAGTCGTAATCGCTGATGATCGACCAGAACATCCGCTTATCGGGCGTACCGTCTATGGTGTCGATTTCGGTCTTTGTCATGAATACCTTCTCCGATCCTTACCTCAGCAGCGACCATTCGTTGTCTTCATCGGGCGATAGCGCAGGAACGTATATGCGCTGGGACGCGAGGAGGCCTTTGTAGCGCGATTCGAGTTCCTCATCGTGATCGAGCACCGGTTCCACCAACTCGATAGAGTACTTCAGTCGCAGCGACCTCAACCTAGTGCGGGACGATCAGCTTACCGCTTTGGACGCGCCTGATCATGTCGGATTGTCTTTGTCGCTGCAAAATGCCGCTATGCTTCTTGGAGTTCTTTGAGCGTCCGGCCGGAACCATCCCGCCAATCGACGCGCCCGTTAGAATTTCGGCCCAACATGACCCCGGCCGCCGTGGAGGGCGACCCGAAGCGATAGTCGAGAGTCAGTCGGTACTTGTCCCCATCCATAACCAGCGCCTCATTCTCGATCAACGACTTGCGCAGGGACTTGATGAACTCGTGAGCCGATTCGGTCTCGTCGAGGGCCGCCGTCGATCCTGCCCGCACGATGAAACCCTGTGGGGCCTCAAACCCCTGTGCCGTGATGCCGCGCAGTTTGAGGAACAACTCAGGGACATGCACCGCCGGCTTCACCTGAGCGGGCTCGAAGAAACTGACGCCAATCACCGGGAGACACAAAAGCATGTCTCGGAGGTAGCTCTCGGCGTCGGCGATGTCGGCCTCCGACAGTGTCGGCGGTTGCGGCACATTGCCGTTCTCCAATTCGCACCGCTTCGCACTTCTCGCCAGCGCCACCAGTCTGGCTTCCAGATGTTGGATATGTGCCTTGTTGAGCCCCTGATCCTTGCTCGAGAAGATCACGCCGTGGGTCCAGAACTCCTTCTCGGAGTAATGGCGCGTGACGCGACCCTCGGTCGTGTCGCCCTCACCGAAATACACGCGCGGCAAGCCGCCGATCTCCGAATCACCCCAGAGCACATACACGCCGGTTCGTTTGGCTTCCGGGCGCTGCATCGCCTCCGTGAACAGCGTGCGCGGAAAGACCAGCCCCACCCCAACCCAGTTCGATTTCTCGACGAGGCGTAGGCCCTCGGGCTCGCCCTGGGGCACGAAAATCCGCACGGAGTATCCGATACGATCCATGGTCATTGCCTCGTACGCATCGCGATCGGTCTGGCAACGTGAGTGGCCAGGCTAGCTAATCTGCAACTCGCGTATACGGACTCGCAGAACATCGGTCAGACGCGCCATCGCATCAACGCCCCAGGCCCTGAGTTGCTCGAGTTGTTCCGCCGAGTCTTTGATGTTGCCCTGGTTCGCCGCATAGATCCGGCAGGCTCGCTTCAATGGAAGCTTGTCCCATTCCAAAGGGCTGCCGAACTCAGCTTCGATCTGTTCACGCTGGGCGAGCAGAGCCTCAAAAACGCGCTCGTTTTGTTCTTTGTCGCCGGTGTCGATATATAACTCCGCGCGAAATCGATCGCCCTTGCTGAACACCCATGAAAACGCGAAACCCGATCGCCCACTGCCGAAATCGCACCAATTCTGCGGTAACGTTCGCGTCGAACGCGTCAGGCCCGGGCGAACTTGCTTGAACTTCTCTATCAGATCGGCGAAGAACACCTGGTACAGAGAACCCGTGTCACGCCTGAACAGGACAGCGCCGACGTTTTGGTCAACGTCGTCGACGCGCCAGCCGGCGCGCGCCCAGGCCGCCGCCTGGGGATGTGTGTCCGGGTCATTGGCCCACCAGGCGCGGTGCTCGCGCGCCGAGGGAGGCAAGGGCTCATCAAGCAACTTCCCGATATCGTCAAAGGTCAGGCGAAGGACCGGTGAAACGTCCACGCTCTCCCGCAAGTAGCGCTCCAGAGGCTCGTATTTGCCACGTTCGCCGGTCACGTACGCCGCCGGCCGCTCACGAATCATGGGGTGCACGGGTGTCGGCATCGCTTCGTAGGGCCGCGCCAACTTCGGCCGGGTCGACAACCAACGGCGTGCCTCGGAGAGTGCATCGCGCTGCACCGGGTCCAGATCGCCACGAAAGTGAGCGAGTTGGTTGCGGATGTCGCGAACCTGGGTCAGATACTCCTCGAAACTGCGCTTGGGATCGAGCTTGCCTTCCAGCCTCTCCCAATGCTCCTTATTCATCAGGAGCCGGATCTGATCACCCAGCGACAACTTGTCGTACTCCCGCGCCGGTTTACTGGGATCCTGCTTGTCGGCTCCGAACACGCGCATCAGGGCGGCCGTGCGCTTCTTGTCATCATCGAAGAGCACGTCCGTGTACTGACGTAGCGTGACCTCGATGTCCTGCACCCACATCAAGCCCTCGGAAAGCTCGCGGAAGAACAGGGTCGCATCGGAGAGCGTGAAGATCCGATAGGGCTTGTCATTCTTGACCACGACGATCGCCGGCACATCCCGGAACTGGTCGAGGGCGTCGAAGACCTCGGCCTCAGGGTCCATGCGGCGCGCCGTATCCATGCAGTGATCGACCGCCAGGTCGAGGAGCGAAACCGCGGCCTTTTGATGGTAGTACGACCGGATGATGGTCTTCTCGGAGACGATGCCCTTCAACCGACCCTGCCGATCGACGACCGGCAACTGGCTATAGTCGTGTTTGAGCATCAGGTCGAGCGCCGTCGAAAGCCGCTGATCCTGTTGGATGCACAGCGGCTCCTCACGGTCTCTGAGCAGGCTCTCCAGAGGGAAAAGCATCGACCCGCTCCTTCCAATCAATGCACCGCGTATCCAGCGCACACAGCTACTCGCTCAAGGCCTTAAGCAGCGCGTCTCGAGCATCTGAATAAAACACAACGGTCACTCGCGTGGCCAGCTCGTCTGGAAGCTCGAAGAGCTGTTTTCGCGCCGACACCGGCATCAGGATCTTCTGCGCGCCCTTGTCGGCGGCGAGCTCGATGACGCTGACGGCGTTATAGATCGGCTCGATCGAGCCGCCCAGGTTGAGGCCGCCGACCACCACCAGCCCGCCCTCGAGGCTGCGCTCCACCAGCGCCGAGCTCATGGCCAACAGGATCGGCACGCCCGTGTAGGCCGCGCTCTTGTTGGCGTCGAAGGCGCGCACCTGTAGCGTGAACTCGTGCGAGCGCGGATCCCGATCGCCGACGTATTCCTTGGCCCGCACGTACAGGTTCTGCTCGGCGCAGCGCACGCTCTCGCGCAACGGTCCGGGCGGCGCCTGATTCAAGATCTTGAGCCCCCCGCCCGGCCCGACCGTCACTTCGATGCGGAACAGCCCTGGGTTCTCGTCCGGGCCGCCGGGCGATAGCGCCCAGACCTGGCCCGCCGGCAGCGGATCGCTGCCGACGCTGCTCTCATTGCGCAACTCGGGCGTCGAGACGAACTGCTCGATGCCGTCGGGCAGGATCGTGAAGCTGAAGTGCGTGTTGCGGAACTCGGCCGCGCCAATGCGCTTCTGTTGCTCTTTGACCCGCCGGCGAACTTCAAGAGCCAGCCGGGCCGCCCACTCGATGGCCTCATCGGGGATGTCGGACTCGGCGTCTGGATACATGAGCTTGAGCAACCCGCTCATCGTCTTCTGGACGGCCGTGGTGTCGCGGCCGCTCAACGCGCCGCCGAACAGGATCCGGCCCTGCAGCTTGTTGACGCGGCTCTGCGCGCGCAGCTGGTTCCAGCACGACGATAGGAAGTCGCTCACCAGGCCGAAATGGTCGGTGAGCTGGTCGCGGCTGACCTTAGGCACGTCCCAACCGGGGATGTAGGCGTGGATCCGGTCCATGAAGGCCGTGTCGTCGCGCATCTCGTGCGGCATCGGGCCCAGGAGGTGGCCAAGGCGTTGCTGGTGCTCGACGTCGACGTCGAAGTTGCCGACCATGACGATGCCACCGAACCCGCGGATGCTCTCTTTGCCACGGCTGAACTCACCGGACTCCATGTAGCCCTTCATGATGTTCACGCCGTCTTTTTGGTCGAACGAGATGCCCGACACCTCGTCGAAGCAGACCACGTCGTACTGACAGACCAGGCCGCGCTGGCCGTTCTGGTTGTTGACGAACATCTTGGCCACGGTGGCCTTGCCGCCCGACACCAGGTGCGCGTACGGCGACACCTGCTGGAACAGGTGGCTCTTGCCGGTGCCACGCGGGCCGAGCTCGACCACGTTGTAGTTGTTCTCGACGAACGGCACCATGCGCAGCAGCATCACGTCACGCGTGCGCTCGCTCAGGATCGTGGGCTCGAGGCCGATACTGCGCAGAAGAAAGCTACGCCATTCGTCGAACGTGAACAGCGAGCGCCCCTTGTTGAGGATCTGGAGGACGTTGGCCTTCGAGAGCTGGATTTCGCGCAACGACTCGATCCCAAACGGCCGGCCGTTCTTCTCCTCGGCGATGCTGGGATCGTAGGTCAGATCGATCTCGGCGTAGAAGCCGCCGGTGAGCATGCGGTCGTGGGTGTGGACCAGCTCGTCGTCGATTCGGACGTCGTTGAGGCGCACGCTCGGGAGTTCAGCGAGGAAACAATCGTTCTTGGCATCCAACCGGGCCTTGACCAGGTCGATGAGCTTGACGCGGCCCTGCTCCTTGGCGCGTGCCTTGAACAACTCCTCTTCGCCAGCCCGCACCGTGCGGCTGGCCAGCTGGCGCTGCACGATGGCAAGGCCCTCGATGATCTCAGCCTCATCGACGCTGGCGCAGTAGCGGCCGAGCAGGAACTCGGCCACGTAGGTCGGCACCGGGTACTGGCCCTTGAACTGCCGCACGAGGTCCTTGCGAACAAGGTAGCCCTCGAAGGCCTGGGCCGCGATTTGATCGAGCGTATCCAGCTCCATGTCAATTCTCTCCAACCGTCAGCGGGTGCTTGAAAACCACTTCGCCGGTCGCGTCCAGCACGACCAGGAGCGCGGGGTCGCCTTCGGCATCCTGGGCAGTCACGAGCAGGCTGACCTGTGGCGAACCGGGCTTGGCAGGAACCGGCTGAGCCAGCAGGCTCGACTTGGCATCAGCCGCCTTGCGTCGAAGATCGACCGAACAGCCGGCGATGCCCTCTAGTTCCGCGCGCAACCGGAGGCCACTCCACTTCAGTGACTTCAAAGCGATGGCCTTTTGTGCGCCACCGCCCGGCGTGATCGAGAGCGACGGGATCAAGGCTTCCTGGACCGTCAAGCCGCCATGAGCATAGGCGTTATTGGCCGTGAAGCAAGTGATCCCAGGAGCCATGACGACGGCTTCCGCCGAATCCCAGAACCAGGCCGTCGTCTGGTACTTCTGTTGTGCCCCCGGTTCCAACGTGGCACAGCGCCCCCACTTTGACAACGTGAGGTGTTTCGGCAATTCCGACTTGGGCAAGCTACCCGGAACCAGCAGCCAGCCATGATCGGTGACGACCTGCACCCGTGACCAACCCGCGTCGAAAAGATCCCTGATGCGCTGAGTGACCTTCGCCAGATCATCGTGCACGCGAAGCGCCAATTCGGCCCCACTGTCGTGGCCGTGGCTATCGAAACCGGCGAACTCCGTCCAGGCACAGTCGACGCCTAGTTCGGTCGTATCCGCATCGACGAAGGCGATGTGCTCGACCCCCAACAGTTGCTTGAAGCGTTGGTGCGTGAGCGTTTTGCCCGTCTCAAGCTCGACGGGTTCAAACCCCTCGCTGCGCAGCGGGCCACCGAGGTGCCTGGCCAACGGCTGCCAGGCGCGTTTGGCCGTGGCCGTGACCGTGGGCAGGGCCGCCCAATCGGTTCCGAGGGTTATGCTGTACCCATCTGCGGCCAGTTGCGTCTCGAGCTGACGCGCCACGTCCATGCGCAGCCCATCGACGAAGAAGTAGATCGTGCCGCTCTCGACCGCAAACGTCCGACAGGTCTGCGGACCTGTGTTCGGGTAATCCCTTGCGATCGATTGGGCCATCTTGGCGAGGCGCTCGAGCCAGTCGAGGTAAACGGCGCGGATGGCTGACACGGCTGCCTTGTTCGCGGCGCCCTGACGCGCATGGTTCAGCGCCTCGATAACGGCGGCATCGGCCCTCCAGCCCGTGGTGGCATAGTAGTTCGCCAACTCTGGCCAGGTGCTCAGATGCGGCAGCGACAGGGCAAGTTGGGCGAGTTGCCGCAGTGGCAAGATGGCTTCCGCCAGCGGGCTCTCACCCAGGCGGGCCCAGACCCAATCGGCCCGGATCGCGTGCGCCTCTGCCAGTTCCAGGATGGACTTGGCGGCATCCTTTGGCGCCTGGTTCGCCAGCGCCTTGAGCGCCTGCCCGAGGTTCTCCTCGGAGGCGGCGTTAGTGGTGGGATAGGGCTCGTCGCCAGCCGAGAGCAAGACAGAGGGCTGCGGGCTCAACTTCGCCAGCAGATCACGGATCCCAGGATAGTTGCGGGGTGCCTCCCGATAGCGGTTCCAGACGTGATGCCAGGCACCCTTGCCCGAAGCCAGCTTCTCGGCTGCGGCGAGAGCGCCATCTTTTTCGGGATCGACGTGGTAGGTTTCGCGGCAGATCGCGCGGAAGCTCGACCAGTCGGAGCCCGATTTCTCGAGCGTCGCTCGCTCCTGAGCGGGATTGCCCATCCAGCGCAAGAGCGTATGCACCGGATCTGTCGTGACGATGGCGCGAAAGTCGCTAGCCTCGAGCTTGCCGCGCTTAAGGCCGGTTTCGTCGAGCGCCAGCAGTTTGGGCAGGCATTCCTGAATGGCGCGCCGCGTGTCCTGATCGGCTGCGACGTCGAGGCCGAGGCCCCCATCGTCGCTGGCCAAGAAGGCGGCCGGGGTCCAGTCCTTGCCGTTGCGCTGAGTCCAGAACTGCCCGCGATACTGCAGGGCAAACAGGTGTCGTGCGATCGGTGGGCATTGCTCAGCGCTGCGGAACGCCTGCCGGCCGACGCCGGGCAGGTACAGGACCGGCACCGTCTTTGATGAAGGCCCGACCTTTTCGAGCTGATAGCGTAGCCAGATCGACGGGCCAATACCCTGCTCAGGCCCGTAGTCGCCCAACGCCCAGAGCGTCGGGATGGCTTCGCGCAGTGCCTGGAAGGAGTCAACCCAAAGCTTCTCTTCATCAGGCCACAGGATCACCTGCGGTTGCACCATGTCGTTCGAGTTGAACGTCGCGGCATCGCGGAGAGCTTGGACCAATCGCTCGAGTACGGTCATGATGATCTCGCCTGGCGCTTTCGCTCTAGGGTGAGGTGCACGTTGTTCCAGCGAGTGCCGACGTACTCTTTGCCGCCCACCGGGTCAGTGCCTGGCTCATCCTCACACCAGAACCAAGGGTATTCGTCCATTGACCGATACTGTTCGATGCCTCGATCCTTTTCGCTCAGCTTAAGTGGCACCGAACGAAATAGGCCAGCTCCTCTGCGCCCCACGTCTCCCGCCAAGAGGAAGGGCCTGATGTTCTGCCTTAGCCCATCCCTGAGTTCAGGCTGCCACCCAATAGATTGCTCGCTTATGGATTTCCATCGCACGAAGATATCAAGTGGTGCTTGACCCTCAAGAATTGAGCTAAGCTTGGCTTGCAACTTCCGCGCCGCCTCAAGACGCTCAATCGCCCCAGGCGTACCAGTATTCACATCATCAGCCTGCTTGCGGACCCAATCGCCCAAATAACTGTACGAGAGTTTTTGCAGGGTCGCGTAGTCCAGCCTGTGATAGTTGACCAGGACGTGAAATCCATCAAGACGCCCATCCCACAAGTGCCAAATGAAGGGTCGATCGTGAAACAACTTGCAGTGCTGCTCAAAGAACTCGTCGCGCAACCAGTCCTCTATGTTGTTGGACCGACTGCCGTTTGGACCGCACCTCGCCAGTAAGGCTCGCTCATCAAGCGAGCCATGGGAATTCGCAAGAAGCTGCCTAAGGCGATCGGCGGCTGGCTGCTCTCGATTCAGGGGAGGCAAGCAGACTAAACCATCGACATCTTCATATACCTCAAGACCGTCAGGACCAACTTCTGCGCAGTCTTGGAATACACTTCCTGTTTGTCGTGGCCAGCGGTATCCAAGCAAGCGCGCTACCGCGACATGTAGCGATTGTTGTGAGCCGTTTGGATGTCCACCAAACAGCCATTGCGAGGGATCATCACTTTGCGGCCTCGGCAGACCGTGAGGGTACTTCGTTTCGGCTTCAGACTTCCAATGCAAGGCATCAAAAGGCACCTTAACCAAAGGGCTGCGCACCTTCAATGCCGGGTCAATTCGTCGAACCGCAGGTGGATAAGCAGCGGATGAACAGAATGTCCAAACCGCCGGCAGCCAATTGGCGTCTTTACACGTTATCACAACAACATTGTCATCAAAAAGATGCCCTGCATATAAGCACACCGCCAAGTCACCCATAGCGCTTACCGCCACGCCTCGCTTTCCCCAGGCAGCACGACCTCTTACCGTTACGTTAGGACTGCTTGCCATCTGGCCCTCACCGTGCTCCCATAACACGATTTTGTGAAGGCCATCGTAATGCGAACTACCCTTGACGGTCGTCTGAAAGAACTCCCAATCGCTGGTGACGCGCGCCAATTCCCAAAAACATAGTCCATAACGGGCATAGTCGCCTGTCTGCATGCCATTGGCAAACTCAGCATAGTGTTCAAGAGTAATCCCAGGGCCCACTTCATTGAACCCTAGGTCGAACAACACTCGATGATCTGGATTTTGGAGTTGTTGTACCTGGTCAATACTGCGTATCGTCCCGGCTATGAGAGCCTTGGCTTTCCTGTGAGCGATCTTCGTGTCAGAAGTGTCCATGCACCCAATGGAACCCGAAAGAAGCGGCCTAACGTTTCCGAGAACCACAAGCGCAACACCGACTACCTGTCCCCCGATACCTTCGAATGCTCCAGCCCCCAATTTGGCCAGAAAAGTCCAGCGAACATTGGTCAACATAGACTGCCGAAACCGGGTGTACGAATCTTGAAACAACCAATTTTGTGGAGTTACAAGAGCCAGGCTTCCTGCATAGTTGCACAATCCAGGACATCGATCGACAAAACATGTTGCCAGATCTGTTTTTGACGTTTGGTGCAGATGATCACAGTACTCTCTCAGTGCATCATCCTGTTTTCCACGCGAAAGATATGGGACGTTAGTTATCACCAGGACAAACTGCGCCGCCAAGATCCTTGCCGCCTTCGCCAATCCCTGCGCCACCACCGCCTGCTCGTGCCGCTCCTCCCCCGCCACCTCCGCCGACACCGCCCGCGTCAACAACGGCGCCAACTCCTCGAACGACGCCTCCGTCAGATCTCCCCGCTGCGCCCGCGGGTTGATCAGGCTGCCCAACACCGGCGCGTCCTTGAACAACCCGTACAGCCGCGCCATCCCCCGCCGCAGCCGA
>CAYZRP010000003.1:0-108289 GCA_964480865.1 uncultured Anaerolineales bacterium | reverse complement strand
TCTCCAGCGCCGCCCGGCACGCCCCCTCCGCCAGCTCCCGCGCCAACCCCGTCACCCGCTCCAACTGCTTCCGATACGCCTTTGATAAGACCGTCATTGACGCGCCTGCTTCTTTCGCTCGAGGGTCAGATGGACGTTGTTCCACCGCGTGCCGACGTACTCTTTGCCGCCCACCGGATCGGTGCCTGGTTCATCCTCGCACCAGAACCACGGGTATTCGTCCTTGGGCCGAACCGGCTCGGTGCCGCGATCCTTATCGTTCAGCTTGAGTGGCACTGACCGGAACAGCCCCGCGCCTTTGCGTCCCACATCGCCGGCCATCAAGAAGGGCCTGATATTCTGGCGGATGCCGTCGTTGAGATCGGGATGCCAGCCAACGGCCTGATCTTTCAGTGGCTTCCAACGCACGAAGATGTCGCGGGGCGCTTCGCCTTCCAGTATGGAAGCGAGTTTCAACTGGAGCGATCGTGCCGCCTGCAGGCGTTCAACCGCGCCCGGGACGTCGGCCTTGACATCGTCTTCTTGTTGGCGTATCCAGTCACCAAGGTAGCTGTACGTTAGCTTCTGGAGATTGGCGTGGTCAAGCTTGTGATAGTTGACGAGTACATGAAAGCCATCGGCACGGCCATCCCAGAGGTGCCAAATAAAGGGACGATCGAGAAACAACTTGCAATGCTGTTCAAAATAATCATCCCGCAGCCAGTCCTCGAGCGTGTATACATTGGCGGCACGCAGCCCGGAACAGGAAATCAACCTAGCCTCATCAAACGAGCCCAAGTGTCGAGCCAACACTTGACGCAGGCGTACGGCCGCTGGTTGCTCTCGGTTTACAGACTGCAGACAAACGATCCCATCAAAATCTGCATCGTCAAATGCATGTGTATCCGAACCATTCTCGGCACTCAGTCGCCACTCGTCCGAGTGCCAGGGCCAGATATATCCAAGCATGCCGGCGACAGTTGCCTGGAGCAGTTGATCCAAATCTGCTAATGGGGCATTGCAAACCCATTGGGTTATATCAGTGCAATTATCGTCGGACATTTCTTTCTGATGCTGTGACACCGCGTTAGTGCGCCATCGGTCTGCATCAAACGGGACCTTTGCGATCGCGCTGGTAGTAATCGCATACTTCTGGTTGATCGCCCTGACATTCTCTTTGAATTCATCGCTTAGCGAATAGGCCAAGACTGCGGCTAAGTCACTTTCGTGCAAGGGAAGCAATACGTGAGCATTATCATCGAACACCTCGCCCCGGTAGATACTCACGGGAAGCGACTGCATTTTGCCGACCAAGACCCCGCAACGCCCCCAGGCTTTACTTCCGTCGTACCGAAAACCAGGAATGCCTAACTCTTTCACCTTGTCAGGATTCAAGACAACGAATGATCTACCTGACAGCAACCCATCTCCCGGCGTTGAACACATCGCCGTCCATTCACCTTGGCGATCAAGTTCCCAAAAGGCCCGCGTCACTCTTGATGTGTCACCCGGTGCGAGACCATGAACTGACACAGCATACCTACTAAGCATTGTCTTGTTGTCGAGTGCAACTATCGTCACGACCGAATCCGGATTACCTAGTTGCTTAGTCTGATCAATGGCGCTGATCAACCCCGACAGCAATCGAGCCGACTTATTCCGATCGGTAGATACATCTACCTGAGATATCTGATTGGCAGATGCAACAGGCGCCCGGTTAATTACAACCAAAGCCACATTTACTACCTCGCCGGAAATCGTTTCGAATGCGCCATGGCCCAAACGAGAGATCATCTTCCATGAGTTATCGCGAAGAGTCTTTTCGCGAAGTGGTTGATAGGACTGAAGAAACAACCAGTTCTGAGGGGCGACCGTGGCGCAGGTGCCGATTCCAGTACAAACTTCCAGGCATCGCTCAACCATCACAGTTGCTAGGTCAACAGCACTGTCTGGATAGTAGCTCACGCAATGCGCACTTAATTCCTCACACTGTTTTGCGGCACCTAAAAAAGGCACATTGGTGATCACCAGAACAAACTGATCAGCCAACAACTCAGCTGCCTTGGCCAAGCCTTGCGCCACCACCGCCTGCTCGTGCCGCTCTTCCCCCTCCACCTCCGCCGACACCGCCCGCGTCAACAACGGCGCCAACTCCTCGAACGATGCCTCCGTCAGATCTCCGGCTTGTGCGCGCGGGTTGATCAGGCTCCCCAGCACCGGCGCGTCCTTGAACAACCCGTACAGCCGCGCCATCCCCCGCCGCAGCCGATCGTCCTCCCCCGCCAGCGCCACCCACTCCCCCTCCGTCGCACTCGGCGCCAAACCCGAACACGCCAGGTGCAGCCCCGGCAACGCCTGGTGTCCACCCAGCTTCCACGCCGTCAACGCCACGTTGAACGCCGCGATCTGCGTGCAGCGCTCGTCCAACTCCAGCCCGTGCAGGTTGTCCCGCAGCACCGCCACCACCGCCGCCGAGGCGCTGAGCCCCTCCTCTTCCATCCGCAGCCGCGCCAAGAGCGGCAACGCGAACACCAGGAAGTGCCCGCTCCCCATGCACGGGTCCAGCACCGTCACCGCCGCCGCCTCACGCGGCCAGCCCTCGAACACCCCCGCCGCCGGCCGCCACGTCTGCGTCGCCTCGTCTTGCACGAAGCGCAGGTACGTCCACGTGATCGCGGGCAGCCCGCCCCGCTCCGCCAGCCCCGCCGCCTGCCGCGCTTCGGCCTCCGTCGCGCAGCGGCTCAGCGCGAACGTCTCCGGCTCGGCCGCCGCCAGCTTCCCGGCCCACCACGCGCCCAGCGTGTTGTGCAGCAGGAACTCCACCATGTAGTCCTCGGTGAACAGCTGCGTCACCGGCGAGAGCTCATCCGCCCCGATCTTCTTCCCCGACGCGTTCACCTCTTCCTTGCGCTTGGCCTGCCAGAACTGATACGTCCAGCCCAGCCCGTCGTCGGCCGTGAAGCACTCCGTCGGCAACGTCCCGAGCAGCTTGCGCAGCTCCACCTGGTCGTTCACCGCCAGGGTCAGCTCCAGCACCGGGTCGTCGCGCCGGAACACGCCCGGCAGCGTCTGGCTCGCGAACCGACAGGCCAGGTCGAAGCCATCCCGCGCGCCCAGCTCGCTCGCCAGCTCCTCGCACTCCGCCAGCGTGATCGGCACCGACCCGTTCGCCTCGTCCGTGATCAGCAGCCCGTTCTCGGTCAGGAAGCGCGTGAACAGCAGCCGGTGCCAGTGCTCGTATGCCGCGTGCTCGCTCAGCCGCTTGATCGCCTGCACGCCGCTGCGCGGATCACGCCCGTCGCCCAGGGCTCGGCCGCGTGCCCGCAGGCGGTTGCGTAGCTGGCGTTGGGCCACGTCCATGTGCGCCCGGTACTCGCGCTCGTGCACCGCCAGGTTCTCCAGCGCCGCCCGGCACGCCCCCTCCGCCAGCTCCCGCGCCAACCCCGTCACGCGCTCCAACTGCTTCCGATGCTGCTTGGCCAGTGATATCGGCATACCGACGATTCCTCAGAGAATGACCGGTCCGTCTTTCAACGCTTCTTCGATCGTGGCACGGGCGCTATCGAGCCAGGCCGTGAGCTCGGCGTCGTTGCGGATCATGCCGCTCGCAAGCTTGACGGCTTTCGCCTTCGGCTCGGCTTCCTTGACGGCGAGCAGCCGGGCCCTCTCGAACAGAAACGGCAAAGCGTCCGTGCGCGATTGCCAGGTGCTGAGCGGGCACTCCTCGAGCGCCTTGCGCAATTGCTCGTCCGTGCCGACGGCGGGCGCCGAAGCAGCCTTGATGCCGACCTGGCTGAGCAGTTCGATCTGCTTCGCCTCGGACAGACCCTGCCAGACGGGCTGGGCCTGCAGCGCAGCCAGGCGTTCGCTGTACGTGCTGTTGAAATCCTGCTGCGCCTGCTGCAGTCGGGCACGGAGCGCGGAGGCGATCGCCTGACGGATCGGCGTGACAGGATCCGGATCCTCGAGGAGCGATCGATTTTGCTTGATCGCGTTCAGGTTGGCGAGCCAGCCCCAGGCTTCGGTCAACTCACCGCCTCGCGCAGCAAGTTGCTCAACAAGCTCGAAGGCAGGCTTGCGCTTTTCGATCTCGGCCGCAACCTTCTTCCAGGCCTGGACCTTGGCGAGCAGGCTTTCGCGTTGGTCGTAGAGGGCAAGCAGCAAGTCGTTGCCGCTTCGACCCTGGAGGTCTTTGAGTTCCGGCGCCAGGGGTGCGAGCGGAAGAGGTGCATCGCCCCCGGCCTTTGCCGCGAGAGTCGTCGCGAAGTCAACGAAAAGCCGGGCGTTGTTTGCGTCCTGTTCCGGCTGCAACTTGTCGAGCCCAGCGTCTTTGAATAATTTGCGAATACCGAACTTCTGACCCGTCGTCAGGACGGGGCTCTCAGCCCGGAAGACTGCCAGGCCGAGTTTCTTTTGATCCAGGTCGGCCAGCGAGATCGGCTTGCCGTCGATCTCGGCCTTCAGATGAGTGCTGGCAACGAGAGTCGTGAGCGTGCCGTCGATCGCATCCTGCGGCCAGCCGAAAGGCGTTGCTCTGAAGCGTTTGCGCACCTCAGCGCCCGTCTTGCCGGCCCCGAGATATTGCAGGATTGCCATGGCGACCGGGTGATCCTTGGGCTCGCCGCGAAAGCCCACCGACTCGAGCGCATTGGCCGCGCCCTCTTTGGCGCGTCTGCGCGCGGTCTCCCAGTTCGCCGAGTCCCCATCGTTGAACTTCGGGTACAGGCGATTCAGCACCTGTTTGGCAGCCGACTCGACCCCCGTGCGCAGGTCGATCATGGGTTGTTCCTGGCCACCCGAGAGATAGAGCCGTGCCCCACGAAGCAGCGAATCGACGAGGTCGATGACCTTCTGCTCGGCCGTCACGCGGCGGGTCACGAAAGCTTGCTTGCTTTGCTGACCTTCGGCTGAGGTGGGACTGCCCTTGTAGTTCAGGGTCTCGCTCGCAGCCTGCCACGAGGCGACGGCCGTGCGCAGTTCGTCGGCACCAACCTTCGGCAGATAGAGATGGAGCGTCGCGTCGTCGGTGCTGAGCTTGCGAACCTCAGCCAGGAAAGACGTTTCCGTGACCGAGAACCCGTCCCGAACCCAGAGGACGATGGCCTCGTCGACCATCGGCCGGCTTTCGCCGAACTGCGGCACGATCTTGCGGCGTTCTTTGGCGTCACCGTGTGCGATTCCGGTTCCGCCGAGGGCTTCACCGACGGCCTTCTGCAACCGCGACGATATCTCCGCCGCGATCTGCGGCTGGCCGTTGAGGGCTGCAGCGAGGCGTTTTTTGTACTCCGACTCCCAGGCCGCACCCTCGGTGGTCTGCAAGCGGTATTCATTGTCGATCCGCATGAGCACGCCTTCTTGCTCAAGCGACTGGAGCAGGCCGGGCAACACCTGGCGTAACTGAGTGCTGCCGATGACCAGGTCTTCGCTCAGGAGGTCGGCGAGATGTTCGGGCTCCGGGCGAACGCCGCTGTCGGTGCCCTGCTCACGCGGGAGTTTGCTGATCAGGAAAACCAGGGCGCAGATCCGGGCGCGCAGATCGCCATCCGGCTGCTTTTTCCTCTGCTCGTCGATCATCTCCTGGAAGCGCTTCTGCATCTCGCCCGAGCCCACCAGGTCGCCCGCGATCTGGTCGTACAAAAAGTCGCCGGGCACGACCGCGCCGAGGTCTTTGTCGGCGTACTTGCGACAGGCCTCATGGACGACCCGCAGCTGCGTGCGCATCTGGGCCGCCGACCCCGAGGCGTCGACGGCGTGCAACACTCGCTCCCAGAAGCGCTTGCGCACCGGCAGCAAGGGGTAATCGGCTACGTACACGTCGTCGTCTTCGGACTGGGTCGCCAGTTTCGTCGTCTTGAGCTGGCGCTTGATCTCGCCCTCGTACTTGGCGAGCATCTGCGTCAGCTGGGGCCTGTTCGCCTCGCTCTTCTGCAGGACGACCGTCCGAACAACCTTGTCCACGTCATTGTCGCGCAAATGGACCTTGATGGAAAAACGGTCCGTCAGGCGTTGCAGGTTCGGAGTGGCGTTGAGGGCGCTCTGACCGGTGGCCACGACCATGACCCGACCGTCCATCTGCTTGCTCAGCGTTTCCGTTACCTCCTGAATATCCAGCGCGTCTTGGATGCTCTGGCCGACGAACTGCTGAACCTCGTCGAGCACCAGGAGCGTGCACGGCAGTTCGTCGCCGTTCGAAATGGCCTCGCGGATCGCGACGCGCATCTCGTCGATTGATACTTCTTGCACGTTGGGGTATTGCGCCTTAAGCAGCGCACCGACCTGCCCCGGATCAGTTAAATGGTCCGAAACTTCGACGTAGGCATTCGCCAACGCAGTTGATGTATACAGGTGACGGACCTCGGCATCGAAGTTCTTGCCCTGCTTTTCGAGCGCGACACGAAACGCGTCGAGCTTGCCTTCTCGTGCCAGGTCCATCAGGAACTTGGCATAGGGGTATTGCTCGGGAAGCCCGACCGACTTGAAGAACAGGCTCATGACGCGCAGCCGCACGTGACCGGCGCCCGCTTTGAGCGTACCGCCCGCCATGTGCAGGCCACCGTGGCGACGGCCGAGAGTCGTGACCTCTTTTAGCAGCTCTCTGACATCGCGAGGCAATGTTGTCAGGGCGCGGGGTGTCGAGCCATCAAGCAAAGCCTTGTCGATCCAAAGGTAGCGCAGAACTTTTGCAAGATGCGACTTGCCGCTTCCGTAGAAGCCGCTGATCCACGCCGCGCGCTGCTCGGGCTTGCCGAAGTTGTCGACGTAGGCCTGAAGGATACGTGCCATTCCGTGCGCGTATTCGCCTTCACACACGAAGGATTCGAGCTCATACCGAAGCGTTCTCAGATCCTCGGTATTATTGTTCGAAACGCCGTCGTTGATCAGGTTCCAGCTCAAAGGGTCTTTGTGGAATACTTCCCTGGTCTTCATATGTAGCGGACCTCCGTTAGCTTACTTCGCCGACAGGATCGGGGTTGCCAAGTAATCCCAACCCACACGCGCATTCAGGAAACGATACGTATTGCCTTCGCGTTCTCCCGGGAAGAACACGAGCAAGAAGCCGCGCATATCGTCCTCGAGTTTTTCGAGGACATCGGACACATGCAACAGGTCGAAGAGTTCCATGAGACCTGTCACGGCAAACACGGTCTCGTGAGGTCGTTTGGCCGTGGCCAGCCCCTCGCGAATCCGATCAACGATCAGGTCACGCCACTCATTCTCGGCGTAGAGCTCGATGGCTTCAGGATCGCGCATCCAGGCCTCACGCTCATCGGGGTCAACGCCGTCGATCCACTGTGAGAGACAGCCCTGCAAGTCGATCTGGCGCCAATCAAGCCCCGCGTCACGGGTGGCGTGCTCGAACTCATACAAGTGCAGCAGCAACCGACGTTCTTCAGAGGCGGGGTAAACGGCGAACCAGGTCCGCTGGATGGCGGGCAGGCTCGCGCGCTGCGGGAGCTTCAGATGGCTGCGATAGTTTTCCAGCAGTTGATCAACTCGATTCATGGAGGAGTTCCTGTTCGGTTCGAGTCAGGAGCGTTGAGAAATCGAACTCGACGACGTCTGCGGCCTGGCGCAGGCTTAAGAGTCCTTTGGCGGCCGCGAGATTCAGCGCCGACTGCAACTGAGCCCGCGACGGTGAGACGAGTTCGCCAAAGACCGAGGTGAGCAACGTGACGCCGCGGAGCCCGGCCAGATAACCGACGAACATCGCATAGGCCGCAGAGGTCGCCGTGGGCTCTGGAAGGGTGCGAACTTTTGTGACTTTGCCTGAGAGATGTCCACTCACTGTCCAGGTCGTGTTCACGTTCTGGGCCATTGAGACGAGTGTCGCCCTTGTGAAGCGCCCGGGGTAACCGTTGTTGAGGTGCTCTTCCATGGCGGCTCGCGGCAGGATCTGCTCGGCGGGCCAGATGCGAATCAGATCAAAACTGTGGCGTAGCTGAGGATCACGAGCAAACGCGCTGAGCAGACACAACTGAGAAAGGGCTTTGGGCTCATCGTGAGCAAAGGTCCAGAACACGCGAAAAAGGGGCTTGGTCCGGTCGAGCCCATACAGGCGCTTCAACCGTCTGAGGCTTTCCGAACGACCACTTGCCGTTCGCTTACCGAGGATGTTTTCTTCGATGACAGACTGGTTGATGTCCTCCGATGAGGCAACAGCCGGCAGGGCCTGCACCACCATAGCCATCTCGTGGTACATCATCGACCGAGCGACGTGGCCACCGACGGCGGCGGAGTCCTTCGCGAAACCCAACGCAACGCCGCGCGACGATGCCGGCAAAGAAACACTCGCACTCAGCGACATCAAAGTAGCCCCGATCGAAACGGCCTGATGTCTCACCTTCCAACCGGGAGCCTGGCGCACAACCCCTGACACTCTTTGGCGGCTGTGACGAGCCAGCCGGCCTGCGAAACGATCCGGAGCGATCCGCGCTATAGGCGGCCACATGTCTCGCTCGGGAGCGTGCTGGGTGGCAGATCGGCCGGTTATTTGGCTCCAACGTACAGATTCGGTTGATAGGTGAAACGAACAGGATACGGAAATTGGATTATACGCACAGTCAACTTGGGGGCAACCTGACAGGTGTAGTGTTCGACTCAAAGTCCTGGCCCTCCGCTTGGCCGTGAAAGCTGGCACTTTGTCGGTCGCAAGGAGCCGACAAAACCGGCTCGGAAGCTTGATGGAGTTCAGCCAGAGTCATGCAGGTTCTCGGCTATTTATGTTTTTCTTTAGAGACCCATCGATCTTATTGGAGTTGGGCCGCTTTTGTGCGTGAAAATCGCGTAAAGCCTTTACGTGGATTTTGATGACCTGCCAAACGTAGCCCAACGATGTCTTGCTCCTCCGCCGGATGGCTTCCCTAGAATAAAGGACGGCCCAACGAGGCCGCATTGTTGGGGTAACGCAGGGAGGTGCTATGGATCGACCGACCGATTCCACAATCCAGTCGCCGGGCGACGAGGCCGGCCCTATGTCGTTGGATGAGGCTCGGCGCGTCCCCTGGCTGAAGGATGATGGCCGCCCCATGGGCGAACTCGTCGACTCAGGCTTCCTCACCAGTGGGAAACTCCGCCAGGCCGCGGACCGTGCGACGTTGCCGCGCATCCGGCTGGCCGCAGCCACGTTGCTGTCAAACCTGGAGGCGAAAGCCGATCATCCGCCGGTACCGGAGAACACTGTTCGGGTTCGGCCGACCAGGGCGCCCATGTCTATTGATTCGGCCCGCGACGTCATCTGGCCCTTTTGCGAGATCAGGGGCCGGCGGATCGGCGCATTGCTCGATGAGCGCGCTTTGTCCCTCAAGGACCTCGCCTACGCCGTCGAAAGTGCGCGCGACTCTGTAGTTCGGCAGGCCGCCGCCACGTTGTTAGTCGATCGAGTGGGCAAGGCCGAGCCACCCACAGGCCCAATGCGGGTCATCAAGAGCGAACGACGGTCGTATTCCGAGTACCGGCAGCTCCAAATCGTTCTTACCGAAGGCGCACTGCTGGGCCTTGGGGTTGCTGCCGTCATCATTGGCGCGATTTGGTGGCTCGTGACGTACTTGCCGGTTTGGTTGAACCCGGCGACTCGCTCGACCTTCCTCACGCCAATTGGCATTGCCGCGATCGCAATTGCAGGCGTATTTGGATTGATGCTCGGCAATCTGGCCAAGGCCGCCATCGAACGCGCATCCAAGGAATTCGACACATCTTTCGACAACCATCGAAAAGGCCAACTTGGCGAGGAGCAGGCCGTTGAGCACCTCCGCGCGCATTTCGATGGCGCGTGGACGCTCTATCGCAATGTGGTCCTGCCAGGCCGCAAAGGCGGTGACCTCGACGCCGTGCTCGTGGGCCCCAATGGCGTTTGGGTCCTTGAGATCAAGAACTACTCGGGTTCCTATCGGAATAGGAGAAATCGCTGGGAGTGGTTGACGTCAAAAGGCTGGACCAGGATCCGGACCGATCCATCGGCCCAGGCCAATCGCAATGCTCAAACCCTGCGCCACTTCTTTGAGGCCGATCACATCAACCAGTACGTGCATGCCGCGGTGGTCTGGGTCCAGTCGGACAGCCTGGTCGAGGTTGTCGATTCGGATACCCCGGTCTGGCGGCTCGACCTACTCAAAGAACCTCTGGAGGTTGTCCGAAACAAGGCACGACTCGAGGCTGAGGTGCTCGCCAAGATCGAAGCCAAGCTCGAGCGATTAACCATGGCGGACCCGGAGGCTTCGTAGGGCAGGAAGCCTGGGGTGGGCGGTCGGCGTTTGCGCTACACACCCACCATTCGATCACCGACGCGTACTGGACCCACGGCTTTTGTCTGCCGGCAAGTCGGGCAGCCTGGGCGGTTGTGGCGTCGCATCTGGCTCAACCTCCGAAACGGCACGATCGATCAGAGTCGCGAGAAGCCGGCGACGTTGGTCTACCTCTTTCCCGTGATCATTGCGAAACAGCCCCTTCAGGCGAGCGCCCATTGAGGGCGGCGTTCCGGCCAGCTCCACTTCGGTGGAACGCACCATATCGTCGGTCAAGGCCTCCTGAGCAGCCTCGCGAATCCGCAAAAACACAGCCTCGTTGTCAACGGCCTTGTCGAGCAGGTCTTTGCACAGTTTCTGGCTGCGATCGATGCCGGCTTGCAGGTTTTGGATCGAACTTGAGAGGCCCAGCATATCGGCCGCCTGCTGCGGGAGTGTGCCACTCTCAATGGCCCCGATGTAATGCAGACGATTGGTCGCCGCTGCAACATAGCCCTTGTCGCTCAAGTGACGGTCAGTGTCCACGAAGTCCAGGAAGGCTTCAGATCGGTCTTCGAGGCGGCACTCGAGGCGGCGCAACGCAAGATGGCTCTGAAACACCACGACGGGGTCCTGCTCACCGGGCGGAACAGGGGTCTGGTCAAACTCGTCCTTCGTGTCAGTGTAGACCTGTTGATGATGGGCGAAGAACTCCTTCTGCTGGGTCACAACGAGGCCAAGCTCGTGACTCAAGCGCAGATCGGTGACTTCCTGCTCAGACCGCACCACTTCGTGCGCCTTGACTTCCAGCACCTTGGGTTCAGCGACAAGGTCGCTCACCACCCGGTCAATGGGTCGTCCCAACTTGAGGGCGACGAGGCTGCGCCATTCCGCCCAATCAACGCCAAGGCTGGCCACGAATTCGGCCATTCCACCCGAATCCGCCGACAGGAACAACTCACGAATGTCTCCACCTTCGGTGAATGCGGCGTGATCCTCAAAGACCTGATTCATGCGCTGACGTGCGTTTCGGAGCCGCTGGTAATACACATCCGATTGCTCGATGGATTGCAGCCAGTGCTCGCTGTCTGGCGTCATGCGGAGGCTCTGACTTTCCTGCATAGCCGCGCCGGCCTCGTTCATGGCCTGCTGTCCGCGAGCTATCAGGCCGACGGGCTCCTGCACGGCGGCGACAAACGCATTGGCCATGTCGCGGCGGGCTTCTGCTTGACCCATGACGTCTCGCGCCCCGACCAACAGGCGTTCACGCAGTTCGGCGATCTGCAGGCGGTTTCGTGCGTCATCCAGGTCGTTGTACACCTGCCTGTAGATCCGATACGAGGCGGCAACCACGAAGATAAAGTCCAGATACTGGGCCGTCTGGCGATAGATCTGGGCTTGATTGAACAGATCGACAAAGATCCGCAGGAGCTGGTTCTCCTGAGCCAGACGTGTTTCTTTTTTGACCTCGAGTTCAAGTCGCTTACGCTCGACCTGATACTGCTGCAATTGCAGTTGCAGCTGACCAATCTGCACCATTAGCTGGGCGTGTTCGGCGTTGAGTTGCTGCTTCTGCAGCTTGTTGGCCTTGCCGCGCAACTGGTCGATCTGGCCCGTGAGCATCGTCGCCTGGGCCGAGCGCGTGACCAGTTGAACATGCGATTGCAATTCCTCAAGCGGGATCTCGATACCTGAACGCAGGCCGGAGTCGAGTTGGGCCAGGCCGACATGGCCGGCGACAAAGGCCAGGCCGGTGACAAGGTCTGTGAAACGCATGGTGGCAGTATCCGTCTGGAGCCATCAAATCATATTGGGTATGCCCCCTATTATGGGCAATTCAACGCCCGGCGCCACCCAGCGGCCTCGGCTTCGGCGGCCGTCGTGAACCAGCGCTCACCCTTGCTCTCATCGATCTTGGTCGCGTTGTAACTCGCGCAGCCCGGGAAGTGATAAATGTGTTCGCCCTCTGAATTGATGTTGCCTTTGATGCACGCCGATCCGCCGCAGTTGTACCCGCCGTCCGATACGGGTGGCGGAGCCACGGTCGGCGGTTCCGGCGTGGGTGGCTCCAGCGTCGGCATGGCCGTGGGCTGCTCAGGCGCGACGGTTGGAGCCGGCACAGGCGTGTCGATCGACGGCACGGTCGCCACCACCTCGGCGCGTGTCACTGCAGTGGGCGCGGCAGCAGCGACAGCGCCGCCGAAGACGCCCTGGGCGTAGCAGGCCGTGGCCGCGGCGCGGGCCTGGGTCTCGACGGCTTCGAGCGTTGCAGCCTGGGCCGTGTCCGGCGCATAGCGCTTGGCCTCGGCGACGCCACGCCTGATCAGCTCCGCATTGATAAAGACGTCGCCGACGTAGACGTAGCGCAGCAGCCGGTCGTAGCGGTCGGTCTGTGAGACGTCGCGCACCAGGCGCACCGTCTGGCCGCCCACCAGCTCGACGTTGCCGGCCGTGGCCAAGTCGCCGCACAGCGCGCCGGCCTCGGGCGCATCGATGCCGATGTGACGCACCCTGTAGATCTGGTCCGCGATGGAGACATCAAAGGTGTCACCGTCGACCACGCGCGTCACCACGCCAATCTCCTCGTTACCGGCCAGCGGGTCAAGCGTGGTTGACGGGGCCGACGTGTACGTCGGCGTCGTCGCCTTCGTCGGTGCTGGCGTCTGGGTCGCGCACGCGTGGCCGTCGGCAGCCCAAATCGTTCGCGAGGGAGGTCAGCAGAGCGACGTACAACTGATCCAAACGAAACTTTTCGGCAAACCCCCGTCCCCATATCCATGCATCAAAGACGCTATTCAGACAGACATGATCCGAGCACTCATGGTGACGCAAACGAAGTCTCCCGAGGAGGCGCATCGCGCTCGGACACATCTTCGATGGCGATCACGGAGCCGCCATGAAAGTGGCAACGGCCAACGATCGAATCGGTTTCGGTTCAGTTCCGTACCGCACGACTCCGAGAGGCACCCGCGCACCCGCAGTCGATTGAGTGAGATGAACGCGCCATCGTTCACCTGAAGATCGTCACGTTGACGGATCGCGCCCTAACTGGCTCATCTCGCACCACTTCGTCCCAACTGCAGCCGCTGCTTGATTCCATGCCTTTTCGCCACAGACTGCGACCCGCTCACGCTGAATACACGCTCGCAGCTTATCCCTCACGGGTGAACCCGTCTGGCTCACAACCCTGGAATCAACCGCACGGCCGCGTTCCGCGACATAGCTGGATTGGCGGCGCCTCAAGGCCATCCCGCGAGTCTGCCGGAGAGCGAAAGGAGTCGCTGCATGTCGAGAACCCACTATTTGCGCATCCTGATGACATTGGCCAGCCTTCTGGCGCTGACAGGCGCTGCGCCCTCCGTGGCTCGAAGTTTTCAGGACCTGGGAGCCCAAGGCTCACCCGGGACGGCGTTCACGTTCCAGGGCCGGCTCACCGATGGCGGAGTTAGCGCCGGTGGTCTCTATGACTTCCAGTTCACCTTGTTCGATGCCGTCACGGCTGGCGCTCAGGTTGGGCCGACCCTGACCAGAGAAGACGTGACGGTCAACGGCGGCACGTTTACCGTCCTTCTGGACTTCGGAAACGTGTTTCATGGGGTGGTGCTGTTCCTGGACATCGGCGTGCGCCCGGGCACGGCGACGAGCGCCTTCACGATGCTCACACCACGCCAGGCCCTTAGCGCGACACCCTACGCCCTCGCCCTGCCCGGCCTCTATACCCAGGCTGGCCCGGCCAGCCCCAGCATCGTCGGCGGTTACGAGGGCAATTCAGTCGCGGCTAATGCGTCCGGCGCGGTCATCGCCGGCGGAGGAAGCCAGGACTCGCTCAACCAGGTGACCGCCGACTACAGCGTCGTCGGCGGTGGACAGGGCAACCTGGCAAGCGGGCCGTACGCCACGATCGCCGGCGGTGTGAACAACATCGCCTTCGGCTCCGGCGCCGTCATCGGGGGCGGCGGTCACAACGGCACTGGACGCTGGGGCAATCAGGCCCTGGCCAATGCCGCCACGATCAGCGGAGGCATGGGCAACACCATCCCGGCTTTCGGGAATTACTCGGTGATCGGCGGCGGCATCGATAACGTGGTCTCGGGTTGGAACGCGACGGTGGCCGGCGGCTATACCAACACGGTCAGCTCCAGCTACGGTTCGATCGGCGGTGGCCAGGCCAACGTCGTCGCCGGGGAATATGGCACGGTTCCTGGCGGGTATGACAACACCGCGACGGGCCATTACTCGTTTGCCGCAGGCCGTCGGGCCAACGCCAATGTCGCGGGCTGTTTCGTCTGGGCCGACTCGACCGACACGGTGGTGAACTGCAACACCGCCAACCAGTGGGTCGCACAGTCGTCCGGCGGCGTGGTCTTCTACACTAACCCGACGTTGACGACCGGCGTGCAGGTGGCGGCAGGCGGCGGCTCATGGTCATCGGCAAGCGACCGATCGCTCAAGACCAACTTCGCCGCGGTGAACCCTTCACTCGTGTTGGAAAAGGTCGCGGGCCTCTCGATCGAGACCTGGAACTACGCCTCGCAGGATCCGTCGATACGGCACATCGGCCCGGTGGCCCAGGATTTCTACACGGCTTTCGCCGTCGGCGAGGACAACCGGCATATAACGGCTGTGGATGCGGACGGGGTGGCACTGGCGGCCATCCAGGGCCTGTACCAGCAGAACCGGCAGTTGGCGGCAAGGATCACGGAATTGGAGGCCGCGTCGCCGGCCGGGGCCGCCGCCCCACCCATTGGCTGGCTGCTCTTTGCCGGCCTCGCCCTGTTGAACGTCGGATTCCTCGCCGGGCGGCGTTGGCCGCGAAGGGCAGGCGTGGCATGAAGCGTCCATTGCCCTTGCTCATCGCGACCGCAGTCGCTGCCCTTCTCGCGGCGCGCTCGGTCTCGGGGCAGACCTCGTACGGGATCGCAGGCGCATCGCTGACCAGTGGCGGGCGGAGCCAGGGCGGCGGGTTCGCACTGGACAGCACCGTGGGCGCGTCCGTCGCCGGGTCCGCCACGGGCGACGACCTGATCCTTCACGCGGGCCAATGGCAGGCGTTCGACTTCAACGTGCGCCTTCCGATCATGCTCAAACATCAATGCCCGACCTTCTCGGCGGACGGGATTGAGCACGAGCCCAACAACACGGGCGCAACCGCGAACGGCCCGCTGTGCAGCGGATTGAGAATTGCCGGTTTCGCAAACGATTCGTACGACGTCTTTTACTTCAACAGCGCCGCCGGGACGATCACGGCGAATGTGACGAACCATGTCGGTCAGGGAGTGCAGTTGATCCTATATCACCAGGTACTCGACGCGGCGCACGAGGTCGCCAAGGACACGCAAGGTCCGGGCTTCGACATCCTCCATCAGGGCGTCGGCGGCAAGTACTACCTGTCGATCTTCACGTACTCCGGCTTCGAGGACACGGTTCCCTATGAGTTGACAGTGACGCTCCCCTGAGCCGGAGATGGCGGAGGTCCCGGTCACCCGATTGCCCACCTACGAGGTGGCCGGGGCTCCTGCCACAGCGAGCAGTGTGTCGCAGGCCAACTGGTTTCGTCAATTGGTCGAACGGCTGGCGAGACAGGACAAGGATATGGCAAACCTGCAGGGCCGTCAGCCTCATGCGACTCTTGTTATGGTGGCCGTCTTGAGCCTGGCCCTGATCGGCCTGACCGTCTTTGCCATGTCCCTGATCCTTGGCGCATTAACGTCAGGGTCGACGCCTTTGCCCACCGTGGCCGACCCCCAGGGATTGGCCGAGACGGCGACGGCGGACACGAAGGACCCGGCCGACCATCAGTTTCATCCGGTCAACGAAGAGCCGCCGACAGCAGGTCCGACCGCGTCACCGATGCTGACGGTGGCTCAACCCACGCTAACGTCACCGGCCACGCGACGAGTCAATGCCCCTCCATCGACCACGCCGTGGCCACCCACGATGACGCCCACACCATCGTCCCCACAGGCGCCGACCCCCGCCACGCCTGTCGACACCTCGGCGCCGCCACCGCCGCCTGAGGACACCTCGGCGCCGCCACCGGTGACGGACACCTCCGCACCGCCGCCCGCTGGGCTCATTGGGCCGGACAGCTTCAGGGCAGCCGCCAGCCATCGCCAGGCCAGAACGCAGCGCCAGGGTTCGTTGAGTCTTGCCGACCCCGAAGTTTCTATCCTTGAACCTGCCAGGTCCCCTGCGATTCGCGGGTTTTCGAGGCCTTTCAGAGATCAGGTGCGGCGGGCTGTCGGCGGGGATGAACCTAGCCGCCCACACCGCTGGCCTGTCCTACAACAACGGCGAGGACGTTTTCGAGCCAGGGGTAGCGCGGCCTTAACAGTGCCAATCCTCGGAGTCGAGGTGCCCACCAAAGAACGCTTCGAGCAGATGGGCGATGGCGAAGTAGGCTGCGGTGATGATGGCCTATGATTGCGCACAGGCACCCATGACGTGACCAAGGCACGTCAGAGGACTCGTCGAGGAGTCGCGCGCCTCGGTTCGGACCTATCCTGCCCGCGTGTCAACGCTCCTCCTCCGCGCCCAGCTCGACGCCCTCGAGCGATCGGCCCGACGCATCGTTGCCCTCCAGGCCAACGAGCTCGAGCCGGCCCTGCGCGACCTCGCGGCCCTGAACCGAAGGCTCGATGAAGCCTGGTCCGGCCAGGCCCGCGACGCCTTCGAGGGTGCGTTCGCCGGCACACTCTCGCGCCTGGCAACGGCCGGGTCCGACCTCAGCCGCGCCGAAGCCTTCCTGCACACCATCACCGCCCAATACCGCGAGCTGGACGAGGCGTTGATCGCCACGATCGGCGAGCGGGACCGGCCGCACGACAACGTCGCCACGCGCTCTTCCCCCGGCGGCGGGTACGGGTTCGGAGGAGGACTCTCTGCCGCAGCCGGGGGCGGCTCGATCGTGCGGGCGGCGTTGACCGGCAACCCGCTCGAAGACCTGTGGAACTGGATCATGAGTTGGTTTGGCGTCGGATCGAGCCCGACGCCCACGGCGACGCCCGGCCCTTCGAACGGCCTCCAGCCGTCGAACAACGGGTTCGCGGGTTGGAGCACACCTCAGCCGACGGCACCGGCCTGGGCGTACCCCGTGATGTGCACCGACGCGGCCAGCACCGACCCGAGCCATCCCCAGCCGTTCATCAACAACGCCACCTGCAACGCGCTCGTGAGCCAGCTCGACCCGATCTATGCCGCGCAACTGCATCAGCAGATCCAGCGCGGCGAAGTGGCTCTCGAGATCATGACGATCGGCGGCATGGTCACGCTGGTCGCCCACGATCTCGCCACCGGCGCACGTGAGCCGATTGCGGCCACCGTCGAACAGGGCGACAATGACGAGGGGTCCGGGTCGAGCGGCTCGAGCGGCCCCGGCGGAGGCGGTGGGCCTGGACAGCGTCCTGACCCAAGCCGCGTCGTCGAGACGATCGAGGAGCAGATTAATCGCGTCGGCCAGGCGCGGTTTGACGATCTGGCCCTCGATCCGGCCAACCGCCAGGTCAGAGCGCAGGAAGCGCAAGTGATCCTCGACCTCGAACAGCGCGACATCGTCAGCGGGCCTGTGCGGCGAAGCCCCTTCGGATACGGCGGCGACTTTTTCGACGCCACAGGACAAGAGTGGGATGTCAAACAATTCAACTCCTTCGCGCCCAGAAAGAATGGCGGTTTCGATCTTGAAACGTCAATCAAAGCCGTAGCCGACGAGATCATCGACCGCAAGGAGAACATCGTGATCGATACTCGCAACATGACGACTGAACACATCGATCAACTGTGGGATCGCCTGGTGGACCTTGGCCTTAACGACAGGGTCATCTGGTGGCCTTAGGAGAACGCGAAGATGGGTGCTCAAGAAGCGGCGGAGCGGTTGCGATCAGGACTCGTCGAACACAGGCTCTGGCTCGACTCGTACCTGACACGCGGGCAGCAACTCGTGATGCAAGAAACCGACTTCTCGGGCCTCGACCTGTGTGGCCTGGACCTGGGTCAGACGGATCTGGCCGGATCAGACTTTTCGGGTGCCAACGTAACTGAGACCAACTTCGGCGCCTGCAATCTCGCCTCAGCCAACTTCAACGGGGCGACGGCCAGGAAGGCCATTTTCGGGAAAGCGAACCTGACCTACGCACGGTTCGACCACGCCGACCTGGAGGAGGCCAGCTTCCTCAAGGCTCAAGCCTGGGAGACTTCGTTCGTCGGCGCCGACCTGCGCCGGGCGGTGCTCGCGCACATGCGCGCCCTCGTCACCGACTTCAGTCATGCCGACCTGCGTGGCGCCGATCTGACCGACATCCGATTGCTGCGCTCTCGTTTCGGAGGCGCCGATCTGCGCGGCGCCGTCGGCATCGACGCGATCCGCATCCCGCGTAAGATCCGCGAAGACGACGAGCCGGATCTGATCGACATCGGCGGCGACCGGGTCGATCACGCCGCCTTCATCGCCTGGGCGTTGGCGCAGGCCGCTCGGCCCGCCGACGATCGCGCCGGCTGATCATCGCACCCCACCGCCAGCCGATCGCTCGGCCAGCAACCGCCGGATCTCGGCCAGCTCGCGCCGTACCTCGACCAGCTCAGGATCGGCCGCCGAGTCTGGCGGGGTCTTGGGCGCCGAGAACCAGGCGGCCAGGAAGCCCGAGAGCACACCGAACAGGCCGATGCCCGCGAACATGAGGACGACCGCGATCAGGCGGCCTTCGGGCGTGATCGGGTAACGGTCGCCGTAGCCCACCGTCGTGATCGTCGTCACCGACCACCACAGCGCGTCCTGGGCTGTCTGAATGTTGCCGCCGTTGCCGGCTTCGACGTGCAGGATGCCGAGGCTCGAGGCCAGGATCAGGACCACGGCCAGCAGCCCGGCTGTCAGGACCCCGCTCTGCGCGCGCTGCTCGACGATCAAGGCCGTCAACACCCGCGCTGCACGCAGCCCGCGCAGCACCCTCACGATGCGGATGATGCGCACGACCCGGCCGAGCCTGAACACGTCGATCAGCGGGATGCTCGACACGAGGTCAAGCCAGCCCCAGGTCACGAAGTAGCGCCAGCGGTTCCTGGCCCGGGCCAGTTGCACGATGAAGTCGAGGAAAAAAAACACGCACACGATCGTGTCGGCGTAGTCGAGCAGCGCGGCGTCTTCGGGGGCCAGCGGCACAAGGACGTTGACGACCAGCAGCCCCAACGCCAGCAGGCTCAGGGCCAGGACGAAAAGCGGATACGCGCGAAAGTGGACGGGCGGCTGGGCGTCTGAGGTAAGGGTCATAGAATTCGTGGCCTTGTTGCGCTGCGTGGTTTTCTCGCAAGACGAGGTACGTTCCGCTTCCGTGGGCTGATTCCAACCTTGGACCTGACAGGTCCACCTGCGATTCACGGGTTTTCAAGCGATTCCGAAAATCGGGTTTGGCGAAAACCAGCGCGGATTCTAACGTTCAGGCCAGGCCCACATCCCTGGCCCAGATCGCGTTCTGCACACGCGAGTCGAAGCCCGATGGGTTGAGGATGCGAGTGACGTAGGTCTCGACGGTCTCGACCCTCACCTTCCTGGCCGCCGCGATCTCGCGGTTGGATTCTTCCCCCGGAGGTCGCCCGATTGCGGATCGTTACCGGAATCCGTCAGTCGCTCTCGCAGCCGATGCCGTCGTGGTCGCCATCAAATCGATGTGGATCGGGCGCCAGCACTCGGAAGTACCGAAACGGGATCTGTGGGCAGTCCAGATCCGGCGGCGCCGGCGGAATGCACACATCCGGGTACGAAGGATCGCAGTTCGCGGCCGGGGCTGGCGTCGGGGGTTCGGCAGTCGGAGGCTCCGCCGTGGGCACCTCGGGCGCGACCGTCGGCGGCGGGATGGGCGTATCGACCACCGGCAGCGGCGTGTCGACGGCCGGCACCACCGGTAGCACCTCGGCGCGCGTCACCGGCGTCGGGGCAGCAGCGACAGCGCCGCCGAAGACGCCCTGGGCGTAGCAGGCCGTGGCCGCGGCGCGGGCCTGGGTCTCGACGGCTTCGAGCGTTGCAGCCTGGGCCGTGTCCGGCGCATAGCGCTTGGCCTCGGCGACGCCACGCCTGATCAGCTCCGCATTGATGAAGACGTCGCCGACGTAGACGTAGCGCAGCAGCCGGTCGTAGCGGTCGGTCTGCGAGACGTCGCGCACCAGGCGCACGGTCTGGCCGCTCACCAGCTCGGCGTTGACGGCCGTGGCCGTGTCGCCGCACAGCGCGCCGGCCTCGGGCGTGTCGATGCCGATGTAGCGCACGCGGTAGGTCTGGTCCGCGATCGCCACCTCGAGGGTGTCGCCGTCGATGACGCGCGTCACCACGCCGACCTGCTCGTCGCCGGCCACCGGGTCGAGCGTGGCTGTCGGCGTCATAGTCCTGGTCGGGTCCGACGTGTTCGTCGGGGCCGGCGTCTGCGTCGCGGGCCGCGTCGCTGTCGGCGGCCGGGTCGTCGGCGAGGCCGGCGGAACAAAGACAGTGGCGCTGACGACGGGCACCGCCGTGGAGCGCGCGTCGACCTGGCCCACAACCCGGTCAGAGTCGGAGCCGGATACCAGGGTTGCGGCCAGCGTCGGCCGGTCGGCTACGCCCCGATTTGGGCTCAGGGCCGCGGGGAGCGCCAGACAGCAGCACGCGATGGCGCCCAGCAGGCCGAAGCCTCCGGCCATCAGCGGGATGCGTCGCGATCGGGTTTGCCCGGCCCACCAGCGGCGGCTGCGTCGCAGGGCTCTGCGCCACAGCGGACTCTGCACGTTCATCGGCGCCTCGTCAGGTATGGAGTTACGAAAGCAAGCGAAGCCGTGATCGTAACGTCAACCTGCGCCCCTGGCCGTAAAGACAACGTAAAACATGCCGGCCACCCCGGCGGCGCCCCTGGCACCCCCACGCCAATGCCGGCCTCGCAGGCGGTTCGCCATCGACGGGGTACCGCCGCCCGCCCGCGTCAACTGGTCCAGACGATCCCTCCGGTCACGAGCCCGGCGCCCAACAACGACAATGCCGCGCAAAAGCCGATCAGCTTTCTAGCCGCGTCGGCGGGGGACCTGACAGCCGGCGATGCCAGGTCCCCCGCCGCATCAATGGCGATCAGCCGATCGCGCTCGGTGCGGCGCTCACTGCGACAGGAAGGCGTCGCGATGGTCGCTCGCCCACTCGCGAAAGGAGCGCGCCGGCCGGCCGATGACCTCGGCGACAACGCCCGTGACCGGCGCCGGCACCCCGACGGCGTCGGCCCAGATCTTGAACAGCGCCGCCACGATCGGCGCCGGCACGTGCCGCTCCATCTGCTCGCGCGCCACGGCCGGGTCGAGCGCGACGACCGGGATCGTCCGCCCCACGACGTCGCCGAGGATGGCGATCTGGTCGGCCTGCGAAAGCGACTCGGGCCCGGTCAGCGTCAGCTTCTGCCCGACCCGGCGATCGGTCGTCAACGCCTGAACGGCCACCGCCGCGATGTCGGCCTCGTCGATCGGAGCCCCGGTCGAACCCGGGTACGGCAGGCTGACCGACCCCGACGCGCGGATCGACCACGCCCATTGCAGCGCGTTCGCGGCGAAGATGCTCGGCCGCAGGAACGTCCACTCGAGCTCACTGGCCTCGATCGCGCGCTCGATCTCGGCGTGCATCTCGGCAATCAGGTCTGCCTGTGCCTCGACGCCATCCACCACGGCGCCCGATGACAGGAACACGACGCGGCGCAGCCCGGCCTCGCGGGCCGCCGCCAGGAACCCTTGAGCCGAACCCGGCACCGCGAAGAGGAAGGCCGCGCGCACGCCATCGAGCGCACGCCGGACCGCCGCCGGGTCCATCAGGTCGCCGGCCACGACCTCGGCTCCCGCCGGGAGCTGAGCCTTCTCGGGGTTGCGGGTCAGCGCCCGCACCGCATGGCCCTGTTCCAGAAGTTGTGTGACGAGATGTCGACCGACATTGCCGGTGGCGCCTGTGACGAGGATCATGATCGTTGCTCCTTGTGTTGATTGACGGAATGGAATGAGATGTTCAAGCTGAGCGGCGAACCGTTGCCGCGAACGCGACGAGCTCGGCCGCGAAGGCCTCCGGCTCCTCAAGCGCCGTGAAGTGCCCGCCGGCGGGCAGCTCCGTCCAGCGCACGACGTTCAGGAAGCGCTCGGCCATCTCACGCGGCGGCCGGGTGAAGTCGCGCGGGAACAGCGTGACGGCCGTCGGCACGTCGATGCGCTGCCCGGGCCTGAGCTGCGGCGCGCAGCGAACATCGTCGTAGTACAGCCGGGTCGACGACGAGATCGTTTCGGTCAGCCAGTACAGCATGACGTTGGTCAGCACGTCGTCTTTGCTGAAGCGACGTTCGACCTGGCCGTCGCAATCGCTCCACGCGCGGAACTTGTCGACGATCCAGGCGGCCAGCCCGATCGGGCTGTCGTTGAGGCCATAGGCCAGCGTCTGCGGGCGGGACGACTGCACCATGGCGTAGCCGCCTTCCTGCATGAACCAGCCCTGGGTCGATCCCAGAAAGCGCTGCTCGGCCGGCGTCAGGTCCGTGATCTCGGGCGGGAAGCTCACCTCGCGCGGGAAGCCGATGTCGGTGAGATGCAGACCCAGCAACTGCTCGGGATGCGCGATCGCCAGCAGGCGCGCCACCCGGGCGCCGATGTCGCCGCCCGAGATCAGGTAGTTGTCGTACCCGAGCCCCTCCGTCATCAGGCGCGCCAGACGCTCGGCCGTGGCCAGCGAACGCATGCCACCCGGCGCGGTCGGGCGCGCCGAGAACCCGAAGCCCGGCAGCGAGGGCACGATGACGTCGAAGCTCTGCTCTGCATCGCCGCCAAAGCGCGCCGGATCGGCCAGCAGCGGCAGGACCTTGATGTAGCGATAGAACGAATCGGGCCAGCCATGCAGCAGGAGCAGCGGGGTCGGGTTCGGGCCCTTTCCGCGCACGTGGATGACGTGCAGATCGAGGCCATCGATGTCGGCCGAGTGCTGCGGGAAGGCGTTCAGCCGGGCCTGGGTCGCCTGCCAGTCAAAGCCGTTCAGCCAGTACGCGACGAGCTCCGACAGATAGCCCCGGCTGACGCCCATCGACCAGCCCGCGCCCTCGGCTTCATCGGGCCAACGGGCCGCCCGCAGCCGGCGCTCGAGGTCATCGAGGCTGGCTCGCGGGGTATCGATGGTGAATGGACGGATGTGCATGCTGTGCTCCCCCTCGTGAGTTCATTCGGTTGACGAATGCCATCTTAGGGGGAACGCGGTTCAGGGTCTTGTATTCAGACGACAGTCGCGGCGCGGTCAGCGGCGCAAGGCATGGCGTGAAGCACGGCGTGAGGAACGGCGTGAGGAACGGCGTACAGCGTGAGGCGCGAGCCGCGCTCAGCTATCGGGGGCCTGGGCGGCCCGCGCCAGCTGGCCGGGCGTCTGACCCAGGTAGCGCTTGAGCGCTTTCGTCAGGTGGGGCTGATCCGAATAGCCAAGTTCGAACACGGTATCGAGGATCGATTGGCCCTTCAGCAGCAGGTCCTGGGCCTTACGCGCGCGTTCGATGACCTGATGATAGCTCGGCGACATCCCGGTGGCCCGCAGGTAGCGTCGCTGCAGCGACCGCAACGAACCGGGCGCTTCGCCTTCGAGATAGGCGGCGATCACCGGGTCCTGCTCGAGCAGGCCTTTGCGGACCAGGCGTTCGATAAAGGGCTCGACGGTGTTGTAGTCGGGCAACGGGAGGGTCTCGTCCTGCATCCAGAACGTGTCGCGCCCGGCACACTGGAGGAGATGCATGCTGTCGACCAGGTCCGACGCCGGCCAGTGCGGCATGTACGTGCCGACGCGCATGCGAATGCCGATGTACTCGGTGCCGACCTCGTACGTGATCGGGGCCACGGCAGTGGCCGCGCCCGCGACGTGGATCTGGGTCTGGCCGCGCTGCCTGACGATCAGAAAATCCCAGCTGGCATCCGCCACCGCCAGGTAACGGCCGGCCTCTTCGGCGATGGTGTGCCAGATCGACTCCACCAGCTCCGATCCGGAGAGGCGATCTTCATATAAATAGCTCATCGGCTGACATCCCTCGACGGGTCGAGCCCTGCTTTCTGGTCCGCGCATCGAGGGGCGGGCGGACTTGTCGCGTGCGTGTCGACCAGCGATTCCGTCCGGAACGCCAGGCGGGCGTTCCCGCTGTCGCATCCCGGTCGGGAGCGCTCCCACTGTACCGGATATTGGGATATCGGGCCAGCCGTGTCACAGGTTGTGCGGGCCGCGGAACCAATGGGCCGGCGTCGCGGCTCGAGCCCGATGGGCGTCGCGATGCTCAGCCCCAACTTTCACCAACCAGGGCCAACCAACCCTAACCATGCGCGGTCCAACTATCGCTACAGTAACGTTTGAATCCGGTTGGCCGAGCCGGGGTCACGTTTGTTGGTAGAGCCGATTCTTTTTTGGGAGACGATCATGACCAACACCGTCCCAGTTCCCGTCACGAGCCCACTCTCCGCCTCAATGGGCATGAGCCTCGAAGAAGCGCGTCGCACGTTGTGGATCAGCGAGAACCCGAAACCGATGGGCGAGCTGATCGACTCGGGCTACCTCACCGCCGAGAAACTCGCCTGGGCCGCCCGCACCACGCGCATGCTCCGCCTGCAGGCGGCCGCCAAGGTGTTGCTCCGCCACATGCAACTCGCCGCGACGCAGGAAGCCGTCAAGACGCCGACCGCCGCGCCCGAGACCGTCCACTGAATCGCCCAGGCCGCTGACGGGTCCGGGCCCCGCTGGCCGAAGCCGCCAGAGGCCCACGGCTGTCCGTCGGAGCCGTTCGCCACGCGCAAAGAGAGGGTCAGATCGGGAGTCACCCCGGGCTGACCCTCTCCGCGTTTTCGGGCTTCCTTGCGTTTGCCAGAGCGCTGCCGTCGACGCCAGGTAGGCTCGCACGCGCCGTGACGACTTCAGTCGTCACTACTTGACTACCGTACCTGGCGCCTTCGAATGCCCACCTGACTCACCAGACGCCGATGGATTGGGGCCATGTAGTGACGACTTCAGTCGCCACGGTGTCAGCTCTGGCGTTGGCCCATCGGCTCACACGTACTCGTTGAATCGGCGCAACAGATCCTGCAGCCCACCATTCGCGCCATTCGCGGCCCCATCCCCCGCCCTGTCGTAGCACTCGCCCTCGCGCGCTCCGATCACGACCGTTGCTGTTGAGTCGCCGCCCAGTCGCGGGCCAGCAGAGACAGCACGGCATGATCGTGGAAGACACCGTCGCGCAGGTGCAGATCGCGCAGCACACCCTCGCGCTGGAAGTGCAGCCGATCGAGCAGGCGCAGCGAGGCAGCGTTGTCGACGTGCACGATCGCTTCGATGCGGTTGAGGTCGAGCGTGGCGAAGCCGAAGTCGAGCACGGCGCGCAACGCCTCGGTCATATAACCCTGGCCCTGAGCGCGCGGGCTGAGGTCATAGCCGACCTCGCAGCGCCGGTCGCGCTGGACCCAGCGATGCAGGCCGCAGGTGCCGATCGGCATGCCGTCCGACAGGCGCTCGAGCACCCAACGGTTGGGCGTCGGCCCGGCCGCGCTGACGTAGAAGTCCACGATCGCCTGGGCTTCCTCGCGCGTGCGCACCGGGTCATCGTCGAGCAGGAAGCGATCGATCGCGGGATCCGAGAAGTGCGTGAAGACGAAGTCCACGTCGGTCGCGGCCAGCGGCCTCAGGCGCAGGCGTTGCGTGGTCAGGCTCGGAAAAGGGTTCATGTTGATTCCTCGTGTGCAACGGTCAGCCGCGGATCTCGCCTCACCGATGACTCTGAGGGTACGCGCACTTGTGCGGGCCACCGGCCCGATCACGCCCCGCAACGATCCATCCGCGTCATTCGCGGCCGCGGCCCCTGTGTGACTCGCATTCTCAAACCGGCTGGGCCAGCGTGATGACGATCTTGCCTCGGATGGGCTGGCTTTCATAGTGCCGGAAAGCATCGACGACGCGCTCGAGCGGATAGCGGCCATCGATCACCGGCGCGACCGACCTCGTCTCGAGGAGTTCACGCAGGAAGGCCAGGTCGGCCGGGTTGGCGGAGAGCGACACGATCCGCGTTCGCCGGCGGCCGGCCGCGGCCGGCCATCGACCCAGAAGGGCAGCCTCGAACAACTGCCGCATCGACCCGCCTGTGACCACCAGAACGCCCTCGGGCGTGAGCGCGCGCCAGTACTCGCCGATCGGTCGGTAACCGTTCGCGGCCAGGATCAGGTCGTAGCGCCTGGCGCCGTTGACGAGCACGTCGTGGTGAGGGTCCAAGACGGACTCCGCTCCCAACGTGCGCGCGAGGCCGGCGTTCGCGGGGCTGCAGGCCGCGGCCACCGTGGCCCCGAGCGCCCGCGCGATCTGCACCGCGAAGGTCCCGACCCCGCCTGTCGCGCCGTAGATCAGGACTCGCTGCCCACGCTGCAGGTGCCCGTGATTGCGCAAGCCCTGCAAGGCCGTGAGCGCCGCCAGCGGTGCGGCGGCAGCCTGCTCGAAGGCGAGATCCGCTGGCTTGAACGCCAGCAGGTTCTCGGGCACGCAGGCGTACTCGGCAAAGGTGCCGCGGCCGAGCGCGGCCGGCAGATAGCCGAAGACCTCGTCGCCGGGCCGGAAGCGGGTCACGCCGCGCCCGACTGCCTCGACCCGCCCGGCCAGGTCCGCGCCCAGGATCGGGTTGGGCGGGCGCAACAGGCCGCCGGGCCTGAACCGGATCACGAACGGATCGGCCCGCATGAGCCGCGCATCGCGCGCGTTGATCGAGGCCGCGTGGATGCGAACCAGCACGTCGTCGTCTGCCGGTTCAGGCCTGACCACTTCTTGCAGCCGAAGGTCATCCGACGAGCCGTAACGAGTGCAGATCACGGCCTTCATCTCATGCCCCCTGCTCTACTGATCGCACGCTCCCGGCTCTGTGGCCCGAGGATCGGCACCGCGCACAGCCCCATGCCGACGAGGTACAGCAGGCTCTGCAGGACGTTCACCTGCCAGCGCCCGTGCCCGACATAGGCCGAAGCCCAGAACGCCATCACTTCGATGAAGCCGATCACCCCGATCAACATCCAGAAGGCCCGTCTGTCGCCGGCGACGAGCCCGCGACGGATCAGCGGCCAGGTCAGGAACGAGACGGCCAGCGAACACGAGTTGTACAGCAGCGTGAAGGCATTGAGCGCCCCCAGTGTCCTCGTGCTCAGGCCCGCGACCTCGGCCGGCGTATAGCCCGCCACCTGCAGCATGGGTGAGCGCTGTCCCAGAACCATCACATAGCCGAGGATGATCAGCGCGAGCGCGGCGTTGATCACGCACCAGATCGATAGCAGCCAGACGCCTGTTTTCAACATCATGAGCCCCCTCCCGCGACGCCATAAGTGGGTCGTATGTCAACGAGACCTCGGCGTCGCGCCCTCCCCCGCCGGGGAGGGCAGCGCCGCGCTACCCGAATGGATCGAATCGGGCTCCGCGGCGCGGCGCGGGACGTGCAGGGCCATGAAGAGCAGCGACAGCGAAAGCCCGACCTCGGCCACGAACCCGAGCGGCCAGCTGACGTAGGCGATGGCCGTGAAGCTCGGGAAGACGAAGAACTGCAGAGCCGTCGCCGACCAGGTGCAGCAGTGCACCATCAAGACGATGCCCAGAGCTTTGGGAAGGAAGCCGGACTTGTAGACAAGATAGCCGAGCGGCAAGATCCAGGCGCCGAAGAAGATCTGGGCGATCTGGTAGCCGTTCTTGTAGAAATACAGGGAGGTCATGGCCAGGGCCTGCAGTTGATCGGGCGCGTAAGGCTTCAAGAAGTCAGCGCTGCTCAACAGCAACGAACTGGAGACCAGGAAGATATCGCTCACGCACTGGATGGCAACGCCCGTCGCATTCAGCATCAGGAACAGCAGGGCCACGTCCGGGTTCACGGGCTTCAGCAGCCTGTATAGGGCCCAGGCCGACAGCACGAACAGCAGGGCCGCGAGCAGGTCGATCACGAAGCCAACGTTGAACCGCCCGGCCGAGGCTGCGATGTTGGCCGCGGTCATCGCGGCATCGCCGTAGACGATCGTGCTCGAGCGTCCGATGACATCGGCAGCGATCTGGACGATGACGTAGACGAGGTACAGCGCGCCGGCGGTCCGGGCGGTCCGGGTGAGGGTGTTCATGGTGAATGAGTCTCCTTGGTGTCCGTAAGTTGACGAGATCAGCGGGAGGGCTGAGGCTGCGGCTGGGCGGCCTCGCTCGAGGCTGGCCACGTGTTCAGATCATGTGCCGGCGCCAAGACCGCGCTGGACGACAGGCGGGCGACGGCGGCTGGATCAAACCCCTTCACGATCAGCCAGAGCGCCAGGACGATCTCCTGCAGGCCGGATGGCGCCAGCAGCAGGATCTGCCCCGGCGATAACGGCTCGATGACTTCGAAGAGGGTCAGCGGGCATGCCAGCATGTGCAACAGGATCGCGACGATGCCCCAGCCCGCCAGCCAGCGCGGGAGCAATCGGGACCGCAGGAAGAGGATGTTGTACAGGATCGCGCCGAGGCCCCAGGTGAAGAGCCCGCCGACGTCGCGCAACCAGGTTCGGGTGTTCAGGATCATGTCGCCCAACGTCTGGAAGTAAGACGCCTGCGGCGCCCCCGCAGCCAGATACGAACGGCTCAGTGGGATCAGGGCCAGGAGCGCGAACGCGGCGATGGTCCCGCAGGCCACTTCGAGCCCGCGCAGGCCGACGGCCCACAGCGCCATCGCTTCGTGCTGCTTGCGCAATACCGGGTACAGCCAGACCGCGATGCCCGAGCAGGCCAGTTCCATCGTCAGGATCAGCAAGACGCCGACGAACACCTCCTGGCTATGGCCGGCAACCTGCGCCAGGTAATCGGGGGCCGCCGTCGACGCCAGCATGGAGAAGGTCAGGAAGCCGGCGACATCGGCGACGACGAACAACAAGCCGGCGACCAGGGCGCTTTTGCGAGATGAGGTCATTCTGTCTCCTTGCTCGAGCGGGGCGGATGGGCCTCACCGAGCCGAACTTGAGCGATCGAGATCAAGGGCAGGCCGACGTCCCGGATCCTGCGGAGCACGCCATGCAACGCGGCCTGGTCTGCGATGAGGACAGTGAGGAGCGTGGTGCCGTCGGTCTCCGACAGGACGGTCAGTCCCTCGAACCACCCGGCCAGCTCGGGTCCGAGGTGGCCCGCGAGCCGGAACTCGTACACTGACGGCCGATCCAGGTCGGCAGCGGGCACAGCGTCGTCTGCCATGGCGACTACCTGACCGAGCCCGGGATCGCATCCACACAGGGCGCGGGTCCGCGCCGGAGAGCCACCCGATCGTCACGGCCAGCGCCAGAAACCGGGGCAGGTTGATGACCGCGCCGACCACGTGGAAGATCGTGAGGTGGTCGGCGTCGAGCACGAGCGAGAAAGCCTCGATGACTGCCAGGATCACGAGGCTGAGGAACGTGGCTTTGAAGACAGGACCGACCCCCGGGATGCGATCGCGCAACGTCAGCAGCAGCCCACTGACACAGCCCGCAACGAGCAAACCGCCGATCAGGGCCGCCAGGGTCATGGGCCAATAGGCGATCGAGAGAGCCTCCCGGTAAGCGGCGGCAGGGGCCGTCTGCGAGATCGCGAAGTTGGCGACCCAAAAAGCCAGGCCGCCCGCGAGCGTCAGCCGGGCAACCCGGCCCCAGGGCATCGTGAAGTAAGTCATGTCTGTCCGCTCCGATCTGGCACCGAGCCTGTCGGACGAGTGATCTACACTCGCCCGCTCGGTGTATGGACACTATGCCTCGACGTCGATGCGGTGGTTAGACACTTCGGTGTGGTGCCGGGTGTGGTTGTTGTCGGGAAGGATGAGGAACGATGGCGACCGAGCAGGCTGCCGCTGAGATACCGCGGCGAGTTTCGCCGCGAGTTTCGCCGATGACGCGGATCTCTGAACGATCAGCCGGCGGCACTCAATGGACGCAGGCGTTCCGCACGATCTGCGTCATCCGCGAAATCCGTGGCAAGAAAACAGTGTGGGGCGAAACGATCGTCAGCGCCTAAACCAGGCCGAGCTCGCGGGCGCGAGCGACGGCCTCGGTGCGCCGTTGGACCTGGAGCTTCTCGAAGAGCCGGCGGTTATGGCCCTTGACGGTGTCGAGGGCGAGAAAGAGCCGTTCGCTGATCTGCTGATTCGAGAGCCCGGCCGCGATCAGCCCCAGGACCTCCAGCTCGCGTGGGCTCAGAGGCTCGATCAGGATTGCGTGAGCTTCTCGCTGTGAGGGATCTTTCGGCGTCGCCGACCCAAAGGCCGCCAGCAACATCCCGATGTAGGCCGGCTGGCAGTCGTCGGCGCGCGCCTCACGCAGCAACGATTCCATCTCGGCGCCCTCGTCGATGAACAGGCGCACATAGCCTTCGGGCTCCGCGAGCGCCAGAGCACGCTGCAGCGAGTGGATGGCCTCGGGCCGTGATCCCTGCACGCGCAGGGCCAGCGCCTGCACCGCCAGGATCTCGACGACGCTGCCCATCCGCGAGCCGGCCTCGGCAGCTTTCAGCAGCCGGTCCAGCAGAGCAATCGCGGCCGCGAGCGACGTGCGATCGCCTTCGCCACGCGCCAGCAGAACGCGCGCCAGGGTGACATGCTCGAACTCGTTGGAATACGTCAGGGCGGCGTCGGCAGAGAGCTGGCGTTCGCTGACCCAGCGCATGGTGTCGTTCAAGCGGCCGTGCGCCAGCCACAACCGCGCGCGGCGCGCCGCGATCGGCCTGACGTTGGGCGAGAAGTTGCCGTCGTAGAGGCGCTCGGCCTCGTCGAGCAATGCAAGCCCGCCGTCGAGGTCGCCGCGTGCCACGCAGACGCGCGCCATCGTCGCGCGCCAGCGGTACGGGTTCTGCGGCAGCTCGGCCAGCTCGCCCAGCGATTGGCTCGCGAGCAGGCGCTGCTCGGCGGCATCGACGTCGTTGTGCTCGACGAGCAAGGCCGCCAGGCCGACGTGCATGTCGGCCGCGCCCTGGCGAACGCGGCCGCCCGGCTCCAGCGCCCATTCAAGTCCGCGCTCGTAGGTGGCGCGCGCATCGCGTAAGCGCCCGAGCGTGAGTTGGATGTCGGCCAGCGTGATCGCGCCGCCGATCGCGGGCGGGATGTAGCCCGCGAGCCTCAGGTCCGCCAGGCCTTCGGCCATCAACTCCACGGCCGACACGAGATCGCCGGCCGCCCAGGTCGCCATGCCCAACTGCGTGGCCGCCCCGCCCCGCGTGAGTCGATCCTCAACAACGGCGTTGTCGCGCGCCCGGCGGGCATACGCCAGGGTCGCTGCGATGTCGCCGCGCGCCAGGGCCTGCCCGGCCCGGATCAGCGGCACCCGGCCCGGAAGCCGGCGGAACTCGTCTTCATCGACAACGACCATGCCCGCTGGCCGGTGCCCGGTGTCGCCCGGCTCGATCCAGCGCTCGGCGTTGCTCAACCACAACTCGACGCCCGGCAAGTCGCCACAGGCCATGGCCGTCAACGCGTAGCCGGTGCTGAGCACCGGCCGCGTCCGCACCAGATCATCGGGCAGTTGCTTGAGCCATCCGAACAACATCAAGAACTGGCGACTGAGGCTGATGGCCGGCAGCGCCAGCTCGATCAGATCCGCGGCGCGTTCAGCATCGCCGGCGGCCAGGGCATGCCGGATCGCGTTCGGGCGGTCGCCGCCGCGCTCGTACCAGGCGCTGGCCCGCTGATGCAACGTCGCGACTCGCTCGGGTTGCGACTCGTGCAGGTGCGCGCGCAGGACGTCGGCGAAGAGGTGGTGATAGCGAAACCATTGGCGCGTGTCATCGAGCGGGATGACGAACAGGTTGCTGCGTTCGAGGGTGGCCAGCTTGTCTTTCGCGTCATCACGACCCGTGACGGCGTCGCAGAGTGACGCACACAGCCGATCCAGGATGCACGTCTCAAGAAGGAAACCGCGAACACCCTCCGGCAACTGCGCAATGACTTCGGAGACCAGATAGTCGAGGACGAAACGATGGCTGCCGGCGAAAGCCTCGATGAAGCTCGTGGCGTTATCACGACCCTGCATCGACAGCGCGGCCAGCTGCAGGCCCGCGATCCAGCCCTCGGTGCGGGCCTCGAGGGCAGCCACATCGCGCTCGGTGAGGGTCAACCCCATGACCCGGTTGAGAAACTCAGTGGCCTCGGCCGACGTGAAGCGCAACTCGGCGGCGCGCAACTCAACCAGCTGGTCGCGGGCGCGCAGCCGGGCCAGCGGCAGGGCCGGATCCTCGCGGGTGGCGATGAGCAGGTGCAGGCCTGGCGGCTGATGCTCGAGCAAGAAGGCGAGGGCCGCATCCACCGCCCGCGAGTCGACCCTGTGGTAGTCGTCCAGCACGAGGGCGAACGAACCCACGACCGTCGCCAGCTCGTTGGCCAGCGCCGTCAGGGCCGCCTGTGTCGACCGGGGTGCAAGGTCTTGCAGCGCGGTCGATAAGCTCTGGCCGAACGCCGGATCAAACGATTGCAGCGCGGCAACGAGGTAGGTCAGGAAGCGCTGCAGATCGCCATCGTCTTCGTCGAGCGACAGCCAGGCGACGGGGACGGGTCGTTCGTGGCTCCGGCGGGCTGCGGCCCATTCGCTGAGCAGCGTGGTCTTGCCGCTGCCGGCCGGAGCCGAGATGACGGTCAGCGGTCGCTCGAGGCCGTCGTCGAGGCGCGCCATCAGGCGCGGACGCAGGACGACCTTTGGCCGGCTCGGAGGGATATAGAACTTCGCGGTCAGCACGGGCGTGGACATCGAACCGTCCGATCATTCGCCCCAACACGCAACGCTGCCGGGATTGTAGCCGATGCGGCGACGACACCCCCTCGTCTTCTCGGAAGTATCAGACCAGGCGTTTCAAATGCGATCGCCCTGCCGCGTGGCAGGGTGCGGCTCCGGCAAGCGCATCCCTGTGGCTTTTCGCGCGATCCAGAACGGGCGCCGCTCTGGCAGCACGGCGGCCACTGAGGCTGCCCGACGGTCCATGTCAACGGTGTGGCGGTAGAGCCGACCCTGGGTCGGCGGGGTCATCCCGCCCGACGACGCGATCGACCCGGGCGTTCCGCCACTCTTCGACGAGCAGGCCCGTGATGCACTCGTCCTTGAGCTCGCCGTCGGCCAGACACCGAAAGGCCTTGCGCCGCACGCCCTCCAGCGTGTATCCCAGCTTCGCCTGCATCGCCTGCGAGGCCGCGTTTCCAGGGAAGTACCCGTTCTCAAGTTTGCGAAGACCCAGATCCTCGAACGCGAAGCGCACTTTTTCGGCAAAGGCTTCGAGGCCATACCCGTGCCCGTGATATCGGGCGTTGAGCCAGATCCCACCCCCGGCGGTTCCGTGAAGGCGACTGATCCGCGAGAGGCTGACACCGCCGATGACCTTGCCCTCGCCGCGCAGCTCAATGGCCAGCTCGTAGGCGCTGCGATCCCGCCCGGCCTGTGCCAATGACGCGCAATAGGCGATCCATTGCTGGGCCGCGTCGGGTGTGTACGGGTGCGGCACGAACGCGAGCCACCGCGCCACGCTCAGGTCGTTGAGCCCCTCGATCAGATCCGGCAGGTCGCCCGGCGTCCAGTCGCGCAAGACGAGCCTGGCTGTCTCCAGCTGGAGTCGCCCGCCGGGTTGTGCCTTGGACGTCGGTTCGTCTCGAGGTTCTGTCATCGCGATAACTCCTCTCAGGCGCGCAGCCACGCGATCGGTCAGGGTCTGCCACCCGACCGGCTGCGGGTCGGGTCTTTCGGCTCAAGGCGAGGGCAGGTTCAGGGCGTCTACGAACATCTGCTCAAAGCGCCTGGCGTCGGCAGAGACCGCCACCCGGACCTGTGGACACTCTTCCCCGGGGCGCGTCCAACCGCTCTCCGGACCTTCTGTTGCGACCACACACAGGTTTCGATCCTCGATCGTCGCCAGCGTTTCGTCGGTCAGAAGGGCCGCGGCCAACGGATCCCAGAACGAATAGCCGCCCGAGTCGATGAAGTCACGCTTCTGGGTCAAGACGTCGAAGACGAAGGCCGCCTCCGGCGTGGGGTGATTGTCGCGAAGTCCGTCATAGAACCGGGCGGTGAGGGGCACATGGTTGGTGGCATCGAGCGGAACCAGGGTGATGGCCGCCCCAGATTGGAAGACGACCTGGGCCGCAGACGGGTCGACGTAGAGGTTCCACTCCGCCACGGCGTTTTCGATGCCCACACGCGATGCTCCCACGTTGCCCGGCACATCCACGGCACCGCCCATGATCACGATCCGATCGAGGCGGTCGGCCAGAGCCGGGTCGCTCTGAAAGGCTTCCGCGACGTTGGTCAACGGCCCGAGCGTCAGGGCCGTGACGGGCTCGGGCGACGAGCGGATCACGGAGACCAGGAGCTCGACGGCCGTTTGATCCGAGACGGAGTCCTCGCCGGCGGGCAGGGTCAGGCCCAACAGGCTATCCACCGATTCGCGCCAGCTCGCCGGGAAGGCATGGTCGCCTTGAAGCGGCGTCTCGCGGCCGCAGGCCACCGGCACAGCCGCGGATCGCGACAGGGCCACCAACCCCAGGGCATGTTGGACGCCCTGCGCACAGTGAGCCTCGCCGGCTCCAGTGACCGTGATGGCGGCGACCCTCACGTCCGGTCTTTGCAGCAGATACAGGATCGCCATCCAATCATCGGCGGCCATGTCGGTGTCGATGATGACGACACGCGGGTCAGCGTTGTACGGGATCGGCGTGGCCGCCGTCGGTGAGGGTGTGGATAGGCCACACCCCGCCAACAGGCCCGTAACGGTCAGCCAGATCGTCAACAGAAGCGACGGTTTTGGATGGTTCATTGAGGTCTCCGACCGAGTAGCCATCGATACGTGAAGGTCCGCGTGCCCGTCTCAGCCGGCCGCGCGCGCCGAACGTTCCAGATACCAGGCCGACCACGCGCCGGCCAGTGCAGCCAACCCGGTGGCCAGGATCAGGCGGTACAGGTAAAGGCCGGCGCTCGCGAAGTCATGAACGATGCTCCATCGAAGAACACTCAGGTGATGTTGAAAGCACGCCCCGTGTGCGCGCAAACAGACCGCCGCGTCATACACGATCGCGAACCCGCACACCATGGCTGACACGCCCAGGCACGCGCCGACCAGCACCCTCAGCGGCCTCTGTCGCAGCCGCGCCACGCTGACCCCGAGCAGCAGGCCGCCGATGCCCGCGAACGGCAGGCAACCGACCACGGCCGTGCCCGCCAGCAGCACGAAGCCGAGGATCTCCATCCATAGCGGTCCGAAGACAGGACCGAAGGCGAGCCTCAGCAGCCCCTGATCCACCCCCACGAAAATCAGGGCACCGACAAGAGCCGCCAGAACGGCCAGCCTCGCTCCCCGACGTGCCAGGAGCCACATCTGAACATCCTCAGCGATTCCGTGCTAGGCCGCGCCCTCCGTCCGCCCACGAGGTCGAGACAGGAATGGCCTGGCCATGTCGAGACCGGCGGCCAGGGCCACGCCTGCAGCGTTGGCCAGGTAGTCGACCGGATCGTACGTGTTGCTCATCACGCCAAAACCGTCAGTGGCCTCGAAGAGCTCGGTCGCGAGCAAAGCCAGCGTGATGGCAGTCAGGGTCTGATATCGGAGAGGCACACCTGGAAGCTTTAACAAATAGTAGGTCGAGAACGACGCGGCAATGTTGCCGCCGTAAGCCAAAACCAGCCCGTTGTGGATCCACCCCTTCAGCACCAGGGCGATCACGCCGACAAGGACCAACGCCAGATCGTAAAGACGTGCTCGGCTGACCATATCCTTGAAGCAATAGCCGGCGAGGGATCCGGCCGTCTGCAGTCCATCATAGCACTCGCCTGATCGGCCCCGCCGACCGTGCGGGTCCAGATCCGGGTCTGCCTGCCTTTCCCGATCACGGCGATTGGTTGCCGACTGTCATTGATTGAAACGACGCACACGAGTGTCCTGTAAGCGGTCGTGGTTGCCAATGGCGCGGATTGCGCCCTGATCCATGCCCTCTGCGAAATCCGCGGCTGAGTCGCATCGGTGCCCATTCGTTTCCCTTCGCGAACCACAGGGCCGGCAAGGCTGGTTTTGGAAAACGGCGAGCCCGGTCGCGCCAGGGATCGACAATGCAGCCCAATTCATAGTGTTTTTATGGTCAATCAAACCCTTCTGTGGAACCATATGAGGTGCCAGCCTTCGCAACCGCCCTCAGGGAGATGGGCACTATGCCGGCCTTGTACCTGACGCCCGCGGCGGTCAGCTATCTGAACCAGATCATCCTCGCCACGTTGATCAGCGGCTATCTGCTGCTGCGATTCACGCGGCGTGGGGCTGAGTCGCGCACGGCCGCGGACTGGCAACTGCTGGCGATCTTCGTCAGCGTCATCCTGGTGTCGGCCGCCTTCTTCTTTGAAGTGACGTTGCTGCCAGCCGGGCGCTTCGTCGCCGTGGTCCTCGAGATCCCGCTCACGATCCTGCTGCTGAGCGTCCTGATCCAGTTCGCGTACGCCTTCCCCACGCCAGTCGGCAGCGCTCTCGAGCGCCGACTCGCCTTGATCGTCACTGGCCTTTACCTCGCGTACGAGATCGGCTATGCCGTCTGGCGCCTGCAGCTGATCGGGCAGGGTCGGGTCGCCTACTCGTCGGATCTGTTCGACCCGGCCGTCATCATCGGCGCCGGCTGGATCATCACGACCTTCGCGCGCTCGGCCTTCAGGTCCGGCGGCCGCGTCGCCCAACGCATGGCCCTGGTCTTCTGCGTCCCGCTGGCGCTGGCCATTGTCAACTGGCTGAACAGCACCGATCAGGTCTCGGACCCGCTGTACTACATCGCCCTCACCTCGGGCATGCCGTTCACGCTCTACATGTTCACGCTGGCCTACCTGGCCGCGAAACCGGAAGCGACCTCGCTGGCGAGCCGCATCATCGGCGCCATGATCACGGGCCTGCTGGCCATCCTGGGCATCCTCGGCTGGCTCGTCGCGCCGCCGTTCGCCGAGCACTACGCCCCCGACGTCGCCGACCAACGCAGCCTGCGTTTCGCGCCGGTCGCCGCCGGGGCCTACCGCGTTGAGAGCATCCCGTTAGCCTTCGACTCGGACGTCGGCGCCCAGATCTATCCCACTGATCTGACGGACGAGATCTCAGACGCCGGCGAGGCACCGTTCCCGTTTACGTTCTACGGCAAGCATTACGACGGCGTCTACATCAACCGCGAGGGCAGCCTGACTTTCGGCAGCCCGTTGAACACCGGCTTCCTGCAGATCGACCTCGCCGACCGGCCGACGATCTACGCCCTGCTCCAGAGCTACAGCCTGCCGGCCGGGGCCGGCATCTACCTGAAGCGTGTGGACGGAAGCCTGGTCGTCAGCTACCTCAACGTCGCATCGACCTACAACCCGGACAACCGTTACACGTTCCAGATCGCGCTCGACGCCGACGGCGCCTTCACGATCACGACCCACGGGCTCCCGGAGTTCCAGCAGTATGCCGTCAACGATCGGCCCGACGCCGCACCCTGGGCGTTCGGGATCACACCCGGCGGCGGCGTCGACGCTCAGTCGATCGACTTCGACTACCTGCCGACCGCGATCGGCGCTCAGGGCGGGATCCAGAATGAATACCTGGCGTTCCGTCAGGCCATCCACCTCTTCCTGCTGCCGTTCGCTATCGGCAGCCTCCTGATCGGCCTGGTCTTCAGCGTCGGTTTCGGGCTGATGATCCACCACTCGCTGACCGTCCGGCTCGATAGCCTGATCGATGGCGTCCGAGGGTTCCGGCGCGTCGGCGGCCCGATGCGGCTGCCGGTCGTTTCGAATGACGAGGTTGGCTTCCTGACCGACACGTTCAACGCCATGTCGGTCGAACTCAGCGCCCTGATCCACGACCTCGAGCAGCGCGTGGCGGCTCGCACCGCCGACCTCTCGGCCGCCAACCTCGAGCTCCGTAAGCTGTCGACGGCCATCGAACAGAGCGCCGACGCCATCCTGATCATGGATCTGCGCAGCCGGATCGAGTACGTCAATCACGCCTTCTGTACGATGCTTGGCTACACGGCGAGCGAGTTGCTCGGCGAGAGCGGCATGCTCCTTCAATCGCCCACCACACCGCGCGAGGTCTACGAAGATCTGTGGGCCAGGCTGACGCGCGGCGAGACCGGCAGCGGCGAAGTCCTCATCCGCACGAAAGACGGCGACGACCTGTGGGCATCGCTGGTCATGTCGCCGATCCGGTCCGGCGCAGGTGACGTGACCCACTATGTGGCGGTCATAGAGAACATCAGCGAAAGGAAGCGCGTCGAACAGGACCGGGAGCGCCTGATCTCGCTCGATCCGCTTACGGGTCTGTACAACCGTCGCTACTTTTTCGAGGCAGGCGAAGTACTCTTCGCTCAGACCGGCAGTACCCCGCGTCGCATCGCGGCCCTGATGCTCGATCTTGACTGGTTCAAGGACATCAACGACACGTACGGGCACCAGGGCGGTGACGTGGTGCTATGCGAGGTGGCGCGGCGCATCGCCAACAACCTGCGTGCCTCGGAACTGCTGGCGCGCTATGGTGGCGAGGAGTTCGTGGTGCTTCTGGCCGACGTCGAGCCCGAGGATGTGGCCGAGATCGCCACGCGCCTGATCCGGGCCGTGAACGCGACGCCGGTGCTCTACGACGGCGCGGCGATCACGGTCAGCACCAGCCTCGGGGCCGCGCTGCGCACCGACGACGGGACGGGCCTCGACGCACTCCTGAGCCAGGCCGACCGCGCCCTCTACAGGGCCAAGCGCCTGGGACGGAACCGCTGGGTCTGGTGGGATGAGGCCAGCATCGAGGCCACGCTGGTGTCGATCTGAGGCGAAGCACAGGTCAGTGGAGCGAGTCGCTGACAACGACGGCCCAACCGTTTTGTGCAGCGACGGCTGTACTCTTGCAGCGAGCGAGGCAGACACGCTTGATACTCGGAGTGGCGCGAACATGAACACCGAAACCGAAGGCAACCTCACCGAACGTCGTCTGGTCTTGATGAGTTTCGCGCTGGGCCGCGTGCAGGATGCCGTCTACCTGGTCGACTCCGAAGCCCGGATCCAGTACGTCAATGAAGCCGCCTGCCGCAGCCTGGGTTACGACCCGGCCGAGTTCAGCGCCATGACAGTGCTCGACATTGATACGCGCATGTCGCCCAGAGACTGGCGCGAACACTGGGAGATGCTCCGCACTACAGGCTCCGTCGTCTTCGAGCGCGAACTCCGCGCCAGGGATGGCCGGATCATCCCGGTCGAGGTCACAGCCAACTACTTCGAGTTCGAGGGCCAGCCGTTCAACCTCACCCTTGCGCGCGATATCACCGAGCGAAAAAGCGCTGAGGCCGAGATCAACGAGCAACGCCGACATGGCGAGTCGCTTCTCAAGCTTTCTCGCCGCTTCGAGGTCGCCCGCACCGCCGAGGACGTGGCCCATGCGGCATGGGAGGCCGTGCGCGAGACGATTGGCTATCAGAACGTCTGGGTCTATCGCTTCGACGACGCCACAGAAGTGGCGTCACCCATCGCCGCGTTTGGCCCGAAGCGACACCTCATCCTTCCAGACGACGGGCCCTTCACGTTCAGGATCAAGGGCGATCGCATGCTCGAGGAGATCGCCACGGCAAGCGACATCGTGGTGGTCGAGGATGCCCGCAACGATGACCGGGTCAATCCTGCCATGGTGCAGCACTTCGACAATCGGACGATCATCAACGTGCCGATCAGGCATTTCGGCGCATATCTTGGCGCGATCGGGACGGGCACATACGGCGACGAGGGTGTGCGCCTGCCTACGCCGGCCGAACGCGTCTATCTGATGTCGATGGCCAGCCACCTGGCCGTGACGCTGGATCGGATCCGGTTGATGGATGAGCAGGCGCGCGCCGAAGAAGTCGTGCGGCAACTCAACCAGGATCTCGAGCAACGCGTCGCCGATCGCACTCGCGCCCTCGAACAATCCAACCAGGATCTCGAGTCGTTCTCGTACTCGGTCTCGCACGACCTGCGCGCGCCGCTGCGTGCGGTCACCGGCTTCGCCCAGATCCTGGCCGATCGCTACGCGCCGGGCCTCGACGATCAGGGCCGGCACTACCTCGACAACGTCATCGAAGCCAGTCGGCGGATGACAACCCTGATCGAGGACCTGCTCCACTACTCGCGTACCGGGCGCGGCGCGGTCCGTGATGTGCCAGTACCGCTGGCGCCGTTGATCGGCCATCTGGCATCGACCTTCAACAATCGCCTGACCGAATTGGGCGCCCAACTCGAGGTGGTCGAACCGCTGGCCACCCCGCGCGCGGATCCCGTGTTGCTCGAGCAGGCTCTGGTCAACCTGGTCGACAACGCTCTCACGTACAAGAGCGTCGAGCGCCCGCCTCTCATTCGCATCGCCTCCACCCGCGACGCTGACGGCGTCACGATCACGGTCGCGGACAATGGCATCGGGATCGCGCCGGAGTATCATGAGCGCATCTTCCAGGTGTTTCAACGCCTGCACAGCGCTGACGAGTACCCGGGCACGGGCATCGGCCTGGCGATCGTGGCTCGCGCGGTTCGGGCGATGAACGGGCGGATCAGAGTCGACTCGACGCCTGGAACGGGCAGCGTCTTCAGCATCCAGCTACCGGCCGCTGACTGAGACCAGGGCCGCTAGAAGGAGCGGGATCGTGGCCGAAGCAGCTTGTATCCTGCTGGTGGACGACAATCGCATGGACGTCGAGCTCACGCTCGATGCGTTTCATGTGGCGCGTCTGGCCAATCGTATCGAAGTCGCCTCGAACGGCCAGCAGGCCCTGGACTACGTCTTCGGCGCCGGGCCGTACGTCGACCGTGATCGGTATCCAGTGCCGGATCTGATCCTGCTCGATCTGAAGATGCCGGGCCTCGACGGCTTCGAGGTGTTGCGTCGCTTGAAAGCCGATCCCGCGCTTCGGCGCGTGCCGGTGGTGGTGTTGTCCTCCTCGCAGGAGGAGGGCGACCTCGCGCTGTCGTACGACATCGGCGCAAACTCGTATCTGGTCAAGCCCGTCTCGTTTCAGGGCTTCGTCGACGTGGTCCGAAAGATCGACCTATACTGGCTCATGCTCAACGTCCGCCCACCCGCGGCGCTCTGAGACAGGGAACACCGTATGCGTTTGCTCGTGACAGGCTCACCCGCGACCGACCCCCCTGGCTCCGACGACGCGGGGCGTCTCCTGCGCGCCCTTGTGGTCGAGGATCTCGCCACCGATGCCGAGTTGATGATGTTCAGGCTCGAGCAGGAGGGCCTGGCCTTCGACTGGACGCGGGTGCAGACCGAGCACGATTACCTGGCCGCGTTGTCGACGGTGCCGCACATCATCCTCGCCGACTGGCACCTGCCGCAGTTCAGCGGCGAGCGTGCCCTGGCCCTGCTGCGCGACAGCGAACTCGACATCCCGTTCGTGATCGTCTCGGGTGGCATTGGCGAAGAGGCCGCCATCGATGCCCTGCAGCAAGGCGCGTCGGACTATGCCCTCAAAGATCGCCCAGCCCGACTGGGGACGGCCGTGCGGCGCGCGCTCGAGGCCCGGCGCCTGCGCGACGAGCGCCGGGCGACCGAGTCGCGATTGCGCCAGGCCGCGCGCGTGTTCGACAGCACCAGCGAGGGCGTCGTCCTCACCGACCTGAATGCCCGAATCGTCGCCGTCAATCGCGCCTTCACCGAGATCACGGGCTATCACGAGGATGAAGTGCTCGGCCAGAACCCGCGCATGATGCAATCGGGGCGGCACGACGTCGTGTTCTATCGCGAGATGTGGCGGTCGTTGCAGACCAAGGGTGAGTGGCGCGGCGAGATCTGGAACCGGCGCAAGAACGGCGATGTTTATCCCGAGTGGCTGACCCTGAGCACGGTCCGGAATGAAGCCGGCGAGCCGGTCCAATACGTTGCGATCTTCAGCGATATCAGCCTGATCAAGGAAACACAATCGCAGGTCGACTTCCTCGGCCACCACGATGCCCTGACGCGTCTGCCCAACCGGCTCCTGTTGCGCGACCGTTGCGCGCATGCGATCGCGCGCGCCCAGCGCACCGGCGGGAGCCTGGCCGTGCTGATGCTCGACCTCGACCGATTCAAGAACGTCAACGAGACCCTGGGCCACTCGGCAGGCGACGAGTTGTTGCTCGAGCTGGCCGGCCGGTTGCGCCAGGCTACCCGCGGCGGCGACACCCTGGCGCGCCTGGGCGGCGACGGCTTCGTGTTCCTGCTCGAGGGTCAGGTTGACGCGCAGAGCGCCGTGGTGACCGCGCAGGACGTGCTCCGACGGGTCTCGCAACCCATGCGGGTCGGCGGCCACGAACTTGTGATGACCGCCAGCATCGGCATCAGCCTGTATCCCGGCGACGGCGAAGACGTCGACACCCTGCTCATGCACGCCGACCGCGCCCTGTACGAGGCCAAGTCACGCGGGCGCAACACCTATCAGTTCTTCGAGCCGGCCCTGGCTGCCGGCGTGTTCGAGCGTCTCCTGCTCGAGAACGCCCTGCGCAACGCTCTGTCGCGGAACGAGCTCACCCTGCACTACCAGCCGCAGATCGATCTGCGCAGCGGAAAGATGGTGTCCGTGGAGGCCCTGGCGCGCTGGCGTCATCCCGAGCTCGGCCTTGTGCCGCCCTCGCAGTTCATTCCCCTGGCCGAGGAGATCGGCATCATCGACGAGCTCGGCCGCTGGGTGCTGTACGAGGCCAGTCGTCAGATGATTGACTGGCAGGCGCAGGGGTTGGACGTGCCGCGCGTGGCCGTCAATTTGTCGATGAAACAGGTCATCCCTGAACTGGTCGATCAGGTGGCGGCTATCCTACGCCACACGGGTCTGCCCGCCAACCGGCTCGAGCTCGAGGTGACCGAATCGGCGATCATGCGCCACCCCGAGCAGGTGTTGACGGTCTTGCAGGATCTGGTCGATAGAGGCGTGCAGGTGGCGGTGGACGACTTCGGCACCGGCTACTCGAGCCTGGCCTACGTCAAGCGCCTGTCGATGCACCGGCTCAAGATCGATCAATCGTTTGTCAGCGACATCGGCCGCGACGTCCGCAGCGAGGCCATCATCCGTGCCATCATCGCCATGGCGCGTTGCCTGGGCCTGGAGACGGTTGCCGAGGGCGTCGAGCGCGAGCACCAGGTCGAGTTCCTGAAGCAGGAGGCCTGCGACATCGCGCAGGGGCGCCTGTTCAGTTACCCGTTGTCGGCCAGCGATCTGCTGAGCGCCCGGGGCCCCTCGGCGGCCCGGGGTTGAGGATCGGCATCTCGGGCGAGATGCGGATCCCTGGCCGACATCGCCGATTTTGCCACCCCTCGCTCGCTGCGCGATCCGTTTTGCTTCGCAGAGCACGCGTCAGGGCTTCACGCCCCATAGCCGAACGGTTCCGTCGCTGCTGACGCTCGCCAGCCAGCGGGCGTCAGGCGACCATGCGACATGGGACACAGCATTTCGGTGGCCTTTGAGAATCGCCAGCAACGCATGTGTCTCAGCATTCCAGAGCCGAATGTCGCCGTCGTAACCGGCGCTGGCCAGAAGCGGGCCATACGGCGCGAACGCTACATCGAGGACGTTGCCGTAGAAGCCATCGCCGCCTACGCCGGTGTGCGCCGCGATCGTTGTCAGTTGCGGCTGATCAGTCAGATCCCAGATCGCGAGCTCCGGTTGATCACAGCCCATCGCCAGATAACGTCCATCACCACTGATGGCCAGGCGCTGGAGATCGCCACAGCCGACCCACGCCGGCGTCGGCAAATCAATGATGCGCTCGCCCGAAGCCGAGCGAACAGTCAGGACCTGCCTGTCCGGGTCAGTCTCGGCGCCCGACTTGACCAGATCGAGCGACCACAAACGGCCAACAGTATCCGCGCCGAGCGCCTGAGCCTGATGCCAGCTCAGCAACTCGGGATGCTCGAGCTCCGCGCCATCGAGAATCGTCCAGGCACGTACCTGCCCGAAGACATCGGTGCGCGCCGCAATCGCGCCGCCATCTCGGCTGAAGGCCAGGGCGTCGACCGGCACCTCCCAACCCCAACTGCCCCTCAGGCCGATCCGGGTGATCTGGCGACCCGTCGCCCATTCGAGCACCACGATCTCGGCCTGACCGTCGTTGAAGGCCCTTGCCGCCGCCAGAAACCGCGCCTCTGAATCGAGAGCCACAGCCGAGACGGCGTCGGAGAACACATGAGTGGCAAAGAGCTCGGCGCCGCTCTCGGGATCGCGCAACGCCACGCGCCCCTGTTGATCGCCGGTCGCCAGCACGATCGTGCCGGGCGCATCGCTGAGTCGGCTGAAGGCAATGTGGGTCACAACCGGCGGCCAGCTCAGAGACGAGATCGGCTCGGCTGCTACAACGTTTCGAAGATCAAGCCCGCCGTCCGACAGCCGCACGACTGCCAGGCGGTGGCCATCGGGGCTTAGAGCGGCGTCGCGCACGTCGGTCAGGGTGTAGCGGATCTGCTCACTAACCGGGTCAAGGATCGTCGTCACCCAGGCACGTCGCGACTCGTCCCAGCTCCCGCGCAAGAGGATAGTCGCGCCATCGGCGCTGACCGACAATGCGGTTGGATTCTCGATCGCGAGATCACGGGCGGCTGCTGCCCCGGTGAGGTCGTAGAAGCGCAGGACTTCGCCTCCCGTGCGCGTGCTGGCCAGCAGTGTCTGACCGTCTGGCGTGAACGCAGTCGTGTACACGTCTGCATCGTCGTCGGGCAGGAAGACCACGTCGCCCGTGGCGGTGTTCTCGACCCACAACTTGCCGCAGACGAGCCGGGCCAGTTGGCGGCCATCCGGGCTGAGCGCGAAGTCGGCGCCAGCACCACAATAGTCGGTTTCCCAGGTGCGCTGGATCTGCCCATCCGCAACACGCCAGACGATCAAACGCGCGCCTGGATCACCGCCACCACTGGTTGTTCCCACACCCACCAGCCACATCCCACCCGGGCTGAAGGATAGCCGACGAACACCGTTCTCGATCACTCCCGGCAGGGTCGCGACGACGGACAGCGTCAGCCGATCCCACAGTTGAACCTGAGAGCCCGCCACCGCCAGATAGCGGCCGTCTGGACTGTAGGCCAGCGCCTCGACCGCAAAGGCGCTCGGGACGAACTGCCGCAAAGCCAGCGGGTCCACGGCGATAAGGTCAACGCCCAGCCCGCCGGGTCGCGCCAGCTCGCGGCCATCCGGAGACCAGACCAGGCCGCTGGCAACGCCCTTGCCCCATACTGCCACCGGCTCGATCTGCGCTGCATGCCCGACGGTGAGCGCGAATGGCCCGGGTGTCAGGGTAGCCGGGAGCGCCGACAGCGCCGTTGGCTTCGGCGTACTCATGGGCTGCCCCGTCGTGGGCAGAGCCGGAGCCACCAAAGATGTTGCCGTAGCTGATGCCAAGATCGGCGTGGAGATGCTGACGGTTGGCGTCGCTGGTGATGTCGGCGTGATCGGCGCATCCGCCTGGCACGCACTCAACCCCGAAAACAATGAGGCGATCACGAGGGATTGGACAGGGAGTGCCACACATGATGTGCGCCGTTGATGTCGATCAAGCCGCCGACCGGTGCCAGCCATACCAGAACTCCAGTGCTCGACGCTCAGTCCAACGGAACCGGTGTTTCTCTCGGAAGGTGGCCAGTTCGTTCGTCACGGCTTCAACAGCGCGACTCAATGGAATGCCACGATGTCTTGCCAGGTGTAGCCACCGTCGGAGCTGAGTAGAAGGCTATAGGCGTCACCACCGTTGGCCGTAGTTTGGATGACAGCGTACTCGCAGTTTGGAATCGCATCGTCCCACGCGACCCAGTAGGGCTGACCGTCCAGCGTGGTCAACAGACTCCAGGTCTGACCGAGGTCGGGGCTGCGGAATAGCTCACCGGAGAGACAGACGCCGATCAACGTCTCAGGGTCGCCGCGGACAAAGCCCGCCTTGAGCATAAAAACGCCGCCGGACGAACAAGGGATAGCCTGCCACGAGCGCCAGGTCCGGCCGCCGTCTGCGCTGCTGAAGTAGCTATCGCTGCTGTAGGTGCCGCTCGATAGGAGAACTCGCTCGTCGTTGGGCGAGACAAAGAGAAAATCTGTCGGAATGGAGACGCGTGCCCAATGTGCGCCACCATCGGCGGAGCGCGTCCATTGAAGGCCCCGTCGGAAAAACAGGTCAGGATCGGTGGCGGAGCCAATCGGCCCAGCCAGCCACGCGCCTGGCGGATCGGTGAAGGGGTCGAGGGTCGCCCAACTGGCGCCGCCATCGTCGGAATAGAACACGCCGATTTCGTTACGGGTGGCGGTTAAGCCACACAACATGGTGGCCCAGAGACGGCCAGGACGTGCCGGCGTGTACATCAGATCCGTCAACGTGATTCGGTTGGCGCACAACGGTGATGTGGGCAGGTCTCTCTCCGTCCAGCTATCGCCGCCATCGCGCGATACCCACAACCGTGGGTGATCCGTGTACGTTTGAGCGGCGACCCACAGCGGAGCGCCGTCCAAAAGCAGAAGGTAGAACGTCAGCCCTGAGGAAGTGTCGTAGCGTTGTGTCGGCCAAGGTTGCTGAGCCACTCGCCTCCACGTCCGACCCTGATCCTGGCTCAGGAAGAGATCCATGGCGATGTCGTCAGATCCCTGGCGCGTCACGACCAGGCCCTTGAGGTTCGGAAGATGCCTGTTGCTCAGAACGTGCAATGGAGCACCGATGAGTTTTTGGATGCCGCGCATGATCGCAGGCAACGCCAGGTGTTCGGTCGGCGTCTGTGCGTGAATCACAGGTGGCGCAAGGAGGCCGGCGAAGAGCAGCCAACTCAGACACAGGCCAGAGGCAAGGCGCGCGCGCGTCATGGCGTGTGCTCCGTCGACAGAATATGCGACCACGTGGGTGTCGTGACCAGGTCCAGTAGCCAGAGGTCACCAGTCAGCCCGTTGTCGGTGACTAACCACAGTCGGCCTGGAGCGACGGGGTCGGCCCGACCCCAATGAATATCCCGAACGTCAAAGGCCGGGATCGGCAACGTCTCCCATGTCTGCCCCAGGTCACGCGTGGCCGTCCAGGTCGAATCGGCGCACGGGAACACATCGATCGGCGGGGTGCCGCCCAACTCCCACCCTCGCCCGTAGTACGCAAACGAGCAAGGCGCACCGTTCAAGGCGGTCCATGAGTCGCCAGCATCGAGACTGACAAATGCACCCGACGTCTGGGGACTCAGGAGCCGGTCGGGATCCATTGGCGAGAAGATCAGAGATCCGCCCGGGCTCGGACCCAGTGGGGTCCAGTGAGCGCCGGCATCATCTGTTCGCCAGTATCCTGATTGGAAGGGCAATGCGTACCAGCGCCCTGTCTGCGCAGGCGAGAGCATGACCCAGTTAGGAGCTCCGACAGTCACCGGAAGCGTCGTCCAATGCACGCCGAAGTCGCTGCTCATCAGCAGGACCGAATCGCGCGGAGCCAGCGCATCCGTCGGGTCGTTGCACTTGCCCTGGGCGTATAGCACGCGAGGCTCTACAGCGGTGACAACTAGCTCGGCCTCCTGCAGCATCACGCAGCCCTCGGCCGTCTCAAACGGGTAGCGCGTCCACGAAGCTCCCAGATCGGTCGAAACGAAAGCCGCTGAATACCCCTGTGCCTCCGACGTTGAATCCTGGGCCGTCAGGAGCGTCACGAGCACCGGGCCGGCTTCGGAGTCAACCAGCGCGAAATCTGGATCGCGGGTGTAGGCCGTCACAGGATCGGCCATCCATGGCGTTGCAGCCGGCGGGCGCCAATGCTCGCCACCATCTTCGCTGATCCACATCACGCGCCGGGCTGATTGCGGCGGCACCCGGGTCGCGGCCATCGTCAGCAGAAACAGCGACGGCGAACTCGCGAGGCGTGCAAGGCCGACCGCCTGGCCAAACACACTTAAGGGTCCCTGTAGAAGCGACGGAAGATAGAGGATCTCGCTCGTCTGAGCCCGGGTGGCTGGTGTCAACGGTGCCACGGCCATGGACCCAACCAAAGCAGAGAGGCTCAGCCGACGCATCGCTTTCCACAAGGACGTCATGACACACCACCTGGCGGCTGCGACTTCGCCCAGCGGGTCTCGCCGCCAGTCAGCCGGGCGTAAGTCGAGCAAATCGGCTCAATGCCGTCTGGTCTGTTCAAGCGGCCACAACGTCCGGTCGGTCAGGATCATTGCGTCGGCGCTTGCATCAACCAGCGACGTCGCACCAACCTCAGGCAAGCGTACGACACTGAAGTTGTCGAAGCGCGCGTCAACGTTCGGCTGATTGATATACGGCGCGCCCAGCAGGCCGGCCCATGAGATCGCATTCGAAGTGAAGTTGGTGCTCGACAGCACAACTGATCCGTTGATCCGCAGCACGAAGCTGCCCGGTCGGTACTCCACGCGCAACTGATTTGTGGTGGTGCCGGTGTGAATCGCTGTCGATATCTGGCGCGCAACAAGGACACTGGTGTTGTCCGGATTGCCGCGAACAAGGAAGAATTCCGAAGTCAACGTATCGATCGAGAACAGATAGATGTACGCGTTGTCGTCGCCGAAGTACAGTCCGATATCTCCTCCGGGCGCCCCCACCCAATGCATGTCGGCCTGTACCGAGTAGTTCGTGCGACCGCAGGTCGGCGCGCCTATCAAGAAGAAGAAGCCGGAGCGCCTGGTGGTCAACCGGTATTCGCCACCTGTGTATTCCAGCTTGCGCAGGGTGTCTTCGAAAGCCGGCCACCCGCTGTTCGGGTTGCTGAAGTCGTCGGCGAAGTCGCCGCAGTACTGGCTGGCCAGGCTCGGCAGATATTGCATCCGATAGGCGGCGAACACCGCCCGGTTGCTCGGTTCGCGGTAGCCCTGCCATTCGGCGATGGCCGTATTCGCGATGACCTGCCCGGGCGCTGTCGGGTCGACCACGGCTTGCACCGCGAGGACCGCGGGCGTCGTGGTGTCGGCATCGCCACTCCAACTCAGGGTGTTGCCCGTCAGCGCGACGATGCCCGCGCTTGCCGTCGCCGAACCGGGCACCGCGAGCAACGGCGCAGGCAACGTATCGGTCAGTACCGCGCCCGTTCGCGGCGTTGCGCCGGCTGACCCAATCCGGATCGTGTAAGTCACGGTGCCGCCGGGTTCGAAGGTCCCCGCCACCGTTTTGTGCACATCGAGCAGTGGCTCAAACGCGCCGAGCGTGCAGGCCGCTGGCCGTGCTGCTCCGCGCTGGTCTTGCGTGGGCGTGCAGGTCAACCCGGCACCATGCGCCGGGCCGGCTGCCGCGACCGCGTGTGTGGCCGTCAGGCCACCGTTGTCCTGCAGGACGCCAAGACCAGGGTCCGCGGTCGGGCCGACAAGGTCGCTGGGGTTTGGCCCGCAACCGGTCTGTGCGCCGATGATGTTGCGGCCCGTGAAGGTCACGGTGTCAGGGTACGGGAACATGACAGTGCAATCCACCTGGCCACTCCCGAACAACACCGAATTGTCGATGGTCGTCTGGGAGCCAGAGACCTGAAGCCCCATCGCATAGCCTGTGATGGTGGTGTTGCGCAACACCAAGGGCCCCGTCGTGCTCCAGATCGCGATACCACTGGCGCCGTGGCGCTCGTCGCCGCTTACCGTCGTATTGATCAACGTCAGGCTGCCAATAGACGAAATCGCGGTTTTCTCGTTGGCGCCATCGGCCCAGTTGTTGGCAATCAGGCTGTTGATGATCGTGATAGCGGAACCACTTCCGCTCAGGATAGCCCCACCGCCCATTACCCCGCTCGCGTTTCCGCCCGACACTTCGGAGTTCGTCAACGTCAACGCGGTGCAGTAAACGTAGATATTGCCGCCGCCATTCGCACCATAGCCATTCACGATCTTGAGCCGATCGAGCGAGGCCGTGACATAACCGGGCGAGATGCAGTTCGATCCGCCATAGATCACCATGCCTTGGTCCTGGCCGTCGAGGGTCGAGAGGCCGACCTGGCTCGTGAAAGTGAGATCCCAGCCGCCACTGATGGCGACATCCTGGTTGAGCGAGATGATCGGGTCGCCCGTCCCCGTATAGGTTCCCGCAGCCACGTAGACCGTATCACCCGGACCGGCCTTGCCGATCGCGGCGTTGATCGTCGCGCATGGAGTGGCCGGCGTGTCGCAGGCGTTGACGTCAGAGCCCGTCGGGGTGACGTAGACGTCGCCGGGCGCCGCCTGAACGACCTGTACAGGTATAACCCCGCAAGACAGGATGATAGCCAGGGTGATAGAAGATATTGAGTTTCGAAGCATCTATATCCAGACCACCCCGGAGAGCCGAGGTTCACGTGTCGCATCAACCAGATCGCGATTATTCAGCCGGTTCAGTCAACACTGACGGCGCATCAGTCGGATTGTACGCGCGCTCCAAATGTCAGGGCAGTGACATTGCTCGGCCTGGGTCGTGACGCTTTGACTCGAGTTGTGCGCCAATATCGTCTTCACGCCGACCCCAAAAACCGTCAACTTTCGAGAATGAACCTGGCTGCGTCGCCGGAGCCTCTGTCGACGACGCAGCCTGTTGAAGAAAGACGTGTATGGATCCCGTCACGACCTGCCCGTAGCCAGCACTTCCTCAAGGCCGGGCACGCCCTCGGCACCCTTGCGGACTTCGATACTTGAGCCTTCGAGATCGCGGCCGAAGGGCTCGAGCCGCCCACCAAGATGTTGGGCCAGGAACGCTTCGGCAACTGCCGCGAACGAGCGATTGTTCTCGGGACGCGCAAAACCGTGACCCTCGTCCGGATAGCGGATGTAGGTGACCGGGATGTGCCGGGCCGTCATCGCGGCGACGATCTGTTCTGACTCGGCTTCTTTCACACGCGGATCATTGGCGCCCTGCGCGATCAGCAGCGGCCGGCTGATGCGCTCCACCTGCGTCAACGGCGAGTGTCGCAATAGAAGCGCTCGCCCCTCTTCGGTGCGGTGATCGCCGACGCGTTGCGTGAAAACCTCGAGCATCGGCTTCCAGTAAGGCGGCACCGACTCGAGCAGCGTCACCAGGCTCGACGGCCCAACCAGGTCGACGCCGCAGGCATAGACCTCGGGATGGAAGGTCAGGCCTGCCAGCACCGAATAGCCACCGAAACTGCCGCCCAGGATCGCCACCCGCGCCGGGTCGGCGATGCCGTGCTCGACGGCCCAGTTCACGGCGTCGAGTTGGTCGGTCAGGATCCGACCGCCCCACTCCCGATCCCCGGCGTTGGTGAAAGCCTTGCCAAAGCCCGTCGACGAACGGAAGTTGACACTCAGCACCGTATAGCCGCGATTAGACAGCCACTGGTGCCATGGATGGAAGGTCCAGTAGTCGCGCGCCCATGGCCCGCCGTGCGGCATCAGCACCATCGGCCCCGGTCGCTCCGGGATGCCGGCCGATGAGGCGGCGCCGGCCGGAAGCGTGTAGTACGCGACCATCGACAACCCGTCGCGGGCACGGATGACGACGCTCTGCATGGCGCTCAGCGGCTTGCCCTCGAGCGCCGGGCGACCCGTGAACAGGAATCGCGCCGTGCGCGTGCGACGATCGTAGAGCGAGTAGCGTACCGGGCCGTCCGTGACGACATCGCGGATGATCCACAACGCGTCGTCCTGAGTGCGCGCCGCAATCGCGAAGTCGCCGCGAACGGACTGACGGAGCGCCTCGAAGTCGGGCGCCAGGGCCGGGTCGAGCACCTGCCAGCTCTGCCGCTCGTACACGAAGCTGACCGCCTGCGCCACATGGGTGTTCGGATCCACCAGCACGTCTTCGGCATCCGCTTTGGGGTCCTCGGCCAGCAACGTCGACTCGCCCGTGATGGGATCCAAAGCGACCAGCGCGGCAGTGTCGCGGCCGCGGCTGTCTTTGAAGATGAGGCGACGACCGCTGCGCTCGACGCCCAAAGGCGTCGTCGTCAACACGTCCGCGGCCGGGATCTGACCCCACGCCGACCACGCGCCGTCGGGCAACGGCCGCAGAATCGCCAGCGCCCCATCCGGCGTCATCTCGAAGACCAACACAACATTGAAGCCGTCGTCGAACAGGAAGTCCGCGAACCGATCGTGTTGCAGGATCAAGCTTCGCTCGCCCGTGACGAGATCGACGACATAGAGGTCATGCCATTGTGGGTTGCGATCGTTGAGCCCGATCACGGCCTCGAGTGGGCGGTCCGGGCTCAGGGCCCGGATCTGCGCCTGAACGCCGGAGACCGGCGTGAGATCGCGTGTGACACCGCCGTCGACATCGACCACGTTGACACGCCAGTTCTCGTCGCCGTTCTCGTCCTGGAGGAAGAGGATGTGGCGGCCTGAATAGGCCCAGCGATAGGCACGGATCCCGCGGCCTCGGTCATGCGTCACAGGCCGGGCCTGACCCGGCTCGGCCTGGGGAGCCACCCAGACGTTGAGCACGCCCTCGTCAGGCGCCAAAAACGACAGATACGCGCCATCGGGGCTGATCAGCACCTCAGCGCGCTCGGGATTGCCGAACAGCACAGTGCGCGGAATGAGAGGGACGTCAGTCATCGCGGCCTCCTGGGGATCGAGTCGAGCCGGATAGATAGGCTGGCGAACAGGGTCGGCGCGGGCGGGGTATGGCGCCGCAGAAGAGCGGGGCCGACCTACTCTGAGCCTGTCGCACCCAGACAGGCTGCGACAGGCTCAGAGTAGGCGAATGCCCGGGGGTCGGTCAAGGTACGGGCGTACCGTTTTCGGAGAAGGCAGGCGGCCTGCCCCTTGCGCAGTTCAGACCTTTCCTTCACGCAGTTCGAAGCGGTCGGGATGCGCGAAGAGGTTGCCCCAGCCGTCGAGCTCCGGCAGGGCCACGCCAAGCGTGGTCAGCTGCGTCGTCACGTTCGTGCGGTGCTCGATGCCGTGGATGATGAGTTGCATGAAGAGCTGCCGGGCCTGGTAGTCGATAAACAGCCCGTTCTCTTCCTCATGCACCATCTGCGTCGGCTCAGTGCGCTCGACGACTTCGAGGAAGGCCTGGCCAACCTGGGTGGCGAAGTCACGCAGTTGCTCCAGGCTCGGGCCCTCTTCCCATTTGAACGGCGGTTGCGGTTGGGCGCCCGTGATACGCCCGATGTAGTCAGCTTCGGCGTAGAGCATGTGCCCGAGTGTCCGGTGGATCGAGCCGTAGGCGCCCGGGATCGGCGTCGAGACCTTTTCTTTGTCGAGGCCGATGCAGATCGTCAACACCCGCTCATTGGCCCACTGGTTGTAACGGATGAGTTCGACAAGCGTCGGTTCGGGTTGCGTCATGAGTCTGTGCCTCCTGATGGGTAGTCGGAAGGCGCGGCGCGTGACGGACACGCACTCGGGCCGTGTGAAGTATCGCCGACATAGCGGGCAAATTCCGCCCGCATTTTTAGGAACGCGTCAGCCTCGACGGCTCTACCGGGCGCGCACCAGAGTGGAAGTGCTCGGCGAGAGAGGCGCCATGCCGTCGGGCGGCGGCGGATCATAACACAGCAGGCTGGGCAGCCCGAAGCGGTAAGGCAGAAGCGCGGCCCAGACCTGCGACACGATCTCAGGCGTATCCGGATCCACAGCGTCAGAAGCCTCCAGGTAATGGGCCCAATAGTTGCCCTGGCCATCTCGCTCCACATAGAAGATGTGGCGCTCCCCCGGCAGGACGCCCACCAGGCACATAGCGGACGAGCCGTACCCGCCGATGCGCAGAGTCCGGTCGCCCTGGCCTTTGAAGTATTCCGAAACCTCGACCGTCGCGCCGTATACGGACCAATTGGCAGGATCGTCTACCGATTTCACCACGCCCCGGATCACGATCGGCGCCGCCTTGACCCGGGCTTCCACAGAGTGGCGCGGAGGCCCACCGGGCGGCGGAGTGCACGCATGGGCAGCCGGCGCCGGCTGCGACGCCCAGCCGGCCACGGTCAGCAACGCGGCCATGCCCGTCGTTCGCGTCACAGAAGACAACGAGGCTATGAACTTCATAATCAAAGCTCCTGCGCCCACGCCCTGCATTTCCAGGTGAACGCATTTGGGAGAACGAAAGATATGGCTTCAGTGTACTCCGCTCTGCAAGATCAGGTGCGCGAGCATGTGTCGTAATTGCACACCAGGAACTGGGCGCGAGCAAGTCGAGGCGGTTGGCGCGCCTCGCAAGCCCGACCGGGATCGCGGTCGGGCACAGCCGAACCCGCGGTATCGGCGCTATCCGACCTTTCCCGATATCGAGCGATGACCCAGACAAATGTCATGGCTGGCTGCCGCTACATTGCCTCTTGACTTGGCCTCGGGTCAACCCTAAGATGCTGCCTTCATCTCGCGCTGCCCACCACCGTGTGCCGCGCGACAGCCAACTCCCCCGAGATCGCGTGCGCGGTCTCGGGGGAGTTTTGTTTTGTCGGTTGGCATCCCGCCGGCCGAAAGGAGATCGCCGTGAAACCACCCGTACCGCGCCCACAGGCCGGCTCCTGGAGCCGCATCCTGCTACCGATCGCCGCGGGCCAGGCAGTGTCCTTACTTGGCTCCGGGTTGAGCGAATTCGCCATCAGTTTGTGGGTGTACCAGCAGACCCGATCGATCACGCAGTTCGCGTTCGTCTTACTGTTCCGCACGCTGCCCATGATCGCGCTGGCACCGCTCGCCGGCGTCCTCGCCGACCGATGGGATCGGCGCCGGCTGATGATCGTGAGCGACACAGGGTCAGCGCTGTGCGTGCTTGCGCTCGCTGCGCTCTTCGTAACCGGAGCGCTGCAAGTCTGGCAGGTCTGCCTGCTCACTGCTCTCAGCGCCGGGTTCGGCGCCTTGCAGGCCCCCGCCTATTTCGCGGCCATCGCCAGCCTCGTGCCCGAGCAGGAGCTCGGACGGGTCAATGGCTGGATCCAACTCAGCCAGGGCGTGGCCGAGATCCTTGTGCCCCTGCTGGCGGCCGCCCTGTTGACCGCCCTGCCCATCCCGGGGATTCTGGTGATCGACGTCGCCACGTTCCTCGTTGCCCTGGCGACGCTGTCAGGCGCCCGGTTTCCGCTTCCCGCCACCGCAGGCCTGCAGGTGAAGGGGGACGCCCTGGGCTTTTTTGTCGAGGGGCTACAGGTGCTGCGCAGGCGGGCGGATCTGAAGCGCCTGCTGGTCTTTCAGGCGGCGTTCGCGTTTCTGTCAGGCATGCTGTCGCCGTTATTGATCCCGCTGTTCACGGGGTTGACGTCGGTACAGGGCATGGGGTTGGTCCTGACCGTGGCCGGCGGCGGCTTCCTTCTCGGCAGCCTGTTGCTGAGCCTGCGCGGCGGCCGGTGGTCGTACCACGCCACGATCGTCGTCGGCAGTGGTTTGTTCGGGCTCGCCCTGATCGCCGCCGGTCTGGTTCCCAACATCGCCTGGGTCGGCGCTTTTGCCTTCGTTGCGCACTTCATCGTGCCATGGGTGAACGGATCGAGCCAGGCCCTCTGGCAGTCGCAGGTCGACGACTCGGTTCAGGGTCGATTGCAGGCCGTCCGTCAGGTCGTGACGCGCGGTCTGCAGCCGCTCGCCCTGATCGTCGCCGGTCTGGCCGCCGATCAGATCTTCGAGCCGGCCCTCGTTGCGGGCGGGTCGCTGGTTCACAGCGTGGGCGGCCTGATTGGTGTTGGCCCGGGTCGTGGCGCGGGCTTGCTGGTGGCGTGCATTGGCGCCGCCACGGCACTCCTCAGCCTGAGCTATGGCCTGGGGCGCGGACAACCGCTATCGTTCAGTGAGTCACGGTCGGTGAGCGAGGCCCCGCGCGGGATCGCCGTTGCCGAAAGCGCCGAATCAGCGCATCATCAGGGCCAAGGTCGTCAGGCTGTGGACTAGGAGGGGGACCACATGAGTCAATCGGTCGATGGATACCAGGTTCTTGTGCCAGGCGATCCGGCAACCGGGCCCGGCGCCAAAGCCACGACCCTGGCCGCGACGATCGACCCGCCATCGGACCGCCTGTACGCGCTCGACGCCGTGCGGGCGTTTGCACTGTTGTCAGGCGTCGTCCTGCACGCGGCCCTGGCCTATGTGATGCAACCCGGCGATTGGGGAGTCGGCGTGCGAACGCCGGACCTGGGCCTGTGGGCGTTCGTGCACTACATCCACGACTTCCGCATGCAGCTCTTTTTCCTGCTGGCAGGTTTTTTCGGCGCCAGGGTCGTGTCGCGTCGCGGGGTGCGCGCATTCGTGCGCGATCGGGTCGTGCGCATCGGCCTGGTGTTCATCGCCCTGCTCTATCCCGTCAAGCTCTTGATCTCCCTCCCCTGGATCGCCGGCGGGATCAAGACAGGCTGGTTGAGTCTTTCGCCAGCCGCAGCCCGACTTCCATTGATGGTTCTGGCGATCGGTGGCTTGCAGGATGAGCACTGGCCGATGATCTCGCCTGGCCATCTCTGGTTCCTGTATTACTTGCTCCTCGTGACGGCATTGTTCATTGCCCTCCGCTGGGTCGCGCAACAACGCGGCCTATCAACGATCAGGGCCGGGTTCGCCGCGGTTGCGGATGGCGCCGTGCGGCTCCTGGCCCATCCGCTCGGGCCCATCGCCCTGGCCCTGCCGGTCATCCCGGTGCTGGCCACGACGGCACGGGGCATCCTCGAGTCGTCGGATCGCGGCTTCGTGCCCGAGCCAGCGGCCGTGTTCGTCTATCTGTACTTCTTTGCGGTGGGCTGGGTCCTGCACAAACAGCCCGGGACTCTCAAGGCGTTCGGGCGCTACGGGCTGGCCTGGCTAACGTGCAGCCTGCTGGCCGGCGGCCTCGGCTTCTGGCTCGAGTTGCAGTCGCGCACCACCTCGCCAGGCGCCTGGCTGCCCTGGGCGTCGCTCGCCAACGCCCTGACCCTGGGCTTCGCCGTCCTGGGCTCGATCGGGCTCGCCATCGACCGGCTCAACACACCGATCACGTGGGTGCGCTATCTGGCCGATGCCTCGTACTGGGTGTACCTCGCGCATCTGCCGATCGTTGTCGCCTTGCAGGTCTGGGTCTCGGATTGGGGAATCGTCCCGCTGCAATTGTTGGTTATCATCGTCGCGACATTCGCGCTGACGTTGATCACGTACGATCTGTGGGTGCGCGATACGCCCATCGGGTCCTGGCTCAACGGGCGCCGGTATCCGGGCTGGATCCGGCGCCATGGCGCGCCAGCGAAGGCATAGGGGTCGGTGCCATTCCTGCTCACCGAACGATCGCGGGCAGACGCACCTGATAGGTCGGCGCGCCAGACACGCGCAAGGGATGCGGGTACGTGTAAGGGACGTAGCCGGGCTTCGGTGTCGTGCCGTTCACGACGAAATCAACTTCGCCGTTAGGGTGCGGTGTCGCTGAGACATAGGCGCGCGCCGCGGTCGAGCCATCCCACACGCTGACGCCGAAGCCGCCCGAGCACGGCCCGCTCGAGCGGCAGCCAACCTCAACGCCGTTGTTCCACAGGTACAGCGGCGCTGACTCCTGTTTCTCGCCGGCCATGATCTGGGCCATCGTCTTACCCGGCGCGCGGCCGATCTGACCCAGGCAGGGCCAACCCGGCGCGGCCGGGTCGCCGGCATTGCCGTCCCAGGCCCGCGAGCCATCGCACGCGCCCAGTTCGCCGTCGCTCTCATAGAAACCGCGTCGTTCATCAAGGACCGCGTACAGATCGGTGTAGCCCTGGACCGAGTTGTCGAAGATCACGCCGGTGCCGGCCTCGAGGCGAATCGGATAGGCGTTGTAGTTGGCATTGCCAATGAAGAGGTTGCGATAGATCTCGTGCAAGATCCCGCCGACCTCGCGGTTGCGCGTCCAGTGCGAGTAGTACATCCCGCCCATGACGATGTTGTGACGGAAGACCGCGCGCCCGCCACCACTCGATGTGTCGTAGGCTGCGAACCCGCCGGGCGCCGTTCCGACGAAGACGTTGTCCTCGATGTACACGGCTTTGAAGCTGCCGAGGTCGAGCGGCTGTGCCAGCAGATAGCCGCCTTGCGGATGGGTCGCTGAACCGGGCCATTCGTCGCTCATCTGGCCGACCATGATGATCGCCAGCCCACCGCCCCAATTCCATTCGCTGCTGTCGATCACGCCATAGGTCGCGCCGCCGATGAAGATACCGTAGCCGCTGCCGGCGCCCGGATAGTCCAGTTTGACGTGGTCGATGCGCCAGCCGTAGTGCCACGACGACACGTTGTCCCAGATCGTGATCACAATCCCCGACGGTGACGCGCCATGAAACGTCATGCCGGTGAGCCGCCACTGCGAATGGGCGCTGGTTGGGTCGGTCGACGTGATCGTCAGGCACCCGTCGCACAGCAGCACGGTTTGATCGATGCCCGCGCCTTCGAGCGTGACATTGACATTCGTCCAGGAAACTCCGTCGGCCCATGTGCAGGTGCCGGCGGGCATGCGCACTGTGTCGCCATCCTCGGCGGCATCCAGCGCGGCCTGCACGGTGGCCTGCGCGCAATTCGGCAGGGTGACGACGCTCGTTGGGGTTTCGGCGTCAGTCAATCCAATGGGTCCGCCCCCGGCGACGGCGACCAGCAACGCTGCCGCCAGTGATCTGCGAAGGTCAATCACGATGACTCTCCCGAGTGGCGCTGTTGGTCAGAGCATTGGCGCATTCGCACACCGGACACGAACAGAGCACCAGGCGAAACGCGGACGCGGAGGGCACAGGTCAATGGCCTCGCACGCCGCCCATTCGGTGATGGAGCCGCATCGCCGCGCGCTCGTCATCGGCGCCCCTCCTCAACCTGCGCCAAGAACCTCTGAACGACAACGGGTCTGTGCGCAAGAACAGAGTACGGGCAAGCACGTCCGGCCGTCATGGGGGAAAATACGGGTCGCACGGTGGCGTGACCACCGCCGTCGTGCCAGGAGATCATCGATGACCGCGTGGCTGCCGCATCGCGCTTTGATCGTCTGCGCGCTGGCCGCTTCGCTGAGCGCCTGCGCGGTCAGCAGCGGTCCCCCTGGCGACACTCCGTTGACTGCTGCGCCCGCGGCTACCCAGGATGCCTGGTCGGGTGTGGACGCGGCGCTGCGGTCGAGCTTCGAGGGCAGCCTGGCGTACACGATGCCGTCGGCGATGACTCTCGACGAGGTTGCGTCTGTGACGTTGTTGGTCAGCCCCAGCCAGAGCCCGGCCGAGCTCGAGGCCGCGCTTTCCGACGTCACGATAGACGACAGCCACACGGCCAGCGCTACGGTCGGCGTGACGCCTCGCATGCGGGCCGAGCTGGTCGGGTCGCCGCCCGGGGCCTTCGACATTCAACCCCTGCACGCCGACCCCGAACAGCTTCTGGCCTCGGCCGAGCCCACGACCTGGCAGTGGAGCGTGACCGCGAAGCAGGAAGGCCGGCAGCGGCTGACCGTGATCGTCTATCGGCTGTTGACCGTCGAGGGGAAGGAGTACTGGCGTCAGGTCGCGTATGCGCAATCGATCGACGTGACCATCACAGTGGGTCAGCGCCTGGCGCGCTTCGATTGGCTGTGGCTGATCGGCCTGCTCGCCACGGGCCTGATCTTTCCGCTGGTGCTCAGTTGGTTTCGACGACGCCGTCGCAAAGCCCGCACGAAGGCCTGAGCGCCCTCAGGGCTGGAGGGACCGAAGGGCGTCTTCGGCCGGGGGCCGGGGCCCGAAAAGGTTGATCGGCAGCCCGATCAGGGCGCCACAGGTCACGCTGACGCCCAGCACCCACGGCATCAGCGCCCCAATCAGGTCGACGACGATAGCCCATCGCCCGGCGGTCCACACCATCAGGATCAGGCCGCCAAACAGCCAGGTCTGAGCGAGCATCACTAACCCGAACAGAAGGCCATATACAACGGCGCTGGCCGCGCGCCGGTAGAACCGGCCGGTCAGGCCGCCGACCAGAGCGCCGACAAAGGCCAGCCCGTTCCAGGTGAACGATGTGAGGCCGAGCGCCGGCGCCAGCGCTGGCAGCATAACAGCGCCAACCAGGCTCCCAAAGGCCGCGGCCCAGGAAGACAGCGGCGCAGTGTGCGCTGTCTCCCGCCGCAGCCCCAACGCCGATGGCGCCAGCCAGGCGACAGCTCCGCCCAGTCCGATCCAGGGGGTCCACAGTAAGGAGGCCGCGAAATCGCTCACGTTGTCACCCTCGCCAAGACTGAACGCGCATCGTTCATCTATAGAACGCACGCAAGCGGCAGCTTCGCGGGTTGAGGAGGCACTGTCAGCGGCGAACAGCCAGTTTGGGGGAGATCCCCCGGGTTGGGCGACACGGATGGTGCGGCAGCCAGCGCGGCTCAATCGGCCAGGTACGATTTGTTCTTCCAGCGTTCGAACTGACCGGCCAGGGCGAAGGCCGAAGGGAAACTTAGGAGCGTCACGATGACGCCCACAGCGGTCCAGACCAGGAGTTCGCCGGACGTCAGCGACGTGGCGGCCAGGTAATGCAGCGCCGTGTAGCCGCAATACGGCAGCGCCAGCAGGGTCGTGATGATGAAGGGCACATAGCGGCCGTAGATCAACCACTGCGCGACATGCACCAACAGATGCAGCCCAAAGGCGGCGAACGCGCCAAACCACAAGCCCTCCTGTCCTGACCACAACGCAAAGACGGTCAGGCCGGCGATGATCACGAACTCGTGCAGCACCGCCACGGCGTACGCCGACGTCGACAGACCGGCGTGGCTGCGGGCCAGGAGTCGGCCGATGAACGGATAGCGCCGGGAGACGTCAGCGCGGTTCTTGCGCAGCCAGGGCTCGAACATCACGATCTCCTCGAAGTCGTGCACCATGAACACCACCGGCAGCCAGGCCATCAGAAGATGCAAGTCCATCGCCTCCTCCTTCTCAACCTTCACCCGACGCGTGAGCCGGCCGACACAGCGTCGATCCAGTCCACAACGCCCTCGAGCGCAAGCCCCAGGTTGCCGACCTGACAGTGGTTGGAGGCGGATTCGTGAGCAGTGTAGATCCGGGCCGTGACCGAGCGAGCCTGAGTGAGCCAGGCCATCTGCTCGTAGAGCTGACGCAGCGGCACGAAGTGGTCGTCAGCGCCGGCCAACAGCAACACATCCTGCGTGACACGGCCGGAGCACTCACGGGTTTGAAAGCGACTGGCGGCTTCGAAGAACGCGCCGGGCGAGTCGGCGCCCATCACGTGCATGCCGTGACGAATGCCCCACTCCACGACCGGGCTGCGGCGCATCTGAGTTCGGACCAGAGCGTCGACGATGCCTCGGGCCTTGATCACCAGCAAGGCTCGCAGCGCCGCCCGCACGACCGGTGATGTCTGCCGCAACACGACCTCGAGGAAGTCGGTCAGGATGTCGATCGCGACGACGCGGCTCACCCTCGGCTCGCTCGCGGCGGCGCGAATGGCCAGGCCACCGCCAAGCGACAGGCCGATCAACGTGACGGCCTCCAGATTGAAGTGATCGAGGATCGCGCGCACCGGCCGCTCCCACTCCGGCGAGAAGGCCACTCCATCCTCTTCGATGCACGCGCCCTGCCCGGGCCCCTCGAAGACCGTCAGGTCGAAGCCAAGCCCGTTCAGGTGGCGGAACATCGGCCACCACTCCTCGATGTAGCTGTCAAAGCCCCCGAAGAGCACAAGACGACCGCGCGGCGATGTCGCCTCGAAGCGGTACGCGCGCAGGACGCAGCCATCGGCCGGGACGCGGTGCGGCTCCGGAAGCTCGTTGCCGTAGACACCGCGGAGCGTCTGCAGGAAGCGTTGACGGACCTGCTTCTTGCGCGGGTCCTCGGCGAAGAGGAAGAACTCAGCCAGGCGCAGGTAATAGGCGCCGGAGAGGAGGCGCCCGGACGTTAACGCGCCTTCCGCCAGGCCCATGACCTCGCGATCCAGATCGGCGTAGGTCGCGATGCGCGGCGCCACAGAGCGCAACTCGGTCAGCATGGCCGAATCGCCGACCCAGTTATAGAAGCGATTCATCTGGAAGTTGATGCTCGTGTCAGGATGCAGGCTGTGATAGCCGATCGGAAAGGGCATCGTCATCGCATTCATCAGGTGCCTCACAAAAGCAATGTTTATTGCTTTAGAGGCTACTTGACTTCTGCGCTTAATGCAATAGTATTTGCATTAAAGTTTTCGGGAGGCTGTCGTGGTTGCTCGTCGTTCGTCAACCAGCGTTCAAGCGTCGTCACCGGAACACCCCCAGCGGCGCCCGGGTGGCAGAAGCCAGCGCATCTGGGAAGCGGTGTCACGGTCCGCGATGGAGTTGCTGCTGAGCGGCGGCCACGAGGCCGTCACCATGATCGAGGTCGCCCGGCGGGCGGGTGTCAACCCCACATCGCTGTATCGGCGTTGGGGCACGCGTGAAGCTTTGCTGACCGACGTGCTGGCGGCCCGCGCCGAGGCCGCCCTGACGGTGCCCGACACCGGGACGCTGCGCGGAGATCTCACGGCTTACCTGAAGGAAGCCGCCGTGTTCTTGCAGACATCGAACGGAGCCGCCCTGTTGCAGCTCGGCGTCACCGCCCTCAGCCGGCCGGACCTGCAGCCTTTCCGACGCGATTACCTGCTCGGGCGCCTGCCCCCGGTGGCGACGATCCTCGAACGCGCCGTTGGGCGCGGCGAGATCCAACCCGGTGCAGACCCACTGGTCCTGATCGAGCATCTCGTCGGTCCGCTCTTCGCGCGCCTGCTCTTCACGGCGCAGCCGATCGATGCGCGCGCCATCGATGCGTCGGTTACGGCGGCCCTCGCCGCCGTCGGGTTGACGCCGAAGCCGGCCATGCCGCGGAGGGCCTCGAAACGCAACAGCGCGACACATCCAAAGCGAGGCCGCTCCGCCTGAGCCTGAGCCAACGTCACGGTAGCGAAGGGGCGATGACCTCAACCCGGGCCGGGGCAACCCACCGCCACGCGAGCCAGACGATCACGGCCGTGCACGCGATCTCGATCACGCTGAAGAACAGATAGTACGTGGTGGCCACACCCATCAACAGGGTGCCGGCCTGAACCACCGTCATGATCGTCCCGGCGATGAGGTTGGCCCAGCGATTGGCCGTGTGCCCCAACACGCGAGTCAGCAGGACCATGGCGATCGGGATCTCCATCAAGATCGACGCACCAAGGAGGAACGTCGGCGTGAGTGTCATACCGTTCACCGTTCCACTGACGTACTGCGAGAGCAGCCCGGAGTCCATCAGGCCGACCACGTCGCAGTACAGGTAGTTCAACATCGCAAAGATCCAGAGGGTCGAGAGCAACGCGCGTCTGTCAGTCATGTTGGGTCCTTTCCGGGGCGCGAGGTGCCATTACGGCCGAATGCCGCGCCACAGCAGCCAGATGGCGAACACGAGTTCGCCGAAGAACGTGATGGTCAGGAAACTGAGGTCCAGACTCGGCGACAGGATCCTGGCGAAGGTGTCGACCAGGTAGCCGAGGCCGGCGATCGTCACGAGGACGCCGAGCCAACGCGGCACGTCAGCGGATCTCCAGAGGAGCAACCCGAGCACAACCAGGTGCAGGCCGAAGACCGCCAGACCCAGAGTCCAGGTGTCATTGAAGGCACGAAAGGCCATCATCACCTCGGCCTGGAGGATGGCGGGATCCAGCGCCGCCAGCTCCGGCGCACCGTTGGCCCAGTGTAACGCCGCCAGAAGGGGCGCGAACGCGACCACATACACGGCCGCATAGACCACCCGGAGCCAGGCCGCCAGCCGCGCCCCACTCCGCCCGGCCGGAGCGAGCAGATCGTACAGCGCCCAGGCGACCACAACGTCGAGCAACGCCACGATCAAGAACGCGCCGATGCCCCAGCGCAACAGATCGCCCGAGGCGCGCAGATGCTCGAGGGTGGCGGCCGCATCGGCCGGGGCCAGCACCTGATCGAGGACATAGAAGTTGGCGAACGGCGCCAGCACGGTCATGGTCAACAGGCCAAGACCTGCGATGAGGGCCGGTCGGCGGACTGTCTGGCGATTGGAAGTGTCAGAGGTTTGCATCAAAGGATCACCGTCAAGTTGGAGGTCGTGATCGAAGGCCGATTGGCTCGCGCTGTCCGGAGCGCCTGGTCGTACGGCCCTCGACGCCGCCCAGGCCCACAGCATAGGGTTGCTCGGGCGCCGGCCGTAGCGACTTTAGTAGGGTGCCGGGTAGGGTTCGTGGCCCGACCCTGGCGCGTCCACAGCCCCGGTCGGATCGGGCTCTGGTGGATCGCACGGGCGTTGTCCTCTGAAACCAGAGCGACGGGTCCATCGTATTCAGCGCAAGCGATCACCCAGGAACTCTTCGACCTATAATGCCCACCATGCCCGTGACCGTGCTGGCCACGAAGCTCCACATCCCTGCGCCGCAATCGCGAAGCGTGCCCCGCGCCCGGCTGCTGACCCCGCTGGCCCGGGCCGAGGAGCACCGACTCGTCCTGATCTCGGCGCCGGCCGGCTCGGGCAAATCGACGTTGCTGGCCGCCTGGGCCGCGGCCAGTGGGCAGCGCGTCGCCTGGCTGTCCCTCGACGCCGAAGACGGCGACCCTATCCGTTTTTTGCTGTATGTGGTCGCCGCGTTGCGCACGGTCGAACCCGATCTGGCGCCGGGTGTGTGGGCCGCGCTGCAGGCGCCCCAACCGCCGCCGCTCGACTCGCTCGTCACGGCTCTTCTGAACGATCTGGCAAGCCTCCGCTCGCGGCTGTCGCTCGTGCTCGACGACTACCATGTCAGCGACTCGCGTGCCGTCGACGACATCGTCAAGACCCTGCTCGAGAACCTGCCGCCGACCGTGGGCCTGGTGATCGCCACGCGTGAGGATCCGAGGCTCCCGCTTGCACGCCTGCGTGGTCGTGGCCAGTTGATCGAGATCCGCGCCGCCGATCTGCGCTTCACGACCGACGAAGCCCGCGACCTGCTCAACACCTCCATGGGCCTCAGCCTTTCGTCGGCCGAGGTCGAGGCGCTCGAGGCGCGCACTGAGGGCTGGATCGCCGGTCTGCAGCTCGCCGCGCTGTCGCTGCAGGGCCAGGGCGACCCGGCGACGTTCATCCGCTCTTTCACTGGCAGCCACCGCTTTATCATGGATTACCTGGTGGAGGAGGTGCTGGCCCACCAACCCGCCGACTCGCAGACCTTCCTGCTGCGCACCGCCATCCTGGACCGCCTGTGTGGGCCGTTGTGCGATGCGGTGCTCGGCCTGGCACCTGGCGCCGGCCAGGCTGAGTTGAACCGGATCGAACGCGCCAATCTGTTCATCGTCCCACTCGACGACGAGCGCCGCTGGTTCCGTTATCACCACTTGTTCGCCGAATTGCTGCGTCAGCACCGGCTGCAGGTGAGCGCACTCGCCTCGGCGGCCGACGATCACGCCCGGGCCAGCCGCTGGTTCGAATCGCAAAGCCTGGATGCCGAGGCCTTTCATCACGCCGTCGCCTCGGGCGACATCGACCTGGCCGCGCGCCTCGCCATTGGCGCAGATAGCATGCCCCTGCATTTTCGTGGCGTGGTGGCGCCTGTACTGACGTGGCTCGAGACGCTCCCGCCCGCCGAGCTCGATGCGCGCCCGGCGCTGTGGGTGATCGGGGCATCAGCTCAGTTGTATGCCGGGCGACTGGAGGGCATCGAGGCGAAGCTGCGCGCGGCGGAGGCTCGACTCACAGACGATGATCCCGACCCCGTCGTGCGCGATCTCGTCGGCCACATCGCCTCGATCCGCGCCACGGTGGCCGTGTCGCTGCATCGGCACGATGACATCCTCGACCAGGCACAACGCGCGCTGACGTACATCGATCGCCGTAACCTGCCGGTGAAGACGGCGGCCTGCTGGGCATGGGGCTACGCCCACCAACTGCGCGGCGACATCGCGGCAGCCCATCAGGCGTACGCCGAGGCGCTCTCGGTTGCGGAGCCGATCGGCCACGGCATGATCGTGCTCCTGGCGACGCTCGGATTGGGCGGATGCGCAGAGGCCTGGGGCGAACACGATCAGGCGCTCGCCACTTATGCACACGTGATCGAACTGGCCGGCGATCCGCCGCTGCCGGTCGCGGCCGAGGCCTGGCTGGGCATGGCCCGCATTCAGCTGTCGCGCGGGGATCTGAAGGCTGCCGAAGCGTGCGGCCAACGCGCTCGCCAGCTGGCCCGCTACATGCCCACCACCGACCGCGAGTTCGCGTGCGAGATCGTCCTGGCCCGAATCCAGCTTGCGGGCGGCGATGTGGCCGGCGCTGCCACGCGCCTGGCAACGGCCCGCCAGGCGGTTGACCAACGCGGGTTCGCCAGCCTGCTGCCTGAGATCGAGGCAGCTCTCGCCGAGGTCGATCGAGCCCGTGGAAGCGGTGCCGCCGCGGGCCCGGATGCCCTCAGTGCGCGCGAACTCGAGGTGTTGCGGCTCACCGCGCAGGGCCTGTCGAACGGCCAGATTGCCGATCGGCTGGTCGTCGCGCTCAGCACCGTCAAGGGCCATCAGCAGCGGATCTTCGAGAAGCTGCACGTCGACCGTCGCACCGAGGCTGTCGCCCGCGCCCGCGAGCTTGGTCTTTTGTAGCACCTCCGAAAACCCTACTTTGGTCGCTAGGCCGGCCATCCACCGCCCGGCATACTGAACCACGGACGCGCATCCGGTGCGTTCGCCGTCGGTGAGACTCCTCCATGAAAGCTGCCGTCTATCGCCGCTACGGTCCGCCTGAGGTCGTGCACCTTGACGAGATCGAGCCGCCCGCGCTGGGACCCGAACACGTCGATCGCGTGTTGGTGCGCGTGCAGGCGTCGTCGGTGAATCCATTCGACGTGTACTATCGCTCTGGGTTTCTACCGGTGCGGGCCGACAACGGCTGGCTGAAGCCCAAGAACCCGGTCCTCGGCATCGACGTGGCCGGCACCGTCGAGGCTGTCGGCCCGGGTGTCACCCGCTTCAAGGTCGGCGACCTCGTCTTCGGGAACTGCTTTGGATCGCATGCCGAGGTCGTGCGTGTGCGCGAGAAGGGGCTTGCGCTCCTGCCGCGCAACCTGACCGTCCGCGAGGCGGCGGCATTGCCGACGGTTGCGCTGACGGCGTTGCAGGGCCTGCGCGATCAGGGCGGCGTCGGCCCGGGACAGTCGGTGCTGGTCAACGGCGCGGCTGGCGGCATCGGCCATTGCGCGGTGCAGATCGCGGCCGCGCTCGGCGCCGAGGTCACGGCGGTGTGCAGCACAGGCAACGTCGCCTGGGTCGAGGCGCTTGGCCCGGCCCGCGTCATCGACTACACCCGTGAGGACTTCGTGCGTCGGCCCGAGCGTTACGACGTCGTGTTCGACGCCGTCGGCAAGCGCACGTATTACGCGAGCCGAAGCGTGCTCAAACCGGGCGGCCGCGTCATTCTCGAGAACCCGTTGAAGGTCTGGCCCAACCTGTGGCAGGTTGGGCTCGCGATGCTCACCGGTGATCGGCGAGTCAAGATGCACCTGACTGAAGCCAACGTGGAGGATATGGATTGGTTGCGTGCTGCCGTCGATGCCGGCAAACTCAAGCCCGTCATCGAGCGGACGTATCCGCTGGGTGACGCGGCCGGCGCGCATCGCCATGTTGAAGGCGGCCACACCAAGGGCAAAGTCGTGCTCGATGTGTGTGCCTGAGAGCTCATGATTTATCAGATCCGGGTCGAAGGCCAACTCACGCCCGACTGGTCCGAGTGGTTTTCGGGGCTGACGGTGTCGTCAGCGGAAGACGGCGACACCGTCTTGACCGGTGCGCTGGTGGATCAGGCCGAGCTGTTTGGGATCCTGCGCCAGATCCGCGACCTCGGCCTCACGCTTGTTTCGGTCTTGCGGCTGGGTCCACCCGCCTCCCGGCCTGACGAGGCGGCTTCACCCGTTGACACCCCCTCCCCAATCCCATAGAATTCTGTAGAAGATATAGTTTATCCACAATTCGCTTGCGGCCCTGTGACGCTACCCAGGATGGTCGCGCCGCCCCCGCGAACGATCCACATCCCCCTGGAGCTGAGCCATGAGAACAGTCTTGCGCCGGATCCTTGCACTCCCCTTGATTGCATCGTGCGTGCTCCCTGCCCCCGGTCTGGCCGTGGCAGCCGACCAATCGGCTAACGCCGGCTACCTCACCTCACAACCCGCCATGCTGACGGCCGTCGCGCCCGGTGTGCGCGTCGTGCCTTTGTTGACCGTGGGCGACGTCCTTCCGGACGGCTTCCGCTTCGAAGCCATTCCGGACGGTATCGCCGTCGAAGCCCGAGGCGGCGGCCTGTATGACATCTATGTAAACCACGAGACAGCGAAGGTGCCCTTCCCGTACAATGCGGCGGCGCCGACGGCGGCCAACGGCGAAAACGACTTCGACAACGCCCAGGTCAGCCGCCTGGCCTTCAGCGTGCCCGCACAAGGCTTTGTCGGCGGATCGTTCGCCATCGATAGCAGCGCGGGCTATCAGCGCTTCTGCTCGAGTTATCTGGCCACGCGGCGTGAGGGCTTCACGCGCAACATCTACCTGACCAACGAGGAGTCTCCCGATTACGTCTTCCGTCAGGAGAACTCGTGGCCGCCGGCCCTCAATGACCCGGCCCAACGCGAGGTTGGCGTGGTGGTCGCGCTCGACACCAGGACCGGCCTGCACAGGCCGATCTACGGCATGGGACGCCTCAACCACGAGAACGCGTTGCCGGTGCCTGGCTACCGTCGCCCGGTCGTCCTGACCGGCGATGACACGTTTACCAGTGGGCCGCTCACGGGCGTGTTCCCGGCCGGCGCTGTCCCAGCGCAGGCTCAGCTCTACTCCTATATCGCTCACAACACCGAGAGCTTCTTGAAGGACGAAGGCGATCTGTGGGCGTTTGTGTCCGACACGCCTGGTGTACGCCACTACTACGACGTGCTGCCCGGTTCGGGCGCAACGGTCACGGGCCATTTCATTAAGGTCCCGAAGATGATCGCGACCGGCCTCAAGCCTGACGGCAGCGAGGTCAGGGCCGCCGACTTCGGCTATCCGCTCCCGCCCACCGACGGCAGCTGGCAACGCGACCTGCGGTCGGTGACCCCGCTCGGCGTCGACGGCCCACAGTGGGTGCTCGAGTACTGGAGCGACATCAATAACGTCTTCCAGTTCGTGCGGATCGAGGACATGGCCTACGACAAGCGCCCGGGCATGGGCAACGTCGTTTACATCGTCGACTCGGGCCGCGGCCGGACCGAGGCACAGAGCCTCGACACCCCCAACTTCCGCTCGACGAATGGTCGGGTGTGGAAGATGGTTCTGGATCCCAGGGACCCGACGATCGTGACCTCGCTGACGGTCCTGGTCGAAGGCGACGACAATCCGGTCAAGACCTACGACGAGGTCCATCAGCCCGACAACATCGAGTCGGTCACCACCGGCATCTTGCTCACCGAAGATCCGGGCAGCAGCCAGCAGTTCGCCATCACGGACACGAGCCCGGCTGCGACGACCGCGCGTTTGTGGTACGTGCCGTTCTCGGGCACTCCGCAGGTCGTGGCTCGCGTCGACCAATCGGCCGACGGCGGCCCGACGGACGTCGACGGCCGACCCAACGCCAACCTCGGCGCCTGGGAGTCGAGCGGCATCATCGACGTCTCGGAAACCTTCGGCCAGGTGGCCTTCCTGATCACGGTTCAGGCCCACTCGCTGTGGATCGAAAAGGCGCCCGGCGAAGACAACAACGGCGATGGTCAGCCGGACTTCACTTACAAGCGCGAAGGCGGTCAGCTGTTAGTGCTCACGCTTGAGGATTGAGAGCGCTGATCGCCTGAACGACGACGCAAAGCCCGTCGGCGCGTGCCGGCGGGCTTTGCGTTTGGTGGCCCCGAAGCGTCGCAGGCGGCGATACTCAGGCAACCAGGAAGTGCGTTAAATGGTGGCGAATAGTGTCAGAAGGTGATGGGCTCGGGTCAGGGCGCGAAGAGCCCAGGCACGCCCGACGCCCGGTCGAGGCGCAGGTGCGCTAACTCACCCACGCAAGACGTCGCGCACCGCATCAGCGAGCAGCGACGTGGCCTGGGCGAACCCGCCCACGAAACGAGCCGAGGTGGGCTCAATGGCAAAGACGGAGAAGTCGGAGAAGTCGAACATCGGCTCGCTCTCGGGAAAGCGCGCGAGATAGGCTGCCCGAGCCCGTGCATAGCGCTCGTCGGATCTGGCAATCGGACGAGCCTCAGCCTGGAACGAGACCCGGGGCGTCGCCTGTGGCAACACGTCGGGCGCAGGTGGCGCGATCACGAGCAGGCTGACCTGCGGTGTATGTTGCATGTCCTTGGTGTGCGTGGCCAGCGTGCTGACGTGGATCACGAAGCAGCCCGCGTCCGGCAGAACGGCGAACGGCACCATCGACACGCTCGGGTGATCTCGATGAAGCGTGCCAAGTGCGGCCAGTGGTTGGGCAGCGAGGATCGCGCGCAGCGAGCGCGCCTGTTCGGGTGACATGTAAGGTTGGGTGCTGACCCGTGTCGAGGGGCCGGCAACGGCCGAAGTATAGCGTGTTCCTGGCCGCTCAGTTAGCGAGGCGCATAACGTCTCAGGGCCATCGCGCCTGATGCGTTTCAGTTTGATCTGAGCCGCGGATTTCGCAGACATCGCGGACGATCCTGACGTCGGGGAACGCCCCGTTCCTGACAACGCCCGTGCCAGATATCGAAATGGCGTCGCCTGCGACAAACAGCCCTGTCAGGGGTGTAGACGCCTTCTCTTGCGGCAACTTGTTTGGATGGCCCAGGCTTCCCGGCGTTATTCGCAAAACGAGCGGCCGGATCCTATCGTTCTTCCCAGTCGTGAGGATTCGCACCGGCCAACCTCTGCAAGAGACATCCGTCTCGCACTCGCTCGCTGGCCGCGCGATCCCGGCGATCAGAAGGGCCCGCCACCGCCAAGCACACCGAAACGCGCCAGGATCGCGATCAGGCCCAGCATGGTGGCCAACCAGATCAGGCCGATCAGGACCATGGCGGGCATGGCTGCGAGGGTGACGCGGAGCATGAGGCTCCCGAGCAGGCGAACAGGCACCTGCGGCGCCGGGTGCACGGGCTCGCTCCGCAGCGTGGCGTCGTCGATAGGTTCAGGTTCATTCGACGCCACCCAACGCTCCTGGGTCACGTGCATGGCTTCAAGCAGCTCGCGCTGCCGAACCTGGACCTCGTGGATGCGGGTCATGATCTCGATTTGCAGCGCCATCAACTCCGGCCCGGTGCGTTGCGTCCCATCGAGTACATCCGACACCGGCCGGTCGACGTCACGTCGCCCATCCGCCCGTTTCAACATGCAGCCTCTGCTCCTCGTTGAGTGGTATTGTGCAGCGACACCCTGAACGCCGGGTGGCGGCCCGTCGCTAAATGGAGGGCTGAAGCCACAGACTGCCCTCCAACTGTTTTCACAAATGGATAGAGAACGGTTCCACTGTACCCTAAATAAGACATAAATGGTCGTAAATGCTTCGTAAAATCACGTCCCCGGGTCTGCGCGCGAGGATTGTTGCGCTGCCTTATCGCTCGCCCCGAGTTCGGCGACTCTGCACGTGCTCGTGGCTGCGTTCGAGCGCTGTCGACCCGGGTGTGATGGCCCGGACCGAGCGCCGATGTGTCAGCACGACCTGCTGAGGTTTTCTTCCGTGGCCAGCAACTCGCCCGTGCACACGATCGCGCCCATGGGCCGGACGGAATTGAGGCCAGCGCTACACTTACGAATATGACCCTTTCACCCACTCCACGCGAACGCTTTCAAGGTTGTCTGCTCGGGCTGGCGGTGGGCGACGCCGTCGGCACGACTGTAGAGTTCCAGCCGCGCGGGAGCTTTCCGCAACTGACCGACATGGTTGGTGGCGGCACCTTCAGGCTCAAACCCGGCCAGTGGACCGACGACACGTCGATGGCGCTGTGCCTGGCGACGAGCCTGATCGAACGCCAGGGCTTCGATGCCGTGGATCAGATGCGACGCTACACGCAGTGGCAGCAGCGCGGCTATCTGTCCAGCACCGGCGTCTGCTTCGACATCGGCGGCACCGTCAGCGGCGCGCTTGGGCGCTTCGCCGCCACCGGCGACCCGTACAGCGGCTCGACCGACCCGCACTCGGCCGGCAACGGCGCGTTGATGCGTCTGGCACCGGTGCCGATGTATTTTGCGCGCGCAGTGGCTGAGGCCGAGAAATACGCGGTGCTGAGCACGCGCACCACACACGGCGCTGAGGAATGCCTGGATGCCAGCCGATTGTTCGCACGCCTGTTGATCCGGGCGCTTCAGGGCGCCGCCAAAGACGACGTGCTCCTGGCCGATCAGGCCTATGGGTATTCGACGCCGGCGATGGGGGCCATCGCTCGCGGCGAATACCGCGATAAATCCCGCGATGACATCCGCGGCAGCGGCTACGTGGTGCAGAGCCTCGAAGCGGCGCTCTGGTCGTTCGACACGACGAGCTCGTACCGTGACGCGATCCTGGCCGCCGCCAATCTCGGCGAGGACGCCGACACGACGGCCGCGATCTGCGGCCAGGTGGCCGGCGCCTTCTACGGCGTCAACGGCATCCCGGCTGAGTGGCTCGCCCGCCTTACCCTGCGAAGCGAGATCACGGAACTGGCAGACAAGCTGTACGCGAACGTTGAAGAGAGCCAGTAGCAGGTGCGGGCCTGCGGCGTTGACGGCTGACGAAGGACGAAGGCGCGTGAGCTATGGCTCACGCGCCTTCGCGTGTAGGTGCCCCGCGCTTTCTCGCACCGATCAATGTGCGTGCGCGGGGCTCGTGTTGAAGAGATGCGACCAGGCCAACCGCAGAGCATACGTCCAGCGATCGTCCTGCAGAGCGACGGCCGGCCGAGGTGCCAGGTCGTGCGCCGTGGTCGTCTGCAGAGACTGTTCGAGGAAGGCCACCATCTGCGACCAGGCGTCGCCCGGTGCACCGCCCGCTTGAATCGCGTCGACGCTGCCGACGAAGGCGTGCGGCTGACCGTCGTAGACCGTGACGGTGTGGGCAATGCCCGCCTCAGTCAGGGCCGCGTCGAAGGCGCGAACGTCTTCTTGTGGGATCGAGGCGTCTGCGCCACCGAAGATCCCGAGGACAGGACCAGAGAGACGCTTGAGTTGCTCGGCGTCGGTCACGGGTTGGCCGTAGAAAACCACAGTGGCCGCAAGGTCCGAGTTCGTCAGACTGTAGCGTAGCGCCGCGCCGCCACCAAAGCAGAACCCCAACGTGGCGATCCTCTGGCGATCGACATCAGACTGCGAGGTCAACCAGCCAAACACAGCATCGAGATCCTCGACCTGGGCAGCGTTGGCCGACGTCACGACGTTGACGATGGCACTCGGCAGAAAGTCGGTGGCGCCGCCGCGAAACAGATCGGGCGCGATGACGACATAGCCCTGCTCGGCGAGCAGATCGGCCTTGTCAACGACATCCGGCCGCAGGCCCCAGAACTCGTGGATCATGATCACGGCCGGGTGTGGGCCCGGCCCGGCCGGCCTGGCCACGTATGCGGCCACGTCGGGCCCGGTCGTGCCGGCCACTGTGGTGTTCGCCACCGCTGCCAGTCGACCGCCACCCTGAGCGCGATCGACGGCCACCGCGATGCCCAGGCCGATGACCGCGACGAGCAAGATCCCAACCAGCCCCACCAGGATCCGGATCACCACACGCATGTTGCCTCCTACAGGGTTCGCACGTCCAGAGACGATATCGCCAACGGGCCTCGTTGTGCCAGTCTCGACGCAGTCGACCTTTCTGAGGCACAATCGGCGGATGCCCCGCTGGTTCACCCTGGCCGTCGCTGTCGGCGCCATGCTGGCCGCGACTCGTTGCGCTGCAGTGCCGGTTTCACCGTCGGCCACGCCGCGCGCGACGATGACGCCGCCACCGACGGCCGCTCCCACGGCCAGCCCCACCGGCACAGCACCCATCGCGACGGCTGAACCCAACATCCTCGGTCTGCATCTGTTGTTGGACGACGGTCGCAATGTCTGGCCAGAGGTGATCTGGGTCGACCACGTCGCAGCCGCGCGGGCCATCACCGGGCCGGGCGGCTTTGTCGTTCAACTCGTGCGCTCCGATGACCTCGACGCCGAACGCTGGCAACGATGGTTGGATCTTTGCGCCCGGTACAAGCTCCAGCCCATCCTGAGACTGGCGACGACCTTCGATCGAGAAGCTGGCTACTGGCGTGCCCCACCGGTCGATCCTGACGGCGGCTACGCGTCGATCAGCGGCGACTATGCGCGCTTCGTCGCTGAACTGCGCTGGCCCACCGACTCACACCCTGTGCTGATCGGCAATGAGCCCAATCACGGTGACGAATGGGGTGGTCGCGCTGATCCCGCAGCTTATGCGCGCTTTCTGGCCGACGTCGCGGACGCGCTGCATGTATCCGACCCCGCCGCTTTGGTGCTCAACGCCCCGCTCGATCCGTACTCGCCGCACACCAACGATCTGCCGTTCGTCAACGGGTTCACGTACATCGACTCCGAGAGCTTTCTGGACGGCATGCACGCCGCAGTTCCCGACGTGTTCGAGCGCCTCGACGGCTGGGCCTCGCACCCGTACCCGACCGGCCCCTTGGCGAATGGCCCATGGGACCAGGTCTTTCAAATCGACAGGATCAATGGCGCGACCAACGCTGAGGCCATGTCGCCCCAGCCAGGGTTGTTCAACCGGGGGATCAACGGCTACGCGTGGGAACTCGACAAACTGGCAACGTATGGCGTCACCGACCTCGATGTGTGGATCACCGAAACCGGCTGGCGGCACGCCGAGACCGTCGACCCCGCCGCAGGCGACAATGGGCGCGCGTGGCCAACCACTGACATCATCGCAGAATGGATCGACCTGGCGCTGAACGGCAACAACGGCCGCTACCCGCAGTGGCCCAACACAGGTTGGACGCCCTGGCGTCGCGACCCGCGCGTCAGGGCCGTCGTCTTCTTTGCCCTCGACGGCGCGCCGCGCGAGTGGGGACACACCAACTGGCTTGAACTCGACAACGCAGGCACGATCCTCGGGGTCTATCCGCTCCTCGCGCCAACGCCTCAGCCGTGAGGGCTCGTGACATGGCGTTCAGCCTCGACGGTCAGCGATGCTCCACGGCCAGGCCGGCAATGGTGATGGCGGGATCCAGCGAGCCGACGGTCTCGACCGAGAGGTCGACGAAGTCGATGCGGATCAACGTGGCGGTGGCGTGATCGTCCGGCACGTCGATCGTGAGCATGTCGAGGTGCCCGGTCAGATTCGGGAAGCCCGCAATGGGCCCGGTCCAGACCTCGGTGATATCGGGCGCCGTTGATACAACGTTGTCGGCTGGATGCCACTCGCGCAGGTTCTGGCCGAGCACGAGATCGACCGTCACCGGCTCGGCGTCGATGAACGTCAGCGTGATCTGGCCCACACGTTCGCCATCCCACCGGGTGAAGCCGTCGCCCGCAGTAACCAGCACAAAGACACGTGACACGTTGGATAGCTCGACGTCAATGCCGGCGGTCGTCGGGAAGGTGTTGTTCGGCGCCGGCGCTGCCTGGCTGTGGAAAGCCTGCCCATCCAGGTCGAACGTCACGCCCCCTAACTCCACCTGCCCGACAGGCGGCTCCGCGTAGTCGTTACTGAGCGTGCCGTTGACGATCTCGGCCAGCGAGATCGACTCCCGGACCAGCGGGGCCAGCGTCGCCGTGGCGGTTGGACCCTCAGTCGCCGTTGGGTCCAACGGCACAGTGGCCGAGGGAGGCCTGGGCGTCGGTTGTCGCGGCGTAGCGAGCACCGGTGTCGGGGCCACTGTTGGCGTACGGCCGAGGAACCAGCGGGCCGCCATGCCCGTCGCCGCGACGCCGACCAGGCCCACGCCCAGGACTCCAATGATGGCCACGGCCAGGGCGGGTCGAGCGAAGCTGCGACGCGGGATCCTGGTGATCGGCTCAGCCGGGCGGATCGGCGGGGGCGCACCGGCTGCCGTCAACTCCGGCAAGACGGCATCCGGCAACAACGTGGCCTCATACGCCGAGGTGCTGTCCTGTTCCGTCTGCTGCCCAAGCGCCGTGGAGAGCGCGGCCGCAAGATCACCGGCCGAGGCGAAGCGATCGTTACGATCTTTGGCCAACGCGCGCTCGACCACGGCCTGGACGGCCAGCGGCAGCATCGGATTGGTGTCAAGCACCCGGGGGATGGGCGCCGTCACATGCTGCATGAGCAGCCCGTAGGGGGTGTCAGCTCGAAAAGGCGGTCTGCCCGTCAGCATCTCGTAGACGATGATGCCAAACGAATACAGGTCGCTGCGCCGGTCGATATCGGAGTCGCCGCGCACCTGCTCCGGGCTCATGTAGGCCGGCGTCCCCACGATCGAGCCGGTTTGGGTCAGCGTCGCGGCGCCTGCGTCCAGCGCGAGCTTGGCGATGCCGAAATCCGAAATCATGGGGTTGCCGTATTCGTCGAAAAGGATGTTCCCGGGCTTGAGGTCGCGGTGGATCACGCCCATGGCGTGGGCGGTGTCGAGCGCATCTGCCAGTCGGGAAACGATCCGCGAGACGTCCGTGGCCGGCAAGTGTCCCTTTCGCAGTCGCTCCTGCAGCGAACCGCCGGTCATCAACCGCATGACCAGAAAGAGCTGCCCCTGGTCCTCGCCGAAATCATAGACCGGCACGATGGCCGGGTGCTCGAGACGCGCGATCGTGTGCGCCTCCCGCTCGAAGCGATCACGCAGAGTCGGGTCGTCGTGGATATCGCCAAGGAGGAGCTTGACGGCGACGTCACGGGCCAGACGCGGATCGAAGCCGCGGTAGACCGTGGCCATGCCGCCAGAGCCCAACTGGCCTTGAAGCGTGTACCGACCGATGTTGATCAGGGCCATACGCAGTGCCGCAGAGTATACGTTAGGCGGCCAAAGTCATGGGCGCCGGGCGTGTACGGTGTGCACGGGCGAGTTGTCGGGCCGTTTCAGGCCAGTAAGCCTTGTACGCGGATGGCGCGGATCGGCACGGATGACGCGGAGCGAGTTTCGATGGATTGCGTGTGATCCGTGCCGATCCGCGCCACCCGCGATTACTCGAGCGATCGTGTGTAAAGGGCTACCGTCTCAGCGCTGTCCGTCCAGGTCAGGGTGGAGTCGAAGACGAAACCCAATTTGGCAAGCAAGTGGATCGAACGCTCGTTGTCCGGCGCGACGATGGCCTTGATGCGACCCAATCCCAGGTTGTCGCGCGCATATGCGAGTGTGGCGGTCGCTGCCTCGACGGCGTAGCCCTGGCCGTGCATCGTCTCCAGCACGGCATAGCCGATATCGGCAACGTCGAGAAAGGGCCGCTGCAGGAGGCCGCACATGCCGATAGGTTGCCCGTCCCTCTTCAACGCCACTCGCCACAGCCCAAAGCCATATCGCTCGTAAGAAGGGATCACGCGCTCCCGAAGGTAACCTCGTGCGTCTTCGAGCGTCCGCACACCGCGATCCCCGATGTATCGGTGGAATCCGGGCTCATTCACAAGCTTCAGAATGAAGGCTGCGTCGTCGAGCGTGAAGAGGTCGAGGTGAAGCCGGCTGGTGTTGATAAGGGGCATGGCTGCGCGAGGATCTCCGCCGATGCCAGCGGTTGTACCACATCCACGCCCGAAGTAGAGAAGGGCTGGATCAGAGGTGAGTCGGAGTCGTTCGCACAAGATCTGCCGCGAAGGCCGCCCCGCGCCAGCTCTCGTCCGGGCCGACGGCTGGATACAGCGCATGAACATTGGCGAGTCGCCGGTCAGGCAGAGCAGCCAGCTCGGGCTGGATTCCGGCAGCCAACAGGTCGGGGCCGAGCGCCACGAATTTGTGGTCGCCATCGGCGCGAACGAACACGCCACACAATGCGGCGTCGAGGTGCGTGCCGGGCAGCACATCGAGATCGGTACACACGAACACGTCCCAATGAGGTTCCGGCGGAGTGCCCGTGCCCTCGATCCAGCCGTAGCAACCCATAAAACCACGTTCAAAGAGCAGCGCGAGATGACGGGTCCTCACGAACGTGCCACTCTCGGGGTCGAAGCGAAGTCGATAGCGTTCGTAGCGAGGCTGTTCCACAATGATGCGAACAGGGATGCGATCGGGGCTCGACATGATGCGCTTCAATGCGCCGACGCGCTTGCGATGAAAAATCAACCGGCCAATCGGAACGCGGCCATTAAGCCATCGCACGTTGACTCGAGCGTTTGCCGAGCCTCTGAGGTTTCGGGGCAGGCCTGCTTGAGCGCGGACCTGGCCCGAGCCCAGAGGGCGGCCGCCTGTGTGGCACAGTACAGGCGAACGCCGCGCTCGATCAATCGTTGCCGGATCGAGGCGGCAACGGCCCGATCCGCCTGGTCTTCAACGATCTGAAGGTCACGGGCCAGATCGGCGCGTTCGGGTGGCGTCATCGTGTCCCAGCTCCAGGCCAGGCAGACATTCGAGTACCGTTCTCGACCGGGCACGGTATCTTTTCCGAGGTGCTCCAACCATTCCAGATCATCATGGACCTGGACGAGCGTTCCGAGCGCGCGACCGAACATTCCCAGAGCCAGGGCGCGCTCCGGTTCGACGCCAGCGCTTTGGGCACCCAGCCAACAGCCAAGATCCATGAAAGCGCCGGTCTTCTGTTCGGCGAGAGATAGAGCCTCAGAAGCTGTCGGGTGCGCGTTGATGGAGTCTTCAGCCTGTCCGATCACCACGTCACGCATGTGATCGTAGACAACCGTCTGAACCGAGACCGGGAGTTGGCCGACCCGGCTGGTCGCCTCAAAGAAAAGGGCCGTGGCAGCAGCAAGGGCTTCACTCGCGCTATTCCACGCGGTGGCGTGCCCGTCCTGAACCGCGTCCATGACCGCCGAAGCGTCATATAACAGCGCCCAGGCTTCCTGCGCCAGACACACGTCCGCCCCGTCGCCGCCCATAGCCTCACAACTTATTGTTGGAAGGTGGGCGATGACGGGGCGGGCGTTGCCATCAGGTGAGCCCCCACGCACAGTGTTCAGCGTCTCTGAAGCGCGCTCAAGTCCTCGCTGAAGGGTCGGTGGATATTGGGCCCACATTCAGAATAGGGAGTGGCTCAAACCAGGCTCACCTTATTTCCAATTGGCGGTAACGATGGTCGTCCTCGGATCCAGCAGGCGCTCGAGATCCGTGGTCGAAAAGCCGGCGGCAGTGAGCAGGGCCTTCAACTCCTCAGACAGCGTCTCCACAAGGCTGACAGTCGGGCTCTGAATCGAAAGTGTCGTTTCCATGACGCAAGGTGCTCCTTTCGGCATCCAACAAACTGATATGGTTGTGAATATGTGGGATGACGACAGGTGTGGGGCCCGTCTACGGACATAAATATACGACACTCACCTCGGTTTGGCCACCGGCATTCTGTAAAGAAAAAGTCATGATTATTGTCAATTATTACCAGCAAATGCCATTTTCTTTTTCTTTGGTGGATTTGGCTATCGGCTGGAAGCAGGCTGCTCGTCGACGAAAACGGATAATCCCGGCCCAGGCTGCATCACAGACGCCGCCATTCTCGAGCATGGCTTTTGCTGCGGTATGGCGTCATTCGAAGTCAGAATCTCTGACGCACGGCCGCGATGGCGCATAACGGTCCAAACGCGCGGCGGAACGTCGTCGGGCACTATATAATGAAGCAGCCAAGCGGCCCCGGAGCATTCAACTATGAACCAGAGCGAGGTCCTGCAACCTCTCTTCGATTGCTATGCCGAGATCCTGGCCCTGATGCCGGATGAGTTCAGCAGCCATCAATTCATCCGCGAGTTGGGGCGCCGCCATCAGGATCATTACGTTGAAGCGCTTTACGCCTACCGGCATGCGCTTCATGAGGGCGAGTCCGCACCCTTCATGGCCGTCCATGCGCTCCTGGCGCAACGATTGAACGAAGAACTCTCGATCGAGAACGTCGGGCAGTTTGACAGCCGCGACATCTGGGACCAGAACAGCCGCTGCGCGCGTTGGCGCAAGCGTGTGCGGCCACGCCTGTTTTGAACGCTTCGCGAGAATCACGATCTGTGTCCGAATCTCTGGCTTCGCCTTATCTGGTCGATCCGACTGGCCATCGCCATCTGCTCTTCGGCGAGCGGGTCCTGTTGGGCCGCGGCAGTGACAACGACGTCGTCATCACCAGCCAACGCGCCTCGCGCGAACACGCTCGCATCCTCTTCGAACGTCATCGGGTGTGGATAGAAGATCTGCGCAGCGCAAACGGCACGCAGGTCAACGGCGCGCGCCTCTCTGCGCCGCACGAACTGCGCGATGGCGATCAGATCCAGATCGCCGAGATCACGTTGACTTACCACGATCCCAACACGACCTATCGCGATCCGGCGTTGCCTGAACTCGAGATGGATCTCGAAGCCGGTGTCGTGCGTGTGAACCGGCGCATCGTGTCGCTTTCGCCGAAGGAGTTTGCCCTCCTGGCGCACCTCTACGCCCATCGTGGCACCGTCTGCAGCAAGAGCCAGATAGGGCGCGCGGTCTGGCCGGACTACAAAGAAGACGCCTACGATTACCAGATCGAGAATCTGGTGCGACGCCTGCGCACGCGCCTTGTTCCGGATGGGCCGACCGACGACCTTATCGAAACGGTCCGCGGCCACGGCTATCGCCTCAACCTTGCCTGAGCACCCCACCCTGCCGCCTCCCAACCGGTGCAGTCACGCCGCAAATATGACTAGAAATATCCAATTCATGCGTTTTGTCACTAGGGAGAACAGACGGCGCGCGGTTGAATCGGCCATTGTGCCGACAAAGGCATAGTGTATGCATCGCACCTGGCAAACTGGAGGTATCTGGTATGGCGCTCAACAATGGTTCTGTGATGGTCCTGTCGATGGCGGTCGTGATGCTGGTAGCCAGCATCCCCGCGCTTAGCCGTTTGTTTCGGCATCAAAACGCCGACGTTTTTGCAGCGCCGCCTCGCCTGCTCCTGCCGTTCTTCGGGCTCGGCGCCCGCCAGGTGAACCGAAAACGGGTTTGCACGCTGCCCGAACTACGTGGCTACTGGGCCGGCCTGCCCCTCATCCTCAGCGCGTTTCTCGTCGCCGGCGCGACAGTCTCAACGCCGGTGAGCATGGTCGTCGCTTTCGCGAACATCTTCGCCGCCATCTCCTTCGGCCTATGGGTCGGCTCGGCCATCCAACAACGCTGGGCCTGCCGCGTCCCGACCACGCGCCGCTGAGCGCGAGGTCACGACCAGCGGGCTGTTAGCTGCCTGATAGGCGGTCGTCCAGTCGCGGCTCGAACCGGGGTCTATCGTATAAGCCGTACCTTTGGCAACGAGAGGCCCCTATGACGACGACAACTTCTTCAACACGCACCCACCGCTGGCTGATCTGGAATGGTTTGCTGCTCCTCAGCCTCGGCGCTCTGACACTGGTCATGGCGCTGTCAGCGCGCGCATCCAACTGGTGGTCGATCTTCATCTTCGCGCCGGCCGCGATCCTGTTCGTCACGGCTGCCTTCGCCTATGGCCGCCGGCCCCGTCTCTCCGACTGGAACGTGCGGGTCAACCTCAGCCTGGGCGCGATCGTGGCAACCGTCGGCCTGATCTTCGCGCTCGAGTTGGATTGGGGCTACGCCTGGACTTTCATGCTGATCGTCCCCGGCCTGGCCTTCGCACTGAACAGCCTGACTCGCAAGCCGGCGGGTTCGGCCGGCTTCGCCTGGGCGCGCTTTGTCGGCGCCCTGGGGCTGGCCACCACGGCCCTGGGTTTCACCTTCCTCGGTCAACAACTGGGCTACTACGACCTGTCCGTGGTCTTTGGTCCGCTGCGCTGGTGGGGCGCCTTCATCCTCTTCCCGGGGTTGGTGGGCATCGCCGGCGCTCTGACCGTGTTTGCGCGCAGCACAGCCTGGCCCGCGACGATCACGTTGCGGACTCTGGGGCTGGCGCTCGGCACCACGGCCATCACCCGCGACGGCTCGCGCTCGAGCGCCACGGTGCTCATGGCCATCGCCGCGATGGTCTGCGCCGCTGCGGTCGGCCAGTTCCTGGGCCTGCACTGGGCCTGGCAGATGCCGCTTCCAATCATCGCAGCCGGCGTCGCACTTCTGGCAAGCGCTGCGCTTTCGGGCGACTGAAGTGAAGGAGGAGAGAGTGTCCTCCTCCCTTCTCCCACTTTCCCGCCACAGCGTACAATGGCCGCGATGACATCCGCTGACACCTGGATCGGGCGCACGATCGGCCCATACCACATCGATGCCCCACTGGCGACGGGTGGTATGGCGCAGGTTTATCGCGGCGCGCATCGTCAGTTGAAGCGTCCCGTGGCGATCAAGGTGCTGCGTCGCGATCTGGCGCTCGGCGCCGAGTTTCCCGAGCGCTTTCGACGCGAAGCCCAGGCCGTGGCCGGTCTGCGACACCCACACATCGTCCAGATCTTCGACTTCGACGCGAGCGGCGCGCAGCCGTGCATCGTGATGGAACTGCTCGAGGGCGGGTCGCTGCGCGCTCTGCTGAATGATGTGGCAGCTCGCGACGATCAGTTGCCGCTGGGTGAAGCCACGCGTGTGATGATCGACGCGCTTGATGGCCTCGTGGCCGCGCACGCTGCCGGGATCATTCACCGCGACCTGAAGCCCGGCAACATCTTGTTCTCGCGCGAGGGCCGGGCGGTGCTGACCGACTTCGGCATCGCAGTCGTGCCGGGGGACGCCGGCCACACAGCAACCGGGACGTTGATGGGCACGCTGGCCTACATGGCGCCCGAGCAGGGCCTGCAGGGCAAAGCCGGCGTTCCCAGTGATGTGTACGCGATGGGCATCATCCTCTACGAACTGACGACCGGCCGTGTGCCGTTCGAGGGCGACACCCCGCTCGGCACCCTGCTCAAGCATGTCAATGAACCGTTGCCCGACCCGCGCCAACTAAACCCGTCGTTGCCAGAAGCCTACGTGGCCGTGATCGAGCGTGCCCTGGCCAAGCAGCCCGAGGCGCGCTATTCATCGGCGGCCGAGATGCGAGCCGCATTGGTGTCGGCGGCCGCGGCGGCAGCCGTGACGGTGCCCGGAGGCGTCGCCGTCGATGTCGGCCCCGTCGCTCCTGTGCTATCCGGTCGGGGACGCCAGGCCCTCAACGGCCAGCAGCGCAGCGACGACCCGACCGAGACGCCGCTCGCGTCGGCGAGGCCGTCGGGCCGCTTTCACGCGGGCGCCGCCGTGTTCATCGGGCTGGCCGTGCTCTTCCTTGTCAACTTCGTGGCGCTCGGTCTGGCCGGGATGGAAGGCCGGGCGTTGCAGGTCGTCCTGGCCGGCTGGCCGTTCGAGATCCTGTGGCTGGGTTTCTTCTTCGCCCTGCTGGGAACGGCGCTCCACACGACCGGCTTCTATGTTCCGATCGGCCTCAGCCTGATCCTTGGCGCTGTGACGGCGCGCTTCGCCGCGACCAACAGCTGGCAGGAGTGGTGGTGGTGGCTGTTCGGCCTGGCGGCCGCGCCAACCTTGATTCTGCTGGCCTATGCCATCGCCGGACGGCGGCCGCCAACCTCGCGGGACAGGCTCAACATCGTGCTCGTCATCGTGACGGCGGCTGCGGCCGGCCTGCAGCTCTGGTCCGTTTTCAGGTAGTCGTCGCGCTGTCGCTGTTAGCTGATCGATAGCCGCGCGGCGGGCGCACCTGTAACGAGCCACCTATGCTGGAACCATTCCTGGAGGTTCCGGCATGACTCACAAATTCTCCTTCGCTAGTGGTCTCTTTCTTCTTATCGCGGGCGGCCTGATGATCGCCTACAACGTCCTGGCCACGCGCATGGGCCTCGACCTGGTGGCCTGGCGGATGCTTCCGATTGAAGTCGCCATCGTGGCGCTGCTCTTTCTGCTCCCGCCGCTGTTCGTCCGGCGCAATCGCGGCCTATCGGGTCTTTTCATCCCCGGCGTCCCGTTGCTGGCGGTCAGCGCCCTGCTCCTGGCGAGCCAGCTCCTGCCCGACTGGTTCGTCTGGTCACGCTTCTGGCCGCAGTTGATCGTGGCGCTGGCAGTGGGTCTCGCGTTGTGCGGCCTGTTCCTGCGCAAGATCTGGATGGCGGTGCCGGCGGCCATGGTCCTGGCGCTGGGCGCCGGGCTGCAACTCACGGCGTTGACGGGCTGGTGGTGGCTCTGGGCCGGCCTGTGGGTGGCGCCGCTGTTCGCGCTCGGCCTGACACTCCTGGCGATCTCGCTCCGCCGAAGATCGCGCGGTCTGCGGATCGCTGGCAGCGTACTGCTGCTGGCACCCTTGGCCGTTGGCCTGTCGCTGGCCTTCCTCGTCATCGGCTGGTGGCAGGCAGCCGGCGCCGTGGTCGGCGCGGTGCTGGCGATCGTCGGCGTGTGGTTTCTGACGCTGGCCCGGGCGCCGCGAGCCAACGGCTCGGCGCCTGCGCGGGCCTGAGGGCCGGGTGGCGGCGGCTAACCGAAGCGGGGGCGTCGGGCGCTATCCGACGCCCCCGCTTCGGTTAGGGCCCCAACCAGGACCTACGGTGTCACGCCGTGCGCCGGCGGCACCCTGCATAAGATGATGGAACGGATACGGCGCGAGCCTGCCGCGCGAAGTGCCGCTCGCGCCGCGTCCGACCACTCCCTGGCATCCACAAATCACCTTTTCAACGTCGGCTGCCCGTTCGGGTGGCGGACGATTTCGTCAGGCACCCCCTGCGATCGCGGCGCCACCAACTCGACGAGCCATCTGACCACCACTCGAGTCTTGTCGAGCGGAAACGGCCGTCCACGATCGGGCCCCTACCTTGGCGTCACTCGCAGTGGGCTGCCCGCAGCCTCCGCGAAGGGTTCAGGGGCCGATTGTCCGTCGGGCTCGGCCAGGTGCGCGGCAGGCCAATCGCGTTTGACACCCAGCCATCAGGCGCCATCACGGATTCGGCTATTGGCCCAGAGGATCGGGTTGTGCCTTGCGGGCCAACGGCCACGGCATTGTTCTTGTGCTCATCGGCGAAACCCGCGGAATCTGCGGCTCTTCCCGCCCCTGAATTGAACAAGTCGCAGTTTCCCCGAGTGTGGCGACGGACCCCGGTTGCGATGGGCAATCGGGTGGGGTCGGCCCGATCTGCCGCGATGGCCAATGCCTGACGTCTGTCACTACCTAAGCGGGGTACATTGGCTCATAATTCGACCCGATCACACCAAGAAACGCTTGCTTGGACCTCACAGCGTCACCCGCTCGCCGAATTGCCTGCGTTTGGGGGCCTGTGTAGAATAAACTAATCCCGGTCACGCGGTCGTTCCAGGCGCATTCGGGGCAAACGTCCCAGAAGGAGCCAGGTCGGCGTCGGGCGCAAGGCCCGTCGAAAAGTACCACGGACCATTCTTCAGGAGAATGGGCTGTGCCGCTCTGGGAACACTATCACCGGCCGTCTACCGTCGAGCAGGCCCTCGACAACCTCGCTCACTATGCGGGTCGTGCCCGCATCCTCGCCGGAGGCACCGACCTGCTGCTCGAAATGCAGCAGGGTCGCAAGCCGCCCGTCGCCGCCCTGGTCGATATCACTCAGATCCCCGAAGTGTGCCGCATTGACGAGGCCGACGGCTTCATCTACATCGGCGCCGGCGTGACGCACACAACGATCACGCACTCGGAACTGCTCATCCAGAGTGCAACCTGTCTGGTTGAGTCCTGCGGCGTGATCGGCGGCCCGCAGGTACGCAACGTCGCCACGCTTGGCGGCAACGTCGCCCACGCCCTGCCCGCCGGCGACGGCACGCTGTCGCTCGTGGCACTGGACGCTGAGGCCGAGGTCGCCGGACCCGCGGGCCGCGACTGGCGCCCGATCGGCCAGCTCTACGCCGGGCCGGGCAAATCGGCGTTGAACCATGCGTCTGAGCTGATCGTGCGATTCAGGGTCAGGCCCGCCGCTGCGGGCGAAGGCTCAGCCTTCAAGCGCATCATGCGCCCGCAAGGCGTAGCGCTTCCGATCCTGGGTCTGGGCGTCTGGGTGCGTGTCGCCAACGGCGTGGTCGACGCAGCCCGCATCTCGCTCGGCCCGGCGGGCCCGCGACCCCTGCGCGCCGCGCAGGCCGAAGCCTTCCTGACCGGCAGGCCCTTCACACACGATCTGTTGTCCACGGCGGCAGACAAGGTCCTGGCCGACGCGCAGTTGCGCACCAGCCCGCACCGCGCCACCGCGGAATACCGTCATGAGCTGATCCTGCCGTTGCTGGCGCGCGCGTTGCCGCTGGCCGTGCAGCGTGCGACCACCGGTCACGTCACGCCCGAAGGTATCGGGGAAGGATGAGCCCGCGATGAAGACCCTGTCATTCACTGTCAACGGTACGCCCACTCAGGTCGATGTCGAAGAACACGAGTACCTGGCCGACGTCCTGCGCAACCGGCTCGGCCTGACCGGCACCAAGATCGGGTGCAACGAAGCCGAGTGCGGCATCTGCAGCGTCCTGGTCAACGGGACGCCGGTCGTGTCGTGCATCTACCCCGCGCTGCGGGCCGAGGGCGCGTCGGTCGAGACGATCGAGGGCCTGGCCCAGAACGGCGAGCTCCACCCGCTGCAGGAAGCTTTCGTTCAGGGCGGCGCGCCGCAATGCGGCTTCTGCATCCCGGGTGTGATCATGACGGCCAAGGGCCTGATCGACACCAACCCGGACCCGAGCGAGCACGACATCAAGGTCGCGCTGAAGGACACGTACTGCCGCTGCGCCGGGTACTCGTTCATCAAGCACGCGATCCAATCAGCGGCGAAGCAGATCCGTGAGGGCGCGCCGCAGAACCACCTGCCCGCCCTGCCCGAGACGGTGCAGCCGCTGAACGTCATCGGTCGGCCGCTGCCGCGACCGGACGCCGTCCTCAAGGTGACCGGGAAGGCGCTCTTCAGCGACGACTTCAAGTTCCCGGGCATGCTACAGGCGCGCACCCTGCGGGCGAAGTACCCGCACGCGCGCATCCTCAAGATCGACACGTCGAAGGCCAGGGCGTTGCCGGGCGTGCACGCGGTGCTGACCGCCGACGACATCCCGGGCGAGAAGAACCACGGCCTGGTGATTGCGGACTGGCCGGCGCTGGCGGTCGACAAGGTGCGTTACATCGGCGACCCTGTCGCGATCGTGGCGGCTGAGACGCGCGACATCGCGACAGCGGCGCTGGCGCTCATCGAAGTCGAGTACGAGCCGCTGCCGGTCGTCAGCGATCCGGTGCAGGCCTACCAGCCGGACGCGCCGAAGGTGATGGAGAGCGGCAACCTCCTCAAGCACATCAAGGTGCGCAAGGGCGAGATGGAGCAGGGCTTCGCCGAGGCCGACGTGATCCTGGAGGAGACCTTCCACACGCCGACCTACGAGCATGCCTTCCTTGAGCCCGAGTGCTCCATTGGACACATCGCCGAGGATGGGCGCTATGAGATCATCGTCGGCTCGCAAATCCCGTATCAGGATCGCAGCCAGGTAGCGCGCTGCCTCGGTGTGGCCGACGATCAGGTGCGCATCAAGGGCGCGCTGATCGGCGGCGGCTTCGGAGGCAAGGAAGACATCGCTGGCCAGATCCACGTCGCGCTGTTGACCCGCGCGACCGGCCGGCCGGTGAAGATGCTCTACGATCGGCACGAGAGCCTGATCTTCCACCCGAAGCGGCATGCCACGCAGATCACAATCAAGATCGGCGCGAAGAAGGATGGGACGCTGACCGCGATCGAGACCACGCTCTACGGCGACAGTGGCGCCTATGCATCGCTCGGCGAGAAGGTCATGACGCGCGCGACCACGCACTCGGCCGGCCCGTACGAAGTGCCGAACGTCAAAGCCGACTGCTACGCCATGTACACCAACAACCCACCGTCCGGCGCCTTCCGCGGCTTCGGCGTGCTGCAGTCTGCGTTCGCCGTCGAGAGCGCGATGGACATGCTGGCCGAGCGACTCGGCATCGACGCCATCGAGCTCCGCCGCAAGAACCTGCACCGCGTCGGCTCGGTGACGAACACGGGCCAGACCCTGCGCGAAAGCGTCGGGCTGGAGAAGTGCCTGGAGCTCGTGTCGGCCGAGATCGAGAAGCGCAAAGAAGCCACTCAGCCCTCGTCGAAGAACAAGCGGCGGGCCTGGGGCCTGGCAGTCGGCTACAAGAACACTGGCCTGGGCGGTGGCGCGCCAGACAAGTCGTCGGCCGAGGTCGAGCTGTACCAGGACGGCACCGTCGAAGTGCGCACCAGCGCGGCCGAGATCGGCCAGGGCCTGGTCGGCGTCGTGGCGATGTGCGCGGCCGAGGAACTCGGGATCAAGTATCAGGACGTGCGGGTCCTGCTCTCGGACACGGATCTGACGCCCGACGGCGGGCCGACCACGGCCTCGCGTCAGACCTTCGTCACCGGAAACGCCGCGCGTATGGCCGCGCGCACCTTGCGTAACGCCATCGAGTCGACCCTGAGCGAGATCTACGATCAACCGCCGCAGAACATCCGCTTTGAAGAAGGGCTGGCGCGCGTCAACGGCCATACCCTGCCGATGAGCGAGGTCGCCCAGCTCTTCACGCGCCAGGGCCTGGAGCCCAAGGCCACCTACGAGTACTGGGCGCCGAAGACCCAGCCGCTCGGCACCGGCGGCGACATGCATTTCGCCTTCTCGTACGCGGCCCAGGCCGTCGAGGTCGAGGTCGATCTGGAGACCGGCGAGGTCAAAGTGCTGCAGATGGTCGCCGCGCACGACATCGGCCGCGCGATCAATCCGCTGGCGCTGCAGGGCCAGATTGAGGGCGGCATGGTCATGGGCCTCGGGCACGCCCTGACTGAAGAGTTCATCGTCGAAGACGGCTATGTCTTCACGGATGTGTTGGCGCGCTACAAGATGCCGAGCATCAAGCATGCGCCGCCGATCACGTCGTTTATCGTCGAAGACGCGGCGTCCACCGGGCCGTATGGGGCCAAGGGCGTCGGCGAGATCGCGAGCATTCCGACGTTGGCGGCGGTTTCGAACGCCGTGTACAACGCGTGCGGCGTGCGGCTGCATAAGCTGCCCGTCGATCAAGACAGCCTGCTGCTTGCGTTGAAGGCGGGGAAGAGCAGCGGCTGAGAACGGCATCGGGCGGTAGGCGTCAGGCGTCAGGGGGATTCGCGGCTCATTCGGCCGCTCGATGATCACCTGAGAGCTGACGCCTGATGCCTGACGCCTCTGAGGGGAGGGGCGGATGTCCGAAACGACGTCGGCGGCGCCGCGCGGCGCGACGAACGGTTTCGTGCGCGCCTGGCAGGGCGTGTTGGTGCCGGTGGGAGCTGTCGTCCTGGCGCTGATCATCGGTGCCGGGGTGCTGGCGATACTTGGTGCCGACCCGGTTCGGGCGTACACCTCGATGATGGAGGGCGCCTTTGGCAGCGTCTCGGGCTTCACCCAGACGCTCGTGGTGGCCACCCCACTGCTTCTCGTAGGCCTGGGCGTGACAATCGCCTTCCGTGGCGGCGTCATCAACATCGGTGGCGAAGGCCAGTTGATCGTGGGTGCGCTGGCGGCGACTGCCGCGGCCCTGTACCTCCCCCTGCCCGGTGTCCTGTTGCTGGTGGCGGCGCTGATCGCTGGCACACTGGCCGGCGCACTATGGGGCGCTGTGCCGGGCGCGCTCAAGGCGCAACTGGGCGTCAACGAGATCCTCAGCACGATCATGATGAACCAGATCGCCTTGCAGCTGGCCAACTTCCTGCTGCGCGGTCCCATGATCGACCCCAAAGAGATTGAAGCTGGCACACGCATCGCTCAATCGGCGCTTCTGCCAGCCGACGCATGGCTCATGCGTCTGGTGCCGCGGACGTTGCTGCATGCGGGCTCGATCCTGGCGGTGGTGATGGCTGTGGCCGTCTTCTTCTTGCTGTGGCGCACGACCGTCGGCTATCGAATCCGCGCTGTCGGGTTGAACCCGGATGCGGCGCGCTACGCCGGCATACCGGTCAAGCGCTATCAGATGCTCGCGCTCGTGCTCGGCGGCGCCTTCGCCGGGTTGGCCGGGGCCGTCGAAGTGCTCGGTGTGCAGCACCGCATGGTCGAGGGCCTCTCGGGCGGCTACGGGTTCTCGGGCATCGTCGCCGCGCTCTTTGGCAAACTGCATCCGCTCGGCGCGATCCCGGCGTCGATCCTGTTCGGTGGGTTGTTGGTCGGCGGCGACAAGATGCAACGCACCGTGCAGGTGCCGGACGCCCTGATCGTGGCCCTGCTGGGCCTTGTGGTGTTGTTCGTGGTCGGCAGCGACTACATCATGCGCAAGCGCGCGGCGAGGGAACAGATCCATGAGTGAACTGTTCACCCTCCCGGTCTTGCTCGGCATCCTGTACTCAGGCATCCGCCTGGCGACTCCGTTCCTGTATGCCGCGATCGGCGAAGCGCTCTCGCAGCGTTCGGGCGTGCTCAACCTGGGCGTCGAGGGCATCATGCTGATGGGCGCCTATATGGCGTTCTTCGTGGCCTGGCGCACCGAGAACCTCTGGTTGGGGCTCGGCGCGGCCGCCCTGGTCGGGGCCGCCATGGGCCTGTTGATGGCCTTCATCAGCGTCACGCTGCGGGCCGTGCAGGGCATCAGCGGGATCGGCCTGCATCTGTTCGGCCTGGGCCTTTCGACGTTGCTGTTCAAGACCACGATGGGCGGCGTCCAGTCGATTTCGGGCTTTCAGCCGATCCGGATCCCGATCCTGGCCGACATCCCCTACATCGGCGAGCAGCTGTTCAACCACAGCATCCTGGTCTACCTGGCCTTTCTGCTGGTGCCGGTGGCTAACTGGGTGCTCAACGGCACGACCCTGGGGCTCAAGATCCGGGCCGTCGGCCAGAACCCGGCGGCGGCCGACTCGCTGGGCGTCAGCGTGATGAAGATCCGGTATCTGATGGTGACCATCGGTGGGATGTTCGCCGGGATCGCCGGCGCGTCACTGTCGATCGCGTTGATCAACCTCTTTCAAGAGAACATGACAAACGGCCAGGGCTTCATCGCCGTGGCGCTTGTGTACTTCGGCGGCTGGCGGCCGTGGGGAGTGCTTGGCGGAGCGCTGCTGTTCAGCTTCGTCCAGGCGTTGCAGTTGTGGATTCAGGTCAAGGGCATCAACATCCCGTCCGACATCGCTGTGATGATGCCATACCTGTTGACGATCCTGGCCCTGACGTTTGCGGTGCGACGCTCCGATCAACCGGCGGCGTTGACCAAACCGTTCGAACGGGGGGAAGCGTGAGGCGAAGTGCGGCACGCTTGAGGGATTGGAAAGGAGCAAGGCAGCGACGTGAACCGTGTCCGCCAGGATGCTGACGCACTCAGGCCTGTGACAGGAAGACAGGCACGCACTGATGGGGTCCATGCAACTATTCAGGAGTGAGAGAGCAATGACTACGTTGTCGAATCGCATCCGCTGGGCCGCCGCCGCCGCTTTGTTGCTGGCTGCGTGCGCACCCGCCGCGGCGCCGACCGCGGCGCCGACCGCCGAACCGCAAGTGATCGAAGTGACCCGTGTGGTCGCCGGCACGCCCGAGGTGCAGGTGATCACGGCCACACCGCCTCCGGCGGCTCCGGCCGAGACCTTCCGGGTGGCCATCGTCATGCCCAGCTCGATCACGGACATGGCGTTCAGCCAGTCAATGTACGCGGGCCTTGTCGCCGTGCAAGAAGAGATGGGCGGAGAGGGCGCGCTTGAAATCGCCTATTCCGAGAGCATGTTCAATGTGCCGGATGCTGCCGCAGCGCTGCGCGACTACGCCAGCCAGGGCTACGACCTGGTGATCGCGCACGGCACCCAGTACGGCACCTCGCTGTCGCAGATCGCGCCGGATTTCCCGGAGACCAGCTTCGCCTGGGGCACTGCCACCAACACCTTCCAGGCCGAGGGCATCACCAACGTGTTCGCCTACCAGGCCGAGGCCCAGCAAGGCGGGTATGTGTTGGGGACGCTGGCGGCCCTGATGTCGGGGTCCGGTGTGCTCGGCGTGAGCGGCCCGGTCGAGGCCGGCGACGCCAAGCTGTACGTCGACGGTTTCAAGACCGGCGCCGCGGCGGCCAAACCAGGCATCGAAGTCAATGTGTCGTACACCGGTTCGTTCTCGGACGTCTCGCTCATGGCCGCGGCCGCTGAGACTCACGTGGCCGCCGGCGCCGACATGCTCACGGGCTCGTCACAGTCCGTGGTCGGCGCGATCGGCGTCGCCAAGGACAAGGGCGCGTTCTGGTTCGGCACGCAGTGGGACCAGACCGAGCTCGCGCCCGAGGCCGTGGTCGCCAGCCAGGTCTACGACTGGACCAGCATCATCAAGGACATGATCGCCAGCCATCAGGCGGGTGTGTTCGGCGGGAAGTCATACACCCTGACCTTCAAGAACGGCGGCCTGGTGATCGCCTACAACGACGCCATCGAAATCCCGGCCGAGGCCAAAGCCGCCGCGGATGCCGCCATTGCGGGCATCAACGACGGTTCGGTGAAGCCGTTGCCGTAGCAGGGGCGGCCCTTGTGGCCGCCTCGCGGTGTCAGGTGTCAGGCGTCGGGGTTGATAGCCCGGATGCCTGACACCGACGCCGATGCCCATGTCGACCGATCGACTTCTGACGCCTGATGCCTACATGACCACTCCAACCCGCACTGCCCTGCGCGAACTCCGCATGGTCGACATCGTCAAACGCTTCCCAGGCGTGTTGGCCAATGATGGCGTCAGCTTCGACGTGCGCGCCGGAGAGGTGCATGCCCTGCTCGGTGAGAACGGCGCCGGCAAGAGCACGTTGATGCGTCAGCTCTACGGGCTGTACAGGCCTGATTCGGGCCAGATCATCATCGACGGCACGCCACGCGTGTTCCACTCCCCCGCCGACGCGATCAAGGCCGGGGTGGGCATGATCCACCAGCACTTCATGCTCGTGTCGTCGCTGACCGTGGCCGAGAACGTGGCCCTGGGCCTGCCGTCCTCGCGCGGACCGCGGCTCGACCTCGATCGCGTGGCCGAGCGCATCCGCTCGCTGGCCGACCGTTACGGGCTCAAGGTCGACCCGAACGCCGTGGTGTGGCAGCTCTCGGTCGGCGAGCAGCAACGGGTCGAGATCCTCAAGGCCCTCTACCGCGGCGCGTCGTTGCTCGTCCTCGATGAACCGACCGCTGTGCTCACACCACAGGAGGCGCAGGAGTTGTTCGTCACTCTGCGCCAGATGGCCGCGGACGGGCACGCTCTCATCTTCATCTCGCACAAATTGCATGAGGTGCTGGCGCTCAGCAATCGCGTCACCGTCCTTCGCGACGGGCGCGTCGTCGGCACCTATCCCACGGCCGAGATGACGCGCGCCGAACTGGCGCGGCTGATGGTTGGGCGCGACGTGCTCCTCCAATATGACCGGCCTCCGGCTCAGCCAGGGGACGAGCGCCTGCGGATCAGCAACCTGTGGACGGTCGGCGACCGCGGCACCGACGCCGTCCGCGATTTCTCGCTCACGGTCTGCGCCGGCGAAATCGTCGGGTTGGCCGGCGTGTCGGGCAACGGGCAGCGCGAACTGGCCGAGGTGCTGATGGGGTTGCGTAACCCGAGCAAGGGCACAGTGACCCTGAATGGCAAAGATGTCACGCACGCAGCGCCGGCGGAGCGCATCGCCGCAGGTCAGTGCGCGATCCCGGAAGAGCGCATGCGCACGGGCGTCATCAAGGACTTCAGCGTCCTTGAGAACGCGATACTGTGCGATCACGGACACACGCCCTACTCACACCAGACCCTGCTCGACTTCAAAGCGATCGCAAAACATACGCAGGAGCTGATCGCGGATTACGCCGTCAAGACACCGACGGCGGAGACGCCGATCAAGAACCTCTCCGGCGGAAACATCCAGAAGTTGATCCTGGCGCGCGAACTCTGCCGAAAGCCTTCGGTGGTCATCGCCGCTCAACCCACCCGTGGCGTCGACATCGGCGCCAGCGAGTACATTCACCATCGTCTGCTCGAACAACGCTCTGCTGGCACGGCTACCCTGCTCATCTCCGAGGACCTCGATGAGATCCGCGCACTCTCGGATCGCATCGCCGTGATCTTCGAAGGCCGGCTGATGGGCGTGGTCGACGCGGCGACCGCCACCGCCGAGTCGCTCGGCTTGATGATGGCGGGCACACGACAGACCGAGTAAATTCCAGTATCGGACACATGCCATGACGCAACCCATCCTCGGACCGACTTTCGAAGAAATGCTGCACCCGAGCGCGATCGACCCGGCTATCAGGCGTCGCGCGGTCGAGGCGCTCTACGGCGCGCCGCTCGACCCCGTCAACCTGTACAACATCACCTGGCGCGGCCCCGACGACTCGATCAAGTACGAGGTGCTGCCGCGCGAACTGACCGGTGTCGACGCCGAAATCGTTGTGCTCTTTGGGCGCGACTTCCCGAGCGGCGCGCACAAGGTCGGCGCTGCGTATTCGGTGCTGGCCGAGGAGATCGTCTTCGGGCGCGTCGACGTCAACCAGCACACCGTCGTCTGGCCGAGCACCGGCAACTACGGCATCGGCGGCGCGTGGGTCGGCGGACGCGTCGGCGCGAAGTCGATCATCGTCCTGCCCGAGGGTATGAGCCAGGAGCGCTTCGACAAGATCGAGAGCTACGGCGGCCACGTCATCAAGACCGTCGGCGTCGAGTCGAACGTCAAGGAGATCTACGACAAGACCTGGGAGCTGCGCCGCGATCCGAACATCCGGATCCTCAATCAGTTCGAGGTGATGGGCAACTACCGGTTCCACTACCACGTGACCGGGAACACCATCGTCGAGCTGGCGGCGGACCTTAAGGCGCGCGGCGTCGGCGACGGCAGCATTGCCGCGTTCTGCTCGGCGATGGGCAGCGCGGGCACGATCGCAGCCGGCGACCGGGTCAAACAGGCCTTCAGCGACTGCAAGATCGTGGGCCTCGAGCCGACCCAGTGCCCGACGCTCTACAACAACGGCTACGGCGGCCACGACATCCAGGGCATCGGCGACAAGCACGTCACCTGGATCCATAACGTCCTCAACATGGACGCGATCATGTGCCTCGACGACATCGAGTGCAAGAAGGGCCTGCAGGTGCTGACCGACGAAGCTGGCCAGGAGACGCTCGTGAAGCGCTATGGCGTCGACGCGGAACTGGCGCGCCGATTGGGCACGATCTTCGGAATCTCAGGCGTGTGCAACGTCCTCGGCGCGATCAAGACCGCCAAGCACTACCAGCTCGGCAAGAAAGACGTCATCGTCACGATCTGCACCGATGCCATCGACCGCTATCACTCGGTGATGGCCGCAATGGCCGAGACCTACGGCGCGGTCGATGACGCCCGCGCCACGGCCTACGTCGAGGGCATCTTCCACGGCCAGAAGACCGATTGGATCAAAGACGGCACGCCCGACATGCGTCGCCAGTGGCACAATCTGAAGTACTACACCTGGGTCGAGCAGCAGGGCAAGACCGTCGAAGAGCTCGACGCCCAGAAGGACCCGGCCTGGTGGGAATCGCACCAGGCTCTCGTGCCCGAAATGGACAAGCGCATCAAAGAACTGCGGGCCTGAGAATTGAGCCGCGAATTTCGCGAATCACGCGAATTGAGCGGGCGACCGACACGACCATGCTGGATCTACCAACCCTTTCGCGAAATTCGCGAAATTCGCGGCCAAGAAATACCGGCGGAGGATGAACAGATGACTCAACGCGTGGCACTGTATCTGCAGGATGCGCATTCGCTTCAAGATGGGATCAAGTACGCCCAGTACGCCGAGGAGAAGGGCTTCGAGGCGGTCTGGCAGGCGGAGAGCCGGCTGGTGCGCGACGCCATCGTGCCGATGGCGGCCTTCGCGGCCTCGACCAAGAAGATCAAGGTCGGCTCGGGCGTCATCAACAACTGGACGCGCAACATCGGCCTGCTGGCCGCGACCTTCCTGACACTCGACGACCTGGCTCCAGATCGCGTGATCTGTGGCATCGGCGCCTGGTGGGATCCGCTGGCGGCCAACGTCGGCATCGAACGCCGCAAGCCGCTGCTGGCAATGCGCGAGACGATCGAGGTCATGCGCAAGCTGTTGCGCATGGAGAACGTCACCTACAACGGCGAGTTCCACAAGGTCAAGGGCATCGAGCTCGACGTCGTCCACGGCCGGCGCGAGCCGCGCAACGTGCCGATCATGATCGGCGCAACCGGCGACCTGATGATGGAGATGACCGGCGAGATCGCCGACGGCTGCGTGCTCAACTACTGCGTGCCGCCGGAGTACAACGACAAGGCCATGGAACTGCTCGACAAGGGCGCCAAAAAGGCCGGCCGCCGCGTTGACGACCTCGACCGGCCCCAACTGGTTGTGTGCTCGGTCGATAACGATCGCAAGAAGGCCATCGACGCCGCCAAGGTGCTGCTCACCCAGTACCTGGCGCAGCAGCCGCACATCGCCAAGGCCTCGGGCGTGGGCGAAGATGTGGTCAAGAAGGTTCAGTCGATCCTCGGCTGGCCGGCCACTAAGGAGCAGATCCACGAGGCCATGCAGTACGTGCCCGATGAGTTCGTGCTCAAGATCTCGGCGACCGGCACGCCCGAGGAAGCCCGCGCCAAGGTCCAGGAGTACATCAAGCGCGGCGCGACCTGCCCGATCCTGTATCCAATGGCGGATCCGTATCTGATGATCGACACCTTTGCGCAGATGTGACCGCAGACCGCTGACGGCGGACCGCGGAAGGCGCCTTCCTTGAGAAGTCACCTTCTGCGGTCCGCGGTCGGCCGTCCGCCGTCTTTCGAGGACACCATGACCCTACCCGTTTCAGAGATCCAGGCCAAGGTCGCGGCCCAGCGCGACACGATTGTGAGTTTCATGCGCGAGATCTGCGCGATCCCCTCGATGGAGTCGCAGATCGGGCCAGTCGGCGAGCGCATCCAGGCCGAGATGAAGAAGCTCGGCTATGACGAGGTCCGCTTCGACAAGATGGGCAACACCATCGGCCGGATCGGCAACGGCCCGCGGGTGCTTGTTTACGACTCGCACATCGACACCGTCGGCATCGGCGACCCGGCCGCGTGGAGCTGGGACCCGTTTATCGGCAAGGTCGAGGACGGCGTGCTCTATGCCCGCGGCGCCTGCGACGAAAAAGGCAGCACGCCCGGCATGATCTACGGCCTGGCCCTGGCGCGTGACCTCGGCCTGCTCGACGGATGGACCGCCTACTACTTCGGCAACATGGAGGAGTGGTGCGACGGGATCGCGCCCAATACTTTCGTCGAGGTAGATCCCAAGATCAAACCCGATTTCGTCGTCATCGGCGAGCCGACCCGCATGCTCGTCTACCGCGGGCACAAGGGCCGCGTCGAGATCAAGGTCGTGGCGAAGGGCAAGAGCGCCCACGCCGCCAGCAATCATCTGGGCGACAACGCCCTGTACAAGCTGCTCTCGGTCATCGCTGGCGTGCGCGACCTCGAGCCCAAACTCGGCGATCACGAGTTCCTGGGCCACGGCAAGATCACGTGCAGTGATCTTCATGTGCAGACGCCGTCGATCAACGCCGTGCCAGACGAGGCCGTGCTCTTCATCGACCGCCGTCTCACCTTCGGCGAGGACAAGAACGCGGCCATCCAGCAGGTGCGCGACCTGATCGCACCCGAGCACCGCGACTCGGTGACCGTTGAGGAGATGTTCTACGACGAGCCCTCGTACACGGGCTTCGTCTTCCCGGTCGACAAATACTTCCCGGCCTGGGCGTATCCCGAGGACCATCCGCTCGTGGTTGCCGGCGTGGAAGCCCGCAAGGCCATCGGCCTGCCCGACGCCGCCAGCAGCAAGTGGAACTTCTCGACCAACGGCATCTACTGGGCCGGCAAGGCCGGGATCCCGTCGATCGGCTTCGGGCCTGGCGACGAGGTCACGGCCCACACCGTCAACGACTCGGTCTCGCTCGACGACGTCGTCAAAGCGACCGAGTTTTACGCCCTGCTGCCCGGGCTGCTCAAGGGCTGAGACACGCATTCGCCGTCGGCGCCGCGACGCGTCGATGGCAGCCTATTCGCGAAGGAGACATTCCCCATGCAAACGAATTTCCGCGGCCGCGACTTCATCGGCGATCTCGACTTCAGCAAAGAAGAAGTCGAGACCGTGCTCGATGTCGCCTGGGACCTGAAGCGCAAGCGCGCTTTGGGCGAGCCGCACGCCCTGTTGCGCGACAAGACCCTGGCGATGCTGTTCTTCTTTACCAGCACGCGCACGCGCGGCTCGTTCGAGGCCGGCATGGCGCAACTCGGCGGACACGCCGCTTTCATCGACTCGGAGACCACGCAGATCTCGCACGGCGACACGGCTAAAGAGATCGGCGAGATCCTCGGCCGCTACTACGACGGCATGGCGATCCGCCAGTGCGACTGGCAGTTCGGCAACAAGTACGAGAACGAAGTCGCCAGGGCCAGCCGCGCCCCGATCCTCAACATGCAGTGCGACGTCTATCACCCGTTCCAGTGCCTGGCGGACCTGATGACAGTCATCGAGAAGAAGGGCCGCGACCTGCGCCGCAAGAAGGTCGTGGTCTCGTGGGCCTATGCCGCGTCGTACAGCAAGCCGATCTCGGTGCCGCAGTCGCTGATCCTGCAGATGACACGCTTCGGCTGCGACGTCGTCCTGGCGCATCCGCCGGAGTTCAAGCTCATGCCCGAGATCATGGACATGGCGCAGGAGAACGCGCGCAAGTACAAGGTCGGTTTCGAAGTGACCGACAACATGGACGAGGCCTTCAAGGACGCCGATGTCGTCTATCCCAAGTCGTGGGGCCCGTTGGTGACCACCACCGCCAAGGACGAAGGCAAGGCCCTGATCGAGAAGTACAGGTCGTGGATCACGGACCAGCGCCGCATGGATCTGACCAAGGACGACTCGATCTACATGCACTGTCTGCCGGCTGATCGTGGCCTGGAAGTGACCGACGAGGTCATCGACGGCGCGCACTCGGTGGTGTACGACGAAGCCGAGAATCGTCTGCACGCCCAGAAGGCGGTCATGGCCTTGACGATGTCCTGACGCGACACAACGGGGCTGGGTGGATGATCCACCCAGCCCCGATCGATTCGGCACACCCGAAGATCCGGTCCGGCGGCCGTCGCAGATGCAGGAGCGATGGCCGCAGTTCTGGCTAAGCCTGCCACCCATCCACCGATTCCTTTGGAGAGACCCAGATGTCCCAGAAAAAGGTCGCCGTCGTCGCCATTGGAGGCAATTCGCTGATCAAGGACTCCAAGCATCAGACCGTCGAAGACCAGTACCAGGCCGCCAAGGAGACAACCCAACACATCGCCGACATGATCGAAGCCGGCTGGGATGTGGCGATCGGGCACGGCAATGGCCCGCAGGTTGGCTTCATCTTGCGCCGATCAGAGATCGCAGCGCGGGTGGAAGGCATGCATGAAGTGCCGCTCGACGTTTGTGGCGCTGACAGCCAGGGTGCCATCGGGTATGCCCTGCAGCAGACTCTTCAGAACGAATTGTTCCGGCGCGGGATCAAGAAGAACGTCGCCACCGTGATCACCCAGGTGCTGGTCGACCGCGCCGACCCGGCCTTCACCAAACCCTCGAAACCCATCGGCGGCTTTATGGACGAGGCCGAGGCCAGACGTCGTGAGCGCGAATTGGGCTGGTCGGTGGTCGAGGATGCGGGCCGCGGTTGGCGGCGCGTGGTCGCGTCGCCGCTGCCTAAGGAGGTCGTCGAACTCGACACAGTCACGGCGTTGCTCAATTCGGGCGTCGTGGTCATCACCGTCGGCGGCGGCGGCATCCCGGTCGTCGATGACGGCCAGGGCAACTACTCCGGCATCGCGGCCGTGATCGACAAGGACTACGCCAGCAGCCAGCTGGCGCAATCGATCAACGCCGATCTGTTCCTGATCTCAACCGCCGTTGAGAAAGTCGCGCTCAACTACGGCAAGCCCGATCAGCAGTGGCTCGACAGGATCACGCTGGCTGAAGCTAAACAGCTGCTGGCCGAGGGCAAGCACTTCGCCAAGGGTTCGATGGCGCCCAAGATCCAGGCCATCATCTGGTACCTCGAAGCCGGCGGTAAACAGGCGCTGATCACCAACCCCGAGAACATCGGGCGCGCGCTGGCCGGCGAAACCGGGACGTGGATCGTTCCGTAAAGACCGCAGACCGCAGACGACGGACCGCAGACACGATCTCAAAGGCGCCTTCGGCGGTCAGCGGTCCGCCGTCCGCCGTCGCTCCAAAGGAGCCCCATGCTCATCACAAACGCCACCCTGATCACCTGGGGAGAGAACAACAAGATCCTGCCGGATCACGCGCTGTACATCGAGGGCGACAGGATCGCCGAGATCGGGCCGTCGGCGGCGCTCAGGGCCGCGCACCCGGACGCCGAGGTTCTGGATGCGCGCGGGCAGTACGCGATGCCCGGCAACATCTGCGCGCACACGCACTTCTATGGCGCGTTCGCGCGAGGCATGGCGATCCCGGGCGATGCGCCCAAAGACTTTCCTGAGATCCTCGAGCGATTGTGGTGGAAGCTCGACAAGGCGCTCACGCCCGACGACGTCAGGTACTCGGCGCTGGTGTGTCTGGTCGACGCCGTCAAGCACGGCACGACGACGTTGATCGATCATCACGCTTCGCCCAACGCCATCGAGGGCTCGCTCGACATCATCGCTGACGCCGTCGATCAGGCCGGCCTGCGCGCCTGTCTGTGCTACGAGGTGACCGACCGCGACGGGCCTGAACGCATGCGCGCCGGGATCGACGAGAACCTGCGTTTCCTCAAGGCCGTGAAGAACCGGCCGAACCTGGCGGCAACGTTCGGGCTTCACGCGTCGCTGTCGTTGTCGGCCGAGACGCTTGACGCGGTTCGCGCCGAGCATGATGGCGGCTTCCATATCCATGTCGCCGAACACGAATCCGACGAGTACGACAGCGTCAGGCGCAGCGGCCTGCGTGTTGTGGATCGCCTGTCGCGGCACGGCATCCTCGGGCCGACCAGCATCGCGGCGCACTGCGTCCACATCGATGCCCGTGAGGCGGCGCTTATTCGCGAGACGGGCACCTGGGTCACTCACCAGCCGCGCTCGAACATGAACAACGCGGTTGGCGCCGCCGAGATCGAAGGCCTGCTGCGCTCGGGCGTCAGGGTCTGCCTGGGGAACGACGGATTCTCGAACGCGATGTGGGAAGAATGGAAGGCCGCGTACCTGCTGCACAAGGTCTGGCATCGCGACCCACGCCGGGCCGGCGGCTACACCATCACGGAGATGACCATCTCGAACAATGCCGCACTGGCCGGTCAGTTCTTCCCAGCCGCGCCGATTGGCGTGCTCGCGGCTGGCGCTTTCGCCGACGTGATCCTGGTGGACTATCACCCGATCACGCCGATGACAACCGGCAACCTGCCCTGGCACATCCTGTTCGGCTTCGAGCCGTCAGCCGTCACGGCCACGATCGCGGCCGGCAAGCTGCTCATGAAGGATCGCCAACTGCTCTTCCTTGACGAAGCCGAGATCACGGCCCGCAGCCGCGAACTGGCGGCGAAAGCCTGGGAACGTTACGCCGCGTAGAGCGAGGAGCGTGGAGCGTGGAGCGAGGGGCGAACGCTGCTGTTCTTTTCGCGCCTCGCCTTTCGCTCCTCGCTCCTCTAGCCTCCTGGAAGGAGCCCCAATGCCCCCTCGCCAACCCTGGCACACCGTGTCGCGCGAACTTGTCGACTGCGCCATGGGGCGCGTCCCGGCCGATCTGGTGATCCAGCATGGTCGTTGGGCCTGTGTGCAGACCGGCGAGATCGTGCCAGACACGGACATCGCCGTAAAGGGTTCGCGCATCGCCTACGTCGGCCCGGATGCCGGACACACCATCGGCCCGGAGACACGGGTCATCGATGCGGCGGGCCGCTACATGACACCGGGTCTGCTCGATGCGCACATGCACGTCGAGTCTGGCATGGTGACGCTGACCGAGTTTGTGCGCGCTGTCGGTCCGCGCGGGACCACCGGCATGTTCGTCGACCCGCATGAGATTGCCAATGTCTTCGGGCTGAAGGGCGTGCGTCTGATGGTCGACGAGGCCGCGTTGCAGCCAGTCAATGTCTGGGTGCAGATGCCATCCTGCGTGCCGTCGGCGCCGGGGCTCGAAACACCCGGTGCGACCATCGGGCCCGACGAGGTCCGTGAGGCCATGGGCTGGCCAGGCATCATCGGCCTCGGCGAGGTCATGAACTTCCCGGCCGTGTTCGGGAGCGAGCCCAACATGCACGCCGAGATCGCGGAGACGATGCGGGCCGGCCGGACCGTCGGCGGACACTTCGCATCGCCCGATCTGGGGATCGCGTTCCACGGGTATGTGGCGGGCGGTCCCGAAGACGATCATGAGGGCACGCGCGCCCAGGACGCGATCGCGCGCGCGCGCCAGGGGATGCGCCCGATGTTGCGCCTGGGTTCCGCCTGGTATGACGTCGCCGCGCAGGTCAAGGCGGTGACCGAGGCGGGCCTGGATCCGCGCCGGTTCATCCTGTGCACGGACGACTCGCATTCCGGCACGCTGATCAATGAAGGCCATATGGATCGCGTCCTGCGCCACGCGATCGCTCAAGGGCTCGCGCCCCTCACGGCGCTACAGATGATGACGCTCAACACCGCCGAGCACTTTGGCTTAAGCCGCGACGTCGGCCTGATCGCGCCGGGGCGGTACGCCGACATCGTCCTGACCCGCGACCTGGCCGACTACCGCGCCGAACTCGTCATATCGGGTGGCGACGTGATCGCCGAAAACGGCGGTTGGCTCCGCGAGTTGCCGACCTTCGACTACCCGTCGGAGGTCAAGCATTCGGTGCACCTCGGCAAACGCCTGGCGTCCGTTGACTTCGCGGTGCCAGTTCCAGCCGATCGTCCCGCCACAGGCACCGTGACCGCGAACGTGATCGGGATCATCGAGAACCAGGCGCCAACCCGGCACGTGGTAGCCACCCTGGCATCCGTCGACGGATTCGTGCCGGCCGATGCGGGCCAGGACATCTGCAAAGTAGCGCTGGTTGAACGTCACGCAGGCACGGGCCGGGTCGAGGTCGGGTTCGTCCAGGGCTTCGGTTTCGACCGTCCATGTGCGATCGCCTCGACTGTCGCTCACGACTCGCATCACATGCTCGTCGTCGGAACAGATGATGAGCACATGGCAATGGCCGCCAATGCGCTCGCCGAGTGCGAAGGCGGCATGTTGGTGGCCCGCGACGGCACCGTCCGCGCCGTCGTCGAACTGCCCATCGCCGGCTTGATGTCCACCGAACGCGCGGATGTCGTGGCCGCCAAAACCGAGGCCGTTCTGGCAGAATACAGGGCCTGCGGCTGCAACCTGCACAATGCCAACATGCAGCTGACCCTGCTCGCCCTGGTCGTCATCCCAGAACTCCGTATTTCGGACCAGGGACTCGTGGACGTCATGCAATTTCGGCGAATTGCGGTAGTATCTTAATTCGCGGTCTCGCACGGACCTGCGGGGGGAAATCGAATGGCGCAGACCTCCCCGTGCGGCGCGAATACATATGAACAGAATCACGCTACGTACTCGAAGCGAACAAAATCAGGGGTCCGCGGGCACTCTGATTGCCAGGCAACTGCGTCACGGGATCGGCGCTGCAGCGATCGGTCTCGCGATGGCGGTCGCTGTTCTGACGGTGGTGCAGCCCCCTGCCGCCCGCGGCGCTGGCTCCTGGTACGTGAGTAGTTCGGGGTCGGACGGGGTCGGGTGTGGCTCATCCGGAGCACCCTGTGGAACGTTGCAGTACGCGGAGGGGCTGGCGAGCGCCGGTGACACGCTCTACGTTGCCGCGGGCACATTCACAGGCGTTGGGCCGAATGTGGTAACGGTGACGAAGAGCCTGGTGCTTTCCGGCGGCTGGAATCCCTCCTTCACAACCCAATCTGGCGTGACCCTCATCGATGGCCAGAACGCGCGTCGCGGCATCCAGGTGAATGCGAACGCAGCGACAACCATCATCAGCCTCACTGTCGCCAACGGATTCGTCAATACCGGGCCTATTACCGGGGGTGGTGGCATCCTGACGAGCAGCCCGATCGTCCTCACCGACGTCACCTTGAAAGACAACGCATCGCTCGGTGGCGGCGGTGGAATGCTGGCTCTTGGAAACGCCACGCTGACGCGCGGCCTCATTCAAGACAACGCCTGCACCGGTGGTTCCTGCTACGGTGGCGGCGTCAGCGTGGGCGGAGACGCCACGGTCAACGGCACCACCTTCCTTCACAACACGAACGCCAATCGCGGCGGAGCGCTTGACGTTGTCGGAAGCCTCTCGATCGCAAATGCCAGGTTCGAGCGCAACGAGTCTCTGAACTTCGGCGGCGCCGTCTATGTCGACAGCACACTGGCCTTGACTGATACGGTGTTCTACACCAACACGGCTGGGTACCAGGGCGGCGCGCTCATGTCGTTCGGCCCGGCCACTCTGACCCGGCCCATCGCCAGCGACAACATCGCCGAGAACGAGGGCGGCGCATTCGCCTTTGGCATTCGGGCACCCGCCACGATCGTCGACGGCCTGATCTCGAACAACGCATCGAACATCGCAGCCGGTGGCGGTATCGCCGGGGTTTCCGTGGGCTCGGGGGTCGCGGGTACGAACCCCATCACCCTGGTCAACACAAGTTTGTTGAACAACACCGCGCATACGGGCGGTGGCGGCATCGTGTCCCGAGCCCGGCTCACCATGACCGGTGGAACCGTCAGCGGGAATGTGGCGCTCGAGGAGGGCGGCGGCATTTCGATCGGCGGCGACTCCGGACACGTGATCCAATCCGCGCGCATTCTCAACAACTCGGCGGCGACGGGCGGCGGCGTGGCCGCCAACAACTCGGTCATGACGGTCACCGCCTCGGCTGCCCTCAACAACAATTTCTTCGGCGCCAACACCGCCACGGGCACAGGCGAGGGCGCGGACCTGACCTACTACGGTGTCGCCGCGTTCAATCTCACCGGCCAGCACAACACCTTCTACGCCGGCCCAGCCAGCACGAGGCCATCGATCACCATTGGCGGGGTCGGGACGAACGACAGCCTGGCCCTGACCAACTCCATCTTCGACAGCTACACAGTCGGCGTCGCTGCCGGGCCACAGCCTGCCACAACAACGCTGACCGGCGTCCTCTGGTCAGGCGTAGGCACGCCGACCAGCGGCACCGTCACGGTGAGCGGCGCTGTCACGGGAGCCGCGGCGTTCGTCAACACAGCCACCCTCGATCTTCACATCACCTATGGCAGCGACGCCTTCAATGCGGGCGGCGTTTCGACAGTGGCCGTCGATATCGACGGAGAGACGCGACCGCTCTACGGCGTCGCTGATCTGGGCGCCGACGAACTCGATCTCTCCACCGATCTCGCCGTCAGCAAGCGTGTGACGCCCAGTTTCGTGAAGCCAGGCGACACCATCACCTATACCCTGACGTACACCAACGTTGGGTCGAAGATCGCCTACTCGCCATTCGTCACGGATGTTGTACCGGCAGGCCTGACCAATCTTGCTGTGTCCAGCAGCGGTTCGGCGATCACAGCAACAGGGGCGGTCACGTACAGCTGGCAGACCGCCGACCTCGCGCCTGGCGCGGGCGGGACCATCACGATCACGGCGCAGGTCGGCAACGGCGTGGGCACGCCGACGACCATCAACAACACAGCCCAGATAGCCTCCTGGGTGGGCGATCCGAATTCGGTCAACAACTCGGGCTCGGTCGGATTCCAGGTCGACACGCCGATCTCTGGTCTTGCGGCACAGACCAATGGCCCCAAGCCACCGAATAGCGCGATCACGTTCACGGCCACCGTATCGGCAGGGACGAATGTGACCTATGCCTGGGCCTTCGGCGATGGCGCAACGGGCTCTGGGTCTCCGGTGACTCACGCGTACAGCGCTCTCGGTCAATACACGGCCACTCTGACGGCCACGAACCCGTTGGGCTCATCGGTGATCACCGTTCCCGTCACGATCGTGGATGTCCCGATCGTCGGTCTGGCCCTGAACGGCCCTGGGACTGCCATGATCCTTCAGCCGACAACCTACACTGCGTCGGTCACTCAGGGCAGTAACGTGACCTATGCGTGGGAGATCGATGGCGTGGCGGCCGGCACCGGCTCATCGCTGGCATGGACGTTTACGACCCTCGGCAACCGCACCGTCAAAGTCACGGCCTCCAACTCGCAAGGAAGTCAATCAACATCGGTCACTGTGACGGTGACACCTATCCGCCTGTACTTCGCATCGATGATGAAATAGGGCACTATGTGGCAGGGTTACGTCATTCCAAAGTCGTTACCTGAAGCAGTTGAAGCGTTGGCAGCCGGCACCGGCGAGAACAGAATCGTCGCCGGCGCAACCGATCTCATCCTTGAACTCGAGCGTGGAGTCCGTCGCGGAGTCCACTCCCTGATCGACATTTCGAGGATCCCGGGTCTGGAGGCCATCGAACTCCGCGGGGGCCGTATCCATCTGGGGCCACTGACGACTCACAACATGGCCGCGGCCTCAGGCGTGATCCAGAAGCACGCCCTTTCGCTGGCGCAGGCCTGCTGGGAGGTCGGGGCACCGCAGATCCGCAACCGCGCGACAGTCGCCGGAAATCTGATCACGGCCTCGCCTGCCAACGACACGATCACGCCGCTGATGGCACTCCAGGCCGAGGTGACACTGACATCGGTCCGCGGGACGCGCGTGGTGCCCGTGGCCGAGTTCTACACCGGTGTTCGGCGCACGGTCATGGCGCCGGACGAGATCCTGACCGGGATCGCGTTTGACGCGCTCGATCCTCAGACAACTGAGAGCATGTACGTGAAGATGGCGCTGCGCCGTGCACAAGCCATCTCGCTGGTCAATGCCGCGGTCGTTGTGTCGTTCGACGAACAACGGCGGGTTGCGGCAGCGCGGATCGCCCTGGGCGCCGTCGCGCCGACGATCATCCGCTGCCCCGAGTCCGAGGCATCCCTGGTCGGGCAACCGCTGACGGACGAGACCATCCGCGCAGCCGCCAGGCTGGCGCAACAGAGCGCGAAGCCGATCGATGATGTCCGCGCCACGGCCGACTATCGACGACGTCTCGTGGCCGTCGCCGTCGGGCGCGCCTTGCGCGGCATCGCCAATGGATCGGCCCGTGGCAGCCTGCCTGAGCGACCGGTACAACTGGCTGTGGCGATCCCCGCTGAGGCGGCCCAGGCGTCGACCGACGCCATCGTCACCACGATCAACGGCCAACGCCGCACCTTCGCTGACGCGCACCACAAAACTCTGCTGCGTCTGCTGCGTGAAGACGCCGGCCTGCCCGGAACCAAAGAGGGCTGCGCCGAGGGCGAGTGCGGGGCCTGCACCGTCTTCCTCGACGGTCTCGCCGTGATGGCCTGCCTTGTCCCGGCCGGGCGTGCTTCGGGGGCGACGATCACGACGATCGAAGGACTCTCGACGGAAGGAGCCCTGCACCCCGTGCAGCAGGCTTTCGTGGATGAAGGCGCCGTTCAGTGCGGCTACTGCACGCCCGGGTTCATCATGGCGGGTGCGAAGTTGCTCGAAGAACGAGCGAAGCCCGGACGAAGCGAGATTCTTGAAGCCGTCACCGGCAACCTGTGCCGCTGCACCGGGTACTACAAGATCCTGGCTGCCATCGAACGCGCGGCTGACTCAACCTCTCCCGTCGCAGCCGATTGAGCGGGCCCCAGGGGGTACACACGCGTATGAACGCGATCGGTCAATCCCATATCCGCATTGACGCCGTCTCCAAGGTCACGGGCGCTGCGCCGTATCCCGGCGACATCGACCTGCCCGGCCAGCTCTGGATGAAGATCCTGTTCGCCGGTCGGCCGCACGCCCGGATCCTCAAACTCGACACCTCGCGCGCCGAGGCGCATCCCGGCGTTGTCGCCGTCCTGACCGCCAAGGATGTGCCCGTCAACGGCTACGGCCTGGGCACACCCGATCAGCCTGTGCTGTGCGGACCAGGCTCGGGGATCGAGGGCGCTGACATCGTTCGATTCGTCGGTGACCAGGTCGCGCTTGTGATCGCCGAGACCGAGCAGGCCGCGGCCGAAGCGCGCGCCCTGATCGAAATCGAGTGGCAGGACCTGCCGCTGATCACCGATATCGACGCGGCCCTGCAACCCGATGCGCCGCAGATCGTGCCGAGCGCGCCCGGCAACGTCTTCAAGAGTTATCGCATCCGTAAGGGCGACGTATCCGCAGCCTGGGCCGAGTGCGATGTCATCGTCGAGGGCGAGTACCACACGCCGATGCAGGAGCACGCCTACCTGCAGCCGGAGGCCGGGCTCGGCTACATCGACGACGATGGTCGTGTGGCCGTCAAGGTGGCGGGCCAATGGACCTACGAGGATCGGCTGCAGATCGCGCACAGCCTGGCGCTGCCGCCCGAGCAGATCCGCGTGATCTACCCCGCCATCGGCGGCGCGTTCGGCGGCCGCGAAGACATGTCGGTGCAGATCATCCTGGCGCTGGC
>CAYZRP010000002.1:0-148016 GCA_964480865.1 uncultured Anaerolineales bacterium | reverse complement strand
GCAGGATTCGAACCTACGACCTCCGGGTTATGAGCCCGACGAGCTGCCTCTGCTCCACACTGGACCTAATCTCTGGTATTTCCGGTGCCTTGGCGGTTGTAGGTAGGAACGCGGACCTTCCTGCTCGAGAGGGATGGCAATGAAAGTCTGTGCGGACGTAAGGGCGGCGAATGTCTGGGGCATCTATCTCGATTGACTTGTCGGGACAATCGACATATCCTGTGAATATGTCGACAAAACCAATAAACACCGACATATCCCGCCCCTCCTGGGTCGCCACCCTGCCCTACAACAATCTGCCCCCGTTGCCGCCATACGGAAATATGGAAAGCCACGCCATCCTCAAACAGTGCATACTGGCCCGCGTGGGTCTGGCTGCACTGAAACAGGCGGCAGAGCTCATCCCCAATTCTGCGATGCTGATAAATACGCTTCCAGTCCTCGAAGCGCAGTCGAGTTCGGCAATCGAAAACATCGTGACGACCAACGACGAGTTGTTTCGATACTTGGATGAGGAGTCGCTAGCCGACCCAACGACGCGCGAGGCTCTTCGTTACCGCAGTGCTCTCCTTGAGGGCTTCCATGCTCTCAAGGCTCGGCCGATCAGCACGGCCGTGGCGTTGGCGGTTTGCACGCACATCAAAGGCATCGAGATGCAAGTGCGTCGGGTTCCAGGCGTGGCGATTGTCAACGAGCCAAGTATGACCGTCATATACACGCCGCCCAATGATCTGAATACAATCCACAATCTCTTGGCCAACTGGGAACGTTTCATGAACGCCGAACGAGCCCTGGATCCATTGGTCCGCCTGGCGATCGGGCATTATCAGTTTGAAGCCATTCATCCGTTCTCGGACGGTAATGGTCGCACAGGCCGCGTCCTGAATAGCCTCTATCTCGTTCAAGAAGACTTGCTCTCGTTACCCATTCTCTACCTCAGTCGATACATCATAGCCAACAAGGCCGAATACTACCGACTGCTGCTTCGAGTCACAAGTCACGGTGAATGGGAGCCGTGGATTCTTTACATGCTCAGGGCGATTGAAGAAACAGCGAACTGGACAACCGCCAAAATCGCAGCGATCCGCGCACTCGTCGACGAAACGGCGCAGAAAGTCCGCGCGCTGGCTCCAAAGACGTACAGGCGTGAGCTCGTCGATGCCATTTTCGAACAGCCCTATTGCAGGATATCGACGCTCGTCGAGCGCAAGATCGCCCATCGAGAAACGGCCTCAAACTACCTCAAGACACTCGCCGGTCTCGGTATCCTGGAGGAACGTAAACTGGGGCGTGACAAGGTCTTTGTGAATCCGGCGCTTATGCGTCTCCTAAGCTAGACGGATAAGCTCGCCGCGTGATCCAGCCGAGGGGCCGACACCCACGGAACTGCCCTGGGTCAGCACATCCTTGAACGGCCAGGCGATGTGAGGCATCCAGCCAGGCAAGCCGCGATACAGCACCGCGTGACCCTCGACGCATTCCTGCTGTGGGTGATCGCCGATAAAGTCGACGAAATCGGCACAGGATTGGTCGACTCCGACTCTTCGCTCATTGGTTATCGAAGACGAAAGGCAAGGCTGCCCACGGTCGTCCTTCGGGGCCTCGGCATCTGCGTGCAAACCATTGCCCGGGCTCACCGTCGTGTACGGGTTCTCCTTGAGTCAGGCCCTGGCGTATCACATTGCCTATCCGGCGGCGTTTGATGTCGCAAGAGAGATCGAGACTGGATGGGACAGGACCATGGGCCCTTGCACGAGAACTAACTCCGCTTAGTTCCGCTGCGAAACGACATGGACTACTAACAATGCTTCGCCAACTTGAGAGAAGACAATTCACGCGACCCGATCCGCAGGATCAACAGATGCGTGGCACCCCGAACTGACTCGAGTCGCACACGGCGGCTAGGGATCGCCCACAGAGACCACCTGTCCGGCCGCGCACAGCGTAGCCGGTACATCCAGGGGCTCGGGCTGCCAGTTATGGCTGGCCCGCAGGAGTCGTGAGCCACTCTCGGACACGCTCAACACGCCGTCGTGTCCGGGCAGCCAGCGCACGCACCCTGACCCTGGGACCGCGACCTCATGGCCTTGCGCGTCCACAATCAGCCAACCACGGTCTACCGATGGCAGCATCAGCCACGAACCGGTGTCCTCCACGCGCGCCTGCGGATCAAGGCCCGTGATCCGAAAACGCTCGGTGCCATCGGCGTTCAAGATCCGCAGGGTCCTCGGCTGATTGGCGCTCCACACCGCTAACGCATCCCACTCGCGCAGGTAGGTCAGGCCGCCGGCCCATTCGGCCCCGAGCGCTTGGGGCTGGACCGCCCCACTCTCCCGGTTGAGCCGGTAGAGGCCGTCTGCGATCTCGAAGTGCATGTAGGGATCCCGCGACCAATAGCTCAGCCAGATATCGCCGGTGGACTCGGCGACCGCCACATCAGCGAACGCGCCAGGGAACACCGTCTGGATCTCGGCCGAACCGAGATCCGCCTCAGCGAGAAACATGGGCGGCGCCTCGAAGGGTGCGGCAAAGGCCAGGAAGGACTCGGACGACGACCAGCCCGCCAGATGAATCCCGAGCGGACCATCGAGGAGGACTGTGGCGCCCTCGGCGACGACGACGACGACCGTCCGACCCGGCGAGCAGAAGATGCAGTTGCCGTCCGGATAGGGCTGATAGTCGAGCAACTCTCGCGCGACGACGCGCTCACTGTCTGGCGACCAGAAGATCAGGCCAAGTGACATCGACTCGTCTGTGAGCCGCCGAACGTCCCGCGTCGTCGTGTCGAAGATGTAGAGGTCGGCCGTTGGTCCGTCGCTGGCGGCGGTGAACGCCAGATACCGTCCATTCGGAGACCAGGCCAGGTTGTCCCCAAGCGCACGAGCCACACCCATGACAGGTAGACCGGGGATCTCACCTTCCCAGGACGTTTCGGCCTTCGCGATCGCTTCCAGCGCCGCAGCGGACAAAAGGTCGACGCGTGCAACGAACACGCCCGTATGCGTGTCCTGAATCCAAAGCTGGTAGTCGTCGCGGGCCAGCGTAGCCGGGTCGAGCGCGTCGCCGCGATCAACCGGCAAATACGCGATGTAGTCGTGGCGCGGTGACAGTCGGGTGCTCCAGGTCCAGGTCGGGTGCGACGCCTGGGGCAGCGGCAGGGTCGTCTTCGACAGATTCTGGCTATCCCAAGTTTGCAGCGGCTCTTTCAGCTCCCACCCGTCGGTTTTTCCGAGCAGCATCCGCACCCGTGGCGCGGCGTCCTGCGGCGCAAGCGTGGCGGGCGGCATCGCCGCGCGAAGGGCCGCCGGCGCCTCGTTGACCCAGGCCAAATCAACCTCAGTGGTCAATGTCGTGAGGATGGAGTTCAGACTGTGCACCTGACCGGTGGCCAACTCGACCACGTGCCAACCGACTTTCGTCTCCCGATCGCACAGGAATGCGTAGGCATGGTTGGGCGAGAGGAGAAAACTGGAGGTCCATCTCCAGGCCGATCGGTCCCCAACCGGCACCAGGATTTCGCCTGTGGCCGTCTCGATCTCGAGGCGATCCGGTGTCATCATGAGCCGATTGCCTGCGTCATCCCACAACGTCTGCGACGAGAAATCGCGAGTTGGGTACGTCTCCGGCGCGACGAGATCGCCGGTGCGAGTCGCCTTTGCGGTCGTCAGATCAACGGTGAAGCGCCCGCACTCCGCGTCGCTGCGGTAGTCTGAGGGGCAGCCCATCACGTCGGCCGTTCCCGACTCCAGATCCAGCGACAGGTGGGCATAGCCACTCGTCCATAATGTGACGGCCTCCCCCGTCACGGCGCTTGCCAGTTGCGCATCGATATTGGTGAATCGGCCATTGGTTTGGCCATGTAGGAACACTTGCTCAGTGCTCACCCAACGGGCCAATCCGGCTGATGCCGTACCGAGGGACACGTTGGTGTCCGTGGCGACGTCAGCCGACCAGAAGTGGATCTTCATGCCCATGCCAAAGTCGTTGCTGCTGCCATTCAAAATCCGTCGACCATCCGGAGACCACTCGAGCGACACAACCTGCTCGATGCCGTCCGTCATGCGCCGGACCTGCCCCGTCTGTACGTCCAGCACGTACACATCGGTGGACGGGCCATCGCGCTGGCCGGCGAAGGCCAGATAGCGCCCATTGGCCGACCAATCCCAAATCGTCAGATACCAGCGTCCGACTTCACCTTGAAAGTTGGCCGCGTCAGCCGGATCAAACCCGGCCGCCGGCGCGATGCGGGTGCGAAAGAGATCACGGAGATCTTCGGGATAGGCCGCACTGAGGAGCGCAACCTCTTGCGTCAACGCGTTTCGTTCGAGATCAAAAAGCCCCAGCCGGAGATCATAGGGTGCCTCGGCAGCCGTCCCGGCGTATAGCACCAGATAGCGACCGTCTGACGACAGGCTGTGTCGGAGCGATCCTTCAAGTCGAAAGCCTTCTGGCAGCGCGACCCGTGCGGCGCCGCGGCCATCGGCGTCCAGGTAGACCAGATCAGGCGGCTCTGTGGATCGCGGAACTGCCAGAAGATATGGCCCCTCCGAGCGCAGGTACTCGGCCACATCTGAGTGTGCTGGGGCCGTCGCGCTCGGCACGCGCGTGGCGGCCGCAATCGTCGGCACGGTCGTCGCCGGGGGTGTTTCGGTGAATGGGATGGCCGTCGGGGCCGTTGGCGATCCGGACGGTTCGAGTGTGGAAGACGGCGGGGGCGTCTGGCAGGCTGAGACGATGACCGAGAACGCGAGCAACGACAAACAATATCGACGACTCATGGGACCTCGAGTATGCCAACAGCCTAGCATCGTTTTCGAAAGCCGCCTCGTTGGGCTTCATCCAAGACGGTTGGGAGGCGTTGAGACCCGCACCGCCCAATCTAGTCGGCCGAAGGCGCCCGGCCGTGCCAACGAAACGGCAACCGGTCCCATCAGTCACTCCCCCTGGCTTGGCCTTACTGTGAAGGTCATAGTTTTGCGAGCGACAGGAATCACGCGATGACGCGGGCACGTTTTGTTTACCTTGGGTTGGGTTGCTCTGCCGGCATGGCCAGTCTCGATGTCTTCATCCTCATCCTCGGGAACGTCTGGCGCCACCATCGGCTTGACCTCCTGAGCGGTCAGGCCGGCGTCGCGGGCCGGGTCGTCCTCAACTTGATCAGTGGCCTCCTCTGGATGATTCCGGCGGCGGCGGTGGCGGCCGGCCTTGGACTTTTTCTCGCCGTGCTCATCCGCGAGTGGCGCCACGGTGATCGCTATGTTCTGGCGTCGATCGGAGCGCTGGCCTACGCCTTAGGTAGCGCTCTGTTCCAATACGCGGAGCTCGGCACGCGGACGTCGGGCGTAATCGAAGCCGCTTGTCTCGGCGCCGTCACAGGCCTGATCCCGGGGGTCGTGCTGGTGTCCGCTCGCCGACGACAGACGACCCTCACAGAAGATGCGGCGCCCTTGCTATCCGTCGAATGGCCGGCTCCGGTGGCACCAGTCCCGTCGAAACCCAATCTGGTCTGGCCGGGCCTGATCGACGCTGCTCTCGGCGCTCAGGCCGTGGTGGCGCTCTTGCTGGCGCCGATAGCTTTCATCTTGCTCATCGGGTCCGGCGTCTCACTCGAGTCGGTCCTAACCACCCTGCGCGCGCTTTTCGTGATGCTCTCGCTCCTGACCACGCCCCTGACGGCCATGCTCGGCGCGGTGCTGGGCTGGCTGATCGCGATGACCCGCGTGGGCGCGACAGAACGACGGGCACGTCTGGCCGGGGGCTTTCTGGCCAGTCTCGTTCCCATCGCGGTGGCCGTGATCGCGGGAACACCAGCGAGCCTCGTCTACCTGGCCGAAACACATTCCGAACAGACTCCGACGTCCTGGCTCCATGCGTTCCGTGCGCTCTTCCTTGATCAAGGGCTGCTCGTTCTCATTGCATTTGCCCTCGGGATCGCGGTCCTGGCTGGCACGAGTCTGGGCACACATCTTTTTCGGAAACTCGACCCCGCCCGCGCCCGGGGATCGGCGCCAAGTGACGGCCCGGAAACCGATGGCTAGCAATCACAGCCGCCTACCCCATCGCCTCGCCTGGCGCGGGGCCTGGATCGCCGCCCTTCTCGCGCCGCTGACGCTGGCCCTGGTCGTCGCCGCCGAAGCGTGGCTGACTCCGCCATCCTCAGCCCTCCTGACGCCTACCCTCGGTCTGGTGGCCCTCTTGGCTATGGTGTTGTTCTCCCAATACGGCTTGGTCGCGGCTACCTGGGCCGGTGTGTTCGGCGCGTTGCTCGGTGTCGTGGTCGCTCGCACCCGACTGAACGCCACCGCCTCAAGTGGGTTGGGTATGGGAATCGGCCTCCTGACCGTCCTGACCGCATTCTCCGCCTACGTCGTGGTGGTGTACCGTCCTCAGACCACGTCGCCGGAAACGATGTGGCGATTCTTTTCGGAAGGTTACCTCGTGGCGAAGTGGGCCCAAGAAGTTTCGAGGCCTGCGACTCAGATGAGTTTTGGCTGGGCCGCAGCCATGGCGAGCGCACAAGGCGGGTTCCTCGGTCATGCGCTCTGGCGTCGACGCGAGACGGTGCTTCGAGCCGCCGCGAAGCGATCCCAATACACAGGATCTCATGCGTAAGCCCGACCCGTCTTTCAACCCTCAGGGCAATACTCGGCGAAGTCAGCTCGGTCGTTCGCTGGCCTCGAGCCATGGACGGCGTTGGGCTCATCCTGGACGTGGGGGTTGGATCCGCTCTCTTCAACGCTTCGCACTGCAGATGCCAGCCGATGGCGCCTTTCCCGGCGCGCGCCGATTCGATCGTCAGTCTAGATAGGAGGTCGCAAAACCATGGTGTCACTCCCAAACGCTGTGAATGGGCAGGCCGGACGGGACCGGTCCAGGCTCCGCTGGGCCGTGAGCTTGCTGGGGCTCACGGTGGTTACCGTCGTCTGTTTCATTGTTCTCTACGCCGATGACGGACTGACAGCCTCACATCCTCACTTTGCCGAGAATTTCAATGCCTGGATGATTGCCCAATGTGGGACGCTTCCGCTCACGTTGCTCGTGCCGCTCATCGTGGGTGGCGGATGGGCAAGAGCCATGGGGCGCGAGCCAGAGCAATGGACGGGCAAGCGCTTGGTAGTGGTTGGGTGTGCGTTGGCATTGACGATCACTGTCGGGGTCTTTGTCGTGTTTATGTTGACGGGCGCAGCCTTCACTGTGATGCTGGAATCGGCTTTGACTGGACACGCGATCACCTGGGCCAGATACAAGGCTGAGGTTCAATCGGTCCTGGTAGATCCTGTCGCGTGCCAGCGGATGGCGATCGCACTGGCGTGGTCGACTATCGGTGGAAGCGCGATCGGCCTCGCACTGGATTACGTGTGCCGTTCCGAACACTCTGCGTCTGACGAGCCCACCGATTCGTCGCGATTGGATGGGCCAGCCTAATGGCAAGTTGAAGTCATATTCCACAAAGCGCGATGGCGTTCGAAACACCAACGGTCGTGCACACATACTGGCCGTCGCCAAAATGTCGGCCAGATAGTTGTCTGGACACTCAGGACATTCCTCGAAGCCGATCATGAACCGCGCCCAATCCACCCTTACAGTTTTGGTTGCCTGTTTGCTTGCGGCTTGCACCGCCTCCCCTGCCGCGACAGAATTGCCGACCGACACGCCAACTCCCCAGCCTTCGTCGACGGCCACTGAGACGCCGACTCGCGCACCCACTTCCACTCGGCCGCCCACACGCACGCCGGTTCCGACGTGGACACCGACGGTGACGCCGACAGCTGAGCCCGGAAAAGGCATCTTCCTGGCCGAGTACAGCAGCGGCGGTGACGGAGCCTACCTGATGTACGACGCCCTGACCCTCCAGCGAATGTTGCGTCGACCTATCCTCATGATCTACACCGATGGGCAAGTGATTGTCCGCGATGGCGATTGGTACGGCACGGCCATGCTCGAGCCGACCGATCTCTGCGCGATCCTGCGTCTGGAACTCCAGGCGGGCATAGAAAACCAGCAGGTCACCTACGCGACCCCCATTCCTGACATTGGTTTTGGCAATGGCGAAGGCAGCTACACACTCGAACTGAGCACCCCCAAGGGCACGTTGCGCCGCAGCTTCTCCGCTATCGAACGTGACTATGTGACGCCCGCCTTCCGCGCGCCGTTCGATCGACTGGACGACTACCTGGCCAATCTTGATCTGAAGCCTTATTGGGCCGCTCACTTTGTATTCTGGGCCGAACGCCTGGGGAAAGCCCCCGCTTTCAACGGCGAAGATCCAAATACTTATTTCTGGCCCGACTGGCTCGGCCAGCACTCGTTAGCGACTAAGCTGGGCAATCGTCCATCAGGGCTCATCGAACCCGATGAGGATTTCCTCAACTCGTATTTGAGATGGGATCTCGGATCAAGGCCCAATGTGGGCGTATTCCAGTCGGACGGTGATTATTACGGCGTTGTGATCCGGCCTCTGTTGCCCCACGAGTCGCGGATCGACTTTGAACCCGATGTGTATGCGACGCACGGCGGTGCTAGCCTTGAGCCTGTGCCGTTCGACCAGTTGCCGTTCGCGTGTCCCTGACGGTAAAAGCAGCCATGTTGTGTCCCGTGTTCGGCGCTGTGGTCCTGCTCTTTTCCTGGTCGTTTGCCAACCGCCTGATCCAACGCGGCAGGCCGGTCTGGGCGTTCTTCGCGGGCGCGGCACCAATCGCGGCCGTCTTTGGAATAGGTTTCCTTTCCTCGTTCGATTGCTCTCGCCTGCGCCCAGAGGGTTGCCGCTGGGACGCCGGCTATCTGGCGATCTACCTGGTCTGCGGTTCCGTTCTGAGCGTCGCGTACCCAGTCCTCTACGCCGAGACGTTGTCCCGCGCGCGAAGATCGAAAGACCCCGAGCGTGAACGACCCGGCCAACCCGATCAATCGTCCCTGCCAGATCGGTCACTCACGGGCTGAAGCGCCCGATCCTGAGCCGCAGGATCCCGTTTCAGAAGCCACTGGCCCACAGAAGGATCCGGATCGACATGCCGAGCGGCTCGATACCATTCGACGAGCGATAGATACAGTCGAAGCTCTCCTTCTCGAATGTGTTGTAGGTCATACGAGTCACTCTTCGTCACCAATCGAACGGACATGAGGCCCGCGAGGTGACCGTTAACCAAGGCAATGGACCGGACATCGTCGACCGTTAACGGCTGACGCTTGCGCCAGGACTCTATCCAGAACCGGCCGTCTCGAAAGGCATACCTCTGCGGGATGAAAGGCCATGCCACGCCAAGCAGTGCGGCGAGCACGAACCCTAGCACACCCGGCATCAGCATGGCACCGCCTATCAGGATCGACGACACACCGCCGTACAGAAACACGAGCGTGAAGGCGCCGAAGAGCACATTCAGGAACGGGTCGAGATGGTAGATCGTTCTCAGATCCTTGAGGCAGAGCGGTCTCAAAAACGTCAGGACGCACTCCCGCACGATCAGATAGGCGGGGTGGTTCGTGGCTACCGAAATGGCCGTGGAGGCTGCGCTTCGAACAACGACTTGGGACCGGTTAAGCTCGACCTCCTGGACATCCATCCATCGTACCCTCTCCCTGCGCCCCCAAACTGACCGATACAGCTCCACCGCATCCACGCTGATGACGTCGCCCACCTTGAGGATCGTCCACACGATCAACGGGACGACCAGTAGGGCCGGGATCCCGGCGATGGACATCGCGATCGCGGGCTGTTCACGCCAGATCCATACGACGCCGGCTGCATACACGCCATAGAGCACCGCCGGTACAACCACCAGGGCGCGTGAGTAGCGAAAGGTTACTCCACTCCTTGAGGTCATATTCGTCTGTTGCACGAGGACCGACTCCTAGGATGCCAACACGAGAGCGAATATGATCCTGCCTGGACTCCCACTGCGCCGCTCCCTACGGCTTGCTCAAAGGCAGGCTCGGAATCGGCCCAAACACCTTGACCCGGGTGGCCGAAATCCACGCGATCGACTCGCCATCGGCGACTCGATACCAGCCTGGAGCGTAGCCCGTCACGGTCAACGGAACGCCGGCCTCCAGGAAGCGCACCAGCTTGCCGGTCGGGGTCGTGCGCAAGCGCGTCGAACCGGTCGTGACGGCAGTGAGGGTGAGCCCCTCGATCCCGTCTCCGTGAACGGGCGGCGCGCCCAGGACGACAGGCATCGAGTCGAGTGCGTCCCACGGTCGCGGCAGGGCCTCGAAGGTCGCGCCTGCGGCTTGAAGCTCGGCCAGCACCGTCGGAAGGATCCGGCCCGTGACACGGTTGATGTCGTGCATAACGACCACGGCGCCATCGCCATAGTCGTAGACGTTGTAGAGCAGCCCCTTCGAGCCGGGCTTGTTCAGCACGTTGTTGATGACGCGTTGATCGAACTGCGCGCCCTGAGGCGCCGTGCCCATCTGGAAACCGCAATCGTCGCTGTCCACGTTCCAGTTGTAGGTGATGACATGGACGCCCTCGAGGGCCGGGAACGGTCGGGCTCCCCCACCCGGCTGGCGAAAAAGCTTCACCTGTTGGTCATAGACGGCGGCGAGATCTGACCCCAGCGCGGCGCGAAGCGCGTCCTCGGTTTGCCGATAGGCCGCCTGCACCTTATCGGCCGGAGCGCCGCTGTAGTAGCCCGGTTCCGTCCACAGGTGGTTGCCGATCGCGTGGCCTTCCCGCACGATGCGCTGCAGGATCGCCTCCTTGCCCGGGATCTGCCAGCCATTGATGAAGAACGTGGCATGGGCGTGAAAGGCAGCCAGTGTGTCGAGGATGCCGGGTGTGTGCTCGGAGGTGGGGCCGTCCTCGAACGTAAGGTAAACGCGGAACGGCGATGTCGAGGTGGCTCGGGCCGAGAGAGGGGCAGAGCCCACGAGGAGCACCGCAAACAGGATCAGACGCAGGAAACGGAGTCGACTCATCTCTAGACCTCCCAGGTCAAAAATCATCAGGTCGAACGGGATGCGAAGCACCCGTGAACCGTATGCGAAGCCCCCTCGCCTGGCAAAACCCTCCACGCGAACCAGATCCATACGGCGCTCCCCCACCCGCTCATGAACAGAACGGTGAGCCGCACGAGCCCGTGCGCTTCCAGCCGTTCGCGAACTCGGCGATGCCTCACAGGTATCGGCTCGCAGACACGCTCACGATCGACGTCGGTTGTCTCTCGCCTGCGATCGCCGGGTCCGAGCACCGCCTCGACCTTTCGGGGGGAGCACTTTTTGTGCCTCAGATGAAACCGCCGTCACGAGTGGCGCTGGTCATGCCGCCCCAGCAGAACAAATGTGCTATATTGTGCGCTCCTGCATGCCTTTCATTCGCATCGAGAAGGAGGCTGTTGATGGTGTCGTCGTTCCCGCTCAGTCAAACGTCGCCTCTATCGATTCGAGAGATTGACGATCGCATACACAGCCCCGACGGCTATTGGTCGGCGCCCGACCTTCGGGCACGCGGCTGGACGGACACGATGATTCGCCGGTTGCTCGGAGAACCCGATCGCCTACGGCCCAATCCGTATTATCGATCGGCCGCGCCGATGCGCTTCTATCAGACGACACCGGTCGAGGCGATTGAACAGAGCGCGGCGTTTGCGACCTGGGCGGGCAAGGCCGCTCTCCGTTCAGCGCGCGCCAAAGCGGTGGCTGAACGCAAGGCGCAAGAACTGCTTGGGCAGGTCGCGACGATGGCGATTGTGGTGCCCAGGCTCGACATCGTGCATCTCCGCGACAAGGCGATCGCCCAATACAACCAGCATCAGCGAGAGCGAAGCTCGAACCGTCGCGGCGAGTCCTGGCAGGAGGTTGAGCCTGCCTCGCTGGACTCCTCAGCCATGTTTCTTGAACGGATCACCGTCAACTACGTGCGCCATCGCCTGACCAGCTATGACCGGAACCTCGAGCGCGTCGCGGGCCAGATTGGCGTCGCTCTCGCTATCACCGCCATTCGAAAGCGGATCTACGCCGCCATCGCCGAGACCTATCCGCACCTGGCGCCTGAATGTGAGCGCCAACTTGCGCGACGTTTGGGTTCCGCGTCATTCGACCGATCGACCACGAGTGGGCCATCGGGTCACGGCTCTAGAACTCACTCGCAGGGTTGACCGGCCGGCAAGTGCCTGGCGCGGGAGACATTTCGCCGACCCGGGGGAATCAATGACCATCTCTGTTGGATTGTGGGGCGGAAAGAATGGACAGCTTGACACGATCCGGAAGGAGATCGCGCCCCTCCCTTCCCTATCTGTCAGAGAGTTGCCGGGTTATCTCGTCCAGCTCGCCACTGAAACCGCATTGCCCACCGTCCTGGTGTTGGGACTTCCCAAGATACAAAGACGTCACAGCGGCGCGTCCCTGTACGGGTTTCTAAGCACGATGGAAGCCTGGCATCCCACGGTTCGGATCGCTGTCTGGACGGACGCTCTGGAAGAGGGCGCCGCCCTTGATCTCACGCGGGCCGGCGTCTTGGGCATCGTGCTCTGGAAAGATGCCCATCCAAGCTTGTGGCCCCTAGTGGTGCGGAGCGTGTATGCGCGGACACAGATCTGGTCGCGGCCATTCGACTTGAGGCCTTTGCCCAACCCTGTTTCAGATGCCCGGGCGACTGAAACGATCCCGGTGAGTGCGCCGCGACAGTGCCTTGGTGCAGAATGACATACAGGGGTAACAACGACGAACCTTGTATCCCAATCCGACGGAGCTTGTATCCCATTCCGACTCGAGGCCGTCAGCCTGGAGGCTTGACCCGAAACGCCACACGACAGTCTTTCACGCCAGAGACCTTCGACAGGACTCGCCGGATCGCGCCAGCCATCCGGCGCTCGAGCCAATCGGCCGCATACTGCGTCGGGGCCGCGATCAGGTACACCTGGTCGGTCACATCCAGGAGATGCGTAGGGGCCATCCAGGAGTCATAGGGCGCCGCCGGGAGCTCCATCTGGAGGTGGTGGAGGACCTTCTGCCAGAGGACATCCTGCGCAAGCTGGTGCGGCTCGAGCTCAACGTTGTCGTTCCCGGGTTGGTCGGGGGCATCGTTGTCCGCCTTTACTTCCACCCCCTGCAACTGAGCACAGGTGTATTCCGCCAGTTTGAGCAGACCCAGTTGAGACAGGGTGTGCGTGGCGAATTGGGGAACGGACTCCTTGAAGGCGCGCATCCCGATTCGCCGCAGGCCCTGAATGCAACGATCCCGATCGGGATCCGCGGGCCAGTCAAGGTCCGGCCAGGCCATGGCCGCCAGGACCTGGGTTGTGAAGGTTGGCCCGCGATGGGCCAGCTCCAGACAGCTGTACGGCACCGTATGCTGGCTGGCTTCCGGATTGAACCCATCCACGGCCAGGGTGATGGGATTCTCCATGCCGCGCGTCATCTGCTCAAGCACCGCGCCCACCCACAGAGCCAGGTGACGACTGGCCTGTTCGCGCACCTTTCGATTGCGCTTCAATTTGCCGTGGGACTGCATGGAGGTCCAGTAATGCTCCCAGGACTCATCCATCGACGTATTAGAATCCTTATTAAGACTCTTCTCTTCTAGGTGCAAATTGTCCAACGAAGCGCCCTTTGGCCGGGTGGCCGTGGCGAATCGTCCAGGATTGACGGGGTCGTACCGATGGTGCAGATTGTCCGCCGATGGCTCCACCGACGGTGCATTTTGTCCTCCTGGGACAGCCACCGATGGTGCTTTTTGTCCCTCTGGGACACCGACCGAAAGTGCATTTTGTCCGTTCGGCTCGACCGATGGTGCATTTTGTGCCGTGGTGGACAAAATGTCGCGCTCATGAAGAGGCGCCAGGGGAGCGGTCTCGGGGCGGTAAAGCACGCCCCGGAACTCGACCTGATTGCCGCGCACCAGGATGGCGTTGCTGAACGCCGCGAACGACTCGCTGAAGGTGTCGATCTCCTGAGTCAGCCGGCGCAACGTCCGCGTTGACAGCCCCAGCCGTTCGGCGCTTTCGGAGAGCGCGAGCGAGGCATTCGACTCCCCTTGGGCCTGGCACGTGCGCCACATCTGCAACAACAACCAGAACTGGGTGGCGCCCAACTCCGGTAGCCAGTGATCAATGAGATAGTGCGGCACCTCGGTCCGTTGACCGCGCAGACTCGCACGCAGAGTCTGGGTCGCCTGGATCAGGTCCAGCGGAGCACGCTGCGGCGACAGCTCGGCCGCTTGAAGCGAGATCTGGAGCAAGGACAGCGGCTGGCGTGTGAGCGGGCTGCGACCCGGGCTGAGCGTGGGCGCGGCCGAGAACACGGTCGCGCGCAGCGCCGCCCACCCGTTCGCGGCCTGGGCCGACAGGTCTTGAACGGCCGCGATCGCATCGTCGCTGTTTCCGGGACGGATGCGGGTCTTGAGAAAGTGATGAACGGCCGCCTGATCGACGGGCAGCAGCGGCGGCAGACCGAACACGCGCCAGCGACTCGGCCCCCGCCCCACGACCTCGCCGCTGGCCTGGCGGATCGGCGCGGCCCCCTCGAGGCGGTTCATGAACCAGGATTGGGCCGCCAGCAGTCGGACGACCTGCGTGTGGTTGGTCAGGCCGAGGCGATCGGCGAGTTCCCGGGCCGTGACCGTCAACTCCTCGGCCACGCCTTCGGCGGGCGGTCCGCAGCGGTCCAGCAACAACCGGCGGCAGATCAGATAGAGCGATCCAGCCAGAGGACTCAGCGCGGCGGTGACGCGCTCGTCGTACTCCGTGATCGTCATGACGCGGTCGGGGCGCGTGATGGCGTGCTGGCGTTCCAGCCAGTCCGGCACCAGGCCCGTTCGCGCGTTCATCGGGGAGCGGTCCGCCCGACTCCCGTTTCGACTCTCTGTCACGTTTCCCATCACGCAGCTGGGCTGCGCGTCCTCCGCATCGGTTCTTGGCGTGGCCTTGGGAAACGCTGCTTGACAGTTCATCCAGTTCGGATAGAATCTGTCTAGCAACGTTTCTCCCGCACCCTCTCCCTTACCAAGAGAGGATTGGTTGATCGGCCTTCGGTGTTATCAGCACCTTCGGTCGTTGGGTTGAAGCGCTCAACAAACGTAAACCCCGTTGATGGAGTGCCCGGTTACCAGCCGGGCCGTTTGTTTTAAGCACCCAGGTCATCTCCGGATCGCCCTGCCCGCTCGGCCTGACGATCCGGTCCTTGTTGCTACGTCATCGTCGCCATCCTCATCGCGTTTTGTCTCCCTGACCCGTCGAACCTTCATCCGCGTGTTCGTCGGCCCGGGCTTTTCGGGAATTCTTTATTCCCGAAATCCTCTGGTTGCCTGTGTGAGCCAGACGCCCCATCCACTCTCCTGGGCCTGCCGCGCTGAGGTGATCGCGCCCTGGCCTTCGGCATTGCTCGTCCAATCCGCTAACGCGCCACCCTTGAGCCTAAGCGCCTTTCGCACGTCGCTCCCTGCTCTGCATCTGCCCGGATCCCCTGCCCTCTGGACGCTTCCGTCAGGGCTCGCCCGACGACCTCCTTGCGCGTTCGCCGTTCTGTGACTCGATGAATATCGTCATGACAAAATTGATCCGGGCTTTGGCTATTTTTGTCATGACAAAAAAGACATCGTCTCAGGCTATTTTTGTCATCCCGATAATCGCCCCCTACCCTTCCAGATGCGCGAGCAGATCCGTCCAGCTCGCTACGCTCTCGGGCAGGCGCAACTCGCCCTTGCGGCCGCTGCGCAGCTGCTGCGTCAACGCCCAGATGGCGACGCCAACGACCTGTCCGCGGCTGACGCCGGCGAGGCGCTCGGCCAGGAGTTCTTGCAGCTCCACCAGGCCCTTCAGCTCGGTGTCGGTCAGTTCCACGGTCTTCTTGTGGCGGGCGACGGCGCGCGCCGGTCGGCCCCGGCCGCGCCGGTTGGCCGTGCGGCCGCGCACCCCGCTCTCGAGTTCATAGAGCTTGGCCCAGGGATCGGACGCGCGCGTGGACGTGGCGGTGCTTCGCATCAGCGTTTCTTCCTTCGGTCGGCGCCCTGCGCGGTCTGGTCGGGCAGCTCGAAGAGCGTCGGCATGATCGGCTCATAGTCGGGTCGGCGCTTGTACGCCGCCACGGCCTCGCGCACGACCTCGAGATCGGCGGTCTGGCGGTGCTCGCGTTCCAGGATCGACAGGATCTCGGCGCAGACGATGACCAGGTCGCGCGGCAGGCCGCTGGTCGCCGTGAACAGCTCGTTGAAGGCGCTGGCCTCCAGCAGCGGCTCGGCGCGGCCCGCGACCGAACAGCGAAAGTTCACCATCTGCAATGCGTCGACCGGCGAGAGCGGCAGGATCGTCTGCCAGACCGCGACCCGGCTGAGCAGCGCCGGCGCATTGGCCAGCCGGCTGCGCAGCTCGCTCTGCCCGAACATGATGACCTGCACGAGCTTCTCGCGGACGTCGAAGTTGTAGATCGCCTGGATCGCCTCGAGCGCGGCCGGCTCGATCATCTGCGCGTCGTCGATGATCACGATCGTGGTCGTCGCGGCCGCATGCTGGTCGATCAGCCAATGCTCGAACTCGCGCCGCAGCGCGATCTCGGAGCGGCGCTGCGCGATGCCCAGGTTGAGCGTGATCTCCTGCAGCAGATCGAACGACGTCTTGAACGTCGCCGTGTGCAGATAGGTCACGGTGCAGTCCTCGTATGCGGTGTAGACGTCGTAGAGTCGCCGCGCCAGCGTGCTCTTGCCGACGCCGGGCGGCCCCTCCACCACGCCGAGGCCCTGACGCTCTTCGATCACGCGCTCGGTATGATCCAGCACGGTCTCATGCTGGCCCGAGAGATAAAGGAAGCGCGGATCCGCGGACGTGAGGAAGGGATGCTCCTTCAGTCCGAGGAAGCGGTAGCCTTTGGCCCGCGACAGGCGTTTGATCGAGCCTCGTTTCACCATAATGGCGTGCGATTGTATAGTAAAGCCAACCAGAGTCAAATCAGTCTGCACTAGGTTTGTCTAGGCCGAAAATGGGCCAGAGTTACGCTAACTTTTGAACGCACGGCAAAAGTTAGCGTAACTCGGACCCGAAGTCCACTCATTTGAGCTCGAAGGAGCGTCGAAAACCCGGCTCGGGCGCCTTCATGGGCGCTCAGACCGCCCCGCCCTGCAACTGCGCGACCAGCTCGGGCGCCAGCACCACGGCGTTGTCGCTCGTGCCATCCTTGAAGGCCAGTCCACGCGTGCGCCACTCCTCGCTGATCTTGCGCGCCTGTCGGCTCGGCACGCCCCAGACCTCCTGGATCGCGTAGCGAGTCAGACGGCCGTTGAACTCGCTCAGGATCCGGGTGGCGCGCGAGCGATCGTCGCCGCTCAGACCGGGCGCGGGTTCGCGCGCCGAAAAGGCTTCGATGCGGTACGTCTGCAGGACGCCGTGGGTCGAGAGCGCGCGACCCGGCACCGGCAAAACCTCGGCGCCGCTGCGTCCGACGATCATGCGTGAGAGCGACGGCGCCTCGACCCGGAAGCAGATCCGCAGCGCGGCCTGATCGCGCACACGCCCGACCAGTTCGCGATCGAAAGCCTGGCCGGCCAGGACCAGATGCAGTCCGAGGCCGGCGCCATGCCAGGCGAGCTGCTCGACCAGTCCGGCCAGGTCGCTGCGCGGTCCGCCGGCTGCCTGCACCAACCCCGAGAACTCATCCAGGACGATGAAGTGCCGGCGCAGGGCCGCGCCCGTCAGCGCGTTGTAGCGGTCGAGGGTTAGGCCATCCTCGTCGGTGTCGGCGAAGGCCGCGATGCGCGCCTCAAGTTCGTCGACCGCGGCGCGCAGCACCGCCAACGCGCTGACGTGGTTGTCGTAGCCCTCGGGCGCCGGACCCTGGCGCGCGGGATGCCGGCGCAGCGAGTTGAACTGCGCCTTGGGATCGACCAGGAACAGACCGGCGCCTTCCTGCAGGACCTGATCGAGCAGCAGCCGCAGGAAGTTGGTCTTGCCCATCTGCGTCATGCCCGCGACCAGGATGTGGCTGGCGAAGCCCGTGTACGAGACGGTGACCGGTCCGCGCACGCCCTGCCCCAGTTGCAGCAGCCCGCGCCGCCAGCCGGGATAGTCGATCTGCTCGGGCAGCGGCGTCCGTCCATCCAGCAGGACCGCATAGCGCAGCCCGGTGCTGTTGGAGATGACGATGCGCTTGCCGCCCAGGGCCGTGCTCATCTGATGCAGGAGCTCGGGATGCGTGTACTGCTCGATGCGGCCGATGCGGGTGTGATCGAGCACCACGAACAACCAGCGTCGCGCGCCGTCGGGAGTCTCGGTGACGATGTCGCGCGCGACCAGCGGCTCGAGGCCGCGGTTCACGAGCACCCGGCGGACCGTCGAGGCGGCGTTGCGCGCGCGTTGCAAGACGTTGTCGTCGACCATGTCTACCTCCTACAGCTCGGCCAGCTTGGCCTCGACCTCATCCAGGAGCGGCGCCATGTGCACATGCCCGGGCTCGAGCACGGTGATGTCGGTCACACGGGTCACACCCGGTCGCGGCAAAGCCGGCAGCTCCGTCGGCGCGCCGAGCGCAAGGACGTCGTCGGCCGCGACCCGGGCGGCCGCGCTGTGCCCGACGGTGACCGAGGACGAGGCCGGCGCCTCGACGGTCACGGGCAAGCGCCGCACCAGCGCGGCCAGTTCGACCTTCTGCGCGGCGTCCGTCACGGCCGCCTGCAGCTGCGGCGTGGGCGCCGTCGCGCCGAGCGCCAGCCCGCTGCGTCCGCTCGCCAGGCCGGGCGTGAACAAGCGCTCGGGCGCGATGACGTGCACGTCGTCGCTGGCGTCCATGACCATGACCGAGCGCCCGGTGCGCTCGTCGCGATACCAGCCGATGCGCCGACGCAGCACCGGCAACACTCTAAAGAAGAACGCCCACACGCCGAGCGCGAGCAGCGCGAGCACGATCAGGCCGCCGAGCATGCGAAAGAAGGCCCAGAAGATGTCCTCGAGCTGGCCGAGCCAGACCTGCGACTGGACGCGCTCGCGCTCCTGAACCAGACGCGCCGCCTCAAGCGCGGCCTGCGCCTGCTGGACATCGCGCTCGGGCTGAGCCGCGACCCAGACCTGCGTCCGCACGGCCGCGGCCTCCTGCGTGCTCTGCGCCGCGACCGTCGCCGTGCTCGCGGCCTGGACCGTGGCATTGGCCGCGGCCAGCTGAGTCGCGGCGAGCGCGGCCTGGGCCGTGCTCGTGGCCAGGTCGCGTTGCAGCTGCAAGGCGTCGGTCGTGGCCTGGGCGCTGAGCGCGGCCTGCGTGCGCTGCGCCTCGACAGTCGGCGCCGCGGCCGTGGCCGTCAGCTGCGCCCCCACCTGCTGCAACGCCTGGTTGGCCGCCGCGGCCTGCTGGTTGGCCACCTCGTATTGCGTGTACAGATCCGGCGCGCGCGAGCCCGACGGCGCGACCGGCGCGCAGGCCGACAGCACGCCCACCATGACGAGCGATACGAACAGGCGTGAGCGCATCGGTTGGATCATGGCGTCCTCCTGGAGATCAGCCCCGCACCCACCGGTTGGTCGTGGTGGTGCAGAATGTATTCCAAAGCGCCGCGGTTGTCCGCGAATTGGAATACAGATGGGCCAACCCTGTATACAAAGAGCGCGGAATTGGCCATGTATTCCAATTGTGGCCAGTAACGCCATTTGTATTCCGTTTGGCGGAGTCTAGGCGCAATAATGTCTTTTGTCAATCGATCTGAATACAAAATGTATTTCGGAATAGATCTGATGTTCTAATTCTGACCGAGATGTATTCTCCAGCGCCAGATGTGGCCCCCTGCCCGCTTCCTGCCCGCAGACGGCAATGGTGCGCGCACGGACGCACAATTAGAATACAATAGCGCGACAGACATGGCCGACGACGACGATGAGGATCGCCCGTGGGTGGTGCGCCCCGGCAAGAAACTGAACAAACAGGCCCGCAAGTACGCGGAGGACAACGGCATCACGCTGGCCGATCTCGTGCGTCGTCTGGTCGCGCTCTGGACCAATCCCGAGGATCCCCGGCCGGCTCCACCAGCCAGTGAGCACGACAAGCGCCGCGTCAAGCGCACCAAGAAGCGCTGATCACGGTTCAACCGATCAGGTCAAAGCGTGCTGAGAGTCTTCCTGCCGTTCTCCGAAATATGATCTTTTCGTTCAGGACGAAACGATCGTCGGTTCCTGCTTCAGCGCGGAGCACCTGTTGACCCACAGTGGGTCGAACATGGACTTCTCCGCTCCACAGGCGTCACTTCCCGCGGAACTCGCGGTACGTTTCATCACCAACTGTTCCAGGTTCAGGGCGGCGTTGAGATCGCGGTCGTGCTCGGCGCCACAGCTCGGACAGGTCCAGCGCCGGACGTCCAGCGCCAGCTCCTCCAGCTTGTGCCCGCAGAGGTGGCAGAGCTTGCTGGACGGATAGAACCGATCCGCCACGACCACCTGCCCGCCGCGCCACGCCGCCTTGTAGGTGAGCTGTCGCTTGAACTCGCCCCAGCCCACATCCGCGATCGCCGCCGCCAACCGATGGTTCTTGTGCATCCCGCGCACATTCAGGTCTTCCACCACGAGCACCGACTTGGTTTTCGTCAGCCTCGTCGTCGCCTGATGCAGCGTTTCTCGTCGGATGTTCGCCACCCGCGCGTGCGCCCGCGCCAGTCGCTCGCGCGCCTTCTTTCGGTTCTGCCCGCCCTTCTGGCGTCGGCTCACCCGCCGTTGCAGACGCTTCACCTGACGCATTGCCGTCTTCAACGGCCGCGGGTTCTCGATCACGGTCCCGTCACTCACGGTCGCCAGCGCCGCCAGCCCGAGATCCACGCCCGCCACCGGCCGGTCGTTCGGCTCTGGATCCGGGAGCGTCTGCTCGACCTGCACGGCCACGAACCAGCGCCCGGCCTTCTCGCTCACCGTGGCGCTGAGCACCTTCACCTCGGGCGTGCCGTCGATCGGCAAGTAACCGCGCTCCTTGAGCCGCAGCTTGCCCAGGCGCGGCAGCTGGATGTGCCGCTCACCGATCCGGATCGTGCCCGTCAGCCGAAAGCTCCCGAGTCCGTGCTTCTTTGTCTTTGGCTTGGGAAAGCCGACATCGCCGTCGAAGAGCCCCAGCTTCTTGAGCTCGACCCGGCGGAAGAAGTTCACGTAGGCCGCGTCCAAGTTGCGCAGCGCTTCTTGCGGCGCGCACTTGGAGACGTCGTACATCCAGGGCACGGCGGTCCGCTTGAGTTGGTTGAGCCTGCGGTGCAGCTCCATCGCATACGGAGTTGGCTCACCTTGCTCATAGGCGGCGATGCGGATCGCCAGCCCCCAGTTGTACGCCCAACGCGCGGCCCCGGCGTGCTGGACACACGCCCGGCGCTGCGCCGCCGTCAGGTCGAGCTCAGTCTTGTAGGCGCGGTGAATGAGCATCGTTTAGTCACCCGTGCCATAGGCCTGCTCGATGGCTTCGCGGATCACTTTCACGCGCTGCTTGGAGCTACGCCGGCCGTAGATCCGGGCAGCCATCGACGTGATCACGGCCACGAAGTCATCCACCGGTTCATCTTGTGCGTCACTCTGATTGATGACGTCGATCCACCGGCCCTGGTTGGCCAGGAGCTTCTCAATGTAGAGAAAGCCAAAACGTGTCAGGCGATTCTTGTGCTCAACCAGGGTCGTGCCGATCTGGCGATCGGCCAGCAACCGGGTGAGCTTGGGCCGCTGATCGTTCAGACCGCTGGCGATCTCGACCACCTCGGCGCGAACGATGTAGCCACGGGCCACGACGTAGTCGCGCAGGCGCTGCAGTTGCCGCTGGGCATCGTCTTTTTGATCATTGCTTGAGACACGAGCAAACAGAGCCATCCCGCCCGACGTTTGAGCCGACGCGTCGGCGGTGGGCATCGAGTCGTGGATGACGATGGTGCCGGTGGGCAGGCGATGGCCCTCGAGCAGCCCCTTCTGCCACATCTTGTCGGCCGCCAGATACTGGATGTTCTTGCGTCGGGCGTATTCGCTGAGCTTCATCGATCATCTAAACCATACGATTACCAATTAATAGAACATGCGTTCGTTTATCTGTCAATACCCCGGGGCAGGCGGGCTCTTTTTGTTTAACCCGAGGAGCTCAGTCGGTGGCGGCGGTCTGATCGAGACCGCGGATGGTGGCCGTCAGGGAGTCGACGTCCAGATCCTGAATGGCGTGGCGCGGTCCACCCAGATGCCCGGCCAGCTGACGCGCGAAGCCGGTGTTGGTCGCGGCCGGTTCAAGGTCGATGACGACGCTGGCCACGCCGAGGGTCTTGAGTTGGTCGGCAAGGCGGTGGCTCTCGCGGGTGGGCTCCTCGCCCGTCAGGCTGACGTTGCCCATCGCGTCGCTGATCAACACCAGCACCAGATGCGTGGCGGGATTGGAGCGCTGTTCACGCGTGAACACATCCAGCGCGGCTTGCAGGGCGGCGGAGAGCGGGGTATGGCCGCCCAGGGCCAGGGTGTCGAGCGCGCGCCGGGCCGCGTCCACCGAGCGCGAGGGATGCAGGACCACGCGCGCCTCTTGATCGCGGAACACGATCAGGGCCACGCGGTCGCGCTGCTGATAGGCCTCGGTCAAGAGCGACTCGATCACGCCCTTGGTGAGCTCGATGCGGCTGTCGCGGGCGGTGGAGTACGAGATGTCCAGAGCGAACACGACCAGGCGCTCGGGGCGCCGCACGCGCACCTTGCGCTGGATGTCCTCGGGCTCGACGGTCACGGTCGGACCGTCCTCGCGCACCTGGCGTCCGCCGCGGGTCGCGGCGCGGCGCAGGGTCGGGGCCAGGGCGATGTCGGTGGTGGGTTCTTTGGCCGGCCGCGAACGGGTGTACCGGCCACGGCCGGTGTCGCTCTCGACGGCCTTGCGTCCGGCCTTGCCGCCGGTCCGGCCGGCGCGGCGCGCGGCCGCGGATGAGTCATCTTGCAGGTCCTGTAGACGCGCGCGGTTGGCGCGGGCGGCGCCGGTCGAGATCTGCGAGGCGGGCGCGTCGGACGCATCCGGATCAACGCCTGGGCGCTCGAGATACTCCCCCAGATCGAGCGTGTCGAGGTCGCCAAGGTCCAGACCGTTGACGATCACGTCGAAGGCCAGATCCTCGATCGCGCGCGGATGGCTGGCCAGACTGTCCAGCGGCCCGCGACGTAGCCGGTGCGCCAGGGCCAGCGGCGCGGTGGCGATCAGGTCCTCGTCGGTGAGATAGTCCCGGCCTTCCCAGGCGGCATGTGCGCAGGCGGCCGACGCGATCGTGAGTTCGCCCCGGTGGCCGTCAACGCGTAAGGTCGACATGAGGCGCGCGATGCTGAGCAGGTCGTGATCGCCGACCATGACCTGGTCGACCCGGGCGCGGGCCTCGACGATGCGGGCGCGCAGCGCCGCGACCTCGCCGGCCCACTCCGCGCGCAGGCCTTCGGGGTCCTGGCGCAGCGCCCGGTTGCGGGTCATGATCTGGACGCGCTCCTCAGGCGTGGCGAGCTGCTGGATCTCGACCGAGAAGGCGAAGCGGTCGAGCAGCTGCGGGCGCAGCTCGCCTTCTTCAGGGTTCATGGTACCGATCAGGATGAAGCGGGCCGGGTGGCTGAACGAGATGCCCTCGCGCTCGACGACGTTCTCGCCCATGGCGGCCGCGTCGAGCAGGACGTCGACCAGATGGTCCTCGAGCAGGTTGACCTCGTCGATGTAGAGCACGCCGCGGTTGGCGGCTGCCAACAGACCGGGCTCGAAGGCGCGCTCGCCGGCCTTCAGCGCGCGCTGCAGATCGAGGGTGCCGACCAGGCGGTCCTCGGTGGCGCTGACGGGCAGTTCAATGAAAGGCGTCCGGCGCATGCCGCGCGTCAGGGGCTCGCCGGCCTGCGCGCGGGCGTGTGCCCAGTCCGACCAGGTTGCGGGCTGAGCGGGATCGTCGTTGTAGGGTGAGTCGACGAAGACCTCCAGGTCGGGCAGGAGCTCGGCCAGGGCGCGCGCGGCCGTGGACTTGGCCGTGCCGCGCTCGCCACGCACGAGGACGCCGCCGATGCGCGGATCGACCGCGGTCAGCAGAAGCGCCAGTTTCATCGAGTCCTGGCCGACGATGGCCGGGAAGGGCATGCGCACAGGCATGAGGGAATTATAGGGGCGCGGGCCCGATCCGGCGAGTGGACCGGCCCATTCCTGCCCCGGGGCAGGAATGCCCGGTTGGCCGGGTTGGTCTGAGACGGCCCATGTTCGCGGATTTGACCCATCGCCCACGGCTCTCAAGAGCGACGATCCCGGCCGGTCCATTCCTGCCCCGGGGCAGGAATCCGAGGGTTGGCCGGCTGGCCGCCGGTCCGGCCCGGTTGGCCGGTCGGACCGGCTGGTCCGCTTATTCCCCGGCCCTCTTCGCCCATCTGGATGGGTCGATGGCAAAGACTCCCGCTGCACCACAAGGCGGCGCCCGATGATGGTCATCGGGCGCCGCGAAAAGCAACCGTTGTCCAGAACTCCGCGCGTGGGCGCCTAGCCGCCGACCGGCCTGCCCTTCTTGCCTGCGCCGCGCGGGAGCGCCTTGCGCACGCGCTCGAGCAGCTCCACCAGTTCGCCGAGCTGGCTGGAGGCGTCCTCGCCGTATTCGGCGGCCAGGGCCTTGGCCAGGAGCTCCACCGGATCCTGATCGCCGGCCTGCAGGCGTTTGGCGTAACCCGTCAGGGCCTGGAAGCGTTTTTGCAGGACGACGCTGTCGTCGGGCCGCGACTTGGTTTTGGCGTTCGGGGCGGGTTTGCCGGCCAGCCGCGCGCGAAGGATCTTCTCGGCGAGTTTCAGATCCTTCTGCGCGCAGAGCCAGGCGACGTCGCTGGCCGCGAGCGCCAGTTCGGCCGCGAGCGCCACGATCTTGGTTTGGGCCTTGGGATCGGCGACCTCGAGCACCGGCCGCAGCTGCTTCTCTGTCAGGTTGGCGCGGTCCGCCGCGAGGAGCGCCGCAGCCGGCAGCTTCAGCAGGCGCAGAAAGCGCGTGAGGCTGTCCGCCTGCAGGCCCATCGCGACCTCGATCCGCTTCCAGCCGCCCGAGGCGACGCGCTGTTCGGCCGCGGTGCGATAGCCCTCGAGCGACGCGCTCCATTCCTGCCCCGGGGCAGGAATGGCCTCCTCGGCGATCAACAAGCGCACGATCTGACGCGCCATAGCGATCGCGTTCAGTCCCCGGGTGTGCAGGTTCTCGATCGCCTGACGAAAGGGGTCGAAGGCGGTCTGGATCGTGACCGGCACGTCCCGGGCCGCCTCGTCCTTCTCGACGGCCACGAGGTGCACGTGCGCCCAGAAGCGGCGCTCGCCGGTCTCGATTCGATAGCCGGCATCGGTGCGCACGACCGTGATCGGGTTGACCTGGCCACCGAGCTGCAGACTGTGGGCCAACTGCTCGACCTCGCTTAGCCGCTCGAGCTCAACCGGATCCTTGCTTTTTTGGGCAGCCTTGCGCCAGGCGAGATAGGCGTCGACGGCCGAGAGCGCTCCGGCCAGGTACTGGGCCCGCCACGGATCGGGGAGCACCCAACGCGGCTGTTCGCCGTCCGGCGTGAGAGACGTGATCGGCAGCTGGCGCGGGGCGCTGCTCTCGCCGGTCAGGGGGTTGCCGGTCAGGTCGGTGTCGATGACGGGTTTGACAAACGCGCCGCGCGGCGATTTGCTCATGAGTGCCTCTGGATGTTCTCGAGCCGCTGGGCGAACTCGTCGACCCAGCCGCCCAGCGCCGCCGCGGACGGGTGGGCGGGGTTGAAGCGGAAGACATCCTGTAGGACGCCTTTGGCATAGCGGATCTCAACGCTATCCGGGATCACGGATTTGAAGAGCAGGCCCTTGAACTGTTCCTCGAGGGCCTCGAGCATCTGCACGTCGCCCAGACGCCGGCGGTTGACCCGGTTGGCGACATAGCCCAGGATCTGGACGCGCGCGCCGTGGTGGCGCAGTTCACTCAAACGAGCCGTGACCTTCATGGCGCCTTCGAGCGCGTCCGCATCCATATCGACCGGGATGACCACGTAATCGGCGGCGCCGAAGGTCAGGGCCAGCAGGTCGTCCAGGGCAGGGGCGGTGTCGATCAAAATCACGGGATAGTCATCCAGGCCGGTGAGTGCCTGGCGCATTAAGGCCAGCTGCTCAGGCGTGCCGACCAACCGCCGTCGGACCTCCTCGAGCAGCTTGGTGCGGCTCGGCAGGACGAACAGGTTGGGGGTGTCGGCGGCCGGCCGGACCAACCGGTTGGCTGGCGGCCGGGCGATGTTGAGGAGCTCGAGGAAATCGGGATCGGCGAAGGCCGCGGCGAAGGACTGGTCGTTGGCGACCGGCGCGGCCTCGGGGCCAAGCAGTACCTTCTGGGTGTTGCCCTGCGGGTCCAGGTCGATCGCCAGGACGTTGCGCGGCCGCCGGCTGTGGGCCCACTTGCGCGCCAGGCCGGCGGCGAGGTTGATGGTGAGCGAGGTCTTGCCGACCCCACCCTTCAGGTTGGCGATGGCGATGACGGTCATCCCTGGGCCTCCGGCCCTAAACCGACCCGGGTCGGCATAACGGATGGGGTTGTAGTCGAAGAGAGCCGGATACACAAGCGGCCCTCGGCGGTGTCGACTTGCAGGTCGACAGCCAGTTCCAGGGCGGCCGCGACGGCTCGAAGCGCACCCAGCTCCGGCGCGATATGTTCGGTGAACTGCATCAAGAGCGTGGTCGGGTCGCGGCCGTCCAGATGCGGTGTGTGCTGATCGAGCAGCCAGGCGATGAACTCCGCCGTTTGGCCGCCCGGTCCGGGTTGAATGCGATAACCGGCGCGCCGTGCGGTCGCCAACAGCCGCTTCTTGAGCGGGGAAGGGAGCTGAATGGAAGAGCGGTCCATGCCTTTATTGTATACACAATGCATACAAATGTCAAGGACTTCATCGGTGGTCCAACCCCCGGGTGTACAATGGCGCCATAGTTTTTGGGGGGTACAGCGATGGTGAGGGGACGAGGATATTTATTGGCGCTCGCCGTGGCGATCGGGGTAGGGGCTGCGCTGGTGGCGTGGCCGGCCCGGGCGGCGGGTCCGTGGTACGTAACCACGACGGGATCAGACGACCATGATTGTCTGTCGCCTTCGACGCCGTGCGCGACGGTGAATGGCGCGATCGGCAAAGCGTCCCCGGGTGACACGATCCGAGTCGCGGTCGGCGTTTATACCTCAACAGATTTCTTTGTGGCCGAGGTGAACAAGGAGATCTTCCTCTCTGGTGGATGGGATCCAGCGTTCGTCCAACAGACCGGTCTCTCGACCCTCGACGGCCAGAATCGGGCCACTCCCTTATCCATCGGGTGTTATCAACCGCAGGGTACGGGTGAGGTCGTCATCTCGCGCTTTGAAATCAAATCCGCCGCCAGCCCCCGCTCAGGAGTCGCGATTTGGTGCGCGGCGCGTGCGCACCTGGACCAGGTCAAGATCCACGACAACCCGATGGCCGGCATCACGAATGGCGCTGTCCTGACGGTGACACGCAGCGAGATCAGCGATAACGGATTCGGCCCGGGGAATACCAGCGATGGTATCTACAACTCTGGGGCGATCACGATCGAGAACAGCACGATCCATCACAATTACGGCAGCGGCCTGTTGGCTTACTTTGGCAGCACGTCAGCGCTGATCAACGTGACCGCGACCGAGAACGGGATCGGCGTGCACGCCACCAGCAGTGTCGTGCGTATCCGCGATTCGATCCTGGCCGGTAACCCGGGTGGGGATTGCATCGATACGGTGCCCCACGCACCCAGCGTGCAGGTCCGCTACAGCCTCGTGCAGGAGAACAGCGGCTGCGATTTTCGAACGGCCATTCTTGAGCACCTCGACCCAAAGCTAGGCCCACTCCAACCCAACGGCGGTGCCACGAGTACGCGCGCCGCCGTCGGCGCGAGCCCGATACTCCAGGCGGGGACGCTGGGCGGATGCGTCGACGCTTTGGGTGCCCCCCTGACTGTCGATCAGCGCGGCGCGCCGCGCGGTGGGCGCTGTGATCTCGGCGCCTACTCGGCTGTCGTGGCCGTGCTGAAGGCCGTCTCGGGAAGCGGGCAGCCAGGCGGCGCCATAACTTACACGTTGACCCTCAGCAACCCGACGGGAGCGGACTTCACGCAGGTCCATCTGCAGGATGCGTTGCCGGAACCCTTGATCCTGATGCCCGAATCTGCAAACGCCACCGAAGGCCTTGTGGAGACGTCTGGGAACACGCTGCGGTGGACCGGGACCCTGGGCAGTGGGACACCGACGGTGGTCACCGTGGCCGCCACGGTTCCCGTCGATGCTCCGCATCAGATCATCACCAACACGGCCAGCGCTGAGTGGGGCGGTTTCCTTTCGCCAAGCAACCCGGCGGTCTTTGACACGCTGCAGCGCCTGCACCTGCCGGCGGTGGCGGATCAGCATTGCGCGGATTTCAGCGACGACTTCGCGACAGCGGCCGGCGGCTGGGCTCTCCGCGACACCGCGCTGATTCGCCAGGAACTCCTCAACGGCGAATATCGGTTCATGACTCGCCAGGGTGGCTTCCTCTTCCTGGCCGCGGCGCCCACCTGTCTGCGCCTGAATTACGCCGTCGAGGTTGACGCGCGTTGGGCCAGTGCGAGCGGCGACAGCGCCCTGGGATTGGCCTTCGGCGGGACACGTGACCTCCAAGCGTCATATCTGGTGACGCTGGATGTCGATCACGGCACCTTCACCCTCTATCGACGCGACCCCAGCAGCGGTCTTCTGGCGTTTTTGTCGAATATGCCGGCGTCGCCGATTAACCCCGGCACGGCCGTCAATCACCTCAAGATCACACGCCGACTGCAACCCGACGGCATCACGGTGGAGATCAATGGCACCCCGGTGTGGACCACTTACGACTCGACCTATACCGGCCTGACGGCGGTCGGTCTGATGGTGATGAACCCGGTCTCCATGCCGGTCGTGGATGCCCGTTTTGACAACTTTCGCGTGGTGCAGGCGCCCTGAGCGCTACACCCATTCGGGGAGCCGGTGCGTGCCGCAGGGCGGCGAACTGCCCAGGAGGCGGCGATGCTGAGTCAGCACATCAAGTGGGCGGTCTTCGCGGTCTTGATCGGAGTCGGGGCAGCCTGGCTGGTCGCTCCCGCGCGCGCCCAGGGTCTTTGGTACGTGGCGCCATCGGGCACGGACGGCAACACCTGCCTCACGCCCGCGGCGGCCTGCGCGACCCTCAATGCCGCGATCACCAAGGCCTCGCCGGGAGACACGATTCGCGTGGCAGTGGGCACGTATACGGGTTTTGGGTTTGCGGCGGTGACGGTCGACAAGGCCGTGACCCTGAGCGGGGGCTGGAACGCCGATTTCACGGCCCAGACCGGTCTATCGACTCTCGATGGCCAGGACAGCCGGCGGGTGATCGATGTTCAAGCATGCAGCGACGGGTCGGCGCAACCGGTGGTGCTCGAGCGGTTGCGGATCACGCATGGCTACCACGGGGAATCAGGGGCGGGGATCAACGTGGATTGTACCGGCGCCCGCGTTCTGATCCGTCAATCCCACCTGGTTGAGAATGTCATGGGGGACTCGTGTTGCACCGGTCCATGGGGTGGGGCAGGTCTCTATAACCAGGGTGTGGTCACGGTCTCCCAGAGCACGTTCAGCGCCAATGTCATCCGCGGTGGTTTTGGCGGATCGGCCATCTTCAACCTGGGTCAATTGTGGGTGGAAAACAGCACCATCAGCGGCCAGGAAGGCCCGAACACGATCGAGAACTGGTTGACTGGCGCGCTGACCTTAACGCAGAGCACGGTGAGTGACAACGGCGGCATCGGCCTGGCGGACGAGGGCGGTCGCGTCGTGCTCCACAACTCCATCCTGGCCCATCACTATATCGATTGCGTCGTCGATTACAGTTACAACGCGGTCTTTGTCAGCCTCGGAGGCAATGTGGTCGAGAGGACCACTGCCTCCAGCAATGAATGCCCTCTCGTCGCCAGCGACACGGTCGGAGTCGATCCCGTGCTAGAGCCGCTGGCCGATCACGGCGGACCCGTCCCGACCCGCGCCTTCTCACTCGCCAGTCCGGCCCTCAATGGCGGAGTCGGTCTGCCCCTGGCCGTCGATCAGCGTGGTGCACCTCGTTTCGGACCCAGTGACAGCGGAGCTTATGAAGCCTTCTTGAGTGTGCAGAAGTCGATGACAGGCCTGATGCAGCCAGGCGGCATCGTGACGTACACCCTGCAAGTGAGCAGTCTGGGGAACACCCAGGACTTGGCCGACGTGCACGTGACGGATGCTTTGCCGCCGGAGCTGACGCTGCTGCCGGTCTCGTTGGCCGCCAGCGGCGGTCAGGTGACTGTGAATGGCCACGGGTTGGCCTGGACCGGCACCGTGGCGAGCGCGGTCACGACCACGGTGACCTATGCCGCTCAGATCGCGCCGACGGCGCTGGGGACGACGATCACGAACACGGCGGTCGGGATGTGGTCGGGTGTGCCGGCGTTGGGCGGCACCGTCGTGTTCGATACCTGGAGCCGCGTCCGCCTGCCCTTGTTGAACCGTCAGGCCTGCAGCGACTTCTTCGATGCTTTTGGCTCTAGCGACGGCAGGTGGCCCCAGCACGACGATGCGTACACACGTATGGAAGTCGTCAGCGGCGAGTACCGCATCCTGGGAAGGCAGACAGGATACCTGTATGTGGCGCCCGCCCCTACCTGTGGACGCGAAGCGTACCGAGTTCAGGTCGTCGCGCACTGGGCGGCGCAAACCGATTCGGATCTGGGGCTCGTGTTTGGCGCCGATCAGGCCTTCAGTCGGTTCTATCTCTTCAGCGTTAATGCCCTGCGGCGTACCTTTGCCCTCTATCGCTACAACCCGGATGGCAGCGTCACCGTCCTTGTGCCACCCACGGCTGCCACTTCGATCGGCGCAACGACCGCGCCGAGCACGCTGGCCGTTGTCCGCAATGGCGCGGCCATTGCCCTGTTATCGAACGGCACCCCGCTCCATACCACGACCTTTTCCGATGCGACCTTCACGGGGCTCAGTTGGGTGGGGCTGGCGGTTGCGCCCGGCGCTGTTTCGTCCAATGCCGACGCACGCTTCGACGATGTGTCTATTCAAATGCAGGCCCTGGCCGCGAGTGCATGGCAGGCGAACGCGCTGCCTTCACCCGCAACGATTCTGACGCCGCCGCTCCCGGTGTGGGTGCGTTGAGGGGCGGTCACGGCTTGGGTGAAACCAAACAGGGGCGTTGACACAATGGGCGAAGCCATTCGGATCGGTCGACCGGTGCTCGTGCCCAGCGTGCGTTGCGGACGTCAGCTGACACGGCGTGAAGCCGAACGCCCGACGATACCGTCACGATGATCGTCCCGCCGACGGTTTCGACCGCGATCGCGCCCGGCGACACGTTGCCTAACACGCTGGCCGTGATCGCGCGCGGCAGCAGCGGCCAGATCACGCTCGAGATCAACGGCACGACTCTGGGCACCTGGAACGATCCCACGCTCAGCGGCCTGACCTGGACCGGTTTGATCATGGCGCCGTACGATGACCGACCTGTGGCCGATGCGCACTTCAATCGGTTCAGCCAGACGCCTGTGACGTCGGAGATCGCCTGGACTTCCGTTGACGCGCCGACCGTGAACGAAGCACTGATGGCGGCTATCCGGCCAACGTAGCGCCCGTTGCGCGCGCCAGGCCGTTAGCCAGCGGAGTGGTCAGCCGGGGCGGGCGTCCGGCTTGAGACGCGATGGCCGATTTAAACGTGAGGAGTTCTATGGCGAGCCGTTGGTCGAGGGTGGGCGGATGGGGACTGGTTGTCTTCCTGGCGGCGTGGAACGGGAGCGCCGTGTTTCAGCCGGTCGCGCGCGCTCAGGCATCGGAGCGACTCTTCCTGCCCGTCCTCCTTCGCGATCGTCCGATCATTTCGGGGCAGTTGCTCGGCGCTCAAACCCTGGCGTCGACGCCAGGACTCTTGCTGCTGAACGTCAATCCCGTTTGGGTGTCTGGGCAAGCGATCTCGCCCGAGCCCTGGCTCAGCGAAGACGCCGGGGTGCATTGGCGTCAACCCGCTGTGAAGCCCTGGATGAGCGAGCCCCACCTCCCGACCTACGCGCAGTTGGCCACAGTCCTGCTTGAGTCTGCGGACGGTCCGCGGCTGGTGAGCGTGATGACGGCCCTCGCCGGTCCAAATACCGGCTGGGTCAGTGTCGTTTTTGTGTCGGCGGACCTCGGCCAGACCTGGACCCGATACCCGTTGCGGACCGATCAAGGCTGCTCGGCCCTCGACATCTTGAGGCTGGCCGTCACACCGGCGGTCCCGGAGCGTCTCTATGCTCAGGGCATTTGTCCGGATCCAGACCATCCGAGCCTGCCTGATTCCTACGCCTTGATCGTCAGTGACGATGTCGGCGCGCATTGGCGCACCCTGCCGCCGGCATTCGCCGACCAGACCGACGCCTCCGTCTCGCCGGCTCCGGGCGGTGGGGTGATGACGGTCGATCGCGATGGCCGGGTGTGGCGGACCCTCAACGACGGGCAGCACTGGGAACCCCTTGGAGCGTCACCCCTGGGCGGAGTCACACTCTCACCGGCCGACCCTGACCGGTGGGTGAGCGGGTCTGAGGAGGGCGCTTTCTTGAGCAAGGACAGCGGCCGGACCTGGATGTCACTCAACGGCTTACCCTGTGACCTGACCGTGGGAAGTTGGGAACTTCCGGGCGCGACGCCGATCCTGCTGTTCTCCTGCACCGATCGTCGCTTGGCGTTGACCCGCGATGACGGACGATCGTGGGAGATCCTGCCGCCTTTGCCCTGGGGCGATACCCGCAGCCAGAACGTCTTTGCCGATCGCGCTGTTCCCGAGCGTTTCTGGCTGATCGCGGCCGGTGCGTCGACGGAAGGCGCGTGGTCGCTCGATCTTTCGACCACGCCGGCCTGGACGCGCGTGCTTGAAACGGACCCGCTCCGATGACGCTCCTCAAAAACCTCGCCCTTCGGCTCGGCCTGGGTCTGGTGGTCCTGGGCATGTGGTCGTTGCCGAGCGCACAGTGGGCTCAGGCGCTTCCGACGTCGCTGGGTTTGCCCTACATCGCCCGCGGTGTGCCGCGCCTGACGGGCGAACCCTGGCAGATTTTGAGCCATCGTCTGGCGCCCAACCTGAAAGGTCTGATCGTCCGCCAGTCGACGACCTCCGGCGCACAGATGGAGTTGTACCGCAGCAGCGATGACGGTCGCTCGTGGAGTCCAACACCCCACGCTCCCTGGCCAGCACTCGACGCCTACTCCCTCGACCGTTTCAACGCCCGGCTGCTGTGGATCGACGGGACGCCGACGTGGGTCGTGACCATACTCGGTCTTCAGACGCCGCGGCTTTGGGTCTTGCCGGATGGTGGGTCGCAGTGGACCGAGCGAGCCTTTCCGCCCGCGCCGTCGTGTGCAACCGTGGGTCTGCAAGCGTTGATGAGCACCGCGTCGACGCCTGGGCGGTTGTGGGTCGAGCTCACCTGCAACACCCCGGGCTGGAGCGACGACGGAGTGTGGTGGTCCGACAACGGCGGCGCGAGCTGGCAGGCCCTACATGCCTGGGCGACTCAAGCCACCGACTGGTACGGCATTCCGATCGGGTCGGCCACCGAGGCTGGGCTTCTCTATCGTTTCGGCAGGGCCTGGATGCGGTCCGGGGATCGTGGCGAGCATTGGACGCGCGTGTCGATACCGGGGGATCTCCTGTCCATTTCGCTTGACACCGCGCAGGTGTTGACCGCCCGCCCGTTCGGACTCGTGGAGCCGAATTACAGTAGCACCGATGGCGGCGTCACCTGGCGGCTGTGGTCCGCAATTCCTTGCCCGAGCGGCTGGCTCTGGCAAGGCGCCCCCATCTTCGTGCGCGGCGAGCCCGAGACGATCGTCATGCACTGTGGGACGGGCGAGGTCGCGCGGAGTTCGGACCTGGGTCAGACCTGGAGTCTGTTGACGATCCCGGACGGGCCGCCCAGCGGGCTGGCCGCGGACGATGCCGTACTCCATCGATTGTATGCCTTCATCCCTGATCCGGGCTCCAGCGAGCCGATGGTTCGACTGTGGGTCAGCCCGGACGGGGGCGTGACGTGGCAGGATCATCTGACCTTTCAGTCCACCGCACCGTGATGGCGTGTGATCCCGGACCAGGCGTTGTTGGACGGTGAGGGGCGCCCGGGAGCCTCCCGAGATCGCGCTGAGGTCGGGACAGGAGATCGAGGAACCGTGATGAGGATCATCTCGAGGGCGCATCGATTGACGCCGCTTCTGGGCTTGCTCGCGCTCCTGGCCGCTCACGTTTCTCCCGCCGTCCAGGCTCAGAGCGCGACCCCTCTCTACCTGCCATCCGTCCAACGCGAGCCGCCTCGCCTGACCGGTTATCTCCTGGCCGTGCACACACTGGCCACCGCACCGGAGCTCCTGCTGGTCGAAATGAGCTCCGGAGACGATCCGCAGGGAGACGGCGCGACGTCGATCTGGTTCAGCCACGACGGCGGCGGCCACTGGCAGAGGCCCGTGACCCGGCCCTGGGTGACCACCCCTCACGATTTCTTCGCGAGGGCCCGCGCTACCTGGATCGCGTCGCCGTCCGGTCCGCTCTTGGCGGTGGCGCAACCTGAGATCGCGGGCGGGGGGCTGTATCAGATCGTGCTCTACACCTCCGCGGATGACGGCGTGTCGTGGGACCACCACGCGATCCCCGTGACGCCGACCTGTCCCCAGCAGGAGGGCATGACTCTGGAGACCTCACCCGCCCAACCCGAGCGACTGTATGTGGCGATCGGCTGCAGCGGTGTGTTGGTCGCCGGCCACGGACAACAGTGGATGGCGACCAGCGACGCGGGCCAGACCTGGCAGGTGGTGATCACGCCGGATCGGGCCGGCCTCTATCAGTTGCTCTCACCGGCCCAGCCCGATCGCCTGTACGTGGTGGATCCGGAGTGGCGCCTCTTCCGCAGTGACGATGACGGCGTTAACTGGACTCGCGTGGGCGCGGCGCCCAACGCGATCTTCACGCTCACCTGGCCCGATGCCGACCGTCTGCTGGCCGGCACGCGCTATGGGCCGCTCGTGACCGTCGATAGCGGCGCGACCTGGCGCGCGTTCACGCAGATCCCGTGTCTGTTGAATGAGGACCACGTGACCTTCACGATCGCGGGCCCCACGCCGCGTGACGTGCTCCGCTGCGCGGATGGACGGTTGCTCGCGACGCCCGATGCCGGCGCGACCTGGTCCAGCCTGGCCGCGGAACCGTGGTCGGCCGGTCGCGCACTTCAGGCGTTCCCGGATCAGGCGGTCGCGGGCCGGACCTGGATGGCGACGTATGGCGGAGACTGGGACGCGCTCTGGCGCCTGGATCCGACGCCGGGCTCGGAGTGGACACCGGTGTTGATCGTCTCCCTGCCGAGGTACACATGACCCACGCGCGACTGCATCGTTGGATCGCGATCGGTCTCCTGGCGGCACTGGGTGCGATCCGCGTGCCGGTGCACGCCCAGACCGAGTCGGTTCACCTGACTCTACCGGTCCTCTATCGATCCGCGGCAACGGCCCGGGGATGGATCGCGTGGCTGACCACGTCGCGCGTCGCGCCCGGCCTGACCCTGGCGGTCACGGCCAACTTGAACGGCGGCGAGCACCTGGACTATCGGCTCCTGATCAGCCCGGACAACGGCCTCACCTGGCGACCGGCGACGTCGCAGCCCTGGCAGAACGTTCTCGGGCCGTCCTACTACTGGGAAGACATGCTGGCGGCCCGGATCATCCGGGTTCAGGGCGTCGTGACTCTGGTGGCGCGCTCCACGTTGGCTGATCCGCTCACGCTGTATGTGTCCACGGATCTCGGCGATCACTGGGACGCCCGTCCGATCCCGGCTCTGACGGATTGCCCCGATTTCGGGATGGGCGCCGTGTTGACCACGCCGGCGGCTCCCGAGCGCTTGCTGCTCACCGGCCGCTGTCGAGTCAGTTCGACGGCAGACAGTCGTCCGGTCCTGTTGGTCTCCACCGACGCGGCCCGCACGTGGTCGATCCTGGCGACGTGGTCGGACGGCGACGCGCTGTGGCCGTCCCCGACACTGGCCTCGCCCGTCGACCCCGACGTCCTCTATCAATATGGGCAGTACAACTGGCAACGGACGCGCGACGCGGCGGCCACCTGGGAGAACGTCGTCATCCCGGGGTCGCAGCTCGTGCTGTCGCCCAATGACGTCGAGACGCTGGCCGTGATCGGGCCGTCGCGCGGACCGGGCCTGACGAGTCGCGATGGCGGCCTCACCTGGCAGAGTTGGCCGGAGGTCCCGTGTGTGGATACCGTGCAGCAAGCGACGGGCCCGATCTGGTTGCGGGGCGCGAGCGAAACCCTGATGGCGCTCTGCGTCGGCGGTCCCTTGATCCGCAGCCAGGATGGCGGTCAGACGTGGGAGTCGGTGTCGTTGCCCGACGGCTTTTACCCGACGCTCTTGAGCGCCGATGACTCACGGCCGGGTGGCCTGTATCTGGAGATGGCGATGTCCGGTCCCGGGGTGGCGCACCGGCTCTATCGTAGCCCGGACAGCGGCGCGACCTGGCAGGATGTCCTGGACCTGACGGCCCCCTAGAGCTGTCAGCGTCCGCGTGTGCATCGAGTGAGGGAAGGGAGAACCATGCCGCATCAATCGGAAGCCCTCGACGGCGCGACGGGCGATCGGCTTTCCATGATGGAACCTTCAAAGAACCCCACGGCCACCAATCCCTGGCGCGATCTGCCGCTTGAGCCGCCGTACGCACTCGCGTCGGACCGACTCGTCCTGGAGCGTTTCAACCAGAAGGCCCGGCCCGACCATCAGATCCACCTCGATCTCTTGCCCGAGCCGTTTCTCGGAGCCCCGGACGCGCCGGTTGTGCTGCTGAGTCTCAATCCGGGTTTCGCGCCTGAGGATCGCATCCCGCATGGCGACCCGACCTTTCAGGCGCTGTCCCGCGCTCAGTTGAGTCATGCGCCGAGTCCGTATCCGTTTCTGCTCCTCAACCCGGCCGTTGAGGCGCCAGGGAGAGGCTGGTGGGAGAAGAAACTCGCCCGACTACTCGAGACATGCGGCCGCGAGCGGGTGGCGCGCGGCGTCTTCTGCGTCGAATACTTCCCGTATCACTCGCGACGTTTCGCGCACGCCAAGATCCGCGTGCCGTCGCAGGAGTATTCCTTTAACTTGGTGCGCGCGGCCCTGCGCCGCGAGGCGGCGATCGTGCTCATGCGCGCCGAGCGTCTCTGGCTCGAGGCGATCCCCGAACTGGCTGCGTCTCCACGGCTCTACCGGTTGCGCAGTCGCCAGAACGTCATCGTCTCGGCCGCGAATTGTCCCGAAGGTTACGACTCCGTGGTGACGGCCCTGCAACGGGACTGAGCCTTTGAGAACGCGTCGCGTCACGGCGCAATGCGCGGATGAAGTTGAGAATGGCGAGCGGGTCTCGACGCCGAGGCAACGTGCCAGGACTCAGGCCGTGGGGCGAATCGCCCCCATTGAACGCACGCACCTGCGCGCAAGGGAAGGGCGCTACGCTGACTGCGATGGAACCGACGCCGGATCGCGATCGGCGTTGAGCAACTTCCCGACCAGCGCCTGCAGGCTGTCGCGCAGGTCCGCGATGGTGGCCTCCACCGGTCCAGCCTGACTCGCGCCCTGGCTGGCGCGACGCAGAAGATAGGTCCGGTCGGAAGCCACCCACCAGACCAGGGCGACCTGTTGCTGAGGGCCAGCTCCCGGCGCGGTGGAGCCGCTGAACGCCACCGACCGCAGCGGCGCCGGGAGTTCAGCCGGGACCCCGGGCGCGACGTTGGCGCGCGTCGGCGTGTTGGCGCCGTCCACTTTGTCCCAGAGTACGTCCACGGCCTGCGCGCCCTCGAAGGTTTCAAACCGATGATCGCCTGCGGTCGTCACCGCGTTCACGGTCAACGTCGCCGATCGCCAGGCGAACGTGATGACCTGCGTCGCTCCGGTCGACTCTGCCGTCGCCGCCGCCGGCCCGGGCGCGAGCTCGACCAGGATGACGGCCTCCGGAAAGGCCGCGGGCTCCACCAACTGGCGCAGGCGCGCGCTCAGCTCAACGCTGCCGTCGAAGCCGATCCGCAGCAGACCGCGCTCGACGAGTCCGGCGCCCGCGGCTATCAACGCCGCGGCGTCCACGCCTTCCGGCGGTTCGTCATGGCTCGAGACCGCGCCCACGTATTGCAGCGCGATCCACAACTGAGCCGTCGAGAGCCCCACGGACGTCCGCGGCTGGACCGTCATGAGGCATCGTCCCGTTGAAGCGCCGCCCGGATCTCGGCGACGCGGCGCTCATACTCGCCTTGCGTCACGGGGCGCGCCGTCGAGTCTTTCTTGTACACGATGTGCATCAAATGAGGCGAGGACCATGTCAGTTCGCCGGTGTTGCTGAGCACGATGTAGGCGAACGGGCTCCGTCCTTTGGGGTGCGCGATCATGACCGGGATGCCATGGTCGTCGTAATAGGTCCGCTCCACTCCTTCGGCCGCGATCGTCTCATGCTCGGCGCGCAGCCGGGTCACAGCGGCGTCGAATTCGGCCTCCGAGAGTCGCTCGACGTTGTCGCTCTGGCTCGACTCCAGCGTGGCGCGTCGGTCAGGCGCGGCGATGAAGTCGCCGATCACGACGAAGTCGAAGGCATAGACGCGCACGTCCTGATCGCTGAAGCGCACGAGCTTCATGGGCGTCGCGCCGACGAGATAGTAGCTGGTGAGCGGGTACGACGGCTGGGTCATGGTGTTCCCTCCCCGGGATCGGACTCCTGGGTGCGTTGTAGGATTTCGCCGGCCACGCCCGCGCCGCCTACGGCGCGCAGCGCGTCCGCGCCGGGCGCGGTCGCCCCGAGCCGCGAGGCCCAGGCCTCCTGAAGCAGTTTCTCATACGCGGCATTGTAGTCAGGACGAAACTGAACACGCAGAGCCTCGACCTGGATCTTTTCGGCCTGGGTGAGGTCGCGGCCGGCGGCCTTGGCCGCGCTCTCGATCACACGGACCTGTTCGTAGACCGGATGCTCCAGCTTGGAAAGGGCTTCGATCGGATCGGTGCTCAGTCGCAACTCGGCGATGTGGCCGTTCGGGAGTTTGACGTTGAGCAGGAGGTCGCGGAAGCCGCTGTCCACCGGAACCGCGTATCGATCTTTGAGAAAAACCACCTCGGCTTCTTTGGCCACCGTACGCACGGCGTTGTAGGCCTCGTCGAGGCTGCCGAAGACGACCCGGCTGCGCACCAGGTCCTTGAGCTGCGAGGCGTCGCCGCCATACTCGGCCACTTTGTCGAGCCCGCGCTGAAAGCCTTTTTCGGAAGCAAACTTGAGCGGCGCGATCTCGGCCCGGCCGCCAGTCAGGGCGGCCACGCGCTCCGTGATGCCGGCCAGCGCGCTTTGGCCCTCCGTCGCGGCGCGCATCAGATCGTTCACGTCCGAGAGCGCCTGGACCGGCTTGGGCAGTTGCTTGAACGGCTCCACGATGTCGACGAACGCGCGCGGCAGCGACAACTCGCCGATCTTGCCCAGGCCGCTCGCCAGATCGCCGAGCTTGCCGGCCTCGCCGGCCAGGTCGCCGAGTTTGCCGGCTGTTTCACCGACCTCGGCCACTTTGCCCGTCAGGGAGCTCGCCGACGCGACCTTCTCGCCGCCCTTGGTCCCGAGCAGGAACGATCCCACGAACACGAGCCCGCGCCCGATGCTGCGGCCGGGATGGCCGTTGTTCCAGTCTTCGACATACGGTTTCGTGAACGCGTCCCACAGTTCGCCGGGATGCGTGACGCCGTACCACAGGCCCCGCAGCGCCGCGCCGGGATCCTTCACCAGGCTGATCAACCCGCTGACCATGTCGCCCAGCTCGGCCGCTCCGCCGGCGAGCACGTCCCACAGGAAGCCGCCGATCGTGCCGAGCACATCGGCGCCGCCGCTCACCAGCGCTGCCGCGCCGCTGAAGTCGGCTCGACCCTCAAACGCCGTGCGATCGCGGAGAGCGGCGGCCGCGTCCGCCTCGGCGGTCCGCAATCGGTCGCTCAGGCGCTGCACGGCCTGACCCGCGCGGGCGAGCGCCTGACGCAGGCGCAACAGGCTGGGCAGCACGCTCTGATCCATCTCGGCATAGAAGGCCGTGGCCGAGCGGCCGGTCCAGTCGCCGCCGCGCAACACCTCGAGCGGTTGCCTCACCTGTGTGATCAAGCGGCCCAGCGTGTCTTCTTGTCTCCGGAATTCGACGGCGATGGTCTTGAGTTGGTCGTGATCGGCGCGGATGCGTGGTGCGGTCATAGGCTTACCCGGACAAATATATCGGCGGTTGAGGGCACACGCCGCCTCTCTTGTACCATGCCTGCCGTCCCGGGCACAAGGGACGGCGTCCTGCACGGCGCGGGAAGACTCCGCTGCCGCTGGCGCGCGCCCGCGAGGAGACTACAATCCGTCGCGATGCGGGACTACTCGGACCAGCAGGTGGGGCGGTACCGAATCGTTTCTGTGCTTGGCAGAGGGGGCATGGGCGAGGTGTATCGCGCCGTCGATACCCGTCTGGACTCCACCGTCGCGATCAAGTTCATCCGGGTTGAGGCACTCGAAGGCGGCATGGGCGCCGAGATCCTGGCGCGCTTCCGCCGCGAGGCCCAGGTGCTGGCGAGCCTCGCGCACCCGCACATCGTCAAAGTCATCGACTACGGCGTCCACGATCAGGACCCCTATCTCGTCACCGACTTCGTGCCCGGCGGCACGCTGGTGGATCGCGGTGGCCAGCCCATACCCTGGACGGCGACCGCGCGCCTGCTGGAGCCGATCGCCCGGGCCCTCGACTACGCTCATCGCCAGGGGGTCGTCCACCGCGACCTCAAGCCCGCCAACATCTTGCTCAGCGAAGACGGCCAGCCCGTCCTGGCCGATTTCGGCATCGCCAAGCTGATCGGCGCGGCCGCGGCGCTGTCGCCGACGGCGCTCTCCCAGATCGGCTCCGGGATCGGCACACCCGCCTACATGTCGCCGGAGCAGGCGCGCGGGCAGCCGTTGGACGGGCGCTCCGATGTTTATTCTCTGGGTGTGATGACCTATGAACTGCTGACCGGTCAGCGCCCCTTTTCAGCCGACGACGCCTGGGCCTTGATGGAGCAACAGATCTCGGCTCGCCCACCGGCCCCGCGACGCTGGGTCCGCGATCTGCCCGCTGCGGTGGAACGCCTGGTGTTGCGCATGCTGGCGAAAGACCCCGACCAGCGCCCGACCATGGCCGAGGTGGCCGCCCAGTTGGCGCGCGCCGCTACGCCCGGTGTCGAACGACCGGCATGGCTCTCGTGTCTGGGCCGCAGCGTGGTCGTGCTGGCGCTCGGGGGCGGCCTGCTCGGGATCGGCAGCTACATCACCTGGCAATGGATGTTGGATCAGCTTGAGCAACGCTTGTCGCAAGCCCTCCCGCCCGGCCCCGTGATCTGGGCCACCTTCCAATCCGCTAACGCAAGCACGGCCGGTCCGACCGCGACCGCGCCGGTGGGCGCGCCGACGGCCACACCTCGACCGGATTGGCCGGATGTGTTTGGCAGCGTCGATAACTCCGGATGGCAGTCGACCGTGGGCGCCACGATCATGGCGCGGCGGGACACAGATGGCCTGACCCGCACGACCACGGTCGGGAGCGAGCATGACTATCTCTTCGTCGATCTTCAACCCGGCAGCTGGACGATCGAGGTGCGCGGCGACGGCCTCTTCGTCAGCCCCGTGCCGCTGGTGGTCGAGACCTACACCAACTATCAACTGTCGCTGAGGACCTACGACCGCCTGACCATCGGCGCCGTCCATGTCGGCGACGGCTCGATCCTGCGCGCCGAGTGGGCGGCGTACAAACCCGCCGCGCCGACTGATGTCAAGATCACGGTCGCGTACCGCTGCGAGCTGTGGTTGAACGGCCGCGCGGTGGTCAGCAGCGAGCCGGACCCCAAGACCGCCTGTCAGCTGGCGCCGAACACGTCGACGATCCTGGTGTTTGGCGGCGATCTGGTGGAGGTGCGCGTCATGGCGCTGACGACCGACGAGTTCGGCACCACCGCCACCCTCACGGGGATTGGGAGCACGACGACGACATGGCCGTGATCCCGCCCCCGGCCGCGACGCTCGACCAGGATCGCTACGTCCTGGGCGATCTGCTGGGCGCGGGCGGGATGAGCCGCGTGTATCGCGCGCGCGACACGGTCCTCAACAAAGATGTGGCGGTCAAGTTCATCGCCACCGAGCAGATCATCCCCGAAGCCTATGCCGATCTCCTGCAACGCTTTCGCCAGGAGGCGCAGGCGCTCGCGCAGTTCTCGCATCCCAACCTGCTCAAGATTACGGACTACGGCGACGTCGGCGGGCAACCGTACTTCGTGACCGATCTGGCGCCGGGCGGGACCCTGGCGACGCGAGGCGGGCGCCTGACCTGGCGCCAGGCGGTCGAGCGGTTGCTGCCGATCGTGCGCGCGCTCGACTACGTGCACGCCCATGGCGTGGTGCATCGCGACGTCAAGCCGGCCAACATCCTCCTCGCGACCGACGGCACGCCGATCCTGGCGGACTTCGGCATCGCCAAGATTCTTCAGGACGACAACCTCACCTTGCGGCCGACCGCGCCGGCCGTCGCCGGCATCGGCACGCCCGAGTACATGGCGCCCGAGCAGGTCCTGGGCGAGCCCACGGATGCGCGCACCGACGTCTATGCGATCGGCGTCGTGCTCTACGAACTGGTTACGGGATGCAGGCCGTTCCAGGCGGACACCGCCATGGACGTCATGGTTCAACAGGTGCGGACGCCGCCGCCGGGTCCGCGTCGGCTGGCGCCCGGGTTGTCGAGCGAGGCCGAGCACGTGTTGCTCCATGCCCTGCGCAAGCGGTCCCATGAGCGGCCGGCCGATATGGCCGCGTTCGCCGCCGAACTCGAGGCATCGTTGCGCCCGTCGCGCACGCGCCGCTGGGCCCGGCGGCTCCTGGCGGTCGGTAGCGTGGGCTTTGTGGCGGCGATCGCCCTGATCGTGAGCGTCTGGGGCCGAGAACGAGCGTCCCTTGAACGCTGGTTTCCGGCGCTGGCGGCGCCTCCTGCCCCGACCCGGACCGCGGTCGTCCTTATCGTACCGTCGCTCTCCTCCGCGGATCTGGTGCTCCCGCCGGCGCGCGCGACGGCCGAGGCCATCGAGGTGCTCGACAATGTAGAGGGAACTTTGACGGCCGACATCTTCCCCAACGAGTCGGTCGTGATCCAGCTGGTGAATGCCGACACCGGCGAGGCCAGCGTGGCCCGGGTCGACGCCACGACTCACGCCTTCGCGTTCAAGCATCTGCCGCGGACGCGCTACCGACTCAGCGTCGTGGGCGCCACGCTTCAATTCCCGCAGACCGAGCTGGATTTGCGCACGGCCCGTCAGCTCTCGGTGTTTGCCGGTCAGGGCACACTCGCACTGAACGCCTATCGCACCGACATCCGCCTGCTGGATGCCCGACCGCTGTCGGGCGGCGGCGTGCAGTTCCGCTGGCGTCCGTATGCCTTCACGCATGACGACGTCTGGCTCGCGCGCGTGGATGTGCGCGCCGCCGACGGCGAGCTTGCGGCGCGTGCCTTCGTGTCGGCGCAGTTGGGGATGGTCCTGTTCCCACGCGACTTCTACGTGGACCGTCTCCCGCAGGTCGGCGAGACCGTGCACATCCAGGTGGAACTGCTCGACCGCCGGACACTGGAGGATGCCCAACCCTTGCTTGCAGCGGTCGGTGACAGCACGCTGACGTGGCCGGGGCCGCCATGAGCGCCGGGCCGCCCGCCATTCCCGGCTATGTGATCGAAGCCCTCGTCGGCGAAGGCGGCATGGGCCGTGTCTATCGCGCAACGCCCGTCGACGGCGGGCAGCCCGTCGCGATCAAGTTCCTGCGCATCGATCGAGTCGCGGCGGATCAACGCGAGGCCATGCGTGAACGGTTCGGGCGAGAGACGCGCATCCTGGCGCGGCTGCGTCACCCGCATATCCTGCGCATCCTGGACGTCGGCACCCTGGACGGGCAGCCGTACCTGGTGACCGACTTCCTTCCCGGCGGCAGCCTGCGCGACCAGATGGGCACGGCCTGGCCCTGGACCCGGGCGGTGTCGTTCGTGCGTCAGATCGGACAGGCCCTGGCGCACGCGCATGCCGAGGGGATCATTCATCGCGATGTGAAACCGGCCAACGTGTTGTTGAGCGCCGACGGGTTGCCGGTGTTGGCCGACTTCGGCGTGGCGCGCGTGCTGCAGAACGATGCGGCGCCGGCGCAGGTCACGCTGTCGCTGACGGGCGTGGGCATCGGCACGCCCGAATACATGGCGCCGGAACAGGCCCTGGGTCGACCGGTGGACGCGCGCGCCGACGTTTATGCCCTCGGCGTGTTGCTGTATGAACTCGTCACCGGGCGTCGACCCTTCCACTCGGAGACGCCGATGGGCGTGGTGCTCGGTCACCTGAACGCGCCGCCGCCCTCGCCGCGTCGCTGGGCGCCGCAGATACCCGTCGCGCTGGAGCGCGTCATCCTCACCGCGTTGGCCAAACGTCCGGCGGATCGCTATCCGTCGGTGGCCGCGCTGCTGGATGCTCTGAAAGGGTCGGCGCCGCTGGCCCGCAGCCGTGTGATCTGGACCGTGTTGGCCACCCTCGCCGTGTGGATGAGCCTGGTGGCCGGCGTCCTGTGGCTGCGGCCGTCCCCGTCCGGCGCCGCGCCGTCGGCGACGACGGTCGCGGCCGCGAGGACGGAGTCGCGCGATCCCAGTACGCCTGAGCCCGCGCCGGCCACCGCGGCGCCGCCGGCGGTCTCGGTTGCGGGGCGCGTCGGGTGGAGTGGCACGCCCGTCGCCGGCGCGTCGGTCCGCTTTCAGCCGCTCTTTCTGACCACGGCCGGTTTCACCGTCACGACGTCGGCCGACGGAACCTACGCCTGGGCGCAGGCGCCCGTGGGTCACTACGCTCGCGTCGTCAGCGCGCCCGGGTTTGAAACGTCGACGGACCGGCTCTGGATCGACGCGGCCTCCACGCAACTGCCGGACCAACACCTGACGCGCGTGGCGGTGGAGATCATGAGCATCCAGCGCCGGTCCGAGGGCGATCGGGCCTGGCTGCATGTCGTCTGGGATGCGCTCACTGGCACCGGAGGCGGCGTCCTGTATGACGTGGCCGTCCGGCGGTCGGGCGAGTCGGCCGAGACCCACTCGGGCTGGTTGATCACCACGACCAGCGCCGACCTGGATCTGACCACGCTGCCGACGGGAACCCTGGACATTACGGTCCGCGCGTGGATGCCGTTCGAGTCGGGCGGCGAAGTCGTCTGGCTCCTGCTCGCCGAAAACACGCGTCCCTGGGCGCCGGATGGCATGGTGACGCCATGACCCAGGCCGGCCACGCCTTCGAGACGGGTCGTTACACCCGTGCGCAGGAGCCGCAGATCGTGGCGCGCGGGCTGACGCGTGATCGCGCGACCGACACGGTTCTCGGGCTGAGTGTCGACCTGTTGGAGTCTGCCGGGTTCTTGGATGCTGCCTTGTGGCAGGAACGGGTTCGCCGTCTAGGCGCGTGCGAGCATCCCTATCTGCCGCGCATCCGCGCCCAGGCGCCCGGCATCCTCGTGGTCGACGCGCTCGACGGATCCGTGCCTGCGCCTGGGGCCAACGCCGTCGCGGTGGTGGAAAAGTTGCTGCCCACGCTTCAGGCCCTGGCCGGTCTGCACGCGCACGGCCTGGTCCATGGCGCGTTGACGGCGGACAGTCTGCGGGTGAGCGCCGACGGCGCCTACGTCCTGGCGGATGCGGTCAGCGCCTGTCTGTGCGCGCCGGCCGAGGCCGCGGGTGAGGGGCAACGCCGCGATCTGCTCGGCGTGGTCGATCTGATCGCGACGCTTAGCCGCCGAGCGGCGTCGACGTCGGCGCCGCTGGCCGATCGCGTCCGCAGGCTGCCGACCTGGTTGCGCTTGCCGCTGGAGGACGCGCTCGCGGGGCGACTCGACTCGGTCGCGGCGCTGCGAGCCGCGCTCGCCGCCGCGCTTCCCACGCGCGGGCCGGTGCTGTGGCCGGCCTGGAGTGCCCCGGTCGCGATCGGTGTCGGCGCGCTGCTCGTTACGACGCTGGTCTGGGCGGCCCTGGACGTCGGTCGGCCGGTGAGCGATGCCGGCGCGGCGGTCTTCGCCACATCCACGCCGGTGCCGCCGCCGCGCGCCACAGCACACGCGGTTCAGGTCAGCGGCCGGATCTTCTGGGGACAGACGGCCCAGCCTGGCCTAACGGTGGTGGCCGAGTCGGTCGGCGATGGCGGCACGGCGGCCGCCACCACCGACGCGAACGGCCGCTATGCGCTCAGCGCGCTGGCCTTGTCGGCCCTGACCTTTCGGCTGCAAGACTCGGGCTTCGCGTGGGCGGCGCCGCCGGCGCCCTGTGTGGGCGTCAATGCGTGGGGCGCCCCGCGCTTCACGCTCGACCCACCGTCCTTCGTGGCCGCGCTGCAGCGGCTTCCGCAGTGGACGGCCGTCACGACGCGAACGCTGGCCGCGGACTTCCTGGTCGTGCGCACCGACCTGATCGTCCAGGACGTGCAGACGCTGGATGATCAGACCCTGGAGGTCAGTTGGATTCCGTACCACGACGCGCCGGCGGATGCGGCTTATCGCGCGATCGTCCACTCGGCCGCCGGCGAACTGGACGCCGCGCCGTTTTCCGTGCAGGGAGTGGGGTGGGGCACCGTGCGACTCGATCTCGGCTCGGCGCGTGACCCGGCGGAGTGGGGGTTCGATCCGCCCCGCCTGTGGGGCCGGTTGCCGCAGCTGCATTCGGATGAGGCCGTGACCATCACTGTCCAGGTGATCGAGCCGTATGTCGACGCAGGCGTGACGTATGCGCTCCCGATTGCCCAGGGCAGCCGCGCGATCACGGGGCCGTAGAAAGCAGATCGACGTAGCGCCGTTCGTTAACCTCAAACCAGTACGGACCGGCGTCTCGCACCTCGACCAGGCCATCCGCGCCGGCTTGAAGATCCAGCGCCAACCAGTAACGCGCGTCGCCGCCGGGCGCCAGCAGAGCAGGGATCTGGTCATCGGCGCTCAGGCGCACCGGTTGCGCGATCGCGAAGCTTGTGCCGTCTGGCGGCAGCGGCCGGGCCAGTCCCGGCAGATCATGGGGCAGCGGCTCGGAACCGATGATGACGACGTGCAGACAGATCCAGGCCCAGCGGTCCAGCTGAGTTGGGGTGGCCAGATCGAGTGGCAGCATGGGCAGGGCCGCGCGTGGGGCGGATCCCCAGAGCACGCCCTCGAGTGTCACCGCAGCATGGCGCGTGACCAACGTGTCCCCAAGGTGCGCCGGCTGATCCGGCGTCGCTCCCAGCGTGTTGGGCGTGGGCGGCGGCTGGAGCGCCGACACGGTCAGCGGCGCGCCGCCCGGGATTGCGAAGAACGTCCAGGCCTCGCGCCGGCCGACAAACAGCCGGACCGCGAGCGCAACCGGCAAGGCCTCACCCGGCAGGGGTCCACCCGACCACGCGTTCAGGGTGTCGCCCGGCGCGCGCGCGGACCCGTCCAACGTGAGCAGACTCTGCAAGCGTCCCTCGGCGTCCAACACATAGGCTTCGGCCGTCCAGACCTCGGTGTTGTCTTTGGTTGGGCGCTCGGTGATCGACAGATGCGCGGCGAGCCAGCGAGCGGGAACGTCGCCCTGCTCGACGGCGACGCCGGAGTCGCGCAAGCGTTGAAAGGCAGCCGCCCCCACGGCGAGTTCCCAGAAGCGCACGTCCCAGGGGCCGACGGACACCGTGTCTCCTGTTTGGGCGGGAGTGTCGAGGGTCAGGCCGTAGCCCTGCTGGATGATGGGCGTCGGCTCGGGCTCGGTCGGGATGGTCGCTGGCGAGGTCCCGCACGCGCTCAGGGTCAGGGTCAGGAGCGCCAGCCCCCACCCGCGACGCCTGATACGTGCGCGCGCCGGTCTGGGTCCGTGGACGGGCCAGCCGTTCGTCTGCCTTGACTGTCGTTCCATGGAACCGTGTTGAGCAACCATCAGCGGGCCTTCAAAATGTATGTTCACGCTCGGGAGTGCCGGGAGCCCATTATGGATCAGGTCCACGTCGCCTGCACTCGACGAGACCGTGGGCCGCGCGATCAGCGGTGAGATCGGTTGACGTGTCGCCCGAGACGGCGCTAAAGTGGAAGCATACTGTTGCGCGGCTGGTTCGTTGACGGTTTCAAAGCGGTTCGCCTCTATCCATGCGCGCCCTCCCAGAGCAAGCACACCTATGATTGAACTCCATTTGAGTTTTGTGATTGCCGATGACACCTCCACCGATGAAGCCTTGATTGCAAGCCTACCGCACGACCTGCGCGCCATCGCGGATCAGGTCGCGCAAGCCTGGCCTGGCAATGCACTCGATCCTTCCTTGGGCGCGCGTGGACAACTGGCCCGACCCGCTCAGCTCGAGCTCGAGCTGGCGCACGGCGGCCGCGCGCGTCTCGAAGTCCGCCAACGGTCCGTCTCCGCGCCGCCCTCTGCGGGCCGGGAGTCCGACCGATCCGACTCGCGCCACCCCCTGACTCCCATGACCCTTACGGCGTTGTTGCAGGACCTCTGTGCGCCGGCGCACTGGGACGACCTGCAGGACGATCCGTCGTTTCGCGAGGCCATCGCGCAACTCGAACGGCGGATGGCGAGCGTGGGGCAGCCTCAGGTCCGACAGGCGCAACGGTTGCTGCGCGCCTTCGCGGGAACGTTTCTCGGCCTTGAGGTCAAGGATCGATCCGGCCACTGGGTGCCCGCCGAGGCGACGCCTGCCAGCGACCCGTTCTACGCCTGCGCTGTGTTCGACAGCGGCGGTCAACCGCAGCGCGTGCCGCTGCCGCAGATCCTGCCGGACGCGGCCGGGTCTCGACGCTCCTATTCATCCTCCCCGGAGACGATGCAGCTCGTCGCGCTGCTCGAGCGAACGATCCCGGAACAGGTCGAGGACGTTCGGGCGGCCGGGCGTGCCCTCCTCGAACGCCGTCGACTGTGGATGGGGCAGGGCCGGTACGGCAAGTAAGGGGCTGGCTAGTTCGACCCGGCCTGTCTTGCGCGCCCCGAACATTTGGTCTAGGATAGGGGCGCCGGGCCGGGGGGCCTGGCGTCCATGCTCGCTTACGCCACGCTTCTTCCTTTAACCACGCGCACCCACGACCTCCTGGCCATCGTGGCGGAGTGGTTGTCCCAGCGCACCGGCCAACCCTGGAACGCTCGTCGCTTGCTCGCACCCGGATCCTGGAGGCAGAGTCCGGTCAACATTCGAACAGCCCTCATGCACCTGCCTGAGCAGACGGTCTGGGGCCTGCAGGTCACCACCCGCGATCCCCATCTCCCGTCCCGAGAATGGCAACTCGAGCTGACTCTGCGCGATCTCGAGCGCGGCGGGGTGCGCGCCACCGTGGTCGTCCACGCGCTCGACGCCCGACACTTCGAACGGACCACGGCCCCGGTTCCCTTCACCCAACCCGCGCTCGTGCGTGAGCTTCTCAAGCACGGCGCGCCGGACGCGCACACGCCGGGGCTGCATCCTCGATGTCTCTCAACCGAGTCGGACGCGCGGAGTCTGGTTGAGCACCTGGCGTCGCGCGATCGACGCCATGGCGTCGTGGTATTGAGTGGCGGCGAAACAACGCTCGACATGCCGAACCTGCAGACCGCGCTCATCGGCCTCGCGGAGCTGGTCGATCTCCGACCCGTGTTGCCGCCCGAATGCGTCGCGCTCCTGAAGCCTGCGGGCGCCTGGCCACCGCCGGCACGCGCGATCCACTTCGCGCCGCGAGCCGCTGGGTCGTCGTCGGCGAAACGCGAACCTCGTTTGATGGTGGCCGCGGAGACGCGCGGGCTGGCGGCCAGCCTGCTCACTCACGACGCGCCCCGCGTCCTGGCGCAACACCTCACGCTCGAACAACTTCAGAAGGCCGAGCGCGTCAGCCTCGTCAGCGACGGCGATGTTTGATCGGGTCTTCCTGTTGCGCGACGATCGTGCTCGCGCGCAGGTCGAAGGCCTCATCGATCTATCGGGCCCATATCTCGAACGGTGGATCCTGGTCACCCGTCATCACGGCGTCGCCTGGGTCGTGCGTCGCCGATTGATCGGCGGGCAGGAGATCATGTGCGCGCCCGAAGCGCCGTGGCGATTGAGTCTTCCACGGATGCTGTGCGGATCGTGATCCGCAATGAGGCCCTGGAGCGGCTGAACGCCACCCTCTGAAGCGCTGGGCCCATTCAACGGTACGATGGGCACCTGACCGTGGGCGGCGCGCGGTGGAGGGCCGAGGTCAGGAAGAACGGCATCCGGATCTGGAGCCGTTGAGCGTCAACACAGCGCCGGCGACTCAGGCGCCCGGCCGTGCCGTGGCGATGCCCTGTCGCGCGGCCCAACCCCGCAGATCCTCGCGGCGCAGCGCCGCCGCCATCAACTCCGGGAAGAGATCCGGCGTGCACGCGAACACGGGCACGTCGAGACTGGCGAGCGCGGCCGCGAGTTGATGATCATAAGCCGGCGCGCCCTGATCGTTCAACGCCAGCAGGACCACCATCTGAACCCCGGACGCCGCCAGGCTGCGCGCGCGGGCCAACAGGGCGACGCGATCGCCGCCCTCGAAGAGATCGCTGAGCAACACGAGCAGCGTATCCGTGGGGCGTTCGACCAGCCCCTGAACATATCCCAGTGCGTGATTGATGTCGGTGCCGCCGCCCAACTGAATGCCGAACAGCAGATCAACGGGATCGTCGAGCTCTTCGGTCAGATCCACCACCGAGGTGTCGAAGGCCACGACCCGCGTCCGCAGCGCCGGCAGCGAGGCCAGAACGGCCCCGAAGACTCCGGCGTACACCACAGACGTGGCCATTGAGCCGCTCTGATCCAGACACAGGATCACGTCGCGCAGCGCGGAGCGTCTGCGCCCGAAGCCCCAGCGCACCTCGGGGATGATCGTACGGTAGTCCCGTTGGTAATGCTTGAGGTTAGCGTGGATCGTGCGCGCCCAATCGATCTCGGCATGCCGCGGCCGCCGATGGTGCAGGCTGCGCGCCAGGCTGCCCGCCACCGCCTGACGCAGCGGCTCCGCCAGCTTGCGCTCCAACGCCTGCACGACGCCGCGGACCACCTGGCGCGCGGTCTCGCGCGTGCGGCTCGGCAACGCGGACTTCAACGCGATGAGGGTCGCCACCAGAGCCGGCGTCGCCTCCACGCTCGCCAGCAACTCCGGCTCGAGCAGCATCTCGCGCAGATTCAGACGATCCAGGGCGTCTTGTTGCATGACGCGCACGACCGAGGCCGGGAAGTAGCGGCGGATGTCGCCCAACCATCGCGCCACGCGTGGGGCCGAACCGCCGAGCCCGCCGCGGGTCGCGTCCTCGGGTTCATACAACGCGGACAGGGCCTGATCCATGGCCGAGTCGTCGGCGCCCAGATCGACGCCCATGACCTCGTCGGCGTGACCGCCCAGCAGCAATCGCCAGCGTCGGGTGCGTTCAGGAGAAGTCGACATCCGTCACTCCAAGAAGACGCGCGAGGGTGGGGAGCACCGCGTTCGCGCGAGCCACGTCGAGCTCGGCCACGATCGCGGGACGCCGCGACCGCACCGCGTCCTCGACCACTCGCTCACCGATCTGGCGGCGCTCCGACTCGCTGAAGGTCGCGAAGGTGCGCCGCGCCAGTGGCAGCATCTGGACGAAGGCTTCGGGGCTGAGGCCCGTGATCCACGCATCCAACGCCTGCCAGAGCACGTCCTGATGCAGCACCAGCTGGCCGCTGTGTGCGAGCAGGCCTTCGAGCCAGTGGGCGGCCCGATCCAGCGGCGCAGCCGGCGTGAGGGCCAGACGCATGCGGCGTCCGACTTCCTCTGCTGACCAGACCCCGGCGTCGAGCATCCAACGACCGATCCGGCCCGCGATCAGGCCATGCAGCGCCGGCCGGGGCGGGTCGTTCTCTTCCATGAGTTTCAAGAGAGCCGCGCGCCAGCCGTCCAGCGCCTCCGGTTGATCGAGACGCCGGAGCGCGTCGTGCACGCCCGCCAGACGCGCCGTCATCGCCGCGGCGGCGTCGTCATCCAGCGACGCGCAGGCCGCCGGCAGACCGACGCAGATGCGCGCCCGCAACCCGTCGAGCACGCCCTGCACCATGCCCGCATCCGTCTGGCGCACGTCGCCATAGCGCACGATGGCGGCCAGCGGCGGCAAGGCCTCCATCAGCAGGCCGACGTCGGTCGACACGGCCGCTTCATTCTGGATCCGCGCGACCAGGCCGCGACTGGCCTCCGGCAGGTCCGCGAGGAGCACGTCGTCCAGCCGGGCCGTCAGCTCGCTCAGGCTCGCCTGGCGCGACTGTTCGAGGACGCAGGCGGTCGCGGCCTCGGCCACCGTCGACCCGAAGCGCGCGGCCTCGATCACGCGCACCGACCACTCGGGCTGCCACTGCACACGCCAGAGCTCGTGAAAGGTTCCACGCTGCCGGCCCGCTTTCTGGCGTTTACCCCACGGAACGTTCAGCAGCCTCAATCGATGCAGCAGCTGGCTGCGCGCCAGGTCCGTCGGCTGGCGCAGGTCGAGATCGACGTCGCGATGGGCGGCCTGCATCGGAAGACGCAGCCGCTTCTGCGCGCGGGTGAGATCCTGCTGCAGCGGAACTGCCGGGACCGTCTCCGGCACCTGGCCAATGTCGCGTCCGACGATCCAGTCGCTCGCGATCACGTTCAGCGCTGTGGTCTGTCCGTGGCCGAGCACGGCCTGGGCGGCCTCGGTCAACTCAGTCAGGTCGGGCAGGGGGCGATCGCGGAGCGCCGCCAGCGCTTCGGCCAGACGCACGGCTTCGATCACGCTCGCCGACGACGCATCAAGATCCTGATCGCGCAGGAGCCGCGCCGCCTGAGTCATCCAGCGCACGGCCACGTCGTCGCGGGTCGCAAACAGATGCGCATACCATCCCGGTGCCGTGACGCCGGCGCCATACCCGCTGGCGCGCGTCAGTCGCGCGTGAGTCCACGGGATCCACGTGGCCGCGACCTTGACCTTGGCCAGGCCGCGCAGCCGGGCGGCATCTGTGCGCGCGGAGCCTGTGCGCGCCGCTTCACCGAGCGCTGGAACATGCCACGCGCCGCAGATCACGACGATGCGTTCGTGGCCTTCGGCTTCCGCGGCCCGGATGGCCGTGCGCATGGCTGCCTCGCGCAGGTCCTGCTCGTCGTCGCCCGGTCCGGCTGCGTCGCGCAACGCCGTCATCGCTTCTTGAATGGCCACGAACACGTCGCCGGGTTCGCGGCGCTGCTCGACCTGGTGCTCCCACCAGCGTTCGCCATCCGCGTAACCGGCCGCTGTCGCGAGCGCTCCGAGGGGATCGCGCTGCACGTCCTTCAAGCGCGACGCAGAGGTATCGGTGGACACGTCGGGCGACTCGCCCGCCTCCGCGGTCTCCTCTGGTGGCGCAGGCACCGGCAACGCGAAGCGCAGCGCGACACGCAGGTCGATGAAGCGCGCCGTGACTCCGTGCCGCTGGCTGTAGAGCAGGGCCTGCCACTCCGGCGAGAACGTCGCGAAGGGATAGAACGACGCGCGGGTCGCGTCCTCCGGCGCATAGACCAGGAGCGCGACCGGCGGCGTCAGATCAGGTTGACCGACGAAGGCCACGAGGTCGTCGGCTTCCGGCGGGCCCTCGACCAGCACGAGGTCGGGCTGAAGCGCCTCGAGCGCGGCGACCACGCTGCGCGCGGAGCCCGGGCCGTGATGGCGCACGCCCAGGAGGTGGACGCTCATCCCGCCACCTCGCGGCAGGCGCGATAGAGATCCTTCCAGCCCTGGCGTTCTTTCACCACGGTCTCGAGGTATTCGAGCCAGACGACGCGATCCTGCACCGGGTCGCGCACGACCGCGCCGTGCAGACCGGCTGCCAGATCGCTTGCGTGCAGGCGGCCGTCTCCGAAATGCGCGGCCAGCGCCCAGCCGCTGTTCACGACCGAGATGGCCTCGGCCGTGCTCAACGTTCCGCTCGGAGACTTCACCTTCGAGCGTCCATCCTCGGTGAGCCCGGCGCGCAGCTCGCGGAAGATGGTCACGACCCGCCGGATCTCCTCCAGCGCCGGGGGCTCAGCCGGTAGGGCCAGGGCCCGGCCGAGGCTTGCCACGCGACTCCGCACGATGTCCACCTCCTCCTCGAGCCGGTCGGGCAACGGCAGCACGACCGTGTTGAACCGTCGCCGCAAGGCGCTCGACAGTTCATTGACGCCGCGGTCGCGGTTGTTGGCCGTGGCGATCAGGTTGAAGCCCTGGACGGCCTGCGCCTCCAGGCCGAGCTCCGGGATGGGCAACGTCTTTTCCGAAAGCAGGGTGATGAGCGAGTCCTGCACGTCGGCCGGGATGCGCGTCAGTTCCTCGACACGCGCGAGCTGCCCGTTCTCCATCGCGCGCATCAATGGGCTTGCCACCAACGCCGCGCGCGACGGCCCCTCGGCCAGCAGGCGCGCATAGTTCCAGCCATAGCGGATCGACTCCTCGCTGGTGCCGGCCGTACCCTGCACCAAGAGAGTCGAGTCGCCCGAGATCGCGGCGCTCAGGTGCTCGGCCAGCCAGGTCTTGGCTGTGCCCGGGACGCCGAGGAGCAGCAGCGCCCGGTCCGTGGCCAACGTCGCGATGGCGATTTCCACCAGACGCCGCTGGCCGATGTACTTGGGCGTGATCGGCTCGCCGTCCGGGCCCGGGCCGCCCAGGACATACAGGGCTACCGCCCAGGGCGACAGCTTCCAGTTCGGGGGCCGCTGGCGGTTGTCGGCGCGCGCCAGACGGGCGAGCTCGTCGGCGTATTGCTGTTCGGCATGGGCACGCAGGACGTCGGTCATCGGGACAGCTCCTTGAGCATCTGAGCGCGAAAGTCGAGCAGCGATAGAAACCGCTCGATCGGGTTGTGGACACTGGTGAACTGCTGGCGCGCCGGCTCGAGCAGCCGCGCGGCTTCGTCCCATGCGTCCGGATGCGCCAGCGGGGCGCCGGTCGCCAGCATGTGCGCGATGGGGTTGGTCGGGTCGTTGAGGCGTTGCCGCTCCGAGGCCTCAGCCACGCGCTGCACCACGCGCCGGGTCAGGGCCAGACTCCAGGGGAGATCGTCTTCGCTCAACAGCCGCATCACGCCTTCGCCCGGGATGAGAGCCGGCGCATCGCGCCACAGCCTCGCGTAGACGTCGTCACGCTGTTCGGGCGTGAGGACATGCAGGAGGGGGCGCAGGCCGAGCGAGTCCTTGGCGGTCAGGATCGCCCGGATCAGCGCCTGGGCCCAGATGCCATCGCCGAAACGGGCAGCGCCGCGCGCCCAGCCTTCGATCAAGGCCATGCGCCATTCGAGCGGCGCCGCCTGCGCCAACACGTGCTCGGGCGTCCATTCGCCGGGCGGCAGCAGCGACGCGGGATGCACGGCGCCCAACATCTGAATCAGCCACCAGGCGCGCTGCCCCCGTGACTGCGGCGCCCGCTCCTCGATCCCGTCGCGTTGCATGGCCGCGTCGCAGGCCACCGGCGGCGTGACGCTCAGCGTCAGTCCCGCCCGACCCAGCAGACCGCGGCGCGTCGCGCCCACTGACACGGCCGCGCGGGCGCGCGCTTCCATGCGCGTACGCCAGTCCGACTCGGGCAGCGCCGCGAGCACGTCAACGGCCGCGCGGCGCACGTCGACGGAACGGTCGTCGAGGCCGCGTTCGAGAAACGGCTCGTCCTCGGCGGAGAGGCTGACGCGCAGGACGGCAACCAGCGCCGCACGCATCGGCGCGTTTTCTTCAGACCAGACCCGCTCGATCTGCGCCCGCGCGTTCGCGGGATCCTGCGCCCGCCAGAGGGTCAGAATGGCGAGGCGTTCGTCCCGCGTGCCGTTCTCCCAGATGCCGGTTTGTTCATCGCGCGACCGAGTCCGCCAATCGCGGGCGTAGCCCCAGCGGGTGTGTCGTTCGGCCAGCCAGGCGCCGCGGATCCCCATCACGGCCCGGACCCCGGCGTGCAGGTCCGGCCGGGTGACGCCCATGTCGAGCAACGTGGGCGTCAGGGCCGGCGGGGCGATGCAGCCGTGCGCGGCCGCGACGCTCAACCACTCGGGCAGAGCCACGCCATGCGTTCCGTTCAACAACGCGTGAAGGTGTTGGGCGGCGCCCGCTGAACAAAGCGGAAGCGATTCGTCCGGACAGGGCGCGGGGAGTGGTTCGCCCGCTGCAACCGGATGTTGGCCGACCTGGCGGTACAGCGCCCAGGCGCCGAGCGCCATCAACAGACCCTGTTCGGGACTGTCGACGTTGACCCGTGCCAGGAGTCGCGGAAGATCGCCGGCGTCCTCGGGCAATGCGTAGGCGCGTCGATCCGTGCCCACCAGGACCGTCGCCATCAGGGTCTCCCACGCGGACGTTGTCATGGGCGTGCCTCCGCGAAGATGACCAGCGCGCCGTCAACCCACGCCGCGAGCGGAAGGAGGGTCCGGCCATTCCACTCACCGAACACGCCGACCGGGCGACCGCCGCTGAGCGCGAGCAGCTCCCAGGGCGCGGCGAACGCGGGCGCCAGCGGCCAGACCGAACCGCCGACGTCCTGGACCCATTGCTGGTCGTCCGTGATCTGCGGCCAGACCGACGTCAGCGCCACCGGCCAACGCTCGAGCCAGGGATCCTGCGCGAGCGCGGCGCCGTACGCGATCTGGGCGGCGGCGAGGGTCGCCTGCCCGGTCCAACCGGTCAGCGGTTTGGCGGCACCATGGCTCTTGATCAGCGCGCGCAGCGGAGCCGGGCCGGGATAGAACACGAGCTCTGCGGCGACGATCGTGCCCGGGACAAGATCGATCTCGGCCTGTTGGCCGGGTGCGGTGAAGTCCAGGAGGAGCGCGGCGCGCTGTGAGGTTTCTCCCCACAGCCAGGTGCGGGTGACGCGTAGGCGGTCTTCAAGGTCCACGGCTCGACCCTGAACGATCCAGTGGTCGTGGACTCCGGGCGCGGCGAGGAGGTCGTCCTGAGCCTGGGACCAACCCACCAGACTGCGCACATGCGCGCGCCACTCCGGCGGAAGATCGGCCTGCCGCCGATAGCCTTCCAACAGCAGATACAGTCGCCCCAATTGTTCGGCGACGCGCTCCTGCCAGCCCGGGCCGCTGGACGGAAGGCCAGCCAACTGTCGCACCAGGCGGGCGAGCCCTGGAGCCTGGGCATCCACCAGACGCGCGGCCATCTCTTCCGACGAGACGAGGGATCGTTCGGGCAAATCGGCCAGACCGCGCCGCGCGGTGTCGCGGAGCCACTGATCCAGATCCTGGATGCCGCGTTGGATGCGTCCCTCGCGCTGGGCCAGACGGCGCGCGGCGGCAGCGTCATCGGCGGGCGCCTTCGGCGCGGAGTCGCTTGCGGCGCGTGCCTGACGTTTGGCGCGATCTGCGAGCCAGTCGCTGACCCACGCTGGGGGCGCGGACTCGGAGAACGCCGTCGATTGAGTCGCGAAAAGGAGGAGCAGGCCGAGCCCGTGTTTACAGGGTTGCTTGCGACTGGGGCAGGTGCAGCGAAACGCGGGACCTGCAAGCTCAACCTGGGTCTGGTAGGGAACCTTGCCGCTTCCCTGGCATAGCCCCCAGAGCGCGTCCGCGCTATGGCCCAGCCCGGTCCAGCGGCGTGCGGAAGCCAGCGACTGCGCGGCCTTCGCCGCGGCCGCGTCGGGCGCCAGCGTCAGCGCCTGATTCGGAGTCCAGCTCATGGGTCGACTCGGGCTCAGGCCCGGACGAGGTCGCGCTGGATGGGCTGCCAACCGATGAGGTAAGGGTACGAGCAAGCGGTGGAGGGAGGTAACATCAGCGCATCTCCTGCATATCGTTTGAGTTCAACATGTCCTGCAGACATGCCGCCGGGTACAGGTTCAGGAGACGACGAAACCGTCATCTGCCGGCAGTATAGAACATTTATTCGCACGACGCAAGATCTATAAATCTTTCGCCATTTTCGCATGGACGGGGATGTCGGGGCCACCGGGTTCGGAATCGCCAGCCAGCGTCTCGACATGGACCCGGATTCCTCGACACTTCCCGCATCATGCCCCCATGTACGCGACGAGGAGTGGGGCGTCGAGCGGTTGACCCCGAACGAGGGGATAAGACGAGGATGGTAACCCGACGGTAACTGTGGCGTGATCCACGTGTGGATGAGATCAGCGATGCTACAGACACGGCTTGTTCGGGCAGAGGGCCGGCCCGGGATCGTTGCCTGATCGAGTCGGTGTTCGGAGGACCTGAGCGATGATCAATCCAGGATCGGGGTGGCGCAGCGCAGTGGGACCAGGACGGGCGTGGCTGTTCGGCGCGTGCTGCGCGATGCTGGTCGCCGCCTGTTCACCCGGCGGGTCCGTGGCGTCGACCGGCGTTGATCCGGGACCGTCGTCAGCGGTCATCACCGAATCACACCGCCCGACGGCATCCACGCCCGCGACGCCGGGACCGGTGATGACGCGCCCGGCGACGGGATCGACGGCAACACCTCGTCCCACACCCGTCTCTGCCGTCGATCGTCCGACCGTCTCGCTCGAGGCGCGCCTGATGGTGCATGAACCCACGGTCGAGCAATTCAATGCGTTTGCGCAAGCCTACGAACCCGAGTTCCCGGGCTATGAGCTCAACACGGTCTACGAGTCAGTCGACGTCAGCGGCGACGGCCGGCTCGATCGGGTGGAGTGGGACGAATCGGCCGGGCCACGTAACCGCGTCGCCCTGGCCTGGGTTTTCCAGGACATCAGCGGCGATCAGGTCGACGATCTCCTGGTCTTTGGCTGGGATGGCCTGTGGGCGACCGTCTGGGAGGATGATCATTACACCGAGCCATTGCGCCTGAGGCCTGGGTGGAGCCGGGGCGATCTGCCCACGATCAGGATCACGCTAGAGGACTGGACCGCCGATGGCGTCCCGGAGATCGTGTATGACGAAAGCGGACTGGGCGGCGGCACGGGGCTATGGATCTCGTGGACGGTGCGGACGCTCATCCATTGCGGGCAGGCCGGCTGCCTGGCGGTATGGTCCGACACACTGTCGTCGGACACCACCGACTACAACTCCGGCGGAATGGCGCGCTACTCGATCGACATGCGGGCCACGACCGATTCGGATGGACAGCCTGCGCTGCGCATGGTCGACCAGGGTTTCTCGATCTATTGTTGCTCGGAGTGGATCTCGGCCGATGGCAGCCAACCGTGGATCAACACGCTCGAGGTCTATACCTCCACCGTAACCGTCTGGTCGTGGACGGGGAGCGCCTTTGAGCTGCGCGACTCGCAGATCAATCACCTGCCCCAGACCATCGAGTCGCAATCTCAGCTGTCGGCCACCCGCCGCGACGGCTTGGAGGCCTCCATCAGCTGGGCCCACAATCACGCGGCCGGCAACGCCAACGAGTACTGTCAGCTGCTCCTGGACGGCGTTCCGACCGGTTCGTATTTCGGGTGTCGCCATACCTTCACGAGCGTGGCCTGGCGCGATCTCACCGGCGACGGCGTCGACGAGGTGGTCATCACCGCCTTCTCGGCCGGCTATCCCTACGGCCCCGACGATCTGTTGAGCGACATCAGCTGCATGCATCAACGGCTCATCGCCTACCAGGTGAAAGACGCCGAGGCTTCGGAGATCGCCAACGTCGCGGGCTGTGTCGAGCGCAGCGACTTGTATGGCGTGCGTCTGGTTGACGTCGATCAAGATGGCCAGGTCGACATCCTGGCGGCGCCGACCGGCGCGTTGAGCAACCGCGCTTACAAATGGAACGGGCAGCAGTTCGTGCTGTGGAGCGACGTGTCGATCCGGCCATGACCGATCCGCGCGGCAAGAGAGGGCGCCGCATCGCGGTCGCCCTGTGGCGGTCTCCGTCCCAGGCTGAGGCAGCCAGCGGAAGCGGTATAGTGGCCCCAGGGGGGCCCTGCGTATCGGGCAACCGAGCGCAGTTGAGGTCAGGGGGGATGGGCATGAAGAGGACCGACACTTCGTTCCTGCGGCACCGTCGCTGGATGCCGCTCGGGCTATCTCTGATCGGCGTTGGCGTCCTGTGGCTCGCGGGCTGCCAGCGCAGCACGCCGGTTGCCGACGTCACACAGACTCCGCCCCACACGCCCACCGTCACGCTTCTTCCTTCGACGGCGACGAAACGACCGTCCGCCACGCCCACACCACGGCCGACGTTCACCGCGACTGCCTCCCCAACCGCCACGCTTCCTCCGGCTTGGTCGCCGGCCACACCGCCGCCCGGGGACCGCTCCGCCTGGCGCCTGGTGCCGTGGACGGCCGAGCAGGCCGATCGCCTGATCGCGCAGACCGCCAGCCAACTCCTGGCGCTTGAGGACGATCCTGCCTTCGGCGGCGTGTATGGCGGGGCAAATCTGGAGTCGATGTACGGGCTGCTGGGAATGGCTGAACAAGAAGCGCTGTTGCGCTTTCCAGAGGCGCCACAGGCAGACCGCTGGCGCTGGGACCTGGCCTATAACCAGGGCATCGCTTACCTGTATGCGGCCTCACCTTATGCTCCCGAACTGGCGACGTACGCGGCGCTTCTGGGCGACGGCCTGAATGCACAGGGTGCCACGCTCGAGACGCTGCCAGACTGGTTCGCGTCACACGAAACGCGCCTGGCTCTGACCGTGACGCTCGTCGAACCCATGCCGCCGGCGAAGGTCAGCGCTCTGGTGGCGATCGACGGCATGGCTTATTTCTGGGTCACGCGCCAAGCGACGACGTACACGGTCGTGGGACTGGAGAGCAACCTGTTCTACTTCCGGGAAGCTGGAAGCTGGTCGAAGCTGGTCGACCTGACAGGGGACGGGCACGCCGAGATCGTGCTCACCTTCAGCACGTCGCATTGTTGTGGCTTTAGTACCGAGCACGTGATCTATGACGTATCGTCAGGCCCGCCGGTCCTCTTGACGTTCGTCGGTCCCACGCTGTCGTTCGACATCCTCCAAAGCAGTAGCGACAGCTCGATCGAGCCGCTCTCGGCAAACCCGAAGGATGGCGAACCCGGCTTGATCTTCGACGCGACCTACGGCGATCCTTACCTGGATCCCTGTTCGATTCGGCGCTACGACCGCTACCGCTGGACAGGTCGCGCTTTCGTCTGGACGAGCACGCAACATGCGGTGCTTCCACCCGACGAATATGACGATCCGGTCTTCTGCGAGGACGTGCGCGTCCTGGCTCCATCCGGCGCCGAGGCCGACGTGGCCGCGCAAGCCGCGGGCGACTACTACGAGGACAACGCGCAGGCGGTGCTGCCGCTGCGCGTTCGCTTTCGGGTGGCCGAGTACCGGGCCCGCGTGGGCGAGACGATGGCGGCGCAAGCCATGCTGGAGAACCTGCTCGCGATCCCTGAAGGCGAGGAGCCCAAGACCGAAGCGCCCTGGCGAGAGGCCGCGCGAACCCTGCTCGACGCGCTGCGGAACGATCAACCGTTTCTCAAGATCTGCGGTCAGATCGCTGTGTGTGATTGGTCGGCCGCGCTCACTCAGTGGGTGGGCGAGCAGTCGACGCTTCGCCCGGATCAGTTGGACGCGAACCTGAAAGCGGCGGGCGTCGATTTGCGCGCCAGCGGCCCGTTGGCTCTGCCGCCTGCAGATGCTTTCACGTCTTGGTGGGTCGTGCGCAATCCCCACACCGGACAGCGCGAGTTCTGGATCGTCGCCCAGATCGGCGATCACTTCGCCGCGCGCCAGGCCGCGACCCTCGAACGCGACTCGGCTCAGGTCACGGTCAATCGCTCCGGCAATGCTCCGGACGTCTACGCCGTCAGCGATGGCCAGACCTCGACGTTGTTCCAGATTCGACTGGACCCGGTCAGCGGCTTGCTCGTGACTCTGTATCGGTCTTTGGATCCACTCGATCCCGAACCCGATCGGGTCCGGGCCGCTCAGCTGGACGTCTGGAGCGCCGCCTTATTCGCGGGCCAGGATCCCGACGTGATCCGTGAGGGGCTGCGCGCCCTTCGCGCTCCACTGAGTTGTTCGACGAAAGACTATTGCCTGCCGATCGATTACGCGATCGGGCTGGCGAGCGAACTCCTCGGCGATGAACAAGCGGCTGTGGAGGCCTATGCCCGTGCCTGGGAAGAAGAGCCGGATAGTCTTTACGCGATCTGGATTCGCCTCAAACTGGGTCTCGTGCGCTGAGCGTGGCCTCGCGCGTGTCGAGCGCTCGGTGGGAAGGTCCTGGTCGACCGGAACCGGCCGCCAGCGCCATCGCTGGATGTGCATCCGCTGAAGAACGGTCGGTCCAACGCATCCCACGTTCAGCGTCGACGCTGAACCAGCGTCTCGATGGGCGCGCCTCATCTGGGACCGCGTCTTGAGCGCCGGATCTCGTAACCACTCCGTGTCGATGCGGTAACCCTGCCGTTAAGGTCCCAGGAGATGATCAAGCGGCGGATCGAGACCACGGGGGGTGATCGGCGGCGCAGGTCGTGGGGGTGTGCCCGCCAACAAGCGCGCCTCAGGACCAACCGTGCGACGGCCCGAAGACGCCGTATGGTCAGGCAATAGAGGTGTCCATGCCATCCCGATATGTGCTGTCTGGCTTTGTGCTCGTCAGTCTGTTGATCGGCTCGTGCCAGTCGTCACGGCCGAGCACCGCTATGGCGGATCACACGGCGGCGCGGGTCTCTTTGACGCCGACCCTTGTCCTGCCCGCTCCAACCGCTACGGTTGCGCCCACGCGTGTTCGCGATATCCCGCGACCGATCCCAACCACGGCGGTGCCGCCGACGGAAACCCTCGAGCCCGCCCCAACGCTGCCGCCGCCGCCGCCGCATGCTACCTTGTCGCTCAAGGAACTCAATGCCTATCTCGCGGCGTTCTTCCCGAATCAGTATCGCTTTCGCGAGGTGGACGTCCAGACCCAGCTCACGGCGTTTGAATCGGCGCCGTATGAATCCATCGACCTGAGCGGCGACGGGCGTCTCGATCAGGTCGCCTACGATCTCGATCTCAATCCGGAAGGGATTGCCTTCGCCATCGTCTATCAGGATCTCAACCAGGACGGCGTTGACGATCTCACGGTTTTCGGGTTCCACGGTCTGCTCGTCCTGCTCTGGGAAGGCGATCGCTACAGCGATCCCTTCGTGATCGACGCGGGATGGAGCCGAGGGTGGGGACCCTACCTGCGGGCCGCGTATGAGGATTGGACGGGTGAGGGCGTGCCCGAAATCGTGCTGGAGGAGGACAGCCTCGGCGGGGGAACCGGACTGTGGATCGCCGCCACCACTCGATCCTTCGTGCACTGTGAGCAACGCTGCGCGGTGGTGTGGAGCGACATCGTGGATCGCTCGGTGTCCGAGATTCGCTCCGGCGGGATGGCCCTTGACCGTGCCGAGTTGACCCGGTTGCCTGATGCGCCGAATCAGTTCCGCGTCTTGACTCACAGCTTCTCGATCTACTGCTGTGACGAGGGTGGCGGCCCTGGCCCGATCGAAGCCCTGAATGTCTATACCTCCACCGTGACCACCTATGTCTGGACCGGCGCAGCCTTTGAGGCCGGTGAGCCTGCTACGGTCAGCCGCTGGCGGATCGTGGAGTCGGATTCGGTTCTGAGCAGCACGGGCCCGCGGGGCGATCGGGCCGTTGTCCGGTGGTTGTGGAACGGCGAGGGCAACACCCCCAGTGACGTGTGTTGGGTGAGTGTCAATGAAGGTCCCTTGGGCAAGCCCTTTGGCTGTCGCCACACCTTCACGCAGGTGCATTGGCTGGATCTGACCGGTGACGGCCAGGAAGAGATCGTGGTGACCGCTTTCTCGGTTGGCAACCCCGACGGACCGCTGACGCCGGAGATCGGCCCCGACGCTCCATACGGATCGGTGAGCAGCGTCGGTTGCGAACATCAGCGGATGTTGATCTACGCCTGGGATGGCGTGCAGACCTCGGAACTGGCGGACGTGGCGGGATGCGTCCAGGAGGAGGATCTGTACGGCGTGCGTCTTGAAGACATCGATGGCGATGGCCTACTCGATCTTCGGGCGGCGCGAGTCTATGCCAGCGACCTGCCGGACCCTTTGCCGGAAAGGATCTATCGCTGGAATGGAGAGCGGTTCGTGTTTTGGAGCGAACTGCCGTCGCCGTGAGCGTTCAGAGTGGGATGAGAGCCGGCTCATGACCCGTTCATTCGTGCTTCGCCTGATGGTTGCCCTGTCCCTCATCGGGACCGGCTGTGCTGGACCCGTGGCGACGTCCGTGACGCCCGAGACGCCCGCGCCGCTCCAACCGACGTCCACGCGGACGTCCATGACGTCGACGTCCACGGCCGCGACGGAGCCTGCGTCCACTCTGACGCGTGTGCCCACGTCTGTGCCCACGTTCGCGAGCACCTCCACGCTCGCCGCCACGCTGACGCCGGCCACGCCGGCTGTGAACTCCGATCGATATCGGCTCAAACCCTGGAGCGCCGCAGATGATCAGGAACGGATCGCTCAGATGGAGACCCTTGCGGCCTGGACCGCTGAGCACAATCCTGGTTACCACGATGCCCTCGCGCATGGCATGCAGCGCTATATCGCCGTCGCCGAACTTGAGGCCTGGCAGTATCAGACGGAACCGGCGGACGCGGACCTGATTTGGGACGCAATCGGTCATCTGGCGCGCGCCGGTGACCCATTAGCCTCTGATGCTCTGACGCGATTGATCAGTCAGGCGCTTAATGATGACCGAATGTCGCTGGACGATCTGGCGACGTGGTCGCGACTGGAGGCCCTCAGCGACGGTGAGCCGGCTCAAGTGCAACGCGTTCCGACCCTGTTTGGCGACGGACGCGAGGGTTGGATCCTGACCGTTGGCCAGGAACACGGCGCCGTGTGGTCGATCGCGCCAGAGCCGTCGGGCGCCCGGACGGTGACCCTCATCGTCAGCGCCTGGGAGAGCGCCCACGAATCCGGCCTGTTCGTCTCCGTCGATGATCCGCCCGATGGCGCGACTCCCGAGATCTGGGTCGAGCACATGATCCAGGCAGGTGGGGGTCCGAGCTTCGCGGCCTATGAGACCCATGCCTACACCTGGCGCAATGAGCAGTGGATCGATCTGACCGACGGCGGGTTGTCCAGCGCGGGCGCTGAATCTTGGTCTGCAGCCGTCCCTTTGGAGCCCGGTGAGCGCTCCGCCTTTGAGCTGCATACCTTGCTCGATCCGTATCAATATCCGATGTGCTCGTGGAAGATCGCCTATCGCTTTGCGCGCGCGGGCGGAGGCTATGCCTATCGTCGCGCCGAGGTGCCGGTGCCGCCGACGATGCCGGACCCCAACGAACTGCTCTGTGCCGCCAGAGCCTGGGACTGGGCGGTCACCAGCCATGATGTTGAGTCGCTGCTGATTTGGATGGAAGACGCCTGGGCGCATTGGCCGGCGCCCGAAACCGACTTGGGGATCCCACTCGGCACCGTGCGCGAGGCGTTTGGATCGGACTTCCCGGCATTCTTCCATTTCCAGTTGGGTCGTTTCGAAGCTCTGGCCGGACACCTCGATCGGGCCAAGATGCGTCTGTCGGAGCTCGTGGCTCAGCCGTCTGATCCGGATCGTGTTCGAGCACAAGGCCTCGCCGCTCGCTATCTGGGGGCCTTGCCGGACCTGGCCGCCGCCGAATCGACCGTAGCGCCGGACTTAAAGGTCGGGGAGGGGGTGCCCTGGTCTCCTCTTCCTTTCCAATCGTCATCCGGCAGGCGCTCCGATTGGACCTTGACGCTTGGGGAGATCGAGCGATTCCTTTGGCTCGAACACCAGCCCGCGCAGGCCCTTGAGCGGCTGGCCGCGTTCGACCTTGCGTGCGTGGATCCAGCCGCGCGTGAACCCTATGACTGTGCGCGACCGTTGTATCTCGAGGGTCTTGCCTCTGAAGGGATCGGCGATTCTGTCGCAGCGGTGGCGGCCTACGTGCGGGTCTGGCAGATGTTTCCCGATAGTCCCTACGCCGTGCTCGCCCGGATGAAGTTGGAGCCCGTCTTCACGAGTGGGCAGCCCGATGCGGTGGGGCGCGGCCCGAACCAATCGCCGGAGCAAGGACGATGACGGAAGACCCGCCCGCCCAAGAAAACCGACCGGCGCGGCGCGTCAGGCGGCGCCTGTGGATGGCAACCGTGCTGCTTACAGCGTGTCACAGCGGATCCCTACCGACCACACGTCCGGTCATGACGATGGCGCCGACTCCCTCGCGTGAGGAAGGCCCCTCGACCGTCAATCCAACGCAGACGACCTTCCTGCCCGTGACGGAGCCGGCGACGGTGCTGCCTGCTACCCCAGCTGCCGAGCTCCGGGAGGTTGACCCGCTTCAGTCCGAAACGCTCCGGATCGACCTGGTCGAGGCGGCTCACGACTTCGACGGGTCGGGTTCGGAAGTCCTCAACGCGTCATATCTGGCGGCCGCCGACGTGAATGCCAATGGACACATGGACATCCTGGTGGCCATGGATCACGCCACCTGCGCGGCGACGGCCGGCTGGCCCTGCCTGACCGCCATTGAATGGAATGGTTCTGCGTATGAAGCGCGGGCAGTGACGGCCCAGGCGCCGGTTGGCCTGGATCCAGGCGTTCGACCCGACCGCTACGAAGGTTACCTGACCGCATCGACGTCGGACGCAGGGGCGGTGCGGATCTGGCTAAGCGTGGCGGGTCACGCCGATCTGCCGGCCTCGGGCCTTTACGCGCTGGTCAGCGGCCCAACTTCCGCGAATCTCCAGATCGAGTCGTATACGCCGTCGCTGTGGCCGCCGCAGGCGCTGTGGGCGATGGCCGATGGGCAAGGGCGCTCGGGCGTGCTCGCGGCGACGTGGGTCACAGCGGTCACCCATCTCACCAACGAGAACACGGTTCAGTGGATCGCCGACGGCGAGTCAACCGTCGATCTCTGGTCGCAGGACTCCACCGCGTTGATCGAAGCTGGATCACTGCCGGGTCTGGACGGCACGTATCTCTTTCAAGAGCACATCTTTACGACGCACGCGAACGACCTTGTCGCGTATCGCCTCGACGGTGACGCACGACGCGCAGTTGACAATCCGTTGCCGGTCGCGGGATCGCTCAAAGGCATCTATCGCGGCCGCGGCGTGTTTGCAGCGACCCCGATGGACAACCTGGTGTTGCTGCGAACAGAGACTCGCTGCGCGCTGGGTAACCCCAATCTGTGCACCCTGGACATTGACCCGGTTGTGGGCGATCAAGCCATTGACTACATCGAGGTCTATGATTGGGTCGACGGATCGTATGTGTTGCGGTCGCGCGTGCTGGCGGACCCAGACCAGCGCCCTGTGTACCGGTTGATCCTGGGCGACCTGGATGGCGATGGCCGGGATGAGATCGTCACCAGCAATGGGATCCTCTACGAATGGCAAGACGGACAGGCATTGCGCTCGAGGTCGCTGGAGGATGCCGGACAATTGCGCTGGACCTATTTGGTGGAAGCGAATGGAACGGAAGCGCTCCACGCGCCGATCGCGGGTCGCATTCTGGATGTGGACGGGGATGGCCGCCTGGACTTCGTCTTCCTGGTGGTTGTGATGAGGATCGTCGACGAGATGCCGGTCGAAACGACTTCACTCTTCGTCGCCACGTTCCGCCCAGGGCCGTAAGGCCCGCCGAGCGAGTCAGCGGGAACGCCGCAAAGGGCCCATCGGTTCGGTCGAATCCCAGTAAAACCGTGAACCCGCGGAACAGGGTGCGCTTTTGAGACGAGGCGGGGCGCGGCCGGTTACGAGCGAAGCGATGAATACAATCATGAACACTTTTCAACGATGGCTGATTGGAATCCTCGTCGCAACGGTCCCGGCCTGTCAGGCGCCGCCGGTACCCTTGACGGCGACCCTCCTCCCGACGGCCGTTTCGCCAACGGCCCTACCTCCGACCCAAGCGGTCGTTCCGGTCTCGTGCGCTGACCTGGATACCGTCTGGGGTCAGGATTGGACGCGGACGCTCGACGTGCTCCAGGCGCTCGAGGCGCAGTCAGTGAGTTGCGGTCCCGAGCCGCTGGCGAGCAAGACCTACGCCGCCCATGTCAGCTATGGCGCCAGCCTGGAAAACGCCGGTGAACTGGACGGTGCGACGGCGCAGTACCGGGCCGCCTTTGCGCTCGACCCGGGACGCCAGGAAGCCTGGAGCGCGCTGCAACGACTCGGCCGCCTGCCCGACCCGACCGCGGCGTCGTGCGATCCTGACCGCGAGCCACTCGCAGCGTATGTGCCCCTGGATGCCAGCGGTGGGCATGTCACCGCTCAGGGTCGTCAGCTTCAACTCGACGGTGCGGCCTATACGCTGCGCGGGCTCAACTACTATCCGCGCCATTCGCCCTGGCGAGACTTCCTCACGTCGGCGGATCCCACCGAGATGGCTGCCGAACTGGACCTGATCCAGCAGGCCGGCTTCAACAGCCTGCGCGTTTTCCTCTGGTACGACGTGCTCTTCACCTGTGCGCCCGAAGACGCCATCCCGGTGGCCTCAACCTTCGAGCGCTTCGAGACCCTATTGCGGTTGGCCCACGAGCGCAACCTGCGCGTCATGGTCACGCTCAATGACCTGCCGGACCTCGTCTATCGGCCGCTGTACACGGACTGGCCTCGCTACGATGCGCAGACGACGTTCATCGTGTCGCGTTATCGCGACGAGGCCACGATCCTCGCCTGGGATCTGCGCAATGAGGGCGATCTTGACTATGGGGGGCGTTCGCCGCTGGAAGCCCGCTTCACGTCCGCACAAGTGTTGGATTGGCTCGCGCATGTGGGTAGCCTCGTCCGCGCGGCAGACCCCCACCACTTGTTGACAGCGGGTTGGTGGGGCGATCCGGTGCCGACCGAACCGGTCGTGGATATCCTCTCGTTCCATCACTGGAGCGATGTGACTCAGCTGCAGGGCCGGGTCGGCGATTACCTCGCGCGCTCCACCAAACCGCTTCTGCTGCAGGAGGTGGGCTATCACAGCTGGGCCACGGCCCCGCAAGACGCGCGGGATGAAGCGACGCAGGCCGGTCTGCTGCAGTCCGTAACAGAGACGGCAGACGCGAGCGGTCTGGCCGGCTGGATGATCTGGGCGGCCTTTGACTTCGAGCCACCGCCCGGTCAGACGCCGACCCATGAGCACTACTTTGGTCTATGGCACACGGATCTGTCGCCTAAGTCGGCGCTTGATGTCTTAGCGATGCCATAAGTCGCTGCCAACCACCTCACCCTAGCGCCAACTCCACACCAACGAGATCGGTCGTATGGTCGAGGCATAGAGGTGAGCATGCGATCCCGATATGTTTGGTCTTGTTTGATACTGGCCGGCTTCCTGCTGGGCGCGTGCCAGACGCCGCGACCGGCGCCGACGTCCACGGCGACACCAGAAGAAAGCACTCCCGCACCGCACACGGCCATCGTGGCGACGGCGACAAGGGTCGCCGCAACCGTCGCGCCCACCGCCCAGGAGTCCGTCACGCCGGCGCCGACCGCGACGCTCGAACTTACGGCGATTCCGCTGGCGAGCGCCGGACCGTATCTGCTCGTCGCACGCAGCGATGCGCACGGCGAATTCCTGATGGCCCTCGACATGGACGGAGTGGGGCGGCAGCGCGTCGATCTGCCGGCTGGATACACACTGCGCCACAGTCTGGTGGACAGCCTGTCGCCTCAGAGTCGTTATCTGGCGCTCTATCGCGGGAGTGTCGGTGAAGCTGGAGAGGCTCACGATCTTACATTGGGACTCCTGGATCTGGCCAGCGGTGGTCTTGTAGTCGAGGTCCCGTTGCTGAGCGCAACCTATCCCGATGACCTGCGGTCGCGTTTCGAACAACTGAAGACGACGTCCGATCCGGAGTATTTCGCCCAATCTTTTGCAGACCTTCAGTCCGTGTTGGTCTATGGCATCGAAACGCTGGCTTGGTCACCGAATGGGCGGTATCTGGCCTTCGCGGGCCAGACCGATGGCCCTACGTCGGACGCCTATGTGCTCGACACACAGACGTTGCAGCGCCGACGCCTGTCCGATGGGAATGAGCAAATCGCTGACCTTCAATGGTCCCCGGACGGACGCCGCCTGCTCACCACCAGCACCAACTTCATCGGGATAGAACCGACCAACCACCTGTTTGCCATTGACCTGCAAACGGATACAAACATCGCGCTGAACCCCGATCTGACGAATGCGGGCATCTGGCTCGACGCGGAGCATGTGTGGATGGACTTCCATACCAATGGCGAGTTCGGCGCGCGCGACGCCCGGATCGTCAACGCCGCCACGGGCGAAGCGATCGCGGTCTGGCCGGGGCGCTTTGACCTGATTGACCTCGATTGGCCTGAGCGTCAGGCGAGGTTGGTGGGTTGTCCACTGGAGAGTTGGGCGGAAGAAGACTGCGGCCAGTTCACGGTTGACCTGACCACGGGCATGGCCACTCGCTTGGCCTCAAGAGATCCGGCCGGGGCCGCGCCGGAGGGCCAACCGGTCTATGAGTGGCAGCGGACCGATAGCTCGGGGAATAGACTGCTCTGGACGGACGCGCAGGTGGAGGTCGTGACCGCGAGCGGCGGACGCCGGGTCGTGCCGGTGGACATGGCCACGTGGAAGAAGATTGAGTCCTTTGCCTTGGCGCCGGATGGCCGACACTTGTTTGTGCAGCGCGACAACCGGCTGGAGCGAGTCGATCTCGACACCGGCGTCTGGACGGTGGTCGTGGCCGAGGTCGGCGATCCCCTCCGCACCCTCCACGCGTATGACACCCTGGCCTGGGCCGAGGTGGTGCCCCATCCATGAGCGAAGCCTGGATCTGGCTGATCGAGAATCCGCAGCTGGTGGGCGTCGGTCTGTCGCTTGTCTATGTTGGCTCGGTGGGGCTGTTTTTGTTTCAGGCGAACCGGCTCGTCGGACAGCGTGTGCTCAACCCTGAGCGCGCCTCGAACGATATGTGGATCGTGTTCGTGCTCGGGCCGCTAGGTTTGCTGATCTGGAGGTGGATCCATCGCGACGCTCTGCATGACGCGGAGACCTCCTTGGATTTCGACTCGTCAACCTCAATGGATGACGACTATGGGCCTGCCGACCGACCCCGTCCGTCGCGCCGATCGCGCGACCATGGCCCGGCGTCTCGACATCGCGCCTGGCGGCGTCTGCCTCCAAGAGCTTGAGAGGATCGTCTATGAAGCATGCTCGATGCAGAGCGACGTTCGGCGAAATGCGCGGCCCATGGATGCAGCCCGTGATGGCGCTCTGTGCCCTGGCGGTATTGACTGCCTGCGAATTCACGCCGACCAATGCCCCCATTCCGGATCAACCAACCTGGGTGGCGACATCGGCGCCGGCTACAGCAACTCGAAAGCCTGTCGCCACGCCACTCCTCGAGCCGACCGAGCCGAGCATCGCGACGCGCGTGCCGACGGTCACAGCCACTCCCAACCTGACGCCGGTGAGCATCCCCGTGTCCACGTTTGACGCCAGCCACAACGTCACCCGAACGCCCGGCCCGGCCGCCGTGTGTCCGGCGCCGCAAGCCAATCCGCCTGGGCTGACCGAGGCGGTCACGCTGCTCTACGATTGGAACGTTGAAACGTCACAGACGGACGCCGAGCGCCTGGCCGCGCAACAGACGACCATCCTGGCGCTCTTAGACGCGGGCGGTGCCCAGGCGCTGGACCGGGCGGTCTCCGCAGAGCGGCATCAGCAGGGGATCTTCGCGCTGGGCGATCTGACAGGCGATGGGGTCACTGAAGTCGCGACGGTATTTGGGACGGACTTCAGCAGCAGCATCCTCCACGTCTATGGCTGTGACGGCGGTCACTACCGCGAGCTTCTGAACCTGCCGTCCCTGATCGGAGAGGGGGCGCCCCGGATCGAGACGATTGCCGACACCAACGCGAACGGGGTCGCGGACCTGGTCGTCAATCAGGACAGTTGCCACTGGTGTTATGCCATGCAGGTTTTTGAATGGGACGGCGAAACGTTTCAAAGCCTCGTGCGCCAATGGCTGGTGTACTCGGATCTGAGCGAATTGTCGTTCTGGGACTACGCCGAGCTGATGGGCCTGGGTCAGGGGCGAGTGGCCGATCTCGACGGAAACGGCACGCTCGAGTTGATCCTCGAAGGCGGCACACCGAGCTACTCCGCCGCCTTGCTGGGCGATGAGGGCCCGTGGCGCGAGCAGACGATCACGTATGCCTGGGACGGTCACTACTTTGTCTGGAACAGCCAACGGTACGCACCCGCCGTCTTTCGTTATGAAGCGCTGCAGGATGCCGATGCCGCCGTCCTCCGCGGGGACGACGACGAAGCGCTTGCGCTCTATCAGGACGTGATCTTCAGCGACCACCTGGTGAGTTGGACGCCCGACGTCTGGCAGCAGATGGTGGACGCGGCGTTCAGCTACCCGGATGTCACCCTCATGCCCTTTAACCCGACCGAGCATGAGGCGCTGAGCGCCTATGCGCGTTTCCGCATTATGGTCCTGCACACGCATCGCGGGTTGGTTTCCGATGCCGAGACGGTGTACCAGAACCTCTTGGAGCAGGTGGCGCCGGATGGCGCGGGCGGCCCCTACCTGGACCTTGCCCAATCGTTTTGGAAAGCCTATCAAGGCCATCACGATATTCACGAAGGCTGCGCGGCGGCCGTGACCGTCGCGACCCAACACCCCGAGATCTTGGATCCGCTCGGAAACAGCGATGGCCGATTTTGGAACCATCATTACGCACCGAGGGACGTGTGCCCGTATGGGGGCGAGGTCGAACCGTGAACATCCAGACCTGTAGTAGCGCGCACGGTAATCGCCCCGTAACCCCTCCGTCACTCTGCGGTAGGCCGGGCGGACGATGCTAACGGTAATGTGCACGCTCAGGCAGGCTCTGGTAGCGTGTCGCCAACGTGGGCATGTTACATGGTCGGATCGTTGGCACCGTCTGCGTCGACCTATCGCGGGGGCAGTCGTCATCAGCTCTTTGGTCCTGGCTGCCTGCGTAAGCCTACGTCCGACATCGACGCCGCTGATCCATATGCCGGTCGCGTCACAGACCCCGATATTCCTTTTGACCGCGACCTCGACCGTTCCAACGATTCGGCAGCCGACACGAACGGCTCGTCCCACCCTCACCCCTACGTCGATCGCCAGACTGGATCCGCATTGGAGCGTGCCGGCCCTGCGTATCGGGGCAGGCAATGTCCTGGCCGCCGGGTGGGATGGCGCCGATCGCGTGCACGTGAGACGGCCCAATGGCGATCTGTGGCTCTCCGTCGACGGACACGCGGTGGCGACGCCCACCGCGGCAGCGGATGAGCCGGTGGTCCGGGGAGATGCACCCGCGCCGGATGGTCAGCATGCGATCGCGATCGACGGAAACGACGTGCGCCTTTATGCGACCGGCCAGGCGGAGGCGTCCGGTGCCGCCGCCCTCACGCTCACGTTCGGATCAGACGACGTCCGCTGGTCACCCGACTCGCGCCGCATGGTCCTGGTTGCCGAGGAAGGCCTGTACTGGTGGGACGTTGCGGAGGTCGCGCCGGTCCAACTGGAATCCAGTTTGACCTTTCAGCTCAGCTGGTCGCCCACCGGAGACCGACTAGCCTACTTGGCGCCTGAGGGGACCCTCAAGATCGTGACCGCGCCGGACGCCGTCGTCACGTCGCCAGAACTCGATCTCGGGTTCTACAATGACTCCCCGAGCTGGATCGGGCCTGATCTGATCGCGCTGTACACCACCGGCGCCTGGGCCTCGGAGACATACTACATCCAGGCGCGCACGGGCCGGCTGCTGCGCTCCTGGTTCAATGCCTTCGCGCTCAGCCAGTCGCCGGCTTTCTCGCCGGATCAGACCTGGTACGTGCTGGACGATAGCTTGCGGCTCTGGCGCGGCGAATACTACGCGTCCGAACAGTACTATGCGCACCGCTATCAAATCGTTCAGACCGTCACAGGCGAAGAACGGACGTTGTTGGGAACCACGGAGGACCAGTATCTGGACTGGGTCGGTTGGTCGGCAGACGGCTCACGCTTCTGGTTGATCAGCCGGCCCACATCGGCCGACGGCCTGCCGGACGCATCGATGCCTTTCGGGATGTTGAGCCTCGATCCCCGCACGGGCGCCGTCACCGTGGTCTTTGAGCAGGCCGTGTTTGCCCGACTGACGCCTGACGAGACCCGAGCCTGGGTCGTGTTTCCGGTCCGGCATGGCGGATCCGAAACGCTCGGCCTGGACGGCGCCGTGGTCAACCTCACCACCGGTGAGCTGTCCGAGCGCTCGCCCGTGGCTGATGTCCTGGACTATCCATATCCAGCCGATCGCGGGTTGTATCCCAGTGCCTGGTCGACAGATGGTCGCTGGCTCGTGTTCGCGGACGAGCAGGGTCGGGTTGGGCTCGTGAACGGGCAGACGGGTGCGCTGACGCCGATCGCGACGGACCTTGCCTTGCCGCCTGACCCGGTCGTCATGGCGCGGTTCAGCTGGGCGTCTGATCGCCACCTTCTTTACCACGCTGATCGCGACGCCTGGATCGTGGATCTGAGCGCGCTGACGGCGTCGCTGGAGTCGCCGCCCTGACATGCCTGTCGTGACGCTACCCAGCGGTGCGGCAATCCATCGCGGGGACGCCGCATATGGCGCGGGTTCCGGTGAAGGGTGTCTTCTGGATGGGGGCGCTAGGCCGACGTCGCGCCCGGTTGTCCAGGGCCTCCAAGCATGTCGGATGGCTCCCGCACGGCGATAACACGTCCCTCCCGCACGAACACCGCGGTCAACAGACGGCGATAGATCCGCTGGCGGTCTCGCGCACTCAGGGTCGGCAAGAGGGCGCCGAGAGTCGTGGGCCGGCCGGTGGGCGCCGCGGTGCTGCCGTTCACACGCCTCGTGTCCTTCAAGTCGGCGATTTGTCGCGCGAGCGCGGACCGTTGCCGCCGATAGGTTATCTGATCCAAGTCGCCCCACTGATACAGCCGCCCCAGCCGCGTCAGTTGTCGCTCGAGACGGGCGCACTGTCGATTGCGTTCGGACGACTCCTCGTCCGGCCGGCCGTGCTCTCGGCTTTCCAAAGCCAGAAATCCCGGCACCGGCCTTGCGGCAAGCCAGGCGATCACCTGTCGTTCGAGATCCTCTGCGCGGACCATTGAGGTGGCGCCGGCCGCCCGCGGATGCGTGCCCGGATCGCGATAGTAGGTGTTGTGCCGCGAACTCTGGCCGCGCAACGAACGCCCACAGTCGGCGCACACCGCCAGGCCGGTCAGCGGATAAATACGATCGCCGCGTTTGCGGCTCAGCGGACGACGAGCGTTCGTGGCCCTCACCTGTTGCGCGGCGTCCCATATATCTGCATCGATCAGGGCCGGATGTCGGCCAGGACCGTACTCATAGCGATCGTGTCCAGGCAGTTTGCGGAGTTTGACCTCCCCGAGATAGAAGCGGTTCTGCAGCAAGTCGCGCACGGTATAAGCCGTGAAGCGCTGGGCGTGTCGACGCGGCCGATGTCCGGCGCGGTTCAGGGCGTCCGCGACTTCAGCATAGCTGGCGGCTCCCGCGGCATACAGGCGAAAGGCGAGACGCACGCCGCGAGCTTCGCGCGCGTCCACTCGGATCGTGCGCGCGTCGACCTGGCGATAGCCGAAGGGCACCAGGCCGTTCCAGTAGCCGGCTTTCGCTCGCGCGCCCTTGCCCTTGGTGATCTCCTGGCTGAGGTTGTCCAGATACCACTGCGCAAAAGCCGCCAGGATCGCGAGCTGAACCTTGCCCATCGGCGTCGTGAAATCGAACGGCTCGCTCGCGCTGATGTAACTCACGCCCCAGGCTTCGAGCTGATTCAGATGGACCAGGACATCCAGCAGCGACCGACTGAAGCGGTCGAGCTTGTGAGACAGGATCAGATTGAAGCGGCCAGCCCGGGCATCGCGCAACATCTGTTGAAAGACCGGGCGGTTCGTATCCTTGGCGGAAACGCCCGGCTCGGTATAGACCGTCACGACTTCCCATCCCCGTTGCGCCGCGAACATCCGGCAGAGGCGATCTTGTGCCTCAAGGGAAAACCCCTCGGTCGCCTGCGCCGCGCTGGAGACGCGAACATAGATGGCGACGCGAGTGAGATCGCTGGCAAGCGGGGTCATGGGCGGAGCCTGTGCAATCCTGGGCATGTCGATTCCTCCTGTCGACGCGACGGTTCGCCGTAGCGGGCGAGCCGCGAGCGCCTGGAACGTAAGATTCATAGCGCGGTCGTGAAACGCCGGTTTCGGCAAAGTGAGCAGGGTCGTGGACGCTGCGCCGGTGCGGTTCGCGTTCTGCTTAAACACAAAAGGGGCGTCCTTCGCTTCTCCTTCAGACGTCGCCCCGGCGAGCCGGCTGCGACGCGGTGGAATGGTCGACCACCGCGTCGCAACCGATTGGATACGTCAAGCCTGTCGGATGCCGTCAGCCCACAGCGGGCACGGCAGGCTCAAGGCCTAACTCAACGTGCAGGTCGGATGCGTCATCGCCCACGCTTTGAACCGTTGGCGATGCCGCTCGCCCTCGATCCAGATTGTCAGAGAAGCGGCATAGGGCTGATCGGCATACGTCTCAAGCGACGTCTGAGCGATGCGATCGATGTGCGCGCTCAGGTCTACAAAGGCCCGGTCGCCTTCGTACACGGGTCCGATCGGACTCGGAAGACCGGGGCCGTCCAGGCTCATGCCGTTGACGAGATATTCCAGCAGTCGTTCCCGGTTGATCTCGCGCTGGTACGCCACGACCTGGGTGGCGGCGTGTAGACTCAGGAGCTCGGCCGCCGTTTCCAGATCGACGCCACCCTCGGCGCGCAGACGGTCGAAGGCCAACGCCGCCGCCCCGTACACCTCGCGTTTGTACGCGCGCAACTGACTGCTAAGTTTGACTTGCTCAAGTGACACGGTATGCATCGTAACTCTCCTTGCCAGGTGTGCGTCAGTCGTCGTTGACCATAATGCGCGTGAGGCCGTCGCGAGAGATGTATTCCTTCTCGCCGCCGTTGTCGTGGAACGGAAGTTTGAAGGACACGTACTCGCCGCGTTGGTAGACGTGCCATGAGAAGCGGCGACCGGTGAGGGTGAGTACGCGATCCGGGTTCTGCCGCGCCCAGGTGTAGGCCAGCGCCATCCAGTCCAGTAGCGGCCGCTGATACAGGCGCAGGAACGCGGCGCGCGAGACGGAAGAGTCGCATAGATAACTCTGGCCGTCGGCCAGAGCCTTCTCCCACGAGGCCCATGGGTCGGGTCGGTCGCGGGACGGACCGTAAACGTTGGGCTCGGCCAGGACGGATACTTTATAGCCGCGTGCCACGCATTCGATGTCCTCAAGGTCAACGAGCGCCGCTGGGATGGATAAGGCGGGCAGGGGGATCGGATCCAGATCAGGAAACAGAGACTCGGACGTCATGGGTCATCTCCAGGAAGGCGACACGGCCTTGCCGATGGGCAAGGCCGTGTCGCGTGAGCGCGGAAACGCGGACGTCAGCTCAAGGCGACGAGCGTGGTCCAGGCCGCTCGAATGTCGAGCTGCGCCGGCGAGTCGGCCTCGAAGTCGAAGATTACGGAGAAGTCGCGGCGGCGCACGGCGGTGACACGCGCGTTCGACGCCGGCCGTGAGAGGACATAGGTGACCTTCTCAAAGCCGATCGCGATCTGAACGCCGTCGGCGCGCTCCATCAGCACCACGGCCACATCGCCGTCGCGCTTCACGCCGATCAACAGGCCTGTCAGGCCCTCCAACGAAGGCTCAGGCCGCGCGGCCAGGTGCGCGTGAAACCGGAAGTGCTGGTCGCGCTCGACGCACCGTGTGGAGCAATACGTCCAGTGGCGGCGTTCGTCCCACACCACGGAAGCGCCAGGGGAGAGCGGCGCGCCGCAGTATTCGCAATGCCTGTCGTCGTGCCGGGGTTCCACCGGGTCGGAAGTCATGGTCGTTTCCTTTGGAATGGAGAGTGGAGTCGTCAGAAGAGTTGCAGTTGCCCGAAGATCGCCGAAGCCTCGGCCGCGAGCGAGTCCATCGGGATCGGCTCAGACCGGACGGGCTCACTGGACGACCCCATGGGTGTCGGAGCCGGCAAGGTCAGTTTCGGGGTCGGCAGGCCCAGCGCCTCGCGCGTGGGATCGGTGTAGGTCTGGAGCCCGAGCGAGTCACCCCAGATGACGTGCCAGGGATGGATGCCATGCAGCATCAGGTTGACGCGGGTCATGCGCACGCAGAGCAGATCGATATCCACGGCGTGGTACTGGACGAGGCCCAGCCAGTTCATCCAGGCCGGGAACTGCTCGGCCGCCGACAACAGCAAGGTCCCGGCGCCGACACACGGATCTGAGATTCGCACCGGATCGAGCGCCGGTGCCAGACTGCGCAGCGCAATACGCGAGAGCGGTGTACGGGCTTGCTCGTGTGGTGACAGCGCCAGCCAGTCTTCAAAGCCCTGGGTGTGGGTCTGAGCGATCGCCGTTCGGATTCGGTCCAGCGCCAGGTCAACCAACTCGTCCGCGGACAGGCGCGCCATCGCGCGGCAGAGAGACAGTGAGGTAAAGAACTGACCCGCCGCCGTGTTGGGTCGCCCCCAGGCCATGTAGAGGTCGCCGAGCAGGTCGCTCGCGACCAGCGGATCTTCCGGTGCGCCGTCGGGTGTGGCGGCGATCAGATCGCCCAGGGTTTCTCCAAAGATCGCGTAAGCCCGATCGCGATCGTCCTTGTACGCGTTGAGGACGCGATCGAAGCTGGCAGTCACGGCCGGCGGGTCCTCGGCCAGCTGCCCGGTACGCACCGCGGAGGCGAGGTGGTCGTTCATTCGCGCCAGGGCCAGTTCGCAAAGCGTGACCCAGTCCTCGAAGACGTCATCCTGGTGGCGATAGCCGTTCAGGTGGCAGGCGCGCTCCAGGCTCTTGGCCAGCGCGAGCGCGCCGGGTTGGGCGGGATAGTCGCTGCGTTTCACGGTCATTGACTTCTCCTGAAACACACGCGGCCCGCACAACTGCTGTGCGGGCGGCGTGTTCGAATGGACGGAAAGCGCGTTAGCGAACGGGGATCGGGCGTGAGAGCGAGGTCACGCGACTGCGCGTCAGCCGCGCGATCGCTTCAGGTGTGATGAAACGCGAGGTCACGGTGCCGGCGTTCAGGTTCACGGCCTGCGCATAGGTTCGCAGCTCGCCCGACACCAGTCGGTTGAGGACGTCGGCCATATGCGCGGCCATCACCTGGTTCACGGTCAGGCTCTGGCTGTTCTGAATGGCGAGCGCCGCACAGTCCAGGTCGTCGCCGGTTGCTTCCTCGGGCGTGGTCTCGAGTAGCTCCGGTCGTTGCCAGCCGGGCGAGGGCAGGGCGGTGCACAGACCCGGGATCGCGAAGGCATGGCGCAGGTCGCGGCGTTCGCGCGCCGAGCCCACCAGCACCTGGCCGCCGGCGCGCGAGTTGCCGGCGTCGATCCACCACACCCGCGGCGTGTGGTGATACGAAAGCCCGTCCAGAGCGGCATGCAGACTCTGCCGCGCCGCGCCGTTGTCCACGCAGCCGAGCAGGAGGTGGGTTGTGTTGAACGACGGGGCGCGCAGCAGGTCGCTCTTGAAAGGCGTCGCGCGGACCGTGATCGGCACACCCCAGGCCGCGCTGTAGCGAACGGCTAGCGCTTCGGCTTTGGGCTGCCCGACCTCGGCCGCGCAGAAGTTCTGGCGGTACGTGTTGCGCGCCTCGACGACGTCGGGGTCCACGAACGTCACCGTCACCGACCACCCCAGATCCTCATGCCACGCGCGCGCCAGTCGCGCGACCGCCGGCGCCAGCCACGACCCTGTTCCGCCACAGCCCACCAGCACCAGATGCAAGCCTTCAGGACGAGCGAGGCGCACCGGCACCGCAGCCGCGGCTTCGAGCAGGGCAGACCGTGCCGTCTCTCTTCTCTTCTTTCTCATGAGTGATCTCCTGCGAGTTCCTCAGGCAGCTCCAAGAGCAGCGACGGCGGCACCTCCAGGAACGCGCCGTACACGCACAGACGCGCGTGCAGGCTGGGCGCGTCGGCCGGGTCCGCGATCAACACCGCGAAGCGGAACGCGCCCCGATCGCTCTGGTCGTCGGTGGCCGAGAAGTCGCGCATGGGGAAGGGATGCGAATGCACGTCGATCAGCGCCTGCATCAGCGACTCGCGGGCGGCATCCGGCGCGAGTTGCACGCTGCTGAGCGCCTGCTCTTGTGGCGGGCGCAGGAGGCGCCAGTTACCGTCCTGGACGGAGAGATACAACAACACCTCCAGGCCGCCGCCTGGCTCGCGCGCCGCCACGGCCGAGAGGCGCACCATCTCGCGCACGAGGTCCACGGGCACGCGTGGAAAGCGGACTCGCAACCGCGAGCGCAACGCCGGCAGGCCGCGCACCTGCGCCGGCGCGATCCGCATCAGCGCCGAGCATTCCGGTCGCTGTGCCTGCAGGAACAGGCCGTTGCCGGCCAGCAGATAGTTGTACAGATGCCCCTCCGCGATGGCGGGCAGCCGCGCGACGTCGGTGACGATGTGATAGCCGGCGAGCGATGGCGTGGTCGTGAACGGCGGCGCGGACTCATCGTCCGCGATCGGCGTCCCCATCGATCCGCGAGCGTCAATCGAGGAAACGGGAGTCATAGTTGGTCCTCCGGGTGAGACGATCCACGGCCTTTGTCAGGGTTTCGCCGCGACGAAACGGCACGAGGTCGTCGGTGGGATAAGGGGCGCCGGCGAGCGCGAGCAGCTGCACGCGCACGTCGTGCGCCTGAGTGCGCGAGCGCCGGTCCACTTCGGCGTTGGTGAACGCGCTGGCCAGGAAGAGTTCGAGCGCTTTGGCGACGCCTTTGGGCGAGGTCGTCCGCGGTGGGTGGTTCTCGCCCCAGCAGACCGCGCTGTCGTCGTGGACGTTAGGCAGCGGCGGATAGAAGAGTCGCGACCTGGGCTCCGGCGCGCCCGCGAGCGCCCAGACATAGAACTGCCGGTTGACGCCCAGCATCGCCAGCGTCGGCAGCGACACGTCGAGTGTGTCGAGACGACTCTGCCCCGGTCGTTGCAGCACCAGCGTGCGCGTCTGTGGCGCCGTCACGATCAGGGCATAGGCGCCCTCGGGACCGTGGCCCCAACGCTTCACACCGTCCAGCAGCCAGCCGCTGTCGACCGGCACCTCGCTCACGGCCGCGCGCAGCTGCTGGGGACCGAGCGCCTTGATGCGGGTGGCGGCGCCGCCGGTATGTCCGGCGCCGCCAGTATGCCTGGCGCCTTCTCGTCGCAGCCACAGCAAACCGCCCTCCACGAAGAGGAGGGCGGCATCGGCATGGGCGGGGAGAGACGGAACGAGAGGTGGATCAGCCTGCGACATGGTCTTTGCTCCTTGGACGCAGACTCGCGTTCCAGGCTTTCACAAAGGCGTTGCAATGGGGACGTGCGGCGTCCAGCCACTGGGCTACCTCCGTGAAGCGCGCGAAGAGCGGCTCGGCCGCACGCCACTCGACCGTCAGGGCCTCGAGCGTCTCGGCATCCCACTCGGGATAGCCGTCGCTCTCCGCGAGCATCAACTCGGTGACGTCAGTCCAGACGTTGTCGGCGGCGTTACCGGCCACGGCCAGGACCCGGTCGATGTCGTGCAGGACCGGATCGAGCGCGAGACAGCGGGCTTGAAACGCCACCAGGTCCAGCTCGCGTCCCGGGTCCATGGTTGGTGCGACCGTCATCCCTAGCTGCTCAGGCGTGCGATGCGGCTCGCCGCATGCGAGGCCGATCAGCAGCGACGCACCGCGTCCCCAGTCGCCTTCGAGGTCGTAGGCCACGGGCCTCACCGGGATCACGTTCCAACGCTCCTCGCTCTCGAGCAAGGCATCCAGATAGGTCGGGAAGAGCGTCTCGACCTGGTGTAGAAACTCGATCTCGCGGGCGGAGTACAACGCGTGCTCGTCGCTGGGTCCAAACAGCGGCGCGGTGGAGGCCGCGAACTCCGTCGGCCAGCGTTGACGATAGAGATCGAGCATCGTCAGCGACTCGCGCACCTCTCTCAGTCGGGCAAGCGCGCCCTTCGCGCTGCGCTGGCGCCAGGCCTGCAGCTGCGCCACGGTCTCGCGCAGGGTGGGGGGCCAATGATCGACGAACGTGTTCATAAGCCCACCGGCACCGTGGCCCACGGTTCGGCCCCGGCCGCGTCGATCGCGCGCGTGAGCGCCTCGACCGCCTGCACCTCGGCGCCGGCAGCTTCGATGGCCCGGTCGATCTCGGGCGCGAGCAGGATCACGAGGGCTTCATCCTCAGCGCGGACGGACTCCAGTTGGGTGAGCATCGCGGCTGCGGCGGTGACGTGCGCGGGCGCCGCGTCGAGGGACGCGAGAATGCCGGCGAGGCCTTTGCGTCCGACCTGTGGCACAACGGTCACGGAGAGTTGCCCGTCCGGGCCGGTCTCGACGTCCGAGATCTCGGCGCCGTCCATGCCGTCCACGAAGGTGTTCAGGGCGAGAGCAAGCGCGGGCTTGTCCGACGCGATCTTGTGCGCGAGCGGCAGGCTCTTGTGCCCGGCGATGCGCACCATCACTTTGGCCTCGGGATCGATGGGGGTGGTGGGTGTCGTGGACATAGGGGTGAGTCCTTTCAATCGGTGAAGAGATTGGTCTGCGGCAGCGTCGCGGGGGGCTTGGCCGCGGGAGGCTGAACGGTCTTGGGCTTCCGGGCGCCCGAGGGTTTGGCGGTCGTCGCCGGCGTCGCGGGCTTCTTGGCCGCGGCGTTCCGGGATGAGGGCTTGGTCGTCGGCTTCGCGAGCGCGGCCTTGATCTCGCTCAAGCGCGCCTCGTGCGCGGCGATGAACGGCGCGAGCAAGGCGCGCGCGTGCGTGGGCTCAAGCTCGCCCACGATCGGCAGGACGTCGTGGCTCTGCGTGGCCACGAGCACGGATTGATCGCCCGGGCGGACTGTGAAGACGATGCGCAGCGTGTACTGCCCCGGCTCGGTCGGCTCGTGCGAGAAGTCCGGCAGGTCGACCCCGACCTCGTCGAGCGAGGAGGTTGGAGTCGCGGGCGCCGACACGTCCGGCGTCGGGTCGATCGCGCCGATCGGGTCGATCGGGTCGATCGGGTTGACCGGGCCGGCTTCGGGAGCAGCCTCGTCGACCGCAGCCGCGGGTTCCGGCGACGGGGGTGGAACGCTGTCCGCGGCGCTCGCGCTCGTCTCGACAGGCTCCGCCGTCCTGGGCGAGGCGGCTTCGGCGATGGGTGCGTCTGTGACGTTCTCCGGCCGCGAGGGTTCGGGTGGGTTGAAGAAATCGAACATGGAAGCTCCTTGGGTCGCGCGTGAGCGATGTGGTGGAAACGGGATCAGGCGTGGGCCGTCAGCATGCTGAGGAAATCCACCAGCGGGCAGGCGATGCAGATCGCGCGCACCCGTTCAAGCGGACAGGCCGCGCAGGTCGCCTGAGCGGCGGCTTCGCACGTGGACCAGGGGACCCCGGCGACGCCGCGGCGGGTGCGCTCGATCCACAACGCGAGCGCGGGGCTCGCGCGTTGCGGATGATGCGGCTCGAGTGGATTGGCCTCGCAGGCCGCGCATGTTCGGCGCGCCGCGGCCGCGACGGCTTCGAACGGGAGGCTGGATCCGCGGGGTGTCATGCGCGGCGCGCGCTCGCGCGTCAGCTGCAGCCCGGGATCGACGAGAGGCGCGCGGGGCGCGGCCCGCGTGAGGCGCTGAAGCTTTTTCATACGACCTCCCAACGTCTCAGCGCGAGACGCACGCGGCGACGTTCAAGGCGCGCCTCGCGGCGCCAGATCAGCAGGCGCGCGCGTTCCCGCGGCGCGGCCTGGCGCAGCCGCAGACCGTAGTGCTGGATCAGAAAGTCGAGGCTGCGCAGCGTCGCGCGCAAACGGCGCGGACTGCGCGGCAGCGTTTTCGGCATACGGACCTCCAGGGACGATCAGGTGAGGACGGGCATGATGACCGCCAGTTGTTGAACATCGGTCGGAGCGGACTCGGGCTCGACCCGGATCGGACGCTTCGGATCCTGAGCCGAGACCCGCACGCGCTCGCCGGGGATGGCGGCCACCGCGTCGGCCAGGAACCGGGCGTTCAGGTGGACCTCGAGCGCGCCCACGGTCCGGCCCTGCAGCGCGCCGTGCGCCTCGCCGGTCTCGGCGGCATTCGCCCTGATCTGGACGTCGCCGTCCGCCCAGCGCACCACGACCGTCTGCGCGTTCTCGCGCGCGATCACGGCCACGGCCCGCAGCGCGTGGGACAGGCTCGCGCGATCGCAGACGAGGGTCGGCGTTTGGTCGGTGGGGCGCGGCACGATCGCGCCGTAGTCGGGATAGGCCCCGGCCAGCGGCAGCGCCGCCAGTGTGAGAGCCCCGCAGCGCGCGATCACGCGCGTGGGCGTCACCACCAGCGACGCTCGTTCGGCATCGTGGAGCACGATCGCCAGATCTCGCAGAAAGGCGCCGGGGACGATGACGGCGCTTTCGGCGGCATGCAGACCGGGGCAGGCCGCCAGGGCGACCGCCAGCCGCAGGCCGTCCGTGGTCACCAGACCGATCGCGGAGTCGGCCAGCCTGAGCTGCGCGCCGGTCAGGACGATCCGGTCGTGTTCGGCGGCCTGGGCGTAGCCGGCGGCGGTGAGCAGTCGACGCAGCAACTCGGAGGGAAGGGTGTCGGGCGCCGGCTCCGGTGGGATCCCGCTCTCGGGAAAGTCCTCGGCCAGGGCGGGCGCCGTCAGGGTGGAACGGATGCGGCCGCAGCGCAGCTCGATCTTGCCTTTGGCCTCCGTGTAGCGCAGCGCCAGGGTGTCCCTCGGAAAGGTCGCGACGATGTCGGTCGCGCTGGCGGCGGGCAGCAGACAGCGGCCGGGCTCGACGACCGCCGCCGGGATCACGGCGCGCGCGAACAGATCGCCGTGATCGGCGGTGAGCTCGACCCGGCCGTCGGCGCGCGCGTCGACGAGCACGACGGGCCGGTCTTTGGAAAGGCCTTTGGCGAGGAAGGACAGACGCTCGTGGAGGTCGCGTTGCGCGACGTTGACGTTCATACGTTTTCTCCATTAGGGCGATCGATGGGGGTGTGATGGGTCGGCCAGTTGGGGACCGCAATCGCATCAGCGTTTGCCGTGGCGAACGGACACGTCGCGCACAACCCGGAGTGGGCGCGACGCGGCGCATCCGGCAGGCCGTCGGCATACCAGGCGCGGATCGCGGGCAACGTCAGGCCGAGTTCCGCGGCCTTGCCGCTGGCCACCAGCACGAGATAGAAGTCGGTGGGCGTGAGCGCGACGCAGACATGGTCGCCGCCGTCATGGGCGTTGGGAATCGGTTCAGGCAGCAGGGCGGAGCGACGGAAGCGCCAGGTCCGACGCGGCTCGGGCGTGAAGGGCGCGCGCATGATGAAAACAGGGCCGGGTCTCGATGCAGAGATCCGGCCCTGTGTTCCTCAGAGCGCGGTCGCCGAAGCGGAGGCGTCGGTATCGCCAAAAGGCGTCGCTCCCGCGAGGGCATCTGGCGGACGCGACTCCTCCTGCTCAACGACGAGCGCCATCCCGGACTCTTGAATCCGGCGGAGCAGCCGCTGGACCTCCAGGCTGCAGGCCGCCGTGGCCGGCCCGTTCAGCATTTCGATCGTGATGGTGCCGTCGCGTTGGATTGTGATCTTGGGTTGCATGGGGGTTCTCCTGGAGAGCGTGAGTCAGATGCCGGTCGCCACAGCGCCGATGGACAGGGCGGGAAGTTGCGGCAGGATCTCGATGTCGCCGGACACCGCCGTCTGCACGGTGAAGGCGACGCCGCTTGCTGTCAGGGCGGCCGTGATCCCGGCCGCGAGATAGGCCTGCTTGACCAGCCCCTCAAAGAGCGCCGGGGCGCCGTTGAGCTGACCGGTGCGCTGGTCGACGTACATCTCGTCGACGATGCGCTCCACAGCGCCGCTCGCGGTGCGGCGATAGCCCAGGTACTCGTAGGTGCCATAGACGTTCGGCAGATCCTTCGGCAGACACGCGGCGGACACGAGCAGTTCAGCGTCGCGGCGCGTGTAGTGCCGCTGACCGGCGACGGGCCGCACGACGGCGGTGTAGCCCATGAGGTGGAGAGCCGCCTCGATCTGGTCGAGGTCGGTCATCGTTTCCGGGGCGCGGGTGTAGATCTTGTGAGACATGGAGACTCCTTGGAACGACCACAGGCCGGCGGGACGCCAGCCTGAACACGAGGGGGATGAAAGGACGAGTGGGCGAGGCGCTCAGGCGATGAGGTGCGGGTCGATCACCAGCGGGCCGTTCACGGACGCCGCGGCGCTGGGGCGGGGTCGGCCGGCGGCCAGGGCCCGGATGCCGCCGATCGACTCGCGCTCGGCAAAGAGCGCTACCGCCGCGAGACAGTGCATCTGCCCCAGAGGCTCGCCGGCGTCGAAGGCCTGGCCCAGGGCCTCGTCGACGATCGCGCGCAGATCGCGACCGACCAGCCCGTCTGTCTGGGCCGCGAGGCCGTCCAGGTCGAGCGACGTCCGGATGGCGGCCGAGACGCCGACGCGTTCGAAGAGCAAGTCCAGGATCGCGGCGCGCTGCGGCTGGTCCGGCAGATCGACCCGGAAGACGTACGGGAAGCGCTCCAGCAGACCTTCGGGCAATCCGCTCCCCAGGTCGGCGGTATTGCCCGTGCCGAGGATGAAGCAGCCGCGCTCGCGGATCTCCATCCAGGTCATCAGGTCCGAGAGCACCTTGAGGTGCTCGGAGGTGCCGCCGCCGCGCTTGGCGTTCTCGGTGGAGTCGACCTGCTTGAGCATTTCGTCTAACACGATGATGCAGCGGCCGATCGCTTCCACGGCCTCGATCAGGACGCGCAGGTTGGCCTGACCGCTGCCGACGGAGCCGGATTGCAACGCGCCGAGCGAGACGCTGATCAGCGGCACCTGCCACTCGGCAGCGGTGTAGTACGCCATCTGAGTCTTGCCGGTGCCGGGCGGGCCGATGAGCAGCGCGCCGAGCGGGAAGGGCCAGGCCGCCGGAAGCGGGGCCGACACTTGCGGGGCCACTGGAAGCGGTGTCGCCGCGGTTGGAGCCGCTCGGCGCGTCGGCTCCGAGGCGGTCAGGAGCGCGCGGCGCGTGCGCTCGACGAAGGCCTTGTACTGCTCATAGCCGGCCATCGTCCGGCGCGGGCCGGGCGGCGTGAAGGTGGCGATGCCGCCGACCAGCTTCTCGAAGAGGCGCTGTTTCTCTTCCAGAATGCCGCCGAGGAGCTCGGGCCCGAAGGCGCTCGCGCGCACCACCGCCTGGTTGAGCAGCCCGGCCACGGCCCCGGACGGCAGGCCGCGCAAGGCCTCGACCAGCGGACCATAGCGACCCTGCCACGTGTCCGCCAGACCCAGCCGCGTCGCCTGATCGGCGGCCGCGCGCACCAGCACCTCGATCTCGCGTGGATTCGGCAGCGGGTAGCGGAAGACGGCCGCCACGCTCGAGAGGGTTTCGGGCAGGCGCACCTCGGCGCCGAGCCCAAAGAGGAACAGGCGCGGGGTCAGGCGCCTCAGCCGCTCGACCTGAGCCGGCCGGGTGTCATCAGCCGGCTGGCGCACGGTCTTGAGATAGACCGCCAGTTCGCGCAGCTTCATCGCCCAGAAGCCGGCATGCACATACGACTCGCGGTTGAGACTGACGTGGATGTCCTCGAGGATCACGCCGACGATGGCCGGACGCTCGCGCTTGGCCGCGTCTTCGGCATGTTGATCGCGTAAGCGCCGGACGCCTTCGAGCAGCGCGACCGGATCCGGCTGAGGCATCGGCACGGCGACGGTGCCGATCTTGGCCGGATCGGGATGGACCTCGATCACGACCCCGCCGGTCGGGGTGGCGCGATACAGGTAGAGCTCGGCGCCCGTCTCCTCGGGCGTGGCCGCGTCCGGACGGGGTCTTTCTGAACGAGACCCGTTTGAGCGCGCCGCGTCTAGACGCGCCGTGTCGTGACGCGCCGCGTCGTGACGCGCCGCGAGCGTCGCCAGCGCGACGTGGATGTCGGCTTTGGCGCGGGGATAGTCGAGCGAGGGCAGCAGGATCAGCGGCGGCCAGGCGCGCAACAGCGCCGCGAGGTCGCGTTGAATGGGCGTGAGCTCAGGCATGGATGTCCTCCAGAACATGGATCAAGCTGGGGAGCGGCGAGGCCGACGCGATGGCGTCGTCCAGCGAGGCAGGCTCATCCAGCCAGTCCAGCTGGATCTGATCCGTGACGCGGGCCTCGGCCGCCATCTGCGCGACCTGCAGGCCGAGGCTGTCGGCCAGGCCCTCAAGCGCCTGTGCGAGCGGCTGGCGGTTCGGCCGCCGGCTGTGCCGCGCGCCGTCCTGCAGTTGCCGTAGCCGTTCCTCGACCTCGGCCACGTGGCCCTGCACGTCAACGCCTTCGCCCTGTTGGATCAGGCGCCAGACCGAGAGCTGACTCTCCAGCGCCTGCAGCGTGCGCGCCGACAGGCGCTTGCCGCTGGTGAGGTGCGCGAGCGTGCGGTGGATGGCGTCGCCGATCTGGTCACGCGCGAACTGGATCGCCTCCGTGATCGGCGCCATCTCCTGCTCCACCGTCGCGGCCAGCGCCTCGGCGCGTCGGGCGTGCATGGCGCGCAGCTGCTCGAGCTCGATCCGGGCCTGCTCGGCCTGTGCCTGGGTCAGCGCGGTGCGGGCCGCGATGTCCTCCTTCACGCCCAGCACCGCCTCCACGATGCGCTCGCTCGGATGCGCGCCGGCGGGCAGCGCGTGCGTCAGCGAGACGGTGAGTTCGGCCGTGATGCGCTCGGGCGACGGGAACTGGCCGCGCGCCCAGGCCTCGACCGTGTCGGTGAACGTGGCCTCATCCACCTGCACGTGGTGCGAGGCGCGCAGCTTGAAGAAGGCCTCGCGCGCCGCCATGCGCGCCTGCGCGGCGGCGTTGTCGTACAGCCGGGGATGGTCGTCGCAGAGCTGCTCGACGTGGGCGTGCCACTGGCGCGCGATCGCGGCGAAGGCACGCTCGAGGGCGGGTTCGGCGCGATGCGTGATGTAGTAGCCGCCGAGCCATTTCAGGAACGGGCCGTAGTCGGGCAGAAGCGCGCGGGCGCTGCCGCTTAGCGTGCGGAAGGCTTTGAGCGCGTGCGGATGCACGAGCCGCCAGGTCGGCGGCGCGGCCAACACCTGAGGCAGATCGCCGTGCGTGGCGATCCCGATCTGTTCCCAGGAGGGCCGACACTCGAAGAGATGCAGACCCGCGACCGAGACGCTCCGGATGTTGCCCAGCGCGAGGAGCACCTGCACGTCTTGCAGATGCGGCGGTACGGCTGCCCATTCGTCCGCCAATCGATCCGCCAGGATCGATCGGATTTGACTCAGCTCAGCCACGGGGGCGGGGGCATTGGTCATCGCAGACTCCTTTCGTCTTGACCGCACTGGCGGGCGCGGTCGGTCTTGAGGCCCAACGTGCGGGCCAGGGTGGGGGGCATCAACGCGCCGGCTGGCGACACGGTGATGCACGGGCGATCCCAGTCGTCCTCCAGCGACGGGGAGGGTGAGTCGTGTCTGTCGTCGTCAGGGACCGCGGCCCGGTCACGCGCGGCCGCCAGGTTCCACACACGCTGGTTGCGCGAGCCGCGATAGCCGAGGTCGGGTGAGGCCAGCGCGGCGATGAAAGGGCCGTCGACGAGAACGTCGATGTGGGCGAGCGCCGTGAGCGTGTTCACGTTCAGGCGCAGTTGCGCGAGCGTGTAACCGGTGTAGACGATCAGGCGCGGCACGCCGGGCACGCGCGGCCAACGCGCCGTGATCGCCTGGCAGAGCGCGCCGAGGTCATCCTGCTCGAACGGTTCGCCGCCGACGACGGTGACCCCGACGTCGCCGTCGATGCGACCCGGTTCGAGCGCGGTCAAGGCGGCGTCGACGGTGATCGCGGTCGTGGGATCGCGCTCCCAGAGTTGTGGGTTGATGCAGCCCCAACAATGGATCGAGCAGCCTGACGTCCAGATCACGCTGCGTGACCCTGGACCGTCTTGATGCTGGTGAGGGCGAATGGTATGGAGGAACAGCGACATACGAGCTCCTTTTCGAGAACAGTGAAGAACCGGACCGACGTTGACGTGGCGTCAGGGCGGTGCTAGGCTTTTTGTCGAGAACGCGTGATCGCGACGCGGCCGGCGGAAGCCGTGGGCTGGCTCGCGTGGCATAGGCTCTGCGCGGTCGCGCCATCAGGAGGTGGGGATGCCAACCCAGACGTCTTTTCCGCAGGGGTATGTGTGGCTTAAGCGCGGGGTGCGCGCGTTTCTTGAGGTGGGCTTGTGGCTTTCGGTCGTCGGCGGCCTGATCGTGATCGCGCGCGAGGTCCTCGCGCGCGGCTTCTGACGCCGACGGCTAGCGCCGTCGCCGCCGCCGGCCCGGGGCATCCTGAGCCGGCGGAGTGTCGAGCTCCTCGATCTTGACGGTTCCGGTGACGCCCAACGCGAACAGACTGGCGACATAGCCGATCACGCTGGCCTGGACGTCGCGGATCCCGGCCAGGCGCGCCAGCCAGAAGGCCAGCGCCCAGATCAGGGAGGCGCAGGTCGCCAGGACGAGCGACCACAAGACCCACCGCCATCCGTGTTGGCGAAAGCGGACGCGACTCAGCACCGTCGCGGCCAGGATGTTCAATGACCCGGCGGTGATCAACTGAGCGGGGATGTCCGCCAGGTCGCCGCAGCAAAGCGCTTCCGCGCCGGAATAGAGCGCGAACACGATCACGAGCGCCGCGCAGATTCCGAAGAAGATCCAGACGACGTGTTTCAAGAGTCGATACATGCAAGCCTCGCTTTCTGAAAGGGAAGCACCCCAGGACGTGCCAGGGACGTTTGGAGTGAAGGGCAGCTCCTGCGATGACGGGAGGCATCCCTGGACGGAGTCGAAACGGACGGGGCCTAAGGGGTGGTGGGATCGTTGGTCCACCCGAGCGGGCCGGGTCCATCGAACGGAGGCGCGATGCTGACGCGAGTGGGGAAAGTCGTTCGCGGCGTGTTGGACGTGTTCTTCATCGGGCTCACGATTGTGGGAATGGCTTACAGCGTGTACCTCTCCCTCCTCCGATAGTCGTGCATTGACCGCCTCAACTCGTTGGGTCTCGGCGCCGCCTGCGTTCGTCGCGCGCGCGAAGGTTGCCGAGCGCCTGGCGATCGCTGACTCGCGACCTCAGGCTCCGGCATAGCTCGCGGCGCCGCGCTCCACGACGCAGTCGCGCGGCAGGGCGCCGAGGAAACGGCTGCGCACCTGACGGCGGCCTTCGCGCTCCGCGCACCACGTCAGTACCTCGTGGTCGCGCGCCCGCGTGAGCGCCACATACAGGTTGCGGCGTTCGGCCTCGAGCGCCGCGTCGCTCGTGGCCTTGTGATGCGGGATCAGACCCTCCTCGCAGCCGATCACGATCACGGCCTGATACTCCAGCCCCTTCACGGCGTGCAGGGTCGCGAGCTGCACGCCCTCGCCCGGCAGGGCCTGCTCCTGCGCAGACAGGCGTCGATCGACCGACTCGAGGAAGTCGCTGACCGTCTCGTGCGCGGCGGCCTGTTCGCGCAAGACCTCCAGATTGGCCATGGCCGCCGCGTCTTCGTGCTGACCCGACACCCAGCGGTAGTAGCCGCTGAGCGCCAGGACGAGATCGATCAAGGCCTGCGGCGAGGGGGACGGCGTCTGCGCCGCGTGTCGTTGAAGCGTCTCGACCAGCTCCAGAAACTGCGTCACCCCGGCGCGCGCGCCCGGCCGTAGATCCGGGATCTCGCCGGCCGCCGCGCGCCGCAGCTGCGCCCAGGTCGGACGCGAGTCAGGGCCCGCGATCAGGCGCTGCGCGACGAGGCCGACCCCGCGTGGTGGCGCGTTGAGCACTGTCCCCAGATGGCGTTCCGCGACCGCGGGATCGAGCGCGGCCAGCGCCAGGTAGGCGAGCAGATGGCGCGCCTCGGGCAGCTCGAGCAGACCGCGCCGCCCGACTAGATCGCGCGGCAAACCCGCGACCTCGAGCGCCTGCGCGATCGGCTGCAGCCAACGGCTGGTGCGCGCGAGCACCGCGATCTCGCGCGCCTGGATCCCGGCCTCGATCCACGCCCGCACGCGGCCCACGACGAAACCGGGTTCGTCCGCGTCCCCGGGCAGACGCGCGATCTCCACCGCTGCGCCCGGTTCGCGCACCGCGCGCACGCGCAGGCTGGGATAGCGCTCGGGGTCGAGCAGCGCGGTCCCGCAGCGCAGGATGTGCGCGGCCGAGCGGTAGTTCTCGTCCAGCGCCAGGGTCACGGTCTCGGGCCAGGCGTCGCGCAGCTGGGCCTCGAGGCTGGCCCAATCCGTGCCGCGCCAGGCGTAGATCTCCTGGGCCGGATCGGCCACGATCAGGACCTGCCGGCGCAGGCCTGCGAGCAGCCGCACCAGCCGCCACTGCGCCAGCGACGTATCCTGACCCTCATCGACCAGGATCACGGGGTGTTGCGCCTGCAGCTGCGCGAGCAGCGCCGGCTCGGTCTCGATCAGGTGCACGGCGTCCGAGATCAGGGCCGGGAAGTCCCAGGCGTTCTCGGCGCGCATGAGCCGGTCGTAGACGGCGTAGACGTCGCCGACGAAACGCTCGTTGACGCTGTCGCTGTGTTGGAAGCGCTCGGGGCCATGGCCGGCTTCGCGCGCGGGCGCGATCAGGGCCCAGAGTTCGGCCAGGCTCCAGGCGCTCGCGCCGCTCGGGACGACCTCCTGCACGGCGCGGTTGAGCATCGACAGCGCCATCGGCGGCAGGTACACGCGCGGCGGCCGGTCCGCGCGGCCGGCGAGGTGGCGGGTGAGGATGTGCCAGCAGTGGCCGTGCAGGGTGCGCACCGCGAGCCGGTCCAGGTCGACCGAGTCGCCCAGGGCCTCGGCCAGCCGCGCCTTGAACTCGCCCGCGGCGCGCCGGCTGAAGGTCAGCACGAGCAGGTCGTACGGCCAGCCTCCGCCGTCCTGGATTCGTTCGAGCCAGTGCGCGATCAGGGTCGAGGTCTTGCCGGTCCCGGGCGGACCCCAGACCAGCGCCGGTGCACCCGTGTGTTGGGCGACGCGCCGTTGAGAGGCGTTCAGGATGGGCATAGCGCCTCCCGCGCGGCCGGTGTGAGCGAGACGACGACGAGCACCGTGTCGCTGGCGCGCGAGTCGATCACGGGATCGAGCGTCAGTCCGCGTTGCCGACCGCTGCGCAACACTTCTGGTCGGCACGCCTGGCGCAGGTGTTCCACGGCTCCGCGCAGACCGTCGGTCTCTTGCAGGTGGTTGAGCAGATCCTGGATCTCGCGAACGGGCCGGCGACTCTTGCGGCGCACGAGCGTGAGACGCGCGGCGCCGGCCTCGTCGGGAACCACGGTGAGGACCGTGCCCGGCCGCGTCAGCACGGCGCGTTGAGTCGGGCTTAGCGGCATCAGGGTTTCTCCTTGGGATCGATGCCCATATAGCGCCGGTAGCGGCGCTCGTTGATGTGATCCGCCTTTTTCAATACATCGGGCGTGACGACCGGCGGCAGGGTCGGCCCGCCGCCGACCTGATCGCCGCGCGGATTCGCGCGTGGCCGGAAATGCGGCGCGAGGGCTACCCACAAGCGTTGCAGACCGATGGCCCCGCCCACGACTTCGAGCAACATCTTGACCTCATGCGAGACCGCGCCGGGCGGCGCCACCACCACGAAGCCCAGGATGCCGGCGGTCGCCAGCAGTCGGAGCGACACGCGGCGCTTGCCTTTCAGCGAGCGTGCGATCTGGTCGATCTGCATCTGCGTGTGGATGTCGATCTCATCGGGGTCGGACATGGGGATCTCCTTAAACGCCGCAAGCCCGCCGAGGAGGGCGGGCTTGCTTGACATGGGCGATCAGCGCGTGCTACGGTGACCGCATGTGGGATCTATTTGTGGACTACATGAATGACGGGGCCGAGTTTGTGAATTGGTTGGACGGCGAAGGTCCGTTCTCCTTCAGGGGATTGGTCTCGGTGTCGATGACGTTTGTGGTGTTGTTGGGGCTCCGCCTGGCCTGGGACGTCGTGTTTCATTGACCGCCGGCTGGATCTGTCGATAGCGTTGTGGGTGCGTCAGGGATACGAAGAAGCTTCTCGGCCTCCTTTTCTTTGGCACGGTGCTCGTCACGCGGTTGCGGTCGGCCTCAAGCTGGCCGTGTCGGGACCGCTTGAGCGTGAAGCCATGGTCGATTTCCTCAGTGAATACGTCAATGACCTCGCGGACTTTGCGGCGTGGGTGATGGGGCGGCGGCCGCTGACCACTGAAGCCGCCGTCGCCTTTGGCATCTGGTTCGTGTTGAGCGTCCTGTGGGTGACGCTCCTGAATGTCGGTCCGTAAGGCTCGACGGTGACCGGGTGATCAGACACTGGTCATGAAGGTCGACGACAACGACTCCACGCAGGGGCATGGATAGAACCGACTCCGGCGCCATCGCCACCGGCGCTCTCCCTCAATCCAGCCGCAGGACCCCGACCGCCTCAGGATGATCGCGCACCCGCGTGCGACCGGGCCAATGCGCGGTCAGCACCAGGACGGCCAGATCGCTGCTGGCCATCGACAGTCCTACCAGCCCGGCCAAGACGACATCCTTCTGCTGCCACACCCAACCCAGACCAAGCGGCACCACCGACAACACCAGGAACGGCAGCGCCAGGGCGAGTCGATAGCTCCACAGCGTCTGCGGATGCAGCGCGCCTACGGCCAGCGTCGGCAGACCGAATGCGCCGCGCGCCCAACCGAGACGGGCATCGACGCCGGCGAGACGATGACCGAGCCAGTGCAGGAACTCGTGCGGCAGCGCCAGGGCGACGAAGATCGCGATGCTGCCGAACAAGAGCCACAACTGGAGGCCGGTCAGGATGTGATAAACGACGAACGGGACGATGCACAACACGGCAAACACGAGCTTGGCGGAAGACGAGAGGACCATGATTCGTGCGCGGTGGTTGCCCATCGCGCTCCATCGGTCGCCCCGATTCGAAACGTCCGTTGTCGGGCGAGGAACAACGGACTCCATATGGGTGTGGGGTGGGCAGACGGCTGCGAAGCGCCATGAGACGAGGGGGCGCGGAACGAAGTTGGGGACGCGTGTGTAGGTCGTCGCGGAGGGACGTCGCGACCCAGCGAACGGTCGGTTCAGTGGGGAGGCAGCCTAGGGGGAATCGTCAGACGCACGCGCGTGACGATGAAGGCATTGAACGGCAAGCACGAACACAGACCGCGGAGCGCTGAGGGCTCGTGGCGTGACGGCAAACGGTGTCTCGAACTCGACATCGCTCCCTGAGCGGAGAGTCAGGGCGGACGCGGTGGCCGAACAGACAGTCGGCGCGAAGTCATGAAAAAGGAAAGGCACCGTCACCGTATGATTCGGCCAACCCGTTGTCAAGCACGAGTTCTCGCGTCGGGCCAATCCGTTGGGTGAGTCACAGACAGGAGGTGAACTCAGTTCACGAGACGGAACCGGGTGCGAGTGGAGCGGGGCGCTCCCCGGCTCAGGAAGCCGCCTTCAGTTGAAATGCGGTGATGACGAAGTAGGCATAGGTGCCGCGACTGGTGGTGAGCACGCGGACACAGCCGAGGGCATCCAGATGCTGCGTGCAGACCGCCGCCAACTCCCAGGCGATGTGATCGTCTTGAATGACAAACGGATCGGGGTCTTCGAAGATTCGCATGGTCGTGCGCGCCGCCAGGTCTTTCAAGAACGCCGCGCGATCGCGCGCCGGCGCCGCGACGTTGAGATGGCCCCACGCCCACTGCCACAACCCCAATCGTTCGGCAAAGTTGCCGACATAGACAACCGTCGCCTCGAGATGCGTGGGTCCAGCGTCGCCCCATCGGAGCAGGTTTTGGGCGCCGTCGAACGACCAGCGCTTCATCAGCCAGGAGCCATACTGGCTCTGCAGGCGTCGCTGCCTGGCGCGGAACTGCTTGACGGCCTCGGTCGCATACGCGGCGTAGACCGACTCGTTGAAGGTGGAGTCGGGCTCGACCCACCCGCCGGCCGTCAAGGTGGGCAGATGCCGTCGAAGAGCCGAACCGATCGCGCTGCGCCTCCATCCGAAGAGGGCAAAGGGCTGCAGCGGGATGGCGCGTTCGATGTCCGGAAACCGCTGACGTTCGATAGAGTCCAGGCGCGCGCCGCCCAAGAGCCCCGCGGTGTAGTCGGCGCGTCTCAACACCAGCACATCCTGGGGCCAATAGGCGATGGTCGCGCGCCCGACGCCCCAGACGTCTTTCCAGGCGGCCCGCAACGTGAAGGCGGTTGTGTGCAGGAGGATACCGGCCTCGGACGTCTCAATATAGGTGCGACGCCAGAGCACGGGACTGACCACGGTGGCGACCAGGGCTGCAACGGGAAACAGGCAGGCCCAAAGCCCATCACCCGGCGAGTTGACGATCCAACTCAACGCGGTGAAAACGGTGACTAACGCGACGATCAGCCCGAGGGGGATGAACCACACCCACGACGTATAGAAGCGTTGCGATTCAGGAGGACGTTGGTGGGTCATGACGATCGGGGCTGAGCCTGCTCTCGCTCGCCCGTTCACGATGCATTCGACTCGCGCAGGCGAAAAACATCCAGTCGCTCTGACGCCATTCTACGCGGTCTGGCGTGCGCCTCTGACGCGCGCTCGCCACCGTATAACGGCTTAAGGATTCGCCTCCGCACCGCCCACCGTCGATTCCGGCCGACGGCTGGGAGTCTCCGCGCCGCAACGCCCTGACTAGAAAGAGTCTCCCCAAAGAGTCGCCCTCCCAAGTGGGAAGGCAGCGAGCGCCTGAGCGCGGGCGCTCGTGCCTATGCTGAGGACAGAAGACGCCGCTCGTCGTGCGGTGTCCGGGAGTCGTCGGCGGATGCGCGTGATCAGTCTCTTGTCGGAGAAGGGCGGGGTGGGCAAATCGACCGCGACCGTGAACATCGCGGTCGCGCTGGTCGGGCTGGGCTGTCGGGTGCTGGTGATCGACCTGGACGGCGTGGCCTGCTCGACCCTGACGCTGGATGGCCCGACGGGCTGGCTGACCTCGATCGCAACCTGCCTCTCGGGAGAGCAGGACATCGCCGCGTTGGTGCGCCCGACGCCGGTCGCGGGGCTGGATCTGGTTCCGGGCTCGCCGGCGCTCAAGGCGCTCGAGGCGGATGGGTTCTTCGCGCAGGGCGACGAGCGCGGCCCGCGCTGGCGGCCCGAGACCCTGCAGCGCGCGGTCGGGTCGCTGAGCGGCAGAGGCTGGGACATCGTGCTGATCGATTGCCCGGGCGGCGACCTGGTGATGGAGCGCCTGGCGCTGATGGCGTCCGACGAGGTCATCGTGCCCACCGGGCTGTCCGTGTTCGACCTGACCGGCGCGGTCTACACCTGCCAGACGATCCTCGAGATCCAGCAGGCGCGCGGCGGCAAGCCCGAGCTGCTCGGGTTCCTGCCGATCGGGGCCGGGCTGCGCGGCATCCCCAAACGCTTTCAAGACGAGTTCGATCGATTCGCGCTGCCGTGTCTGACGCCGATCCGCGAGTCGAAGAAACTGCGCTCGATCACGGGCCATGAAGACGCGCGCAAACGCATACTGGTGCTCTCCGACCCCGAGCATGCGGCCTCACACACCTATCGCCAGGTTGCGCGCGAGATCTGGTGCGGGCTCGATCCGGCGCGCGTTGAAGAGACCGAGGAGCACGACGATGTCGACTGATACGACTCGATCGCGCGGGCCGGTGTCGCGCGGGGTGTTGGGCGGGCTGTCCGTCCATGCGCGCCCGCAGACCACCTCCACGCGGGACGGCGGTGTCGAGCGCGAGTCGTCGCCGACGGCCGGTCCGCGACCCGTGCTCGGCGAGCAGTACGTCGAGGTGCCGCCGGCGCTGATTGTGGGCCACACCCGCGCGCAGACGCGCTCGGGTTTCGATCCCGAGGCGAACGACGAAGACCGGGCGCTGGTGGAGAGCATCCGCGTCGAGGGCCAGCGCATCCCGGTGATGGTGCAGGAGGCGTCGGATGGATCGGGCGGCTATGTCTTGCAGTGGGGGCGACGGCGACTCGGGGCGGTCCTGCACCTGGGGCTGCCGTTCATCAAAGCCATCGTTCGCCGCGAGGGGCAGCGCGCCGCCGATCTCGGCACGCTACTCGAGAACATCCGCAAGGAGCTCACGCCGCTCGAGAAGGCGCGCGCGATCCAGATCCTGCACGACGACCATGACCTGACGTATGACGAGGTGGCCCGGCGGGTGGGCCTGACGCCGCGTTACGCCCTGATGCTGATGAAGCTGATGGGCGCCGAGGCGGGCGTGCTCGAGCAGGTGGAGTCTGAGACGCTCTCCGCGCGCGCCGCGATCGAGGTCGCGCGGGTGCCGGCCGAGCACCAGGTGGCGTTAGCCGAGCGCGTGATCACGCACCGGTTGCCGCTCGAGGCGGTCCAGCAGGTCGCGGCGCTCATGACCGCGGAAGCCTTGGAGCCTGCAGCCGCGCTGCGTCGCGTGGGCGTGGTCGACGTGATCGAGCCCATGGCAAGAGACGCCGTTCGTGAGGAGGCGCGGCGGGGTGGGGCGCGGCCCGTAGACCCGAACGCGCCGATGCGGCATCGCGCCACGGTGACGGGGCTCAGCCGGGCCGCGATCGCGAGGGTGCTCACTCAACTGCGTCCGGATCTCGCTCCGGAGCGCGTCGAAGCGCTGTCGGTGGTGTTGGAAGCGCGGTTTGCCTCCGCGGGGTGGGTGAAGTGCGTGGCGCTGGTGGTGGAGGAGGAAGACGATGAGGAGGCGGTGGATCGCGGCCGCGCGCTGCAGCGTCAACGGTGGGCTGTGTGCGCGGTGAAGGCACTCGACGCGCTGGCGGCCCTGGAAGACACGATCCGGGACGGCGAGGAACCGCTTCCGGAACAGGTCACGCGATCCTTGCGAAGCATCCTTCAGCGAATCAAGGCCGACGGAGCAGCGGATCCGTGACGCGCAGACTCCACGGGAGTCGGTCAGCGGGATCCATGTAAGTTCGGTTGACATGCCGGCAAAGTTGGGCGACCCTAGATTGAGGAGACTCAGAGTCGTGGAACCGAAGCGGCATCGAGCAGGAGTCCTCGTCAGTGCGCTCGCCCTGATCGTGAGTGGATCGGCCTGCAGCGCCGATCGCACACCCTCCCCGACGATGAACCCGTCGGCGACTGCCCCAGCCGCGAGGACGCCCGAACCGACCCCCGTGGCCGCAACCGCGACGGTAGCGTATGAAGAACTCAGTGTGAAGGGCGGCAGCTACGATGGCCTCGGTCGCGAGCATTTTCGGGTGAACGATCCCGTTCAGATTCAGAACGCACTCGATTTAGTCGGACGCTGGATGGAGACGGTCAATGCCGCTCAGCAGGTGGGATCCACGGTGTCGGCCGCGGAGTTGGCCGATCGACTCAAGCCATTGATGGACTCGGTGCCATCCGATCTCTTAGACGAGATCTCAGATCAATCTGACGACGTAGCGCGTCAACGTAAATCGCTTTGCGCCAATCGTGATGACTTTGCGGCTGGTATCGTAGCGCAACGGGAGTTGAACCTGGACGTCTGGCTGCCGCAAGAAGAGAGCGGCACCGAAATCACGGGACCCTTCACGCTGGCTATGGGGGTAGCGCAAGGGTGGGACATGATCCGTGCTTCGGATGGGACCTGGTATTCCGAGTATGTGCGCCTCGAGGCGCCGGCGCGCTCGTGGTATCAGAGCCCTCAGCGAACAAGCGAGACAACGGGCACTGCCGTCTTCAGCGCGGGCCTGCGCTTTCGAGAAGGAGAGTGGCGCGTGGCCTGGGCAACAGGTCAGTGCGGTGACCTGGACGTCCTTGGAGGGTTCTATCCGTTCATTACGGATGTCTCCGGCGTGGAGGCAACGTCAACGCCGGCTATCCCCGTCAACACGCCGGTGGCGTCGGGTCAGGGGTATACGCCCGTCGATCAGGCCGATGCCGATGGCGTTATCGCGAGTGCACAGACCGTTTTGGATCTCCTCGCCTTCAAGGATGGCCCGCCGGTGGATTTGCAGGACCTTGAGGCTCAGCTCCGCGAACACATGCTGCCACAGACACGTGAGGGGCTATGTGGATTGCCCGAGTTGATTGCCACCTTGAAGCGCGACCAGGCCGCCGGCACTTACATTCGGATGACTCAGGCCGGACCGTATCAATGGGAGCCCGTTGAATTCCGTCCAGACATGTTGGTCCCGCGATTCTCCGAGGAGATAGGCCAATGGCGGCTTGCAGTCCTGGACGAAACCGTCCAGTGGGATGGGCGCCTGGATCGAGTCGATGTCGCGAGCGGAGACGTTGTGCAGAGTGGTTCGACGACCTTTGTGTCGTTTACCTTCGGTGTGATGCTGATCGATGACAAATGGTGGGTATCCAGCATCAACTATTGCGATCTCAGTCAATTCTTTGTGTTGGAGTAACGGGACACGGCAGCCACCGGAATATCGGACTTGCCGAAGAACGAGGATATCAACGAACGAGGCCATGATAGGGACGCCAGCGCGTGTTCATCTGGCAGACGGAAGACTCAGACAGGCGGCCTCGCGTCGACATAACCTGTCATCCAATTGAGCTATTGGCCGCACATCGGCCGTCACTACAATCGTTTGACAGGCCTCACGATTGAGAGGATCCCATGACCGCATCGATCCTGGTGGTGGAGGACCATCCCTTCTTCGAGCAGTCGATCCGCGCGTACCTGAGCGACTCGGCGTACCGTGTGGTGGGGTGGGCACGGTACGGCGAGGACATCCTGCCCGCCATCGAACGCTGTCGCCCCGATCTTGTGCTGATGGATCTGGGCCTGTGCCGCTCAGCGACGAACGCCGATAGCTATCCCACCCTCGCCGCGGCGGCCACTGTCCGGCACCAGCATCCCGCGACCCGCATTCTCATCCTCTCCAACGACGTCGACCGAGAAACCTACGAGGCCGCCCTGCGCGCCGGCGCGCTCGGCTACGTTCTCAAGGGCGAGATCTCGGCTGAGAACCGCACCCTGCGCGATGCGCTGGATGCCGTGGCCCAGAATTGCCAGTATCAGAGCGCCGACGTTCGGACGCGTCTGACGCAAAGCCAGATTCTGACGCCGACCCAGGTTCTGGTGCTGCGCACCGTGGTCCGGATGGGGCGGAGCGGGCACAAAGAACGGGCTGCCGTGCTCGGCATGAACTACAACACTTTTCGGAATCACTTGAAGTCGATTCATCAACGGCTCGATGTTTCCGACGTCACCTCCGCGGTGTTGAAGGCGATCGAATTGCGCATCGTCGGCGCCCCACGCGGGTGTGATCCACGGTTGATTGTGGACGCGGATTGATCAGCAGCCAGGACGAACCGCTCCGGGCGGGCAGCCTGTCGTCTGAGGACGTTGCGGGGTGAGCGTTCAGCCGGCGCTCCTTCCGGTTGAGCCGACCATTCATTTGCGTGATGACGGCCGCACGGCGGCCGATGCTTATCGTTGAGAGAGAGTGCGGCTTCGCACCGGCGTCACAGGACCGGTCATGTCGCGCGACAGCGAGTCTGTGCCATCCGGCCGGGCCGCCGCTTATCCCCGTCATCACCACCCTCTTCACATGCGCATCACCTGGCGTCTTCCCGTCCTGCTTGTGGCGCTCGTTCTGATCCTGTTCTTCGGTTTCGTGCCGATCTATGGAGTCAACTGGGCGGAGCCGACGCTTGACTGGCGCCCGGATGGGTCGGCGTTCATCTCACCAGTGAATGAGGCCGCGCCGGACAGGATCGAGGGGCCGGACACGGTGATGGACCTGCAGGTCGGCGATGAGGTGTTGAGCACCCCCGGAGGCCCGCTCCGCCGATGGGACGTTGATGTCCCGTGGGGCGTCACGCCGGGCCATCCGTCTCGCTGGGAGTTGCAGCGGGGCGACGTCGTCTTCACGGCTTTCTTTGACTACCGCGCGCCGTCCGCGTCCGAACAGGCGCGACTGAGTCTGCGACCCTTGGTGGCGCTCCTGGCCTGGGCCTTCGGCTCGATCCTTCTGCTGCGCGCCAGTGTGCATCGAAGCGTCGCCCATCGGGTGGGGTGGGTGGCCATCGGATTCGCGGTCCTGCTCGTCGCGGCCTTTGCCAAGACGTGGGTGACGCCGCTGTCGGTGGTCACGGTCGGCGTGCTGGTGCCGCTGACGAGCGCGGCGTACCTGGACCTGGCAGTGGTGCCCGACTATGAAGGTCAGATGCCGTCGCTTCGACGCGGATGGCGCTGGCTGCTGTATGCCCCGGCGATCCTCCTGGCGGCGCTGGTTGTGATCGACGCCGTCGTCCTTCAGCCAGTCCAGGCCCTTGACAGGCTCACTCCGCTCCACCTCGAGAATCTCGAATACGGTCTCCTGACCCTGACCTTCCTGCTCGTGCCCGCGATCCTGGTCCTGCGCGCCGTGCTGGAACGACGGCCGCGGCCGCGCGCCCAGTTGCGCGTGATCGCCGCGGGCACCGTCCTGGGGATTGGGCCGACCCTGGCGCTGGTGCTCACCAGCATCACGGTGGGCAGCCTGTTCAGCGATATCTACCTCGTGACGCTTCCGATGATCGCGCTCATCCCGTTGTCGTACTGCTACGCTGCCTTGCGGCATCAGTACCTGGAACTGGATCGCCTCGCTCAGCGCGCGCTTGGCCTGATCATGGCGCTGTTCGCCACGTGGCTGTTTTATGCGCTGGCGGTGGTGGCCGCGCAAGGGCTGGTGCCCGCGCCACAGGCCGCCCTCCCGATCGGTCTGGTGTCCGGGCTGTTGGCGGTCACGCTGGTGTATCAGAACCAGGATCAGGTCCAGGCCCTGACCCGACGGCTGGTGTTTGGCAGCAGCGAGAACGCGGCGGTCCTGGCCACGCGATTGACGACGCCGTTCCGGACCGCAACCCAACGAGCGCGGGTCGAGCAGGCCCTGACCGAAGACGTATGCCAGGAACTGGGGCTCTCGCAGGCGTGGCTGGTCCTGGCGCCGACGGGTGAGCGTGAGGCCGTGGTGGCCTGGCCCGCTCCCGGAGCGCCCGATCGCAGATCGCCCGATCCCGGAGCGCCTGAACCCCCGCGCGATCTGAGTCAGCGACTCGCGCCCGTGACCCGGTCATGGATCGCGGGCGCGTCGAGCGAGCCGGCGCCGCTGAGCGATCTGGGCTGGGTGCGCGTCGTGGCGCCGGTCGGGGCGCGGGCGACCACGTTTCGCGGCTGGCTGCTGCTGGGCGCCAAACTCAACGACACGGGCTACCATGCCCGCGACCTGGCCGTGATCGAGATCGTGGCCGATGAAGCCGCCGTGCGGCTCGACAATCTGTGGCAGGCGGAAGCGGCGCGCCGCGCCACCGCCCGCCAGCTGTTGCGTGAGCTGCGGGTCAAACGGATCCTGATGAACCTCCTGCATGCCGCCCCGGTGCAGTATGCGCGCGAGCTGCGGGAAGATCTGCAGGACCTGATGACCCGGCCGCTGATCACGGCCGAGTCGCTCCTGCTCGCGACCGAGGACGCGCGCTCCCTGGAGGAGTCGCTGCGCAACGTGATGGGGGTGCTGGGCTCGCGGCTGCTGCATCTGGGGCTGCCCTTCGTGCTGGAAGACGTGATCGAGCGCTTCGGCGCGACGTATCCGCGGATCGTGACGCGGGCTCAGATCGACATCCGCCAGGCTGAATCGATTCCGACGCTGGTGTCGATGGTCGTCTTTCAGGGCGTGCAGGAAGCGCTGCTCAACGTCGCCCGGCACGCGCACGCGGAACAGGCCGTGTTGTCCGCCACGCAGCGCGACGGCCAGCTGGTCGTGACGGTCGACGACGACGGCGTCGGCCTGCCCGATGACTTCGATCTGTCCCGACTGCTTGCTCAGGGCCATGACGGACTCGCCGGCCTGATCGAACTCGTGCGCACCTGCGGCGGGCACGGCCACCTCGCGCGCAGCCCCCTGGGCGGACTGCGGGTCAGCTTCGCCTTCACGGACGCGGACATGCGGACCCTCGCCGCAGAAGATCTCGCGGAACTGGTCGCGCCGGACCCGGTGGTGGCCGTGCCGGCGCTGGTTTAGACGACGTTAGCTCAATTGAGGTATAGCCGTCGGACCGGGGACGCCGTAGATTGACCGCATGACCGATGCGGCCGATTCGATCGTGCGCGTCTACGTAGATCTGGCAGACGCTTACAGCCTGCCTGTTCTCGCCGAGGCCATCGCCGCCGCCGGCCCGCAGTTTGTCCTGACGCCCCGGCCGTCCGACTCAGCCGCTGACCCGATCGACTCGGACGGGATGCGCGACGCCGTCCTGATCGCTCCGGTGCCCGGTTTCTCTCCGCCACCGGATCGCAACGCCTCCACGCTGAGCGCTTTCTTCACGACGGTCCACCGGCTGAGCGCGCGCGGTGTCCGAACGATCGCGTTGACCTACGCGCATCCGCGCAGCGTCCTCGGCGATCTGCGCCGGAGCGACGCGGCGGGTTGTGTCGAACGCGACCTCCGGCTTCTCCATCAACTCCCGCTCGCCGTGCGCATCGTGGCCTCGGGCGGCACCTTCTGGGGCGACCACATGCCGGCCCCCGGCGCCGGCGAACCCGGATCGGTCCTGACTCACCGCGAGCATCGCCTGCTGGCGGAGCTGCTGCGCCATCCGAACCTGAGCTCTCTGGAACTGTCCGAGCAGATGGGCGTGTCGCCGACGACCACGTACCGGCGGATCAAATCCATCTGCGACAAGCTCGGTGTGCGCACGCCGTTGGCCGCCGTCCTGGCCGCGCAGCAACGCGGGCTTCTTCCCACGCTCTAGCCTTTGAAACAGAGTCTTGGGCGGCGCGCGACCGACGCGAGCCGAGGGATGACTCGCGCGCGGGATGCGGGCGCGTGACCGGATGGCGGGCCGCCACGCGACGGTGAGACGTTCGGGATCTGCCTCAATTGCGTTATTGCCGGTGAGGGATCGCCAGCCTATTCTGCCCACAGCACGATCGACACAACCTGTCCGCCGCGAGTCGACTCGGGCCGACGACGTGGCCATGAGTCCGGTCTGATCTTGTTTTTCAATCGTCAGCGCCTTGCCGCGCAAGTGGGAAGGTGCCGGAGAGGGCGTCGCCCGATCTCAAGGGCTACGATGCGCGCGATGACACCCGTTCAACGACGACCGCACGCCACCGGCCAGAGCTTCGTCACCTACGCGTTGCTGTTGCCGGTCGTGGCGCTGTCGATGGGCCTGATCGTCGACCTGGGCTCGCTGCTGTACCGCTACTCCATCGGCCAGACCGTCGTCGCCGGCGCCGCCTACGCAGCCGCCACCGCGTTCGATGAATCGACCTTCTATCAGGACAACACGGTGCAACTCAATCAGGGCGGTTGGGACGGCGCCACCACGGCGTGCATCCGGGCCCGCAATCACCTGACCAACAACGTGCGCGATGGCGAACCGCTCGTCACCCTGACGGGCTGTCAGGTGCAGGGCAACCGCGTCACGGTGTCGGGCTCGATCGCGGCTCCGACGACGTTCCTGGATGCGCTGGGCGTCGGCGGCCGCTCGTTCACTTTCACGGCCGTCGCGGAGTTTCAGGTCGGCATCACGGCCCGAGACCAATAGGAGGCTGGCGTGTCCCGCGTGCTTGGACGACTGATGGCCTGTCTCGCGCTGTTGGTGCCGTTGTTGATCCGGCCGGCCGTGGCGAGCGAGGCGTCTGGCCCGCGCCCGGAGGCGCGCGCACAGGTCACGGCGACGCCGCCCACACCGGCGCCCTGCGAACCCTGGCAGGAACCGGATGGCCACGGGGGCTGCCAGAACCGCTGCCCGGACGATCAGGACTGGAACGGCAGCGCCTGCGTGCCGAAGCCGCAACGCTGTCCGGACGGCACAATCGACATCCAGGGCAACGACCGCGACGACGGCGGCGACGACTGCCGCGCGATCGACGTGATCCCCGAGCCCGCGATCACGGCCGGCGCCTGCGCCGTCGCGACAGACGGCACCGGCAACGCGGTCTGTGCCACCGGCCTGGGCGTGTATCGCATCCAGGTCGCCGTGGGCTGCCTCAATGTCGTGCGCACGCCCTACCCGCGTTGGATGGCGCGCAGCCTGATTGACAAAACCGGTCGCGACCACCCGATCAAGTTTCAAATCACGGGTGTCCTCGATCGTGTGGTCAGTCCCTGGACGGGCGCGCCGCTGCCGCCCGGTCAGCGGGGCTGGTATCAGGTGGACTCAAACGACCATGGCCAGGCCGTTGTCTCCGGGCAGCACCTGCATGAGCAGGCCGGCGCTCCGACCTTCACGTCCGCGAGCGGTCTCACCGGCTTCGACACGCGCACGCTGGTTCACAACGGCACCGCCTACGCGTACCCGAGTCTGAACGCGGTCCGGATCAAGCTGTACTTCCAGACCGATGTGCGCTTCATCACGACCTGGGATCTGGCCGGGCTGCAGACAGCGGATCTGCCGATGGGTGAAACCGTGGAATGGGAGAACCCGTTCGTGTTCTCCAGCTTCCCCGATCCGAGCAACGGACTCGAGATCGTGGGCGGCGGGCCCAATCGGACCAACACCGCCAACACGCTTCCGGCGTTTCCGCTGCGCGTCTACACACCCTGGGTGTTGTGGTGGAGCGTGGAGTACGTGCAGTACCGCGTCGACACCAATCGCTACATCGAAGACAGCGTGGTGGCAGCCGGCGGTGTGGGTGCCGATGCCATCTATCGCCTGGGCAGCCTGATGTCCGCGCGCATCTGGGACTCGCGCCAGCCGGTGAGTCCGGCGGTGGCGAACGGCTACTGCCAGGCCGACGACGGCTACCTCCCGATCCCGGTCCTGCAGGGCCAATCGGTCCTGGTGAGCGCGCCATGACCGCCGACGGCTATGCCCGCGCGGTCGCGGATCTCGGTCTGGCCCCAGAGCGCGCCGGGCAGTTGCTGGCGCATGTGGCGCGGCGCAATCAGGCCGTGACCCCGCAGGATCCGATCGCGTGCGACGTGGTGCGCTGCGCCGGACACCTGATCGCGGCCCGCGACGGCGATCTCTCGGCGCCGCTGGCGTTGGCCCGCGCGCTGGCCGTGAGCGAGCACGCGGCCGTGGGGCCCGCCCTGCGCGCGCTGCTGGAAGGCCTGCGCGGTCTGCGTGAACTGGACGAGGATCCCGGGCGCGCGCTGGCCGTGCACGCCGAGGTGCTGATCGACGCGCTACAGGCGGTGGCGCGCGACGCGCAGCGGCTGGCCGCCGCCCTCAAGGAGAGCAACCGATGAACCGACGCCATGCCACCCCGATCGTGATCGGCCTGCTGGTCTCGCTGCTGGCCGGTGTTGGGCTCTTCTGGCTGTATGTGACCAACACCCAGGGCAAGGTCGCGATGGTCTACGTGGCCGCCAACCTGCCGGCCGGGCAGCCGCTCGACAAGGACCATCTCGAGGTGCGCAACGTCTATCTCGATCCGCTCCTGGTGGACCATTACGTCAGCGTCGCCGAGGCCGATCAGTACCTGGGCAAGATCGTGCTCGCGCCGCTCTCGGGCGGCGAGCTGCTGCCGAAGGCCGCGCTCGGCGGAGACGGCCACGCGGCCGCCGGTCAGCGCGTCGCCCTGGCCCTGGTGGGCGAGGACGTCAGCGCGTTCCTGATCCCGGTCGACGGCGCCAACGCCCCGGCCTCGATCGTCGAGGGCGACTACGTCGACATCACCGTCGGGCTCGGGCGCGGCGTGCGCGGCGAGTCGGCCCTGCCCGAGGCGGCGGCGCCGCTCAACACCTTCTCGGCCGGCGCGGTCGTGCCCTTCGCGTCCGACGCCGGCGCATCGACAGCGTCGTCCGCGACCCCGGCGCCGACCGCGGCCGCGGCCTCGACCCTGCTGATGCCGCTGGCCAAGACCGTGGCGACCAACGCGCTGGTGATCGCCGTGGAGCGCGAACAGACCCAGCAGCCGTACAGCGGCCCGGACGGCGGGACGAGCTACAGCCTGGTGGCCGGCAAGATCACGGGCCTGGTCGTCAACATCCCGCGCGCGGCGCAGGAGATGATCGCGTTCGCGCTCGACAACGGCGTGGTGCGGGTCTCGGTCCTGCCGCCCAGTGCGGCCGGCGGCGACGTGCGCGCCCCGACGCTGGGCATGGCCTACAGCGACTACGTCGCGCTCTTCGAGCTCGATCGGCAACGCCTCGTTCAACAGGGCCTGCCCGACCGCGTGCTCGGGCCGGGTGCCCAACTCTTCATGGAAGCCGGCGAGGACACGGGCCCGGTTGGGCAGGGCCATCCCTGAGAGGTACGCCATGACCACGGTCTTCGAACGCTACAAGCAGAAGGTGATGCGGCAGACGACTGCCGGGCGGCAGACGACTGCTGGGCGGCAGCCTACGGGCGAGCGGCACTCCGCGGATGGGCCGCAGATCGGCGCGCCATCCGAGACCGAGTCGACCGAGCGCGCGCCAGCCGCGCGCAGCGCCTACCGCCTGGTGCTGGCCGTGCCCTCGCGCGACCTGCAGCTCTTCGCCGGCGTCGGTCCGGCGCAGGGCGTGGTGGTGCTCGGCTATCCGCGCACCGCGTCGGAATTCCTGGAGGACGTGAAGCACCTGGAGCCCGAGGCCGTGGTGGTCTCGACCCAGATCGCGGGCTTCACGCCGGCGGTGGTGCAGCAGGTGATCAAGCTCGCGCCGGTCGCGACGGTCGTGCTGGTGGATGCGCAGCGCCGCTGGGAACCCGAGCTGCTGGCCAACGGGACGCAGATGTGCCTGGCCGCGCCGCATGCGCGCGAGTCGATCGATCAACTGATCGAGACGCTGCCGGCCCTGATCGAGGAGGCCCGCGCGCATTGGCAGAAGCCGGCCGAGGTGCTCGGCGCGCCGGCGCCGCGCCTCGACGACGACGCGCTCCGCGCCGCGGTGGAGGCCGCGGTCCATCAGGGCGTGGTGGCCACGACCTTCAGCCTCAAGGGCGGGGACGGCAAGACCTCGCTGGCGATCAGCGCCGCCGCGCTGCTGGCCTATCTCGGGCATCTGCGCGTCCTGTTGATCGACGCCGACATGAACACGGGCCGCGCGGTCTATCAGTTCGACACGCCGATCGACGACTGCACGATCATGAACCTGGCCAGCGACGTCTACTCGCGCCGCCGCGCCGACCCGGCCTGGGACCTGGACTACGCCACCCTGCATCACCGTCTCAAGTGCGTGGACGCGGACCTCGGCCTGGCGCGCAAGGGCCAACCCGGGCGCCTGCACGTCCTCTTCGGGATCACGGACGTCGAGATGGCCGGCGATAAGCCGCTCGCCGGCGTGGAAGGCAAGATCTTCATGCAGCTGCTCCTGCGCGCGGCGCGGCGCCACTTCGACGCCGTGATCGTCGACAGCGGCAGCAACCCGGGCTTCGGCCCGCACCTGGGCGCGCTGCTCGAGTCGGACCGGATCCTGTTCGTCTCGACCCCGGACCGCTCGTCGCTGCAGACCAATCGCGATCAGCTGCGCAAATTCCTGGCCGTGCACCAGCTCGACCGCGCCACGTTCGAGCTGGTGCTCAATCGCTTCAGCCCGCGCGATCAGCTCTCGATCGCGGACATCCGCGCCGTGATGGACGGGATGGCGCTCGGCGCAGTCGTGCCTGAGGACGGCTCGCGCGGCCTGCTGGCGGCGATCAACCGCGGCCGCCCGTTCGTGGCCAATCACCTGGGCGCGAATCCGAAGAACATCGAGGCCGTGATGGACGGCCTGATCAACGTCGCCTGTCTGGTGCAGCCCGGTCTGCAGCAGGCCGCGATCGAGCGCCATCGTCGTCTGTATGGCGGCGGGCTGCTCGGCGTCGCGCGGCGCTGGAGCTGGCTGCTGGTCGTGGGCGCGGCCCTGACCGCCGCCGGCGTGGCCGCGGTTCAGCAAGGGTGGCTGAACGGATGGCTGCGATGACGCCTCCCTCTTCCACGCCGCTCGAGCGTGGTTTTCTCCTGGGCGCCGACGACTTCGTCCCGCCCCCGGACCGTTCGGAAGGTCCGCCGGACCGCTTTTCAGGTCCGCCGACTCGCACGACGTCGCCGACTCGCAGCGCGACGTCGCCGGACCGCGCCGCGGTTCCGCCGACTCGCAGCGCGACGTCGCCGACTCGCACGGCGACAACCGTCGCGACCGCGCGTGACGACGGCACGGGCGATGTGCAGGCGATCGCGCTCGCGCGTCTGCGCGAACGCGCGCTGCCGCCGGCCGGTCCGTTCACGTCGGCGGAGCTCGCCGAGCAGGGTGAGGAGGTGCGCGACTTCTGCCGCGCCGCGCTGCTCGAGATCCTGTCGGCGCTCAACGACGAGAGCCTGCGCCGGCGCGCGCGGCGCGCGTTCGACGAAGCGGACGGCGTCGTCGCCGACGCGCTGCTGGACGTGTTCTTCGGGCTGGGTCGGATCGAGCGGCTCTTCGCGCTGCCCGGGATCGAGGACATCGCGCTCAACGGACCGGGCGAGGTGCTGTATTACGCCCGCGACCGCTGGCACGCGACCGACATCGTCTTCGATTCGCCCGAGATGGCGCTGGGCATGCTCAACCGCGCCATCGATCACGAGGACGCGCGCGCCGGCCGCGCCAGCCCGATCGTGGACGCGGTCCTGAAGAAGGGCCAGCGCCTGTCGATCCTGACCGACCCGATCGCGTCGCCCAGCCCGGCGGCCGTGATCCGCATCCGCGAGCCGCGGCCCTTCTCGGCCTGGGACATGCTGCGCTCGGGCGGCGAGGTCTGGGCCGAGCCCGACGACGCGGCGGCCGCGGTGCCTGACTACTTCGGGCTCGCGCCGACCGAGGCCGGCGAACGCCGCGACCTGGACGCGTGGAACGACGCGACCGATGCGACGGCGCCGCGCGGTCTGCTGACCCCGACCGTCGTGGACTTCCTGCACAAGATCGTGATCGCGGGCTGGAACATCATCGTCCTCGGCCGGACCGGCGTGGGCAAGACCGCGCTGCTCTCGATGCTCGGCAACCTGATCCCGCGCGAGCGCCGCATCGTCGTGATCGAGGACACGCCCGAGCTGGCCTTCCGCGTGGACGGCAGCGGCCGCCCGAACAACGTCGTCTATCTGCGCGCGAGCCGCAAGCGCGCGGACGGCGCGCGCGCCTACACCCAGCAGGACCTGCTCGAGGCCGCGCTGCGCCAGCGCCCGGACGCGATCGTGATGGGCGAGGCGCGCGGGGCCGAGGTCCACGAATTGCTCAACGTGCACCACACCGGACACCGCAACGGCCTGACCTCGATCCACGCCCACTCGGTGGCCGAGCTGCCGCGGCGCATCAAGCTCATGCTCAACCAGAGCGACGCGGGCCGGACCTGGTCCGAGGCCGGGGCCGCCGACCTGATCGCCAGCGCCTTCGACCTGGGCATCACGCTGACCAAGGTGCGCGGCCAGCGCCAGGTGCAGGAGATCGTGGAGTTCACGGGCGGGGTGGAGGGCTCGCACCCGGTCCTCAATCCGCTCTTCGTCCACGATGCGCGCAGCGGCCGGCTGCGCTGCACGGGCCACGGCCTGACGCCGCTGCACGAGCGCCTGCTGGCCGACGTCGGCTTCGGCTATCACCAGACGCTCGACGCCGCCCGCCGGCTCGGCGACCTGATCGGCGCGTCCGGAGCGGGCCGCTGACGGAGCGGGCGCTGAACAAGCGGGCCGCTGAGCGCGCGCGGGCGCGGACCGGCCAGCCGGGCAGACAGCGGGCAGGATCGGGCGGCGCGACGCCGCTAAGCTGGAGGCGCGATGGGCCTGGACTTCTTTCTCTCGACGACCGAACCGGCCTTCCTGCTGGTGGCGCTGTGCGCGGCCGGGATCGGCGCGACCGTGATCGGCCTGCTCGCGCGCCGGCCCGAGCGGCTCTCGCAGGTCGAGCGCGTGCGCGGATCGGGCGCGCCGCGCCGGTCGTGGGCCAACCGTTTACAGCAGCGGCTCGACCAGGCCGGCTTCGCGGTGCGCGTGCGCGAGTTCGTGACCGTGAGCGCGATCGGCGGCGTGGTCGGCGGCCTGGCGTTCGCCTGGGTGATGGGCTCGCTCGTCGCCGGCCTCTTCGGCCTGGCCCTGGGCAGCGGCGCCTACGCGGTGCTGCTCGGCCACCGCGCGGCTCAGGCGCGCGCCCGCTATGAGGAGGACCTGCCCCAGACCGTGGGCCGCCTGCTGCAGGCGGCGCAGCTGCGCGGGGGCGGGGGGCTGGCCGCGCTGGCCGAGCACGTGGCCGCCTTCGGGCCGCTCAGCCACCGCGAGGACTGGAGCCTGATCGCCGAACAGATGCGCGCCGGCGCGCCGGCCGATCAGGTCCTGCGGGTGGTGGCCGCGCGGCGCGACAGCTACGTGGTCAACAACCTGTTCGAGATCCTGCTCCTGCGCGAGGAGAAGAACCTGCCCCTGACCGAGATCCTGCCGCCGATGGAGAAGTCGCTCGAGGAGCGCGTCTCGATGCTGCGCAAGGCGCGCACGCGCCTGAGCGAGCCGTTGAACAAGATCCTGGTGGTGGCGGTGGTGCCCTTTGCGCTCAGCGCGATCCTGCGCGGCTCGGCCTCGATCTTCGCCACGGCCTTCGACACGCTCTGGGGCGAGCTGATCACGGTGGCGTGCTGGACGGTCACGGTGGGCGCGTGCCTGTACACCTGGCGCACGATCAACGCCGCGCTCGACAAGGAGTCGCGCGTGCGCTTCCACCTGACCGTGGAGAAGCGAGCCCCGCTGTCAACGGGAACGCGGGAAGACGCCAGCCGCGAGACGGCGGACGGCGATCGACGAGCCGCCGACGCGATCCGCGGGTCGGTGTCGCTCGTGCGCGTGGACTCGACCCGCGGCGAGGAGTCGCGGACCGCTGGTGAGCGGCCCGTTCATGAACGGCCCGACTCGCGCGGCCCGGCCGCGCCGGCGCGCTCGAGCGGAGACTGACGATGGAGACCTTCCTCGCCGCGAACCTGGGGGTGCTGCTGGGCATGGTCGTCCTGTGCCTCGGCCTGTGGATCCTGGCCCAGGGCGTGGCCGGCGCCCTGCACGAGCGCTCGACCAGTTTCAAGTTCAGGCAGTCGCCGACGCGCGCGGGCCGCTCCGGCCACGAGCGGGTCACGGCCCTCTCGGATCTGCCGCTGGCGCAGCGCGTGCTCTCGCCCGTGCTCTTCGATCTGGTGCGCCTCTTCGACGGCCGCTACGACCACGACCGGGTCGTCGACGGGCTGCGGCGCAGCGGCTGGCTGTACGAGTCGCCCGAGGACTACTACGCCAGCAAGCTGGTCCTGGCGGTGGTGGGCGTCGCGTGTCTGATGCTCGCCGGCGCCGCGCTCGGAGCCGGCCCCGAGAGCCTGTTCATCGGTCTGGCGGGTGGGGGGCTTTCGTTCGTCTATCCCGATCAGCGCGTGCGCCAGGCGCTGGCCGAACGGCGCGAGGCGATCCAGATCGAGATGGCCTGGGTCCTCGACCGCCTGGCCGCGATCATGAGCGCCGGCTACAACCTGCAGCCCGCGCTGACCCGGCTGGTGGGCGATCAGTACGCCTGGCTCACGGCCGGCTCAGCCGGGGTCTTCACCGCCCTGATGCGCGACCTCTCGGCCGGGCTGGCCGGCGGGCGCACCGACTACGACGACTTCCTCGACGAGGTGCGCGCCACCGCGCCGCGCGACCTGCCCGAGCTGGATGAGTTCCTGCAGATCGTGCTCGGCCACCTGCGCCAGGGCACGTCGGCCACCGCGCCGCTGCGCCTGCTGGCCCGCCAGCTGCGCGACAAGCGCAACGGCTCGATCGACGCGATCGCGCAGAAGACCGAGCTGCAGGTCTCGGCCGTGGGCAGCGGCGTGATGCTGGTCAGCCTGCTGGGGATCGTCATCGGCCCGGCCCTGATCGGGCTCTCGCAGGTGTTGTTGGGCGGGATGTGATCGCGCGCGAACATCGCGCGCGCGATTGCGTCGCGCGGACTCGCCGCCTGAAAGGAGGCGCCTGGACTCTGGATCAACCGACGGTCGGATGGCCCATGCGGCAGGCCGATATGCCGCCACCCCAAAGCGCATTCATCCGAGGAGCGAAGACATGTTGACTCAGTGGAAGACCCTCAAGGCCCAGGCCGTGCAGACGCTCACGCGCGTGCATGAAGACGAGCGCGGCGACCATATGGTGACCTACGCCGTGACCCTGACCGTGCTCGTGGCCGGCGTGGTCGTGATCGCCAACACCGTGCTGCTGCCGCTCATCCAGGCGGCCTTCACCCGCGCCGGCAACGCGCTGCCATAGCCGCTGGATCGTCGCGGCGCGTCGCGGAGGGAGCGCGTCTGGCGCAGATGCGTCCTCCGCGGCGCCCGCGCGTCGTTGACCAAGACGGGAGCCGGCCATGACTTCAAGACCCTGGCGTTCATCCGGCGCGCGCGCGCGGGTGTGGCAGCGCGGCGACGCGATCGTGGAGTTCGTTTACGCGCTGCCCCTGATCCTGATCCTGCTGATGTTCGTGTTCTATCTGGTGCGCGGCGCCGTGGCCGTGCTCTGGGTCGACACGCTCCTGCCGGCGGATGCGCGCACGCTCGGGACGCGCCAGGGCGTATCGGGTCAGATGGGCGCGCTGCCGCTGACCGGCGCGGCGGCCCGGGCGGTGTCCGCCGAGCCGGCCTGCGACCGCGCGCAGCGCGTCACCGCCGTCGGGACCGCCGCGCAGTTCACGGGCGACGCGCTCGGCTGGCTGACCGTGCGCCTGCGGGCCGGCTCGATCACGCGCGTGTGGGGCTTCTATGCCGAGCCGCCGACGGGAGGCTGTCAATGAAGAAGGCGCGCCGGCGGATGGAGCGCGGGTCGGCGCTGGTGGAGTTCGCGCTGACCCTGCCGGGCTGGGCGCTGTTCATCGCCGCGATCGTGGCCGTGACGTTGTCGATCCACATGCGCCTCGCGGCCGTGACCGCCGCCTACGATTGCGCCATGCTGGCCTCGCAGACGCCGAACGCCTTCGGCGCGGCCGGCGACGCGGTGGTGATGCCCGACGCGATCGCGTCGCTGTACGGCGTCTCGTTCCAGTTCGAGACCGGCCATGTCAGCCGCTGCCGGGTCGGCTTCGCCGACAACTTCCTGACCTTCGTCTTCGGCCCCGATTGGCGCCACGAGTACAACGTCCTCGATCAGCCGTATGCCTCGCGCTGGCCGTAGGGGAGGACGTCAGCAGGGCGGTATCGGATTGATGTCGATAAGCCATAGCCCGCGGTTTGCCTCGTAGACAAGCGTGATTCGAGTGGCTGCATCCAGGCATTCCCGACCCTGAGCGATATTCCAAAACCGCTGCCCGATCTCGACCACCGCCCGGTCCGAGGCTATGAATGCAGAACCGTTCATCTGAATGTTGATGTCCGTGAGGTTGCTCCATGTGATCACGAAGGCGTCGTACGACCCGTAGTCGCGTTGCTGTTCCTGGACGGTGAGCCGGTTCCAGGCATCGGCGTAACGCTGCCCGTGTAGGTCGGCGAAGTAGTCCGAGACCACCGCTTCCGCTTGGGACACGACGCCCAGCGCTATAGAGGGCGTTGGGGAAGGAACAAACAAGCCAGAGAACCATGTGGTGGCTGAGCCGCCGGACAAGACGAAGATCACGATCAAAAGGATGATGAGGGGAATCACGAGCTCGGGGGCACAGCCGCCGGGTGTGGGCCCGGTGATCGGCGTTTTGATGTCGGGTGCCGGGTCTGGCGCCAGTGGGCGGACTGGGAGGGCCAGCGGCGTTCCGCGAGAGTCACGGACCACAGCTTGAGAACGATCCAGCTCCAGAGGCAACCGCGCCTCTCGCAGAACTCCGAGCGCCGTTTCCAGCCGGGCTACGATGGGTTCCACGAAGACGCGCCGAACGTCATCCTGATAGGCCACATAGTCGGCCGCGTTCAGTTGAACTCTGAACACGATCTGACGATTTGACGTGATCGTCACATATGCGAGATGTGCGCAGGCGTGGAATAACTCTTGATCGGCCGATTTGCCCAGGTCCGACGGAGGCATCAGACCAAGATCGGAGCCGATGCCATTCAGATCGCGGGCCAGCTGAAGGAGCGCGGCAAGCAGCCGGCAACGCTCGGTCCCGCGCCCCACCAAAGTGGGTCGACAGCGAGCAAGGTCAAGGTAGTGCGAGAAGCTACAGATCGATTGGAGGTCCGCGACGGAGTTCTCCGGGAACGCAACGTCAATGGACAGTAGACCCACGTCTTGATTCTCACGGGCGCAGTTGATCCAGGCCTCGGTGACGAAGGGTCTAGCGTCGGCGCTCAGGGGTCTGCGGGTGACACGACGGGGACCCGCACGAACGGGCTCAAGGCGTTCGTAGTACAGGTCGGCGAGTTCTTCGGCCTCGCGCACGACGGCATCGGGCAGGTCCGCATCAGGTAGATCGCCCAAAGGGTCTAGGTACACGGCGGCCAACAACAACCGGGCCTCCAGAGGAGTAAGCTTGAGGCCGGAAAGAGCCACGTGCATCGACTGCAACCGGATCGCGATCCCCTCGATGCGTCGCTCCGCAAGAGTTACAGCGCTTTCGCGGGCGGCGGTACCCGGCCTTTCGAGGATACGCAGGACGCCGGCGCGGATTCCCTCCACTTTCCGCATGAGTGTTCGATCGCCAATCATCTGCTTGAGTTCGTTTTCGGCGTCAGTGCTCATGGTGTCCGCCTTTCGTCCTAAAGAGTATGCCCACGTCGGCATGGGCCGTGTCAGCCGTATGCGGTTGGAAGGGTCAGGCAGAACTGGTCTGCGAATGAAGAAGCGCCCGAAACATTATCGGCGCGGGATGGGTCGTCAATCGATCCGGTCGATTTTTCCCGACCATCCGAGATCCGGCGAGCTTTGGGGCAGGATGTTACCGCAAGTTGCGCGCCTCAGGAATGAGGGTCCGATGAGGCTGGGAGCCGCTCGCCGTGGCACAATCGACAATGGTGATCGTGGAGATCGCTTCATTGAGAGGCAGGTCTTGCATGCGTTCTTTTTTGAAAGCCCGTCTGACCCGCGCCTTTGCGCTCACCGCCGATCTGGTCGATCATCTCGACGGTGGCGCGTTGGGGCTGGACCTGCCGCAGCTGCCGTCCAACCGGATCTCGGGCCAGCTCTGGTGTGTGGTGGGCGCGCGCGAGAGCTACCTGACTGCGCTCGAGACGGGCGACTGGCAGGGCTTTGCCTGCAGCCTGACCACGCCCGCTGACAAGGGCGCGGTCCTGGCGGCGCTGCAGGCCACGGCCGATCGCCTCGCCCGAGTTGACGGTGAGTCGCTCTCGGAGCGTCAGGTGGCGTTGGGGTTCGACCTCCTCGAGCACGAGATCCAGCACCATGGCCAGTTGATTCGGTACGTGTACGCCAACCGCCTGTCGTTTCCCGAGAGCTGGCGCCGACGCTATACCGTCTGACGCGTCGGGCCACCCGCCGGCGCCGGAGGGCAGACGGGTCGGGCTCAGGGTCTTAGGCTGAAGACGTTCGGCCGCGAACACGGTGCTGCAGATCGCCCGGGCCGGGACGCCACGCTCGTGCACGAGCGTGGCGGAGCAGGGTGGGCAGCGACTCGGGTTGCGGGCGCTGGGCTGTTGGGGGTTGTCGGTGAGGACGACGATGTTGTTCGCAGACATTCAACCGGGTTGGGTGAATCGCGTCGTGGCGGACTTCGGTCGTCACCGGTTGGCGCCCTGTGCGGAGGTGGTCGTTGAAGCCGTCCCCAATGAGCGGGTTCAGGTCCATCGGCTCCATCTGCGGTACGGCCCCGGTCCTGGGCAGCGACCGGCACGCCTGATCCTCAAAACGCCCGTCGGGCCGCGGCTGCCCGATGGCGCGGCCGCGCCGCACGATGCGGGCGCCCGCGAAGCCTTCTACTTTCGCACCCTCGCCGAGCGATCCGCGCTTCCGACGGCGGCCTGTTACGCCGTGGCGGCCGACCCGGACTCGCGGTCCAGCGCCATCTTGCTGGAAGATCTGACTCTCCGGGGCTTGCGTCAGGGGAATCGCGCGGCGGGTATCCGCCGGAGCGAGGCTGAGACGGTCCTGCGCGCGCTCGCGGTGTTCCACGCCGCGAGCTGGGAGCGGACTCAAGAGCCGGAGATGCGCCCGCTCGAGGCACTCACCCGCGCCGTGACGACTGCCGGCGACGAAGCGCTGGCTGACTACTACCGCGCGGCGTGGCCCGCGCTGGAGGCCTGCGGCCTGTACGAGATCGCGCCGGACGTGGCCCGGCTCGGGCGTGCGTTGCTCGCGGACCCGTCCTGGGCCAGGCGGCGGTTGGCCAGACGGCCGCAGACGCTCGTGCACGGCGATCTGCACGTTGAGAATCTGTTCTTCGACGACTCGCTCGAACCGCCGGGGATTGCGCTGATCGACTGGGAGGATGTGGCGCTTGGGAACGGCTTGGTCGACGTGGCCTGGTTGATCGCCACCAGCGTCCACACCCGCGACGTTGAATGGGAGCCCGAGCTGGTGCGGACCTACTACGAGGCGCTTGTCGCGGCGGGAATCCGGGATTATCGTTGGGAGGAGTGTCAGGGCGATTACCGCCTGGCCGTTGAGAATGTGTTTGTGCAGGGCGTGTTGAATAGTGCTGTGGAGCGGGCCGGGACGGACGGCGAGTGGGCAGACGACCAGGAGTTGGGGCAACGCTATCTATGGGCGGGTCAACGCGCGCGGTCGTGGGAGCTCCGCTCTGCGATGGCGTCGTGAGTGACGCTGGCTCTCCTGCACGCGCGACGTGAGCGATCGTCGGGCCCACGAGGCGGCGCCGCTCGTGGTTCGGTGAGCGCGGACCGCTTCGGGTGTGCCCTCCGCATCTGACAGAACGGCGAGGGCTCGACGTCCGCGGTCCCGGCAGGGTGTCCGTCGAGCGTGGGCGGCTCGTCGTTGAGGCGAGAAGCCGCGTCGCTCGACAGGGTGTCGGGTCGTTTGTTGTGGCCGGACCGAATGGTTGTCGTTCTGAGGTCGGGCGGTGTCTCAATGAGCCTGCATGCTCACCGGGGCCTGCCCCTCACCGATGTTATCTGCCTGGCGGTGATGCATAGAAGATGAACGCCTCCCTACGCATACGACCTGTGGAACCGAACGACCTGCCGCTGGTCCAAGAGTTGGTGTTTCAAACCGCTCACGAGGCGATGGAACCCGATCGACCCTACGTGGAGTTCCAGACTCAATGGAATGCCTGGGGCGTCTTCGACGACCTGCACGACGCGGATGCGAGCTACGTCCAGCAAGGCGGCGCCTTCTTCGTGAGCGAGTGCGACGGCCAGATCATCGGCACCGGGGCCATTCTCCGCTACGAGACACCCGGCACCTGCGAGCTCAAGCGCATTGCTTTGAAACCCGCGTACCGAGGACGCGGGTTCGGATACGCCCTGATCCGGGCGTTGATGCTCGAGGCCCGCGCGAAGGGCTACCAGCGCATGGTGTTGTGGACCAACCGCTACCGGCTGACCCGGGCGGTGGCGCTCTATCAGCAGATGGGCTTTGTCGAATTCCCGCATGACGGCGCGGACTGGGACGTGATCTGGATGGAGCGCGATCTGTGTGATCGGTAATCGGGATCGACCCGCGAGCGGGGGTCAGGCGAGGCTGGTGAGATGCCAAGAGGCAACCTGAGGTGGCTGTGCGTGGGGGTCGCGGCGTCCATCGTGTGTGGATGCGCGACGGCACGCCCGACGGTCGCTCCCGCGACGTCCGTGTTGGGGTGCCTGTCGGAGGCCACCACGGCCTTCAAGCTGGGGCCCGTCACCTACAGCTTTGTCGGCGAATTCCCGCTGGCTCCGGGCGATGCATACGGGTCGATCCGCAAGGAGTTGATGGACGAGCTCTGTCGAGCGTACGAGTGGCAGGATGGCGACGCGGCCGGCCTTCCGGCGGGCACATCCGTTTTCGAAGTGGAAGGTTATGCGTCGTTCTACCGACTCGGGGTGCTGGAAGGGGACAGCCTCACGCTGTTCGAAGCGACCGCCAATGAGGCGGCGGTCACGGGCCGCGATTGGTACGACGTCGACGGCAAGGTCCGTGCGATCGTGTTGGCGAAAGCCGACCTGACGAACCGGTCGGTGTCCAAACGGATCGCGACGATCACGGACCCGGAACAGGTGGCGCGCTGGGTCACGGGCGTTTTGGACGCGTCGGTGGACCGTCAGGAAAGGCTCGTGTCGCTGGGCGAGCCGGTCTACGCCCTTGACTATCGGCTCCAGGACGGGACCCGCACGACGCTGCTGTACTGGCCCGAGCACCGTTGGCTGCAGCATCTGAGGCCGTCGGGCGCGTTCCTGGCCCTGGTCGAGGAGGCCATCGGCTGGCCCTGATGGGAAGCGGGTTGATCGCGGACCCTCCCGTCTCGATCCGGCGAAACGCGGGGGTGCGTGGATCCGTAGGGAGAGAGGGCTTCATGCAGAGGAGGAGACATGCGCTTGCTTCAATCCCGGCTGACCGGGCCCAACGTCAAACGGGTCGTGGATCTGTTCGGCAGCCGGATCTCGGAGGCTGGCATCCTGTGGGCCGCGAATACGGCGTTGGTGGTCGCCGAGGATTATTCCTGGCGAACCAATTCTCAGATGCTCATGTTGGCGGCGTTTGTGTTCACCGATGACGAGACGTGTCTGGTCCGCTACGTCACCGGCGGCGGAGGAACGGGCCTGTTGGGCCTGGATCGTGGGTCGGAAGGCAGTCGTTCGGATCGCATGGTGAGTGCGCTGCTGGAGGTGTGCCAGGCCGAGGGCTGGACGGTGACGGCCGAGTGACGGTGGCGTCCAGCCGCCGACCTGGGTTGCGGTCGTCCGTCGGTGAGGCGTCTGTCGACGGACGCAGCCCGTCCGCGCCTTATCCGATGAGGTCAGGAGCTCGCGAGATTCCCATGCCCAAAACCGCCCACGACAACGAGCATCCGTCTGTCTCCCGCATGCTGGACTATTCGGTTCTGTACGCCTGGGGTCTGATCGGCAGTTTCCTGCTGGTGGCGGTCCCGATGATGGCCTGGAACGGGGTGCTGCGCGGAGGACTCGCCGCCCTCTATGCGTTAGGCTGCATCGTGTGCTTTGATCACGGACGCCGTGAAGCGGGCCAGACGACGTTTCTGTTCGGGACATCCCGCGCCGCGATCCTGACGTCCGGGGGACTCGCGAAGAGCCTCCTGTCTGCGCTGATGTTTGCGCTCGCGGTGCAGGTGTCGTTGTGGTTTCACGGGGTTCTTGCGTTCGGGCTTGCCGTGGGCGGCGTGTATGGGGCGTTGGGAATCATGGCCTGGCACTACCGGGGCCTGGATCGACCGGACCGTTGAGATGAGGCGACGCCTGGCTTGGCGGAGAAGGGTCGGGGCTCACCGCGGGCGCCGGCTGTGTGACTGCTTGCCGGTGGCGCGAGGATGAAGGCGCAATGACCTTCCTGGATCGATTAGGCGGCTTGCGCGCCGCTGACTCGCTGGAGGCCGAGCGCGCCTTTCAAGGGCTGCGCGCGGAGGCGCCCGCTCACGAGGCGGCCATCCGGGAGCAACTGGAGATCGACACCCACGCCCAGAGCCGGCGTTATCTGCTCGCCTTGCTCAGTGAGTCGACCACCGACACCGCCCTCCGAACCCTGCGCGGGCATATCCATGACCAGGATCGGGGAGCGCGAAGCTGGGCCCGCTACGGGGTCGAGCGCATCACCGGGAAGCCGATCGAGATCGACACCCGCGATCTCGAGGAAGTCGAGGCGGGGCTCGTCCTCTATCCCGATCGGTGGCGCGTGTATCTGTTCCAGGGGCTGCAGACCTTCTTTTTGTATGGGTGTGCCCTGACGGTCGTCAACCTCCTCAGCGTCGCGGTCGGGAAGTTTCCGATGGCGGATCTCGCGTTTCGGATCCTCAGCGTCTGGCCGACCGCGCTGGTGCTGGGCGCAATCGGCATGGTGTCCGGTGGGGAGTCGTACCGTGCCCGGTATCGGATCCTGGTCAACGACCACACGATCGCGGGCCCGAGCCGGAGCGGGCAGCCCGTTCAGATTGCGCCAGGGGGCGTGCGCGTCGCGGAATACGACGGAAAGAGCGGGTGGAAGAAAGCGCTGAAGACCTGGACTCTTCAAGGCCAAACAGAGGCGCGCATCGAGATCCCCCTGAGCCTGTACCGGCCGGACGCGTTAGGCAGGCTCAGGCGCGTGCTCGCGTCGGAGGGTTGAGACGCGGGGCCGTGAGCCCGGCCCGGCCCACGGTCGGGTGAGTCGCCGGCTGTCCACCGCCGGCGTCTGGGTGGGAGCCTTCACCCACCGGGCAAGGCACACCGAGAACGCTGCTCAATCGCTCAGCCGGACCGGTTGCCTTTGACGCGGGCGCCCGTGGGTCATCGACTGGGTAACAACCGGGAACGCGAGGAGACAGCCGGATGGATGGCTGTATCCGGTCGCGGCCAATGGGATCGGAGGCCACCTCGCGTTGGGTCGCAGCCGGGCGAGCCGAAGAGCCGAAGGTGGGATCATGACACTCGTTGACGAGTTGAGGACGAAGCTTGAGCGACACCCTTCCGTCCTCGGGCTTATCGCCTTTGGGTCGAGCGGCGACCCGGCGCTGGGCGGTGACGTCGATCTGTTGGCGGTGTTGGCTGAGGATCTCGGCGGCATTCGCAGTCTGCATTTCGCGTGGGGCCCCACGCCCGTGGACCTGAACCTCCGAACGCTCGCGGCGCTCCGCCCGTTTGAGTCGTTGCCGCGTTTCGAGTCGATGATGCTCGACGGCCGGCTGCTGTTCGACCGGACCGGCGCGGTGGGTGAGTTGGTGGCATCGTGGCGCGTCTGGTCGGACTCCACGTCCCGCCGGGAGATCAGCGCCGACCAACGGGCCCGAATCCGCCATTGGCATGGCCACGTGCTCGAAAAGATCCGCGGGCGCTCCGACTCCTTCGCGCGCTTCTTGCTCGGGACCCATCTCGGCGCACTCGTCGAGAACTACTTCCGCGTGCGGCGCCTTCCCTATCGTGGTCCGAAGGCGAGCTGGGACTGGTTGAGCGAGCATGAACCTGAGATGCGCGACCTCCTCGACGCGGCGACGGCGGCGCCCGATCTCCAGACGCTCATCGACGTCACCGAACGGCTCACGGACCTGGTTCTTGAGCCTGTCGGGGGCCCCTGGCGTCCCGGCGAAATCCTAGCCTGCGGGTCGGACTCGCTTTCCGATCTGGCGACCCGGGGACAGACAGTCTATGACGCGCTCCTGGGTCCTGAGGCGTGAGCCGACCGACGCGTTGGCCGACCGCGCGCGTTTCCGGTGAGGACGATCGTCCGTGGACGTGATGTCTCGCGCGAACCGCAGGCCACGGGCGCCGCTTTGTAGCGTAGAGCGAGCCCCGCGGTCCGCGACACGTCGTCTCGGTTGAGTCGCCGTCCGCAGGCCGCCTGGTTCCCATTTCCTCTTCGTCTGGTACGTCTCTTCTCCATCGACCGACGCATCGACTGACGTGGGCAGGCTCCGGGCAGGTCGCGTTCCCTCCAATGGTCATACGGTATCGACGGAGACCGTATGGAAGCCCAGTTCATCCAGGCCGTCAACGTCATCGTCGTCTTCTGCGCCGGAATTGGCGCCGCCTACTTCATCATTCAGGTCTGTCTGGCCCTGATCGGCGCGCAGGCGAGCGCGTCGGTCGGCCGGCCCGCGGCCCTGGCGAATGCAGCCAGCCAGATCTTCCCCGCGCTGCTCTGCCTGCTGGTCCTCTTCGGCGCGCAGGACGTGCAGCGGACTCTGGTGGGCATCCTGAGCGGCGCCTCGGCGACGAGCGCGGCCGGGCCGGCCCACGCCTGGACCGCGATCGCCGAACAGGTCGTGCTCGTCACGGTGCGCGGCGCGTTGGCCTGGATCGCGATCGGCCTGGCGACCGGCTCAATGCAGGCCCAGTTCGCGGTCGTCAGCGGCCGCTTCAACGGACTCTCGCTCGCGATCGAGCGCATCGGCGGCGTGCTGGTCGTCGGCGCGCTCGCGGCGCTGGCCGGTCCGCTCGTGCAGCTGCTCTTCGCCTTCGTCCAGCAGGCGTGGTGATCGCGCTCCCTTAAGAGACGCCGCAACCCGGGAGGGCTTATGACGTGACACGGACACCGCCCCAGACGATTTCATGTTCACTCATTCCATGGAGGACTTTATGACCGCGCTTCGCTCAACCCTGATCCGGGCCAAGACCTGGATCCAGACCACATCGCCGGCCACCCTGCGCCGCGGCGCTACGGTCTTCATCATGACCGCGACCACGCTGATGCAGGCCTGGCCCGCCCACGCGGCGCCGCCGACGCCGGGCAACTTCGGCGACGCCATCGTCAACATCCTCTTCGCCATCGCCCAGGTCGTGGTAACCGTGGCCGTCGCCGGCTCGCTGGCTCTGGTCGCGATCGGCATCGCCCGCGGCACGATCTCGGCCCAGTGGGCCGTGACGGTCGGGTCGTCGATGGGCGTGTCGCAGTCCTGGACCACGATCATGATGACGATCGTGACCGGCGCGCTCGCGGCCGCCTCGCCGATCCTGATCGGCCTGGCCGCCGACGCCATCCGGCCGTATGTCAGCACGACCATCGTCCTGCCGCGCTGGACCACGACCACCGCGCCGGGCAACGCGGCCGGCAACTGACCGCCGGCCTCTGCCGCCGGCCTGTGCCGCCGCGCCCCCTGGGCGGGGAGCCGCCAGCCAGCGGCTCTCCGCCCCAGCCACCCGGACACCCACGATGAACCGCCGCCGGATCCGCTGCATCAGTGTGTTGGGCATCGTCGCCGTCTTCTGCGCGCTCCTGGCGCTGTCCATGCCGGCGCGCGCCCAGGAATGCCCGGACGGGATCTGCGCGACCGACGCGCCCACGCCGACCCCGACCGACGACGGCAGCAACCCGGGCCAGATCATCCGCCAAATCATCACGAACATCACCGAATACGTCCTGCGCTTCCCGGTGGAGCAGATGTTCACGGCCATCAACCAGATCACGGGCCGCTATCTGTATGAAGCCTACGCCGGCCTCGGCGCGACGCTCGGCGATACGCTGAATGCTCTGCTCTTCGGCGAGTACAGCATCGGCTGGATGCGCGACCGCGGCGCGACGCCGTTTTTGGCCGCGCCGCTCTTCGGCGTGATCGCGCCGTTCTGGGAGGTGAGCTGGACGATGGCGCGCATCCTGCTCACCGCGACGCTGGCCCTCACGCTCGTCAGCGCCATGCGCCACGGCCTGACCTCGATCTTCACCGCTCAGGAGTTCAAGGAAGCGCTCTTCGGATGGATCCAGTCCGCGGTCCTGGCCTGGGCCTCGCTCTACATCCTCGAACTGGCCTACTGGCTGAGCACGGCCGGCGCCGCCTGGCTCTTGGGGCAGAGCGTCAAGGGCGAGGACGTCGTCGGGGTCTTCTTTCAGGCTGGCCCGATGCTGACCTGGCTCGGCATCGGCGCGATCATCACCGCGCCGGCCTTCTCGTCCTTCGCGATCGTCATCCTGTTCCTGTCGCTGGTGATCGGCTTCGTGTTCGTGCTCTTCATGGGCGTGTCGCTGGCGGCCTTCATCGCCGGCGTGTTCATGCTGGCCGTGATCGCGCCGATCGCGTTCACCGTGAGCTCGGTGCCCGACCTCGGCTACCTGCGCGCCCTGTTCGTGCGCGGCGCCGGGATGGTGTTGATCATGCCGCTGGTCGACGCGGCCCTGCTCGCGGCCACGATCCGGCTGGCCGCGCAACCCGTGGATGGTCTGGCGCCGTTCTTGATGCGCGTCTGGATCGCGGCCGGCCTGATCAGCGCGTTGGTCACGGTCAACGGCTGGCTCATCCAGCAGATCTTCGCCGGCCTGCAGCAGGCGGTGGGCACGGTCAAGGGTGCGGTGACCGGCCTGGTCGGTGCGGCGCTGGTCGCGGCCAGTCCCTTCGTTGACGGCGTGTTGCCGGGCGCGGGGCAGTTGCTGCACGGAGCGGGTGGGGCGCTGGTCGGGTCGTCGTGGTCGTCCGACGGCGGGTCGGGTGGAGGCGTGTCGTCCGAGGCGCCTCGGACGGGATCGGGCTCGGGGTCCACGGACGGGTCGGGCTCGACCGGTGCGCCGGTCGGCAGCGACAGTGCGGGTGAGGACAAAGACGTGGCGAGCCGGGCCGGCGCGGTGACGACCGACGACGTGCGTCAGGCGGTTGCGTCGCGGCGTCAAAGCGCGAGCCTGAGGCAACTGGGCGGACGGTTGCTGACGGCCAGCGGGATGCCGGGCGGGCGCGAGGCCGGTCTGCTCGCCGACTGGTCCGCGCGCCATCAGGATCAGGACGCACAGCGACTTGAGCACCAGGCCGAGCGGGACGATCAGCACGCCGATCAACTCGCGCAGCGCCGAATGCGCGGCGACGAGCAGACCCGGCGTGAGGCGGAGCAGCACGCGCGCGACGAGATCCAGGGTCTGGACCGACGACACGGCGACGCGCGCCGCCTGGCGGCCATCCTGTCACGCCATTTTCCCGACGCCGCCAACGTGGCCGTTCACCTGGAGAGGCACCTGGCGGCCGTGGAGCAGAACGCCGCGTTGAGCCCGGCCGACCGGGCGCGAGCCGTGACGCGCCTGCACGACATCGTCCAGGACGAATGGCAGTCGCCAGAGCGTTTCGCGGAGCAGTTCGCGGTCTGGGCCGAAACCTACCCGACCGGCAGCCACCCCGACGCCACGCGGACGGAGATGCTCGGTCATCTGACGGCCCGGCTCCCCGGGTCTCCTCGCGCTCTGGCGAACGGATCCGATCGTTCCCCGCGATCGACGCAAGCCAACGGTTCGACGGCCGCCCGGTCATCGCGGTTGGAGTCATCGGGCGCCGACGAGCCCGCGCGGGGACGATGAGTCGGCCCGCGTTCCACGTTGACCGGAGCCGAGCGCGGGTATAGGATTCTTCCATATCTTTCCGGCGTCGATGGCCGCCTCAAGGGCGAGGGCGGTCCGCCCGAATAAGATGAAAGCCCGCCAGTGTTTCACCCTTCACACGTCAAACAAAGGTCAGTGCGCCTCTGACAGGCGTGGGTGCTGGGGGTGTGGATAGACGCGGGGGATATCCATGACGGCGTCGAGTCGAGACCGATCGGGGGATGTGCGGGTCGCGTTGCTTTACACGGCGGCGGTCACCGTGCTGGGAGCGGTCGTCAATGCCGTCACCGCATACACCCCGGATACGTCCGACGCCCTGACGGTCTGGCACGGGCTGTTCTGGGGGCTGTTATATGTGCCCGTGATGGTCTGGCCCTTCCTCTATCGCTGGCCGCTCAAAGACATCGGGTTCGGCCTGACGCCCTGGGCGCTTGTGGCGGCCGTGTTGATGGGCGGCGTGTGCGGCGGATTGGTGGGAGGGAAGCCCGGGTTCAGTCTCCTGGATTCCAGTGTGGAGGCCGTTGCCCGGGTGGGTGAAGAGCTCTTCTTTCGGGGCTTCCTGTACGCGCTTCTGCTGCGGATGGCCGCCGGACGTCAGCGTCCCTGGATCTGGGCCGTCCTCGGATCGGCTGTCGTGTTCATGGCCGTGCACACCACGGCCTTCAGGCCCGAATACGTCGCCACCCTGGGCGATCAACCGGTGGGGTGGATCATCCTCGATCGTCTGTTGAACGTCCTGGGGTTGGCGCTGGTCTTCGGCCTGATCCGCGCCGGGACACGCTCGATCTGGCCGTCCGCCCTGGCGCACAGCCTGTCCGGCGGTGGCGTAGGGGCGTTGCCCGCCGCCCTGGCCATCCTGTTGGCGGGCTGGCTATGGGGAAAGGCGAGGGGAGAGCGCCTGCTGGAAGGCCTCTAGGGAAGTCGGCCCGAGGCCTAACCGACGAACGATGAAGGAGGAGGAAGAGCATGCTGGCCTTGTCTTGTCCGAGCGCACAGGAAGCAGACCGCTGCATCGCCGACTTCGATCGGACCCAGGCCGTGGTGGAAGCCGCTCTGGCCCGGTTGCTGGAGCAGTTCCCCGACAACGTTCGGCTGGCAGAGGTCTTGGTCAAGGTCGCGACTCTCGACAACCTGTACGGCACGAACATCTGGGCCCTTCAACGGCTGGCCGAACACATCTGCGGTTTGGGGGTGGATGCCGCGATCCGCGAAGGGAGCGGGGAGGTGGTGGACCGCATCGCGCGGCTCTCGTTCGAGGATAAGGAGCGGCGCAACTATTCGTTCGCCACGAAGTACTGCGCCTGGCACAACCCGATGGCCTATCCGATCTATGACTGGTATGTCGAGGCCATGCTCTGGGAATACCAGCGAACGTTTCGGTTCGCGACCTTGTTGAGAAAAGACCTGGAACACTACAGCGTGTTCCGCAGTGCGGTGCTGGCGTTTCGATCGCATTTCGGATTGGAGGCGTACAGCCTGAAAGCGATTGACCAGTACCTGTGGGTGCAGGGCAAGCGTCGTTACATCCAGAAACAGGAAGACCGGGCACGCGCCAATGGCGTCTGACCGCCTGGACGCTTCGCTCGATTCCGTTTTGTTCCACGACCTGTGATGAGGACTCATGCACGACCCACTCGCTGAACTGGCTCAGCTCATCCAACGGCGCAACGACCTGGAGGTCGAGATCGCGCGCATCATTCAGCGACCGGCCTCGATCGGACATCTGGGCGAGTACATCGCCGCCGCCATCTTCGACATCGAACTGGCCCGTTCCGCCTCGAACAAGGGACACGACGGCTGGTTCCGGTCCGGCCCGCTCGCGGGCAAGACCGTCAACGTCAAATGGTATGCGCGGTCCGAGGGGCTGTTGGACATCAACCCGGACGCGATCCCCGATCGCTACCTCGTGTTGGCCGGACCTCGGGCGAGTGCCTCTGATCGGCAGGCGCGCACGCGCTCCTGGGTGATCCGATCGGTGCATCTGTTCGATCCCGCATTCCTGGTGCCGGAACTGGCTCGACAGGGTCGGGCGATGGGCCTCGCGACGAGCGTGACGGCCGCGTGGTGGCGGGACGCAGAGGTCTTTCCGAAAGCCAATCGTCTGGATCTGCTGCTGACGGCCGACCAGCGCGCGGCGCTCGCCCTCTTTTCGGGTCTTCTTCCCGGGCCGTAAGTGCCCACACCGTCGCCTATTGCTCGGCCCACAGCCAACGGCAGGAGGCTTGACCCAGGCCACAGCGGATGGGATTGCCCGACGAGATTCGGGGAGACGCGTTCGACACTCCAAGCCCCACCGATCCCAACCCCTATAGGGCGAGGCCGCCGTACACTGGAGGAGGGGCTATACACACGGAGAGACAACGCGCTATGGCGGCATCGCCCGAGAAGTTCACGCTGCTTCGCTCGATCCTGAAGGCGCTGGGGTTGTCGGCCGAGGCCGTGGACGATCTCGTGAGCCGCATCGTCGATCTCCTATCGGAGAAAGACGCGCAACCCGACCCCGGCGACGCGCTCCCCTACGCCGTCCGCGACGACTTTCTCTCACCCGCCGAACAAAGCTTCTACCTGGTGCTCAAGGCTGCGGTTGGCGATCGCGTGCTCATCAGCCCGAAGGTGTCACTCGGCGACCTGTTCTACGCCAGGGTCAACGACCCCAGCCGGTACCGCACCCTCTCCAACCGCATCGACCGCAAACACGTGGATTTCCTGCTCTGTGATCCACGCACGGTGAGGCCCGTCGTCGGGATCGAACTGGACGACAGAAGCCATCAGCGCAGCGACCGCCAGGCCCGAGATGCGTTTGTGGAGAAGGTCTTTGCCGCGGCGGCTCTGCCGTTAGTGCGCATTCCGGTGCGGACAACCTATGCCGTTCCCGAGCTGCAGGCCGTTCTGGAAGGTCACCTCGGCGAGCGCGTTGCCGTTGGTGTCCCGCCCGAACTGACCTCGCCTGCCCTGGTCGTCGAGCTGTCGGGATCTGCTCCACACTGCCCAAAGTGCGGCGGCGACATGATCCTGCGCACGGCCCGGACGGGGACGCATGCAGGCGGCCAGTTCTGGGGCTGCTCCCACTACCCGCGTTGCCGCGGCGTCGTCAGCGCCTGACGGATGGCGGCTCGCCGGCGGGTGCCGGCTCCGAGGAGCCGACGGAGATCGCTTCGTAGAGGGGCGCATTCGGCAGCCAGGTATAGGTGAAGCTGCTGTTCTCGAGACCATCGACGATGGCGCTCATCTCGCCAGTGCCGACAGTCACGGCAAACAGAGTCCGATCGCGCACCACAAATGCATGCCGACCGTCGGGAGCGAGGATGAATTGATCGATCCCTTCCCACCAGTTTGTGGCCGGTGTTTTGGGCACGTCGAGTCTTCCCAGGCGCTTTGACCCGACAGAATACAGTCCACCGAAGTCAATCAGGTAATTGCCGTCGTTGTCGATCCATTGGTGATCGTCGATTCCCGTTTCGGTGGGCTCACCAAACAGCGGCCCCAGCCCGTCCACGAACGTGGCAGCGCCCGTCGTCAGGTCAACCGTATAGAGGCCGCAGTCCCAGTCCTCATTGCTGACCGGGCGGCAGCCCGTCACCTGTGTTGTGCGCTCGACCCACGAAAACCCGAGGTCGTCATACACACCGTCCCAGACGGGGATGGTCTGGCCGGTGGAGACATTGGTGATCGCGCCGTTCTCATGCCTCAATCCCCGGATCGCCGCCGCCGGTGAACGTTGAGCGTAGATGTAGACGTGTGTGGCGTCCAGCCAGTAAGCCGCGGCCTGCGGTCCGCCACCGACGGCAACGTTGCCGTCGGCCTGCAAGTCGGTCACGTGGTAGTGGATGGTGGGGTACCCGCCGAGGAAATCGTCCGAGCTTCCGCTGAGGAGTCGGCGACCGTCGGGCGACCAGACGATGCTCACAATGTGCTCAGGGCCGTCTGAGAGGCGCCGCACATCGAAGGTCTGAGTGTCGTAGACGTAGAGGTCGGTCGATGGCCCATCAGCCTGGCTGCCGAAGGCCAGGTAGCGACTGTTCGGCGACCAGCGAACCGTCTGCATGGCCCGCAGCACGGCGTACTCGAACTGCGAGTAGACGTCGCCGTGTCCCCCTTCGTGGTTGGCGATCTCGCGTTCGTAGAGCGCCCAGAAGTCATCGGGGAAGGCGTCGCTGACTAGCGGCAGGTCGAGCGCAATCCAGCCCCAACTCAGGTCGACCACCATCAGTCGCACAGCCACGTCGTCGATCTCACTGGCGTCGTTGCCCAGGAAGGCCGCGAGGTAACGGCCGTCGGGTGAGACGGCCGAACGAAAGTCGGCGCGAAAATCGCAGGCGCGAGGCAGAGGCAAACGCCGGAGCCCGTGACCATCGTGATCAACCACGACCAGCGTCTGGCGGCAGTTGATATCCGACTCACGGAAGGCCAGATAGGGCCCGAACTCAGCCACGTCCGGCGTGACGACGGGGGTGGCGGTTGGACGGGCCGTCGCCGGGGCGGCGGCGGGCGGAGCCGTGACCGTCTGCGGAATGGTGGGGGAGGTGGGCGAAGGCCTCGTGGGCGCGACGGTCGGCACGGTCGTCGCGATCTGAGCCGGGAGGGTGGGCGCCTGGGTCGAAGCCGGCTGACCCTGGCAGGCGGACAAGACGAGCGTGAGGCTGAGGAGCGGGCGAAAAGTATGTACGGACATGCCATCCTCCGCCGTCCACCTTACTGCTGATGCTACGGTCTCAATAGATAGGTAGAGGGCCTTGACCGTTGGCCGCGCTGAGGCGTCTGCAGTTCATCACGTTCGCCTGGAGAGGTCCTCGTGCCGGAACTAAGCCTTCTTTGTTCCTATAGAAACGGGTACGAACCATCCATGCGGTCCACGCCTGAGGACCGTCAACCCGATGCACCGCCCGCCACCGCACCGCTCGTTCACGTCGCATTCACATCGCCTCACGCGATTTTGATGGACAGAGCCACGTCGGTGCTTATGATCAGCAAGTGGAGCATCTTCGTTTCTTATCACGTCGATACGGAAAGGGCCCGTCCCTCATGAGCCTTACACAGACCCGATCGTCCGTTCGTTTCATCCAGTCACAGCGTTTTGCTTTTCTCGTACTATTTCTTGCCTTGGCCTTGATCCCGTTGGCCGTGATCGGCGTGCTCACGGACGTGCTGGCCACTCAGGCCCTGACCGACACCGTAGAGAACGATCTGCAGTCGAGCACCGCGGCCCAGCGCGATCGCATCTCTGCCTGGCTGCAAAAGGTCGAGGGCGATGTCCGCTTGCTGTCTCGGACAGACAGCATCCTCAGCATGGATCCTCAGGCCGCCACCCAGACTCTGGTGACTTTCGCGGACGTCTTCCCGCTCCTAGAGAGTACGTTCCTGGCTGATCTGTCCGGACAGGTCATTGCGTCGGATGTCGAAGGAGCGTTAGGCATCGATGTATCCGACCGCCAGTACTACCTCACGGCCCTTCAGGGCCAGGGCAACTTCTCGGATGCCTTGGTCTCCCGCCAGAGTGGGAACATCGTCGTGTTCCGGGCCGAACCCGTCTATCAGGGTGACACAGTCGTGGGCGTGGTTGCCGTGGCGATCCCCACGACTGAGCTCGCCACCATGCTGCAGGATTCCTGGGCTGGTGAAACGGGCGACGCCTACCTGGTCAACCCCGAAGGTTTGCTGCTCACCGCCCCGCGCTTCCCCGACACGCTGAAAGAACTGGGCCTCTTTGAGCAGCGGCCTGAGTTGGAGGTGAAGCTTGAGACGGAGGGCGTCCAACGCGTTCTGACCGGTGAAGAAGGCGTCAGCCAATATGCGGACTATCGGGGCCGGACCGTGACCGGCGCGTATTTTGTCGTCAACGAGACACAGTGGGGGCTGATCCGGGAAGAGGATACGTCCGAAATCCTGGCCTCCGTCACCCAACTGCGCAATATGACCCTGGCTCTGGCCGGCGGCATCGCCGTTCTCGTCACGGTTCTCGCGCTGTGGTTCAGCAGCTCGCTGTCCAGACCCGTGTTGTGGATCGCCGAGGATGCCGAGCGCCTCGCTGCCGGCGAAGCGCTCAACACTGAACGAATGGACCGCATCGCTCGTCGCAAAGACGAACTGGGTCTGGCGGGGCGTGCGTTTCAGGCGTTGACGGCTTACCTGACCGACATGGGCGCAGCCGCTACGCGCATCGCGCAAGGAGATCTGTCTGTCGGCGTTGACGCACGTTCGGCGCAGGACCGGCTCGGCAACGCGTTTTCGCAGATGGTTGTCGTGCTACGCGAGCAGATTACGACGGTATCCGACAACGCCGTGCAAGTGGCGGATGCCGCCGGTAAGTTGGCTGCAGCTGCCGGGCAGGCCGGACAGGCCACCAATCAGATCGGCACAGCCATGCAGCAGGTCGCGAGCGGCACGCAGCAGCAGACGATGGCGGTGAACCAGACGGCGAGTTCGGTCGAACAGATGCGGCACGCGATCAACGCCGTGATGAGTGGTGGCCAGGAACAGTCGGCGGCTGTCCACCAGGCCGCGAGGCTGACCGACCAGATCTCGGGTGCGGTGCAGACGATGGCCCACCGCGCGCAAGCGGGTGCGGACGGCAGCACGCGCGCCGCGCAGACGGCGCGGTCCGGGGCTCAGACGGTGACCGATACGATCCAGAGCATGCACGAGATCAAGGCCCGGGTGACTCGATCGGCTGACAAGGTCAAGGAAATGGGGGAGCGATCGAACCAGGTTGGCACGATCGTGGAAGCCATTGACGACATTGCGTCGCAGACCAACCTGCTCGCGCTCAACGCCGCCATCGAAGCGGCCCGGGCCGGCGAGCATGGCAAGGGTTTTGCGGTGGTGGCCGATGAAGTCCGCAAACTGGCCGAAAAGAGCGCCGGAGCGACGAAAGAGATCGCGGAGTTGATCCGCGGCATTCAAAGCAGCGCCCGCGAGGCGGTCAGCGCCATGGAAGGCAGTGTGACCGAAGTCGAATCGGGCGGCATTCGGGCCAAGCTTTCCGGCGAAGCGTTAGCCGAGATCCTATCGGCGGTCGAAACGGTCCGGCTGGGATCCGAGGAAGCCGCGGCTGCTGCGCAACAGGCGCAGATCGGCGTCACCGACCTGACTCGGGCCATGGAGGCGGTGAACCGGGTTGTGGAAAAGAACGCAGAGGCCATGCGAAAGATGGAGATGGACTCTGGCCAGGTCACGAATGCCATTGAGAACATTGCCGCCGTGAGTGAGGAGAACTCGGCGGCCGTCGAGGAGGTCAGCGCCAGCGCCGAGGAAATGAGCGCTCAGGTCGAGGAAGTGGGGGCCAGCGCCCGGTCCCTGAACGACATGGCCGGGAACCTCCAACAGGTGGTCAGGCAGTTCCGCGTCCAACGACAGGGTGGGGCGCCTATCGATGGCGTGGCTCCTGAGGTGACGGTGACGTTGCCCGTGACGACCGAGGTTCGTACTGTCGGGAGGACCGCCAGGACTCAAACGCCCATGCCGGGAAGATAGAGTGAAAGCCCGGATGAGATTAAGTGTGCGGCGCGGACCCGTGCCGTCTGCGTAATGCACCGACGAAGGCTCGACTTATCCATAAGTCGAGCCTTCGTCTTTGAGGGCCTGCGAACCTTGGACCCACGACAGCGCACATAATGTCACTTATGTCTAATATGGGCAGCGAATGGCGCCTACCCTGTGGCAAAATCCAGCCATATGGAATTGCCATGCCTGAAAGGCGGATTGTGGCAAGAGAGAAGAGTGTATTGCCAGGGGCACGAAGGGTGGAAGCCGCAATAGGGGTCCGTGAGCGACTGTATTCTGAATATCCGTTTTTCCAATAGATCCTGGGTGCCGCGGCGGCGGTCACTCTACTGATATGTTAGGCTTCCGAAAAAGACAGGAACTGTCTATGATCCGACGATATCGTGTCGTGTTGGGCCTGTTGGGTATTCTCGTGCTGATTGCGACCGGGTTGTCAATTCGGTATGCTCAACCGCGTTCTAGCGAGGAGATGCGATATGTGGCCGTTGGTCGGCATTGGTTTGATCCATTCGATAGAAACTTGAGGTTGTTTTCGGTGGCCGGGGATCTCCAAGGGCAGTACTGGCTAGATGTTCCGAATATCAGAGCGATCAGTTACTCACCCGACGGTCGATGGCTATCAGTGCGCTATATAGGTGAGGGGCCGGATCACCAGTTCAGCACAAGACTTGTAAGGGTCGATCAACTCCAAGGTGGGCAACTCGACCTGAAGGGCGTGTGGAGCGTGGATTGGTCGCCAGATCAGAGCCAAATCGCAATTACAACCGATACCTGGCCGGGGCGTCAAGCAGACCAGGGCTATGCCATTGTCACGGCTGATGCTTCGTGCCTTGAATCCGGCCACGAATGTCTGGCTGATGGGACCGTTCTAGCCCTCGGGTCTGGTGGCTCCTGGTCGCCCGACGGCTCGAAATTCGTATATGCGTCCACGGCTGGCCGAGTCGTCGTAATGCGCACTTCGGACAGGGTCGAGAGCCCGATATCCGAGATGCAACGAGGCGAATGCGGCGGAGCACAGTGGTCGCCATCGGGTCGATACATAGTCTATGACTGCAGCTACCAAATGATCATATTTGACATGCAAAGTGGCTTAGAGCGCGAAATATCGCCGCTGCAAATCGGTTTTCAATACGAATGGCTTCCAGGTAGCGATGACGAGCTCGTCGTATTGGGCTGTGAACGAGCTGACGGGCTATGCCAGAGCCATTTTCTCTGGAATGAAGAGGCTGATATCACCCAAGCTTTGTACCTTGTATCGGCTGAAGGAGAAACCATCCGACGAATCATCCCAAGCAATGATGAAAGCATCCACTTCTTTGCCATTTGGCCAGCGTTGAAATGACGGCAGTTTCCAGATGCTCTCAATATGGCGTTGTCAGGCATTGTTCCAGCCTAACGAACGCATGCAGCTGACGTGGCTACTCGGGGCCCCAAGCCGGCCGGCCTCGGTTCACCGGCTTGCCGTCGGGCAGGTCGGCTTCGGCTCACCCGCCACGCAGCTGATGCGAGCCGTTAGGTGCTCACTTCGGTCCTGACGGGTCGCTTTCAGGGGGGTTATGGCAAGCAAGGGTCCGAAAAAGAAGAGATTCACCAAGGTGGCGGAAGGCACGCATAGACCTTTAGCCGTAGCAGAGAGAGTCAGTCCGTTGCCACTGGTTCTGCCTTCCTGGATTCCGAGGCGGTATCGTCGTGCAAATGACTTTCAGGTCTTTTCGCCATTGGAAGCGAATGTTGACTTTCCAAAAGGATATAGCATTGCGTGGTATGACCCGACAGACGAATCCAAGTATTTCAAGCTGTACGCCACGGTCTTTCCGCCCAAAAAGCGAAAGAAGAGCAGCCGGGAGTGGGTGAAGAAATGGGAGGCGCTGGTCGTCGCAGAGCGAATCTTTGGCGCGATCAGTGTGATCATCCGACGCCGCATCGTAGTGGACAGGGAAACGGGCGTTGAGCGGAACGCACCAGGCTATCGGGCTGATTGGTCTCAAGACGGAGTGAAATATCTCATACTCGATCACGGTGCTGCATTGAAGGTTGAGCAGCTTTTTCGAATCGCGAGCAGTATGAAGGTCACACGAACTCGACGGAAACTAGCCTCGTAGAGGCAGATCGGGCAATTGAAGACGCACCTAACGAACGCATGCAGCTGACGTGGCTAACTGGGGCCCCAATCCACGGCGGCTTCGGTTCACCGGCTTGTCGTCGGGCAACGCGGCCTCGGTTCACCCGCCACGCAGCTGATGCGGGCCGTTAGCCTGCTCCTTACTTCCCGGTCTTCAAAACGTCCGCATTGGTGAACTATGGCATATACGCAAATTGGTTCGCGAACAATGGCCAGGCTTCTCTGGCTCAGTTTCTGCGCGGCCGCATCCGCGTGCAGCCTAACCAACACGAGTGGGGCGGATCAAACCACGTTGCCGCGTTCGCTGGTCGTCAAGCAGGGTGGGGCCGTATGGCTGGATGGGTTGCTTGCGCGAGCGACACGGCTATCGGATCAAGCGCTGCCCGGTGCCCAGCTAAGCTATTTCGCCTATCGAGGAGCCTGTGAAGACCTGCCCTCTCTACGGGGCGATGTCCAATTGGCATATGCCAAAGTCGATGAAACGGTAACAACGCGTCGTATTATGATTTCACACGCATTCATGTCATTGCCCGATTATGAGATCGCAATCGAGGTCAAGGATGAGACGGATATGTATCCGAACGAAGTCGCCCTGGAGACGAGCGGCAAAAAAATCAGAATTGTCGTAGAGTCACTGATCGGGTACTTCAGCAGACAAACCCTGTGCGAACACGGGTCCAGCCTATTCTTCGATCGAGTTGGCAGCCAGAATCTGTGGCAATCTTGTCTGTCCGCGCCGGGAGACGCCTATGTCTGCGTGCAGGTCAATGATGACACAGGTGAAGTTTTGCCTGCGGATTAATTGACGGCCGGCGGCAGGCTAACGAACGCATGCAGCTGACGTGGCTACTCGGGGCCCCAATTCATGCCGGTCTCGGTTCACCGGCGTGCCTTTGGGCAACACGGCCTCGGCTCATCCGCCACGCAGCTGATGCGAGCCGTTAGGCCACTCCTCAGGAGCGAGAATGGTTGTTTCGCGTCAAGTGTTATGGCACGCAATCGCGGCTCTGTGCGTGGGCGTCGTCGCTGCCGCTTGTGTCATCAACGGACCCGTAACAGTGTCGACGGAGCAGAAATCGTCGCCGACGGTTAATCCGACAGCGACTGTCGTACCGGCGACCCAGACGCCCCAACCGACGGCAACGGCGTTGCCCACGGCGACAGAGACTCCGCGGCCCGCTATCAATCCCCTTCCGGAGTTTCCTTTGACGATGGGGAGCACGTGGGTCTATTCACATACGGAATACAACGTAGGTGTCCAAACCACGGACTGCTGCATCACGCTGACGGTAGTGTCAAACCAGATGGTCTGGGACTATTTCGTCGCGGAGATCGAGCAAGACCAAGCCTTTGCCTCTGAATGGCCGCCCTTTCTGCCTGGCGTCGGCAAGGCGAACTTCTGGTACGCCATCAGTCCGTCAGGGGAAGTCTACTTTCTGACAAGGTTGGTGAATGTGGATTTCATTCCAAGCGCCTATCTGATGTACCGCTTCCCGTTGGACCAGAAAGGCTATTGGTATCATTCAGCGCAAGACCGGCAGGCCGACTCGGGGTTCAACTACACCTTCGCTGAGGGGCCGCAGGAGTTCACAACGCCAGCCGGCGTGATGGATCGTTGTTATTGGGTCGCGACACCCTACAATTCGGGCGGTGTGCAGGAATGGGTATGCGAAGGCGTGGGTTTTGTCGAGAACAAGTATGACCACAATGGAACGCCTTACGGGTATGAGACGGTCTTGCTGAGTTATGAGATCATGTCGCCATAGACCTGGGCCGTGGCCTAACAACCGCATGCAGCTGACGTGGCTAACTGGGTGCCCAAATCCGAGCGGGCTCGGTTCACGAGCGTGTCGTCGGGCAGCGCGGCCTCGGCTCACCCGCCACGCAGCTGATGCGAGCCGTTGGGCTGCTCTTTGCGCCCATGAGGGATAATGCTCAGATGATGGTGAAGTCAATGCAGTATGTCGGCCATGAGAGTGGGATCTATCATCTGGCGTTTGTGCCAAGATCAGATCTGCTTCTATCTGGCGACTACCTTGGAAATATCCGACTCTGGGACGTGCCATCTGGCACGCTCGTAACCGAGTTGCACCCGTCACAGATCGATCGGACTTTCGTGGGGTTGGGCGGTTTAGCTGTGAGTCCTGACGGACAACAGATTGCGGCTTGCCTAGGGACGACTCCCGTGGAACTTGTGATTTGGGATTTGCGCGATGGAGCTGAGCAAGTTCGGCTCTCGGTCGATGATTGCGAATACCTCGCATGGAGTCCTGACGGAACGCAATTGGCTTGTGCTTCAGGAAATACACTGAGTATTCGGGACGGTCGTACCGGCCTCGAGCTGTTTTCGCTGAACGGCCATCGCGATTACGTCACCAGCATAGCGTGGAGCCCAGATGGTAAGCGGCTGGCTTCAGGTACCCCTATGGACGACCAGGTCATATTTGTGTGGAACATGGAGCAAAGGAGCCTGGAGGCACAGATTTCTACTCGCACGAACGAGCCGCACAATATTGAATCCCTGAGCTTTCGACCCGATGGAACATTGGTGGGAAGCAAAGGATATGGCTTGCTGTTTCACTGGAATCCAGCGACTGGTCAGCAAACGCTGTTGTTTGACCCCCACACCAGTGGTTACGGCACGGCATTTTCGCCGGATGTCAGTCTTGTTGCCTACGAGAGTCTTCATGGGCATAGAGTGAGAGGGGCACGCCCACTGGCCGACGGCACTCTTGAGCCATACTTCGGCGAAGGCTATCAGAGTATCGTTCATGTAGTAACAGTCGCGAACGGGCAAACGCTTGTCCAGCTATCGGGGCATATTGACACTATCACGTCCATGAGCTTCAGCGAAGATGGGCAATTGTTAGCCACAGCAGATGGTGCCGGTTGCCTTCATGTTTGGAAGATCTGACGCGATGCTAGCGACGACAAGGGCAGCCCAACGAACGCATGCAGCTGACGTGGCTACTCGGGGCCCCAATTCGTGTCGGGCTGGCTCGCCAGCGCGCCTTCGGGCGAAGGCGCCCGCTCATCCGCCACGCAGCTGATGCGGGCCGTTAGCTGGCACGACAACGCCGGCGTTTCGTCCCGAGTTGGTAAAGAGCGCGTTCTGAGTTGCCGAGCCGACTCGGGCCGGCAACCGACCGGCTTCGTCGTCGAGTTGGGTTCGGCAAAGTGCGGCTGGCTCGCCGAGAGTCGGGCGGCACGAATCCCCACCTCGCGTGTTCGCCAAAAGACCAGCGTGGTTGACGAGCTGAGATGCGAGTTGGCGGGCGGGGCGAAAGTCGAGTTGAGAGTCGCCGGCCCTCACGCGGCCCAGCGCCAGGTCGTCGTCGGTGCCCGGGCCGGCGGTGTGCTTGAGGTTCACGCGGCTGTCGGGCTGGTTCTGGCGGCGAGCCGTTGAGCCGAGGCGCAGCGCACGGAGGCGCGTAGCCATTCGCCGCGGCCCAGCTGGTCGGTGTTCACGGCTGAGGCGGTTGGCGGTGGCGGGCGGGTGTACGGATCGGGCTGCCTCGGGCCGCTCTTCGCCGTCGTCGCGCCGCTCGCGGCTGGCGAACGAGTCTCGGTTGGCGCCGCCGCTGCGTTTTCGGCCTGGCCGCCGGCCTTGCGCGAGTTGGTGGCATACTTGTCGTCTGTGAGGCGGTTCTCTTGGCTTCCAAGGGCCAGCTAACAATGGCATGCAGCTGACGTAGCTAATCGGGTGCCCAAACCGCCGGGCTGGCTCGCGAAAACGCCTTTGGGCGATGCGAGTGCACTCGCCCCGCTACGCAGCTGATGCCCAGTCGTTAGGCTTCTGCCTCCGGGCGGGTTTCCCGATCAGAGGTGTCGCCTACCGGGCGTCGCCAGCGCGCCGGGCTGTTCGTAGCTGAGTTCAGCGCCAGGTTGTCGCCGGTTCACGGGCCGGCGGTTTGGTCGAGGTTCACGCGGCTACGAGTCTGCGTCACAGTCTCGAACTCGGGCGGAAACGCGGCGCACGAAGTTGGTTGGCCGTTCACCGCGGCCTAGCCGAGCGGTGTTCGAGTCGGAGAATCGTGGCACAGCATACGGTGTGCTCGAGCGTAAGGCGCCTTGGGCCGCTGGTGGACATCATTGCGCCGCTCCCGGCCAGAAGCCGAGCCTGAAAGCGCCGCCGCTGCGAGGCGAGCGAACCCGCCGGTCCTTGCCGGGCCAGCCCGCCAAGACGTCTTCGGGTAGAGTTGAGTTTGCCGACGAGTCTTCGGCGGCAAGGGTTCAGGCGGTTGTACTTTTGGCGTGGTGGGTTCGGTGAAGCGAAGCCTAACGAACGCATGCAGCTGACGTGGCTACTCGGGGCCCCAAGCCATGCCGGCCTCGGTTCACCGGCGCGTCGTCGGGCGACACGGCCTCGGCTCACCCGCCACGCAGCTGATGCGGGCCGTTAGCCAGCCCCTTCAGTTTGGAGGTAGTTGTCCACAATGGGCCTGAGTTTCGTGTTTCCATTGCACGATGCCACTGGTGCGACATTGGCGCGCTACGAACGCATATGGCCTGTTCTTGCGACGGTTGCGGATCGGGCCTACGTGGGTATCACGTCGGCTACACAAGCCAGCTCACCAGACGCGATAGAGAGGATTGCCCGCAATCGCTTTGTCGAGGTCGTGTCCATATCCGACCAAGCTCCTGTTGGAGATCAATTCTGCTGTCTCTATCGAGCAGCCGCGAACCATGCCGATGGCGACCAGGTTTTGCACCTGTGCTTCAGTGACCGATTGGCGTTCGCGATCGAGAGTTCGCACCGCGAACGATTCCTGGCAGACGTGGCCGGCACGACAGGAAGCGCCACTCCCCTGATATTCGCTCGTTCGGAGTATGCTTGGTCGACGCACCCCAGGAACTATCGCGAAATCGAAGGTTTTGTGACCACGTTGGGAGAGATCCTGTTTGGCCGTCGCCTGGACTTTGGCTGGTGCCATCTGGTACTTCAAGCGCGGCGATTGGCGGAGGCGGCCGACCTGGTTCACAATCAGGACCTGAGCGTAATGAGTGAAATCGTCTTGGCCATGCGGGATGAGGTCAAGACGAAGCAGGTCGATTGGCTTGAGTGGGAGGACCCCCACGATCTTGGCCGTGATGCCCGTGAACTGCGGCTGGAGCGCGAAACGAGCGTGGCAGAGGTCCAAAAGCGAATGGGATATGCGATTCCGATGATGCAATCGTTACTGCGGGCGGCAGGGGGTAGGTCATCGCTGGCAGCTGGCTAACGAACGCATGCAGCTGACGTGGCTAACTGGGTGCCCAAATCCGGGCGGCCTCGGTTCACCGGCGCGCCGTCGGGCGGGTCGGCCTCGGCTCACCCGCCACGCAGCTGATGCGGGCCGTTAGGTGGCCCCTCCAAGCCTATGAAGACTTCACTTGTTCTAGTCGCTACTTTGGTTGTAGCGAGCTGTGGGCCTGGCAAAGCACAGGTTGTCGAAGTGACGGCACTCCCAGGTATTTACTCGCCCGTTCAGGTCGTACCTTGGGAAGCGGTACGCCCTCCAGGCATTGTGCAAGTCAATGACGGAGAAGCTACTGTACTGGCATGGTTTCTCACAGATGCCTATACCGCCTTAGCCTATGTCGCGAAGTCGGCCGATACTGAGATATCGCTGACCCATGACTGGGCTATCATCGACGACAACGGCTCGACGCTGGAATTGTTTGACACTCAGGCGCAAGTCGTCGTACGGGGTATCGAGTTTGGGGTACTGCGCTTTGGGCCTCGACTCGCAGGAAGCAGGGAACTGTGGTTCGGCGTGGGAGCACAAGGCGATACCGACCGAGAGTCGAGCATACTCGTAGCCAGGAGAGCGGGAGATGAACCAGACCGCCAAAATTCCCGGATCTTTGGCTACAGTATCGATATCGGAGCAAGCCTTGAATTGGATGAGAGAAGTATCACGCGTTGTAGTTCTACTGATGTAGCCTACACGGGAACCGGTGTTGTCGTCAGTAGTATTGTGTTTGGCGTAGGCAGCAACGGTGATGATGAGCCTTGTGCCGTGGTGATTTGGGAGCTTACCGACGGTTTTTTCGAATCTCGAGCGCTCTCTCAGTAGGAAGGCCACCTAACAACCGCATGCAGCTGACGTGGCTACTCGGGGCCCCAAGCCGGCCGGGCTCGGTTCACCGGAGCGCCTTCGGGCGGAATGGCCTCGGTTCAGCCGCCACGCAGCTGATGCGAGCCGTTAGGCGTTCCTCAACGACCAAACAACGTTCCTATTTGAGGCAGAGAGCGAATGCTCCAGTGCTAGTATTGAGTCTGTGGGCCGTAACGGGAAGGGCCAGCCATGAGAATACCGAAAAGGGCCATGGTCTGCTGCGTTGTGGGGACACTATGCATTATCGCCGGTTGCGCCCGATCGAGCGCCACTTCGGTTCCGATGAGTCCATCGCCGACCTTCCTGTCGGGTGCGTCGAGTGTGACGGCCACCGCTCCGATTCTCACACCCCCCGCGACGCAGCGCCGCACGCCTGAGGCAAGCAACACGCCTCCCGTCACTTCCTCGCCAACCCCCTCTTGGGTCAGCGCGAGCATTCTGACCTGCGCCGGAAGCGGGATACCCGCGCCTTTTCCTGACGGTCAGGTGCTCCCAGGTGAGATCATCTTTCGGGATGGGCAGGATCATGGGTTCTATCGGATGGGTGGATCACCCCTTCGGCAAGAGAAGCTCTCGTATCCGGGCGGTGATAAAGCGGCATCGTTTGGACTCTCGACTGACGGGAAGTGGTTGGCTTTCGCACCCATCGAGCCTCTTCCCACGATCAGCGGTGCGCAACCGACCAAACCAGTCGAGTTACTCACACCAAAGCTGGCTTTACTATCAGCTGATGGCGTATACCGCGAATACCCACTAGATTTTGGATCTCAGGGCTATTCGGACGGAGGCGGTACTTGGCCCATTGAATGGATCCAGTCTGTCACCGGTTACTGGATCAACGATGAGTTGCTCTATGTGTGGCTGAATTTCCACAATCCGACGGACGTTTATTCAAGGGGCTTGGCTGTTCCTCGCCTTTGGGATGCGTTCAACCAAACGTGGGTGGAAGGGCCGTTCGACCTGGTTCAAGATCGATGGGTGGACAATGGATTGAGCTTCTCGCCGGACATGCAACGAGTGATGTACGAGAGCACCGCACTAGACGCACGAAATGGAGTCATGCTGCGCGATGCCGAAACCGGGGCGAAGATCTGGGCTGATAGCGAGTTTCATTACGACCCTAGGGCAGTGTTTGGCTGGGCCAATGACAGTTCTAAGGTGGCCGTCTCCGACATCGTCTTTCACCCGGAGAGAGCAGATAGGATTGTGATTATCGATCGCAATGGCGCTTCGACGGTGATCGCCGATGCGAGCTTTTCCAATCAGGCATTCCGCGTATTCGAGCTGAAGTGGTCCCCGGACGGTCGTTTCCTTGCATGGAGCGCCACGTTTGATGACCAGAGTGATCTATATGTGTTCGATGCTGTTGCGAACGCATATCTCTATCACTGTCCGGTGTTTGGTTATCATCAATGGGCGCTTGACCTCGCATGGTCGCCAGATGGCAAGTACATCGCTATGGCGGCAAATAGCGTGGACAAACCAATGCCGCTCAGGGTACTGGAAGTTCGGACAGGGTTGACGTTTGAATTGCTACCAGACGCAAAACTCGTTGGGTGGTCGACGAAGTTCGGTGAGGCGGCATCAATACAACCCTGAGCCTCGAAAGTGGTTACACGATCAGAGAACACGCCTAACGAACGCATGCAGCTGACGTGGCTACTCGGGCCCCAAATCCGAGTTGGTTCGGTTCACCGGCGAGTCGTCGGGCAACTCGGCTTCGGCTCAGCCGCCACGCAGCTGATGCGGGCCGTTAGCCCGCTCGCCACAGCAGAGTATCATAACCATCACACGCGTCGGTTCGATGACCTAATAAGGCGGAGTCATGCGGCATTGGAACATCGCGGAACTGGACCAATTTCAGCTCAAATTGGCAAAGCGGGCATATCTCGTCACTGGGTACCGGTGTCTCGATGCCTTTCTTCGTGGGATGGCAATCATCATGCAGGACCAACCAGGAGGCACGCTGAAAGTAGCTGACCCGTTGGTTGATGGTGCGAGCGACGTGATGGAGGGGTTGTCGGATTGTAACGTGCTCGACCCTACGCGCTTGGTTGATGGATTGGGCGCAAATACACGGGTGACGATCAACCAATTCGCATCGCGTATCTGGTCGTATCATGAAAAACACTGGGCCATCGCACTGGCAAGCCAAGTGGCGAAATGGTCAGACCAGCACAACTCGGGCTTAACGAACCAGCTACTCTATTTGGCGTTTTGCCTTCGAACGCAGAAATTGGTAGCCAGTCTTTCAGAGGCGTCTGGCACATCGGCCGGGGATGAGTGGCAGGCGGCGGTCAGTGTCCTGAATCTCACTCACTTTCCAGTGTTGTTGGAGCAGAGTCGTGAGGGATGGAATAAACGGCACGAATTGCTTGTTCAGATGGCGAATGAAGACATTGTAGCCTTCGAACGCTACGTCGATAACCTGAATGCTGCGTTTCTCGAACATTGGCAGTTTGTGCAGGAGTCAGTCGCAGCGACGCTGTTTTGGGAGTATTACGCCCGTGAAGAAGCCGACGGCGGGCTCGCACCTTCGCAATAGTTGGGTGGGAAGATCGGAGTCTCATAACGCCGAGTGCGGGCTAACGAACGCATGCAGCTGACGTGGCTACTCGGGACCCAAGCCGGCCGGTTTCGGTTCACTGGCGAGTCATCGGGCAGGGCGGTCTTGGTTCACCCGCCACGCAGCTGATGCGGGCCGTTAGGCAGCCTCCACCGAGGTATTGACTTGCGGCGGAGATCCTGGTTTGCGCTGCGGCGATAATACAGGAGCCGGGTTGGGTTATGACTATATTGGACCTCGACGCGTACTTCACGTGGCTGTATTGCATCTCGCCAGTGATGTTGCTGGCAGGATGCCTATTTCTGGCGGGTGCTATTCGGATCCTATGGACTCGATCTGTGTTCTCACTCTGGAGGTGGCCCGGGAGTGAACCTGCCCAATCAAAGAAAGATCTTGAGCGATGGGGAACGGTCAAGAGTTCAGATTGGAAAGACGTTGCCGCCGCTACCCTGTTCTACGGCGTCTTGGGGTTGGCAATCCTGGCATTGTATGCCGAACTGCTACGGAGCTTTCTTACAAGTTCATATAGCCTGGAGGAAGCTTTAGGGCTGGTTCCTGGGACAGCCATCGCTCTGGTCGTGTTTGTGTATGTACAAGCTTCTAGCCGGCGTCGAACGCATTAGTGGCAACTCCTAAGGATCCGAAATGTCACGATGTGAACGTCGACCTGCAGAGGCGTCTGATCTTGGCTGCCTAACCATGGCATGCAGCTGACGTGGCTAATCGGGTGCCCAATTCCAGCCTGGCAGGCTCGCAATCGCGCCCTCGGCCAACCCGGGCTGGCTCACCCGCCACGCAGCTGATGCCCGTGCGTTAGGCGGCTTCCACGATGGCGATCATCCTGCGGGCCATATCACTCTTTGTGACTGCACCAGTCTTGGTTTCTGTATGCGAAGGCGCCGGGTAGTTCATATGCGAAAAGTGCCACAAATACTTATCTACGTCCTTGTCCCTGTCACATTTCTTGTTGTCGGCGCGGGCCTTGGGTTCGCTGCCGGGAGCTTATGGAGTCTGGGGATTCTGGTGCGTTGGGAGCGAATGGCCGATGTCCCAGACGGGGCCGCGAATGTGCTGGATGGAGATTGGAGTACCGTAACAGTTCTGACGCTATCGGGCCAATACGTTCGTTGTTCGGTGTCCAGTGAGCAGTGCTGGCTATTGGGTGGGCGCCCCGATGTGCCTGGCGCAACCGTTTCCGCTTGTGATCAAAATGACTGGCGAGCCGAGTTTACTGTGGTTGCGCCGCCCCAAGAACCTGTAAGCCACATTCAGATACGCCAGTGCAATTCTGAAGGTGGAACCGCAACCGAATATGCGGTGATGGGGGATGGTAGTGTATGGTACTGGCGACACAGTAGATATGCACCGGAAGCGATCGCTCAGATGACTATGATAGGTGTACTGGGTGGCGGAACCGGGATCATTCTGGGTATCGTTATTGTCATCGTATACAAGCTGCTTTCTATCCTGGGTAGAAAGTCGAGTCCAAGTGCCGCCTAACGAACGCATGCAGCTGACGTGGCTACTCGGGGCCCCAATCCATGGCGGGCTCGGTTCACGAACGAGTCGTCGGGCGATGCGGCCTCGGCTCACCCGCCACGCAGCTGATGCGGGCCGTTAGGCCGCTTAACACATATGCGAACAGATCTCTCTGAACAGCTCATCCATCTTACTCGCGGCGAATCACTCCTCGATGCGGAGAAGGCGTTCCGTAGTATCTACAAGGAGCGACAACTACGCGGTAGCAGCAAAGGTATTCGAGGCGGCTACAATGTGGTCTGCTTCAGCGAAGCCCCGGTAGAGGTTCTTGCGAGGCTGTTTTCTGGACGCGGTCAGGAGTTTCGGTACCGACCATTTGGGGTTATGGTACCGAAAAGGTGGTTGTTCAGCGCAGGCGGAAGACCAGCGATCTATCAGCCCGAGAGTGAGTATGAGGTACTGCCAGAGCAGCTTCGGTATCGCCACGTTCGTTTTGACGAGCCTGGTGCTAAGAATGACTTCACATTCGAACGGGAATGGCGCATCCAGACCGATTTCCTGAAGCTTGATCCGAAGGTCTGCACACTGATTGTGCCGGATCGAGACTGGGACTACAGACTGCGTGACGAACATGCGGAACAGGACCAGAAGAGGGCAACAGCAGTCGGGTTGAATCCCTTCACGCGCATGACGAATTTCGATTGGCACGTCTTGGCTTTGGGCGATTTGGGCGCTACCTTTCCATTGAATCTCGATGGTTGATCAGGCGGCTGTATGCCATGGGGCGGCCTAACGAGCGCATGCAGCTGACGTGGCTACCCGGGGCCCCAATTCATGCCGGCTTCGGTTCACTGGCTCGTCGTCGGGTATGTAGGCCTCGGCTCACCCGCCACGCAGCTGATGCGAGCCGTTAGGCCACTCCTCCAGGTATGGCGGGCGAAACCACGCTTGACAAGTGATCCTTAATCTATAGAATAATGTATAGGTTATGGGAGGTGACATATGAGCTCGATCTACTTGTCGGATCAATTGAAGGCAAAGCTGGTGCGAGCAGCCCGACGTCGCGGCTACCTGGTTGAACGAGGTCGCCAGTCGCAACTAGCCGAGTACCTGGCTTATCTCATACGCCTTGATGAGCAAACCGGCCGTGCTGAGCGGCCACGCCGAACGCTGGATCAAGCGCTCGGGCTTCTGTCGGTTTCCGGCAAATCCGCGCCATCGGATGAAGGCATTCGGGATATTCTCGCGGAACGGCGAATGCGCAAATAAGGCGCGCCAAAGGGGATAGTGCTCGATGCGTATTCTTCTGGATACGAACGTTGTGCTCGATGTGCTGCTCAAGCGTGAACCTTGGCAAGCCGAGGCATCGGCCTTGTGGCAGGCTGTCGATGGTGGGCAGTTGACTGCGTATGTGCCGGCTTCGGCGATAACGGACATCTTCTACGTGGCCCGAAAGCTAACCGATATCGTGCGGGCGAGACAGTCGGTGCAGGTATGCCTGGATGCCTTCAATGTGGGCACTGTGGATCGAGCTGTGCTTGAGCGCGCTCAAGCCCTGAGCGGAGCAGACTTCGAAGACAACGTTCAAATAGCATGCGCCGAAGCGAATGGGTTGGATGCTATTGTGACGCGAGACCCAAGCGACTATGAGGGGTCACCGATCGCTGTATGGTCGCCCGCAGAGTGCTTGCAAAACCTCCAAGGCAAGGGAACCCGCCGGCCGTCGTGAGTCTCTACTTTTCGTGCGCCGGCCAGATCGGGCCGTGGCCTACCGATGAGTTGCAGTGTCAAGAGGCAAGTCGCGGGCTGCAGAATTCTAG
>CAYZRP010000001.1:129903-148328 GCA_964480865.1 uncultured Anaerolineales bacterium | reverse complement strand
TGCCGGATCCTGTGCACGGATGGCGCGGATCGAAACGGATCACGCGGAATCCATCGAAACTCGCTCCGCGTCATCCGTGCCGATCCGTGCGATCCGCGTACAAACCTTACTGTCCAGAAACGGCCTGACAGCTCGCCCGTGCACACGACTCGCAGGAGGCCTCGCAGTCCTTTGATGCTGTGATAGAATTCTTCCTATCAGCATGTGATTTGTGTGGTTCAGGCCGCCAAACCGCTTATGGTTTGGCGGCCTTTTTTTGTCCGATCTGCTGAAACAAGGAACTAAGAATGGAAACGAAACTGTACGTTGGGAATTTGACCTATTCGACAACGGATGCCGATTTGCGCACCCTGTTCGCCCAGGCCGGCACGGTGACCGATGTGGCAGTCATCAAGGATCGCAACAGCGGCCAATCCAAGGGTTTTGGCTTTGTTACGATGAGCAACCAGGCCGAGACTCAGCAGGCCATCCGCCTGTTCAATGGCAAGGATGTGGGTGGCCGGCCGCTGACTGTCAACCTCGCGAAGCCGCGTGAGGAAATGGGTGGCAGCGGTGGATTTGGGGCTGGGAAGCGCGGGGGCGGCAACAACCGCTTCTGATCCCCTGCCTCAGGGCCGGCCGATCAACGACACGTGTGGTCACGTTGATCGGCCGGCATCGACATCATCGTCCCTTGTCGACTTCGGCTCCACACCTGGGTTTGGCACATTCCACGGGAGATTACGATGCGGTATCAAGTCAACGATGAAGTCGTGCACATTCAACACGGATTGGGTCGCGTGGTGGGGCTGGTCAACAACAGTTTTGCGAACGCCAAACCGAGCCTCTATTACGAGATCTCGTTCGGCAAGAGCACAGCGTGGGTATTGGTTGAGAGTGCTCCGTCAAACGAACTGCGGGCTTTGACGCGCAAACGCGATCTTGCTCACTATCGGGCCATCCTCAGCAGTAAACCGGTCGCGCTCTCTCGCGACCATCGTCAGCGTCGTATCGATCTCGTCAAGTTCTCGAAAGCCGGCACCTTCGAAAACCTGTGCATCATCGTCCGCGACCTGACCGCTCAAAGCCAACTCAAACCCCTCAACGATCTCGACTCCATGACCCTGCGTCAGGCCCATACGAATCTGACACGCGAGTGGGCCGCCGCCGAGGAGATCTCGCTGGTCGATGCCATTCGGCACATCGGGGCGTTGATCCTTGAAGGCCGGCTCGCATTGGGTGGAAGCGTGGCGGCAGGTGGGGTGGCTTAGGTCACAGCCCTCGAGCGCACAGCGGATGTGCCGTGGCCACATCGCCCGCAGGCGCATGGGTCGGCGGAGTCTGGCCGCCGATTAAGCGCCGGATTCATCACCGCACTGGCCGCATCCCGAACCGTTACCCAAAGCAAAAACGTGTGGCGCAAGACCGCACGAACGTCGGTTACTTCTGCCACGGCGCGGAGCGACTGGTGTTGCCGGCGCAGCTGCGCGGGCATGAGCGCTTCATTGAAGCCGATGAGCTGGTCCAGAAAGGACGGGCCATCGCCATACCGCTCAAAGACATCGAGAGCCAGGTGCGCGCTGGGTCAACAACTGCAACTCTTCATCGATTTGCAGCGAATGACGAAGCGCTGACGACACCGGAGGCCGCGCTTTCGTTGGTCAGTGAATTTGGCCTGCCAGGCTACCGCGCGGAGGTTCAGTTTTACCTGGCGCGAGCCGAATGGGCTTTGGCGCGACCCAACCGGTCGCGTCAGCTTGCCGCCGAGAGCCGCGGTGTCTGTTCGCTGGCGAAAGCCAGCGTGAACCGTTCCGAACGATAGAGGCGACGGTGATCGTCGTCGTTGTATCGGGACCCGGTCGAGGGCAACACCGTCCTCCTCGTCAATCGGCAGCGTGCTTTCACTCGTAACGCGGGTTCGTGGTTGTTACGAGGAACAGATGGGCCGTCCACTGAACGCGAGGCTGCCCAGGCTGTCCGTTCCCTGAAACGTGGTCGGAAGAGGCCGAACAACTGCGACTGCCGAGATCTACTGGGTCTCGTTCACGTCAACGGATAAAGCCGGCGCATGTGCCGGACAGAAGCCGTGATCAACTTTTGCAACACCTTCAAGTTCACGTCATCCAGTGATTTGATGTAAAGGCAGACCCTTCCGGTCCGGCATCGACCCAGTTGCCGCACCAGTCCATCGTAGGTCTCAAAACCGCCGAGGATGTAGAGCGTCAGGGCATCCTTTCTCGGCGAGAAACCGATCAGCGGCGCCACACCTGTCCGCCCGCTGGCATAGGTGTACCGGTAGTGTCCAAATCCGACGATCGTCGGGCCCCACATTCGGGCCGATGCCTGGGTTGCCTCCCTCATCATCTTCGCGACGATGTGACTCTCCTTACGCCGCTGGATGTGGGGCACCGCCTCCAGAAACGCCTTGACGCTGGCCCGTGTGGGTTGAGTCTTGTTCTCCGTCATGGGCTTTCCTCCAAACGCTCTTGTGCGGGTTCGGATGGCTGACGCTGACGAGACGAGGCCCCGCGCCGCGATCGAACGCGCATGCGATGAGCGAGCAGCGGTCCTGGCCGGCCCCTCCGGAACCCATCTGCCCCGCTGATCCCTGCCCCATACAAGATAGTGGAACGGTGGACACCCGCGCCGACGGGACCGTTTGCCTGCCTCGCTTAAAGTATGCCGAGAAAGGCCTTTCGACCGTCATCAGCGGACGTCCTCGCGACGGGTCACGGGCAAACAGATGTCGGTGTGCTGAACGGCGTGCCCGAGGGTGGGCCGCACCGTGTGGTAGATCTCGACCGCCGGCAAGCCGATGAGCCGATAGCGCTTGAGCGCGAGCAACCGCGGAAAGAGGGTGGCATAGGCCTGTGGCAGCGTGGCCAGCGGGCCGGCGTGGCGAGTCACGGCGAAATCACCGCCGGCCAGGATCTGATGCCCGACCTGACCCGCCACGGCGAACGGCCCCGGGACCACCAGGGCTGCGTCGAAACGCAGCCGTTCGGATGAGGTCGTGCCGGGCGCATCATGGCCAATCCCCATCCAGACCCATGGACCCGGGATGCTCTGCCGTAACCCCCATTGCGCCAACCTGTCGAAGAGCTCCTGCGGCACCGACTCGTACGGCCCAAGGTGGCGGATGAAGGCCAGATGAAGATCGCGAAACCGCACCACGCGCGTCGATGAAAGCTCGAACGCCAGCGGCGCGTCGCCGGTCGGTGCAATGCCAGGATCGGCCGGCGGCAGCGTCCTCCGGGCCTGCACACGATAGGCTTGCGGCGGAACACCGAAGTGACGTCGAAACGCGCGGGTGAAGGTCTCGTGGTTCCGAAAGCCACAGTCGAGCGCGATGTCTAGCAGAGAACCGTCCTGGATGGCGAGACGAAACGCACTGTGCTCCAGACGCAGGCGTTCGACATGGTGTCTGAGTGTCTCGCCTGTAACCGTTTTGAAGGTTCGATGCAGATAGCTGCGCGAAAGCCCCGTCCGCCGGCTGAGCGTCGCCAGACTCAGGTCGTCATCCAGGTGAGCCTGGATATACACCAGGAGCGGCAGGATCGCATCCCAGCCTACCATTACGCGGTTCTCACCTCCGGCGCCCTGTCGTCGGGCCTGGCGCCGAACCAGGTGGCAAGCGCCTTCGTGACATAGCTCAGGATGATCAAGCCGCCGATAGACAGGGCATCCGGACCTGACACCGTCGCCAGCACCGCCACATCAAACAGCAAGAAAATGGCGCAGAACGCGACCGCGGTCGATCGCTTTCGGGCCACCCAGCGCGCCACTCCGTAAAACAGAGGGATGCCGACTCCAATCGATATCCATGGCCCCGCATCGACGGCATGTTGTTCGTAAACAGATACAGGCTGGTCAGGGTTGATCAGGTAGCTGTAGATCGCGACCCAACCGAAAGCGGCTGCGATCAACACGACCTCAGCAAGGACTGCGCCTGAGAGTGCTCGGACCCCGTGGATGTGTCGAAGGTTCATGGTGTCCAGTATAGAGAACAGCACAAAGGGCGTCTTGACGATTCTTGCACAATCAGCCATCGCCGTCACGACTCGGTCGGCCAGATCTTCTCCGTGCCTGACGAGGGTCCTTGGCCTGACCGGCATCGATCTGAAAGCAGGCTGCCAGGACTTCATCCTCCATGATCTGCTCGAACTCACAGCATTGGATCACGGTCGAACCCACGGTGATAGTCGACAGGTGTATGGCAGGCCAAGTTGGCTGCCTGCGATCCACTCGGATTGATACACTCTCTGTCCGAGATCGCGGCGAGCCGTCCCCACGGCATTCTCGCGGTACATGCGTTCGTCGACCGTCAGGTCGCGCAGAACGCTACTCTGCCGTGGACAACCAATGTCTCCTCCGAGGCCCCAGACGCGCCAGGTCTGCGCCATTGCGTCACGTCGCGAAACGTCAATGGCTTTTCGGTCAAGAGCTCGCAAGTTGAACCCTCACCACAGCGTTTCGCCGATGGTCGAGGATCTGGCTGGGGATGTTGCGAACGTTGGGCGGACGAAAACTAAATGAGAAGTGTCCACGGCGTCAATTCGTGATGAAAGTCGCTTGTTTCGAGTGAGCGAGCGCCGTACCATCTTGTGAGTCTCCCAAGCAATCTCTATCCCATCTTCGGCACGATGGCTGATCTTGCACCGCGCCGAACAACCGAGAACATCACGATGTCGCCTACCACAAGACTGGACGCCAGTACCGCTACAAGCCGTGCGCCTCAAGTGACGCCCTGGTTGGCGCTCGTTTCCCGGCTTTTCCTGTTCGCATCCTTGCAGGTTTCAGCTGCCGCGTTGTTCGCAGCCCTGGGCTCTACTCAGGCCTGGGCCGACAGCGCCACCTGGTGGCCTCTGTACATCACCATCGCCAACGTCCTCGGCGCTGTGTGGCTGACGCAGGTGTTTCGGGCCGAGGGCCTGCGATACGCCGACATGTTCCGCCTCGACCGCGCCCATGTCGGTCGGGACCTGCTGACGCTGCTGGGAATTCTAGCGATCGCGGCTCCGTTGAGCATGCTGCCGAACCCGCTCCTGGCCACGGCGCTCTTTGGAGACTCGCAAGCCATCGTGCCGTTGCTCTTCCGGCCTGCGCCGCCTTGGGCGATGGTGCCGGCGCTGGTGGCGTTCGGCATCACCCAGGGCCTCGTGGAACTGCCCACGTACTTCATTTACGCCACCCCGCGGATCGAACGTTTGGGGGTGCCGACCTGGGCCGCAGTTGCCGCCGGCACGTTGATGTTGAGCCTGCAGCACATCGCCGCCCCGCTCTGGTTCGATGGGCGATATCTGATCTGGCGCGGATTGATGTTTCTGCCCTTCGCGCTGTTCGTCGGCATCATCCTGCGCTGGCGGCCACGGCTGTTGCCCTATCTGGCGATCATGCATGCGCTGATGGATCTGTCGTTAATCGCCGTGTACCTCATGGCAGTCGCGGCCTGATCCCCTCGTCCGTTCATGAGCCGGTGGATACCCGTGCCAGCACGGTGATCTTCCTGCCAAACGGCGTCGGCGTGAGACACCTCGCGGGCGAGTCCCGACCGCAGGGCAACGTGCCACGGAGTACCCGGCGGCTGCGGGTCATGTAGGCAGACCGGCGAACCCGGGCCGTTGATACGCACCGCTGGCGTGACCAGAAGTCAGTAGCCTGCCAGGAAGCGCGCTGCGTCCTGAATCCAGTGAAAGGCAACGGCGGATTCGAGGCCGCGGCGCCGCGCGAGCCAGGCGGGTGGAAATCCCCAGACCACGGCCAGTGCCGTCCCCATGCCAAACGCGATCAGGGGAGCCTGACGCATCAGATCGTCGACATGTGCGAAGGCATGGATGGCCGTGGCCAGGCCACCGGCCCACAGGACTGCCGTGGTCGGCAGTGATCTCTTCAGACACAGCCAGACCAGACCCCACAATGCGAAACGATAGACCGCCTCTTCGAGGACCGCCGGCTGCAGGGCATCGAGGAGCGCCGCAGCGGGTGGCTGCCACACGATCGGCTGACCCTGGGTGAGTCCAAGCGCGTAGACGTTCACCGCCGCCAGAGGCAGGCCAACGAGCAGGCCCAGAGCGCCTCCCCGCCACGCCGCCCCAACGTTGCCATCCGCCCATTCCAGGCGCACCGGGCCCATCCGGCGCTGCACGACCAGACCACCGAGCAGCGCGATCGTTGTGAAGACGCCGCGAAGCAGGGCCTGCTCAGCCTTTCCGTTCAGCCTGCCCAGGAACGGATACGGCGTGAAGAGCGAGGCAACCCACATCCCCGCCCCGACCAGCACACCGATGACCCCAGCCGTGAACCAGTCCGTGCGTCTCAGACGGGTGTGGTCATAGACAACGAGGATCAGGCCCCCGACCACCGTCAGGCTGTCGAAGATCTCGAAGGTGCGCGGCATCCAGATCAACCCGGCCAGAGCCGCCCGGCCGAGAAACACGGCCAGAGCCCCGACGATGATCAAGGCGAGTGGAAGAAAACGACATCCCATGTCTGCCCTCAACGGTTATCGCGGTCACGCGACGGCGCGACACCGGCATCGACGCCGCCCGAGCTCGGTTCCTGCAAGCGGCGATCGAGGAAGTCAACGCAGGCGTCGTTGACGGCGCGCAAATACGTCAAGGCACTCTCGGCCTGGTCCTGCCCTTCGAGCAACGACACCAGGGTCGGGCTGGCGAGCGACAGGTCCGTGAGCGCAAAGTGGCCGGCCCCGATAACGTGCAGGTCTTCGGTGTCCGTCGACGCATCCGACAGCCACTCGGCATTGCGCCGATACTGCGGCCACTCGTTCAAATGGCCCCAGGCGGCGTCGGAGTAGATGTTCAGCACCGGCACACCGAGCGCTTCTGCGCGCCACACGAACACGCCGTCCGTCACGCCGACGATGTCTCCCAACGCCGGCGACTCGAGCGCGATGACGGCGTCAACGTCGTCTCGAAGCCGCGGCATGGCCAGCGCCGCGGCGCCGCCCAACGAGTGGCCCACCACAGCGACTCGCTCAGGATCGACGCGCGCATACGGGCCGACGGCCTCGCTGCCCACGGCCCGCTTGAGGGCATCGATCACGGCGCCGATGTCGTCGGTGCGGGTCGACAGCCAGCTTCGATAGAATCGCTCGCTCTCAAGCGGGTTGGCCGACGCGTCCTCTCGCAACAACGCCTGCACGTAACCAGGATCGATCCAGGTCGTGCCGCCCGCGGCATTCGTGGTCCACAGCGAGTGGCCGGGATGATCCAGTGCGGCGACGACGTACCCGTGGCTGGCCAGTTCGAGATAGAGGCTGACGTTGCTCTGGCGCGTTCCGATGCCGCCATGCGAGAACACCACAAGCGGGTAGCGGCCGTCGGCTTTCGGATACCAGAGCCCGACCGCGATCGCGCGCTGCGGGCCGGCGTCAGCCATCGGCCCATCGATCAGGATCGTGGCCTGATCTGTGAGCACCGTCTGCGGGCCCCCGGGCGCTTGCCGCTCAAACGGCGGGAACAGGAGGGCCGGCGCGAACGCCATTGTCGTGGCTGACAACGCGATCGCCACCTGGCCCATGCCGACACCGACGCTCAACCTCGGCACGGGTTGGGCCACCTGATGCCCACGCCAGACGGCGTGCACGGCCCATCCGGCCAGCAGCGTGGCAGGCCCAAGCCAGCGGAAGTCGATCGCCGTCGCCGTCGAGCCGATCAGCCATAGGAACAACCAGAAGACTGTAACCCGGATGACAATCCGACTCACATCGCGGACCGAGAGCGGGCGTGGACGGAGAGTCAGGACAGCCGTTAAGACGGCCAGGGCCAGCAGGCCGAAGAGCGCTTGCATGTTGGTTCTTTTAGCCGCGCGGGTCACGCCGCTGTTCGGGCGCGTTCGAGGCCGCACCCCCGCGGCTGGGCCGCTTGAGCAAGAGACCCACCCCGGCGATCAGGAGCCCGGTCGTCAGGCCCAGAGCGATCTGGCCCACAGCCGCGCCGACAGCCATGCCGCCGACAAGCCCTAACCCCATCCGCGCCGCGAGAGCACGGCGTTCACGGACCACGTCACTCATGGGTCTTCCTCCGATAAGGTCAAAAGCTCCGTGCCCGGCACGGTATGGGCGCTGCCCCTACGCCGAAGCGATCGATGGCGGGTCTCCGTCGCGCCAGCCATTGCCTTTCACACTGCGCCCCCTCCCCAACACGGCCGCGGACCCAACTCGGTGCCTCACGCACGACGTCACGATTTCGGCGGGGATGCGGGCGACACTCAAGCGAGTCAGGCCGACGCGATCGGCCGCAACGTTGGGGCGGGGATCACGCTCCGCAGCAGCCACAGGCCCAGCAGGGCGTTGATTGCGGTCAGGGTCATGAAGATCCCGCCAATCACAGGGCTCTCGGCGACGCCGTTGAGGGTCATATTGATCGTCATGAGGCTGACCGCTGTCCCCATAGTCAACATCTTCATCACCGCCACCGACGCCAGCAGGTATCCCCAGGCGCGGCGCTGCCACAGCAACCAGGCGGCCAGGATGACCACCGGTGTGACAAGGCCGAGATCCAGGGCCTGGATAACCATAGTGGTCGTGTTCTCGAGCGCCGGCGGCGTGCCGTTCAACCAGGGCGCAGCGATCCGGCCGAGCCATGCCACCGAAAGAAAGAGTCCGGTGCCGGCCAGCAGCGCCGCAATCCCACGCCGCGGCAGGTGGGCCGAGAAGCGCGCGGGCAATCCGGCGACGTCAAAAGCCATCAGGCACAACACAAGCGCGAACAGGCTCAGGCTGAACAACGCCACGTACACGAGGAACAGCGGATTGAAGGCGGTCAGCATCGACATCGAAAGATACGTGTACAGGACGTATCCCAGCGTGCCAGACAGGAGCAGATGCCCGCGCAACGACCCACGGAACGCCAGCGGCGCCGCTGCCGCCAGCAGCGGCAGCGCGATCACGAGCGTGACCACGTCATTGGCCTGCATCTGCGCCGCTGAACTCACAGTGTCCCAGGCATACAGGCCGCGCGCATGGATCTGGACGGCCTCGCCGCGATAACTGACAAGCCCATACGGCTCACCGCCGCCCGGCCAGAACAACCCGGCAGCCGCGGCGCCCGCCGCCAGCACCAGGATGGCGGGGATCAACCAGCGCAGATGGGTCTCATGTTTCATCATTTCGGTTCCTCGTGTTCGGTGTTCAAGCGGCGAAACTGCGCGCCCAGGACTGGATGGAGGCCCAGTCGCGGCGATCCTGGTCTTTGGCCTTCATGACCGTCGAGATCAGGCGATCGATGGCGTTCATGCGCGCCAGTTCGATCCGACCGGCGAAGAAGACCTCGACCGGCGCGGTCATGGTCGCGTGGACGGCGTCGAGGTAGGCGGCGCGAGCTCTGCGGCTGGCCTGGCTGTCATCGCCGTTCAGCATGTGCACGGTGACGAACGCTGTCTTGACTTTCTGCAGTTCGGCCGCGTGGGCGCGCACGAAGGCCACGGCCTCAGGCAGCCAGGTGCCCATGCGCACGGCGCTGGCCACGATGACGGCGCGATAGCCACTGAGCGATGTCACCGCGCGTGCCGGAAGCAACTCCACGCGATCTGGCCGCCCCGGTTCGGCCTCCGGGTTGGCGCGCGCGATCTCACGCGCCACGGTCTCGGCGACCTCGCGGGTCGAGCCGCAGCGGCTGGCATAGGTGACCAGGATTGAGTCATGCATGTCAGGTTCTCCTTCGTACGCGTCAGTTCACGGCGCGAGGTGTTTAGTCCTGGTCCCCGCGAGGCGTGACGCCCGGTACTGCGTCGACCCGCAGCAGCGTGTAGCCGAGGTTGTGCAACTGACGCAGGATGCCGATCAAGGCGGCCTGGTCGGCGCGCGCAATCAACAGCGTGGTGGCCCCGTGATCGTGGCACAGGCGCGTGTCGGGCGGGCAGATCTCGGCCACCGTGGCGGGCTCAAGCACACCGGCGACGATCACGGCATACGGGCGCAGGTCGGCGATACGACACATGGCGGCGCCCCTCGTCAGCGCGGTTGAATAAGCAAGGCCAGGAGCGCTGCCTCGAGCAAGACCTGAGTCGTCTTCGAAATCAGGCCGGCAGGAGAGAGCAGCACGTCAGGGCGCGCCTGGTACATCATGAAGAAGAACGCCACCACCAGGGCGTTGACCAGCAGTCCCAGCGCCAGCAGCCATCGTCGCCGGGGCAGGATCAGCAAGCCGCCCAGCAGATACGCGCCGGCGGCCACGTAGACGATGACGCCACCCTCCTGGTCCACGACCAGGCTTCCGGCGCCGAGGATGTGCGCGGCGATCAACAGGTAGACGCCTGCCGTCGCGGCCGCCAGGCCCAGGCCGATCCAGTTCAGGGGCAAAGCCTTCATCGTCTCCGTACGCATCACGACCATCCTTTCCGATGGCCTGAGCGTATGTCGAAGGGGCCGCGTCGTCACGACATCGGCATGTAGTTACGAATGTAGGAAGAGGGACCGGAGCGATCCACTTTGAGGAGGGGCGCCGCAGGGCTACAGCAGCCCGAGGTCACGCGCACGTTGCACGGCCTGGCTTTGTTTCTCGACCGAGAGTTTGCCGTACAGACCTTTGACGTGATACCGTACGGTGTTGACGCTGACCACCAGTCGACCGGCGATCGCGGCATACGACAGGCCCTCGGCCAGAAGTCGCAGGACCTCGCTCTCGCGTTCGGTGAGAGGCTCGATCAGATTGGTCCGCGCAGCGGCCTGAACCGGGCCGAAGGCGGCCAGGATCCGGCGCACATAGGGTTGCTGGCGCAGATCCGGCGGCGCGTCGAGCAGCCGCTCGAGCAGGGCAGCGCCTTCATCGACGAAGACGTGCACGTAGCCTTCGGCCTCGCCGAGCGCCAGGGCCTGCGTCAAGGTTTGGCGATCATCGCGGAGACGCAGGGCGAGGGTCAGGGCCTGGAGCTGGGTGCCATGCCGCTGATCGGCCTCGGCTGCGGTGGCGATGCGATCAGCCAACGCGCCAGCGTCGCGGTCGTGCCTGACCACGGCCAGCCGAAGCCAGCCGAGATGTGCGCCATCGGTGGCGCGTGTCACAGGGGCATCGCGCGTGACGCCGCTCTCGCGCAGGACAGCCTCCGCGCCGGCGATATCGTCGTGGGCCAGGTGCAGCGCGACCTGGCGCTGGATCCACTCGCCGCGCACCCAACCCGGCGCCCCCCGCCGCATGCCGCGCACAGCCTCCTCCAGTTCGCGCGCGGCGCCAGCGCGATCTCCTTCAGCCAGCAGCAGACGCGAGAAGTTGCAGCGCGTGTACACCAGCGAGGCCGTGTGATCCGCGAACGTACTCAGCCGGATCCCGTCCACGAAGTGCCGGCGCGCCTCATCGAGTTGATCGAACTCAAAGGCCACAAGTCCGAGGGCGCCATGGACGGCCCCCGTGAGCGCAGGCGGCGCGATCCCAAGGACATGTACCTGTTCGAGCGCGGTCCGCGCGACGTCGTACGCAAAGCGCAGGCGGCCGTGTTGGATGGCCATCAGAGTCAGATGGGCGATGGCGAGCATCCACGTGACCCAGTCGCCCGAGCGCCGACTGGCTGCGGCGGCCTGCTCGAGCGCGGCGCGGGCGGCATCGAACGGCGCCGACTGGCGATAAGCGCCGCCGAGAGCCAGCCCGGCCAACCCGGCCAGCCGGTCCTCCCCAGGCTTGATCGCGGCCAGCGATTCGCGAGCGGCCGCTATGCTGGCGGCCAGATCGCCCTGAGCCTGAAAGAGATTCGCGTTCAGGGCCAGGCATTCCGCCTGAAGGGGCCGGGCCTGGACCGCGTCGCCGAGCCGCTCGACCGCCGCCTGAGCGCGTTCTCCGTAGGAGTGAGCTGTCGCGAATTGGCCGCGCAGCAGATGCATCCAGGCGAAGTCCAGAGCCAAACGTGGGCTGCCATCGCGCCATTCTGCGGGCAGCGCCCGCAGCCAGCCTTCCATGGCGCGGACCTCGCCGCGGTTCAGCAAGGTCCAACCGTGGATTTCAAGTAACGCAATCGCGCGGGCATCGTCGGCAGCCGCAAAGGCATGATCGATCGCGGCAACGGGCTGATCATGGTCAGCCAGCCAACGGCTGGCGCGACGATGCAGCTCGGGCACAAGATCTGGCCGGTCGCGGCGCAGGTGGTGGCGCAGCAGATCGGCGAACAGCTGGTGGTAACGAAACCAGCAACCGTCTTCGTCGAGCGGGATGAGGAACAGGTTCGCATTGAGCATACGCTCGAGGAGGACGGCGCTATCGGCCCGGCCAGTGACGGCCGCGCAAAGCTCGGGGGAGAGTTGTGTCAGGATCGACGTCTGCAGCAAGAAGGCGTGTAGATCCGCCGGAAGACCCGCGAGCACCTCTTCGGTCAGGTAGCCAAGGATGAAGCGCTGGCTCCCGCTGAGCGAATCGACCAGGCGCTCAGGATGGTCGCGCCCCTGCAACGATAGTCCGGCCAGTTGCAGACCGGCGGCCCAACCCTCAGTGCGCTCGGTCAGGCGCGCGATCGCGTCAGTTTCGAGGTTCAGGTTCAGGTGCTCGCGCAGGAGGCGCGCGCTCTCGTCGATCGTGAAACGCAGGTCAGCGGCACGGATCTCGGTCAGCTGGTCGCGAGCTCGGGCGCGGGTGAGCGACAGCGGTGGATCCTCACGCGTCACAAGCACGAGGTGCAGGTTCGGCGGCTGGTGCTGGAGAAGAGCGCCCAGGATCTCGAGCACGGCCGGATGCTGGAGGATCTGAAGGTCGTCAAGGACAAGGATGCGGGTGTCAGGCCAGAGCGCGATAGCGTTGAGCAGCGTCGCCACGACGAGGTCGATGGGTGGCATTTGGCCAGCCTGGAGCGCGGTGAAGAGCGCTTCCGCGAGGTCAGACTGGAGGCGACGCAGGGCGGCAACCAGATGGAGCAGGAAGCGCCCGGGCTCATCGTCAGCCGAGTCGAACGTGAACCAGACGTGCGGTCGCTCTCCCGCTGCGAGCCATGCCGCGACAAGCGTGGTCTTTCCGTAACCGGCCGGCGCCGAGACGAGAGTCAGGGGCCGCCTATCCGCCAGGCCGCGCTGCAGACGCACCACCAATCGATCCCGCGCCACGTGAGACGGTCGCGGGACCGGGCAGAAGAATTTGGAGGCCAACAGCGACATGGGGCCATTGTGCCACTGTTCGCCCTGGCGTGGCAGCGACACAGGTGTCGGCCTTGGACCTCAGGGCGAACAACGGGCGAGCTGTCGGGGAACGCACGCGCTGGTCAGGAGCGCCCGAGGACCAGGCAGTCGGGTCACACATGCCACTTCAAATCAGTGGAACAAGACCTAGCCTCCCCAAGAAGGCGATCTCATTCCAATGGAGATACGGCTGACTCAATCTGGGGGCCAGACCCTCGGCCTCGTGTAACGAACGGAGCCACGCCCATCGATCCTCCCGGTCTCGTTCCCTTCACGCGTCTGCGAACGCGTCGACCTTGAGGGGCACACGTCCGACCGGTTGGTGTTGCCCGGTCAGGGTGAGGATGGCGTAGCGCTGGCAGAGCGCGTTATCGAAGCCGTAGATCAGTCTCGGAACCCGGGCCAGGTGCCGGGCGGCATACGGGTTACCAAACAACACCACGGCACTCAGTTTGTGCGAGATCGCGCCGATGAGGGCCAGCAACCGGTTGGAAAGGTCTGACGACCCCATGTACGACACCGAGCGGTTGTAGGTCACCACGACAACGCTGTCGAAAGGAATCGTCGCGTTGAGAACATGTTCCATCTCAGCCTTGCTCGGGAACTCGTCGATCTTGATGAAGCTTGACTCCCTGAAGGACGTCTTCAGCAGGTCAACGGCGGTGTCGAGCGATTGGCGCTCATGGTAGAGGGCGCCCGACTCGGGATGAATGAACGGATTGCCCTGCTCGATGATGAACAGGTGCCGCGCATGGACGTCGATCGCCGCGCACCCCCCTTGAGGCAACTCGACCGCGATAGCGCGTCGCGCGATCTCTTCCGCGGTGTCATGGTCTTTCGGCGTGATCGCCGGTTGTGTCGGTGGACGCAGTGTTCGGTTTTGGGCGACGATCACGCGCGACACGGCGGCGTCGATTTGTTGCTCGGAGATGCGCCCATCCCGATAGGCTTTGAGCATGAACTCATAAGCAGCCCGCGCGCCGATCCGATAGTTGGTCATGACCATGTCGTTTCCAGCAGCCATGGCCAGGCGATGACACTCCTCGAGCCCGAATCGGTTGGTCACCCCCACCATCGAGAACGAGTCGGTCATGATCAGCCCATCAAAGCCGATGCGACGCAACAACCCGATCAGCCGGGGAGAGAGCGACGCCGGGAACTGCGGATCGACCTTGGGGACCAGGATGTGTCCGACCATCACGGCCGAAAGGTCCCCGTCGCGCATGGCCCGAAGATACGGGACGAGCTCGCGCTGAATGAGGCTCTCCTCATCGCCGTTGAGGTAAACCATGCCCAGATGGGAGTCAACGGGCGACTCGCCGAAGCCCGGAAAGTGCTTGGCAGTCACCACCATGCCTTGATCCTGATACCCCTTGACCGCCGCCGTCGCCAGACGCGCGACCTGCTCGGCATCGCCGCCAAACGTGCGTGGACCCAGACAGCTCGAGCGCGGATTGAGCGCGATATCGAACAGCGGTCCAAAGACCGTGTTGTACCCGGCGGCCCTGGCCTCAATGGCGGTCAGCTTCGCAAAATCGTACGCCAGGGCCTCGGAGCCGGCACTGCCCACCGCCAGTGGCGGCGGCAACTGGATCCGGCCGCGCCCGAACCCAAATTCCATGTCCTCACAAATCAGGATCGGATAATCGGCGATCGCGTTGTAGGCGCGCACGTCATCCAGTTCGTCGCCGTCGAGATCTGTGTCAAAGCGTCGGAAGCGCGCCGTGGCATGGATGCCGCCGAGCGCCCTGTCCTTGATCAACCCATGGATGTAATCCCGGTCCTGCCTGTTGATCGGCGGACGTGCCAACAGCATCTGCCCGATCTTCTGCTCCACAGCCAGGTCACTCAGGTTAAGAGGTCGCATAAGGTAAGTCCAGATTCCTTTCCCAACTGATCGATGGGCTCGATGTAATCGGTCAGCCTTTGATCGCGCCGGCCGTCAGGCCCGACACCAGGTACCGTTGCAGCGCGGTGAAGAAGATCACCACCGGAGTCGAGATCAGCACCCCGGCCGCCATCGTCAACCCCCACAACACATCGAGGTCGGTGCGGTAATCCTGGATCCCGAGGGCCAGCGTGCGGGTCGACTCGTTGGTCAGGACCGACGAAAACAGCACTTCGTTCCAGCCCTGGTTGAAGGCCAGGATCGCAACCGTAGCGATCCCCGGCAGCGCCATCGGCAGCACGATTTGCCAGAGCGTTTGCAGACGGCTGGCGCCGTCCACCTCAGCCGACTCCTCGAGGTCGCGCGGCAGGCTATCGGTGAACCCCCGGATCAACCACAAGGTGAACGGCAGCACGAAAGCCGTGTAGGTGAGGACCAGGAGCAGGATATTTCCCCAATACACGTCCTGGCCGATGAACTTGAGCCCGAGAACATCGCGGAAGAGCGAGGTGCGTTGCAGGGACGAGAAGATCAGGAAGTACGGCAACAGAAACAACACATGCGGAAACGCCTGCGCCGCCAGGACCCCGACGCCGAACGAGTCGCGTCCCGGAAAGCGGAAACGGCTGAAAGCATAGCCTGCCAGTGTCGCGCACAACACCGAAAGCACCATGGCCGCTGTGGAGACCATGATGCTGTTTCCGAAGAACTGTCCCAGCGGCGCCTGGTCCCAGACCCGCACGTAGTTGCTCCACTCGATGGCGGTCGGAAACCAGCTAGCCTGACGGATCTCGGCCTCGCTCTTGAGCGAGGAGATGACCAGCCAGTACACCGGAAAGAGCACGATCGTCAGGAACAGGCCCAGCCCGACCACCTTAAGGACGCGCACAGACAGCCGGTCACCGATGGCCAACACCAGTCGGATCGCCAACCCCAGGATCCCGATCACGGCCGCGACGGCCAGGATCCTGAGCAGGTGCTCGCCCAGTAACACCGAGAGACCCAGCGCCAGCAGAAGGGTGAGGCCCAGGCCCACGAGACGCTGGCCCGCGCGCGGCCGGGCACGAGCGGCTTCGTCGATCTCACGCGGCTGTGTCCAGGCCAGATAGACGATGACGAACCCGAGCGCCAAAGCCGTCATCAGCACCGATTGCGCCGCGCCGTAGGAGAAGTTGAGATTCGTGAAAGACTCTTTGAGGATGTCGACCGACAGCAGCGCCGCCGGCGGTGGGACCTGATAGTAGCCACCACCCAGCATGACGAACGGGATCAGGTAATTGTTGTACGCCCAGAGCACCGTGAGCAGGATGATGATGGTGCCGATGCCGCGCAGATACGGGAGGGTGATGAACCGGAACTGCTGCCAGCGGTTAGCCCCATCCAACTCAGCGGCCTCATAGAGATCGCCCGGGATCGTCTGCAGCGCCGCCAGGAACGTCAGAAAGAAAAGCGGGAAGCGCGTCCAGACCGCGCCGATCACGATCGCCCAGAAAGAGTTGGCCCCGACCAGCCAGAACACGGGTTCGCGGATGACCCCGAGTTGCATCAAGGTCGTATTGACGATCCCGTCGCTCAAGAGCATGAAGCGAAACGTGGTCAGTGAGACGACTGCCGGAAGGATGAACGGGATCAGCATGATTCCGCGGAAGATCGTCTGACCGGGGAAGCGGCTGTTGCCCACGAGCGCCGCGCCCAGACCGAGGACGACACTCAGGAGCAGGCTGAGGATCACAAACGACACCGTCACCTGCAGGGAGCGCATGAACTCGAGATCCATGCTCTGGATCGAACGCACGTAGTTGTCGACCCCGACAAAGGGCACATCCCAGATCGGCAGGCTGAGGGTCGATTTGTTGTAACTGCGGAAACTGATCATCACCCCCCAGGCCATTGGGATGAACAGAACGATGATCATCGCCAGCACGGCGGGCGTGAGCATGCCGTAGGCGAAGTGGTGTCGTTGCCAGGCTCGCCGAAGCACTCCGCTTAAGCCTCTGCCTGCCTTTGGATCGCTGCTCGTGATTGGCGCGGTCGAGGTGGTCATGGACGGCCCTTCCCTTTTCGGTCTGTGGGTAGCGGACGTGTTTCGGGCGGTCGAGCGAGGCGAGGTCGGCACGAGGCCAACCCCGCCTCAGATCAACTCGCGACTGGCTACTTGACGGGTGTGGGCCACGGGTTGCTGTACCCGGGCGGCGGCGGGTTCCGATCGAGCGCTTCCTGAGCCTGCGAGTTCAGGTCATCCAGGAGCTCTTGAACGGTGGTGTCGGTGTAGGTCTTGTCGATGACAGCGGCATAGATCGACGGAATGATCTTTCCGAGCAGAAGTGCGACCTCGGAGGTTGCCGGATGAAGGGTGTAGGGCTTGTTGAACTGGGCCAGGGGCAGCCAGTTCGTGGCGCCCAGCTCCTGGACCCCGTCGAGATCGTAGGCGCTCGTCACCACGGGCAGATGTCCGAGGAGTTCGTAGTAGAGCCCTTGCATGTCGGGCTGCAACAAGAAGGCGAGCCACTGCTTGGCAGCGTCGGGGTGCTCGGTCCACTTGAAGATGCCCATACCATTGATCGCGCTGAACATGCGCTGGCAACCCTGATTGCCGATCAGTGACGGCAGGTAGCCAACTTTCGACTGCAGCGCGTCGATTTGCTCGGGCTTGCCGTACTGCACCCAGGTGTTGCTGATCCAGGTCCAGGCGAGCTTGCCTTCCCACCACCGCGAGCCCACGTCGGCGATCGCCCACTCGGAGTTCTTGAGATCGAAGGTTCCGTCGACCGCGAGCATGTCGGCGAAGAACTTGATCGCCTCGACGCTGTTCGGGTGATTGAACGTCGCCGTCTTGCCGTCCTCGGAGATCATGTCGCTGCAGTTCTGCCACATCAAGGAGACGGCGTACTGCTCGACGCCCTGGCCGCGCATGCCGAGGACCGAGTCAAGCTCCGGATGTGCGGCCTTGATCTTCAATGCGCCCGCGCGCCACTCGGCCCAGGTGGTTGGGCCGTTCGGGTAGCCGGCCTCGGTCCACAGGTCTGTTCGATAAGCCTGACCGCGGAACTGAGCCATGTACGGGATGGCATAGGTGCTGTTGGCGTAGGTGTTGCCGTCAAACGCTCCAGCGACGAAGTCGGCCGTGGGCGGCAGGGTCTTGCCAAACTCGTCGGTCAGGTCGAGCAGGTTCTGGTTGTAGTAGGCGACGTCGCCGCTGCCGAGCATGGTCACGTCGGGGCCTTCGCCGGCCGCGATCGCCGTCGTAAGTTTTTTCGTCGCGTCACCCCAGCTGACCGTTTCGGTGACGATTTTGATCCCGGTCTTTTCTTCGAACTTCCGGGCGGCGGTCTCGCTGAACTCCTTTTGCGCTGGGATATCGGCGCCCATGAACCACACCGTCAACGTCACGTCCGTCGCGGGCGGTTGTGTGGCCGCGGCGTCGGTCGGTTGGCCGGCGGGCGCCGT
>CAYZRP010000001.1:4185-129803 GCA_964480865.1 uncultured Anaerolineales bacterium | reverse complement strand
AACTCAACCGGAACGGAACGATCGATGGTCTTGCTCTTCTCACCGTCCTCGAGTTGGGCCAGCAGCGACTCAATGGCCTGTCGCCCCAGCTCGGCCAGTTGCTGACGGACGGTGGTGAGCGGCGGATGGGTGAGCGATGCGGCTCGCAGGTCATCAAAGCCCACCAACGAGATGTCGTCGGGGACCGACAGACCGCGCTCCGAGATGGCGCGCATCGCACCGATCGCCCAGGCGTCGCTGTACGCAAAGACCGCCGTGGGCCGATCCCCCCGCTCCAAAAGAGACTGCATTGCGTGATAGGCACCCTGCGGCTGCGACGACGCCAGTGCCACCAACGTGGGATCCTCAGCGATTCCATGAGTCTGCAACGCCCGGCGATAGCCGGCATATCGATCGCCACTGGTTTCAGGATCGTCTTCGCGGCCGAGGTACGCGATCCGCCGGTGACCCAACCCGATTAGATGCTCAACGGCCTGGAAGGCGCCCGACTCGTGGTCTGAGACGATGTACGACGCCCGGGGTTGGTGCGGGTGCTTGTTCAGAACAAGGAACGGAAGCTGCTCCGCCAACAACACCTCGACCGGCTCGCTGACCGCGCCCGTGCCCACCATGAGGATCAGGCAGTCGACCTCGCGCGAGCGGCAGATGTGGATCAGGCGCTCGCGTTGATTGCCCACGGTGAGGTACAGGATCAGGTTATAGCCGCGTGATTCGGACGCCGTCGCCGCCCCACGGATGATCTCGAAGTAGTATTCGCTTGAACGACTGGAGAGCGGTGTGGACGTGTACAACACGAGACCGATCTTCTCGGTCCGGTTGTTGCGCAGGCTGCGCGCAGCCCGGCTGGGGGAGTAGTGGAATTCCTGAGCCGCTTGAAGGATCCGTTCCCGCGTCCTATCCGAGACACTGCCATACCCGTTCAGGGCCTTGGAGACCGTTGAGACGGAGAGCCCGAGATGCTTGGCGATGCCGCGGATGTCAGTGGTCATGAATGGCTGCTGAGAAAACGTTTTCCTTATCCTATGACCAATTCCGGTCCCTGTCAAGTAGCAACCGCCCGCCTCACCCGTTCGATGCCAGCGAACGGCGGAGTTCAAAGTCCGATCTATGTCGCGTATGCACCTGAAGTTGGGCAACTGCCCTCTGGTTGCTGCTACGCGTCAGGCGCGACAAACAAGGGTTCATCCAGAGTTCAACCCGTACAGCCTTCCGTGGATGGTCGCCTCGTCAAAGACAACTGGCAGTTTCGTTCCGGTGCTCAACCACGGGCTCCGGCCCCGTTGAAAGCACGAAATCGCGCAGCGTAGCTTGATAGCAACGAAGCGACTCGTGGCGCATCGGCGGACGGGTAAGCTCCCAAGAATGGCAGGCGGCATTTCTTTCTCGGCGGCCACACCAGAGGAGCAACCTCACATTGACTTACTGCTTTGAAAGCCCCGCACTCTGTAGCTGCAGGGCAGAGCCAGAAAAATGAAACCCGCACCTGAGGCGCCGACTTGTGCTCGCGCCGCATGACGGGGTGCCACATCAGGGTGAGCCCGGAAGAGCTTCAGGGCCCGGGCTCTACCTCCACCATCAGCGCGAGCTGCGCCAGGACTTTTCGCTGGAAGGCCCGCTGTTCGGCCCTCAGTGTCGCGATCTCGGCCGCCAGGGCCTCGACCGCATCCGCCGCGTCGGTCGCCTCGGCCGGACGCAGCGTCGGCTGGCTGAAGCCCATCAGCGCGGGCCGTTCCACGTAGGTCACGCGGTGCAACACGCGCCACACTTTGTTCGGCGCGGCAGACCGGGCCTGACGCAACGCACGGGCCTCTTCGTCGTTGCTGGCCAACCACTCGGGGTCCACGACCTGGTTGAAGAAGTCGTGCCAGTGCGTGGCGTTGTTCTCAAGGAAGAAGCTCATGAACCGATAGCGATCGACCTTTTCGCCGGGCAGGATCGGTTGGTCGCGGAAGTCCGTGATGTTCCGGCACTCGACCCCGCCCAGGTCGACACGCAACTCCATCCCCTTGCTGGCCGAAGACGCCTTGCTCATGGTCTGGGTCAGGCTGACCGTGGCCAGTGCCGTCAACTCGGCCGCCATGCCGCCTTCGACCTCGCCGTGCAGACCGAGGCCGACCGCGAGATTGAACGAGCCGCCGATCGAGTGCTGCACCGTGCTCGCGAACTGCTGTTCTTCGGCGCGGAAGCCGCCGTCGCCGTCCCAGACGTAAGTGTTGACGATGTTGCGCTTGCCGGCCCGGATCTGCAGATCCTCCATCTTGCGCTGCCAGCTGGCGAAGCTGACGGCCGCGTTGGCGCGATCCGACAGGTCGTCGATCTGGCTCTGGATCAGTGAGGCGCGCTCGGACGCGGCGTCCTGCTGGCTTTCTTTCGACTGGTCGTAAGCTTCGATCAGGTCGTCGTTGAGATCAGCCAGCCGGTCTTCCTTGCTCGCGATCGCGGTTGCCGTGATGGTCGTGTCGCCGTCGCGCAGCCGGCGCTTGTCATCGCGGATCTCCTTGCCCAGGGCGCGCACCTGTCGCTCGAGGTCCTTGACCCTGATATCCTGCGGGGTCGTTCCTTCCGGCTCGCCGGCCAGTGCCGTGGCCTTGCCGCTATCCCCTGCCCTGTCGATCTCGCGGCTCAACGACGCCTCGTCGACCAGCCCGGCGTTGAACTGGTTGAAATAGGCCTGATGCGATGCATCACGGAATTCGATCTGCGTCTTCAGGTCGTAGGCCTCGCGCAGGCGGAAGTAGCTGGCCGGATACAACGACCCATACCGGTTGCGCATCTCGGGCACGTGGCCGAAGAAGCGATCGCTCGTGGCGCGGCTGCCGGTCAGGCCGTCCAGGCTGCCCGACATGGTGTAGGCCGGGTTGATCAGAAACGTGATCGTGTTGACGTCGAGCGTGTCGCCCGCCACCGGCAGGACGCTGTACCCGATCATGCGCCCCGTGCGTTTGAGCTGGCTGACGAAAACATCGGCGAGGCCGCTGGTGACCAGAGCGTAGCCAATGTTCTTGGGGATGAACCGCCGGCCCAGATGCGGGAAGTGGGCGTCGGCCTCCCGGTTGCCACGCAGCTCCAGACGGTCGGTCTGCCCGAGGCTGTGCCCGGCGCTGACGGTGCTGGCATTCTGCCAGTGGTAGGCGAACTCCGCCTCGCCCTGCAGGCCGGCCTTGGCTTTGAGGATCATCATCTGAACGGCGACGCCGGCGCTGACCTCCGCCTCAGCGCCGACGAACAACTCTGCCTTCGCGCCCAGGCTCACGTCTTGCTCGCGGGTCCAGCTGTACTGGACGTCGCTCGATTGGATCAACTCGACTGACGTCGCGCCGTTGTAGTCGTCCTCCTCCGTCAGGTTCTCGGTCGGAACCGGCGGCGGCCCCTCGATGTAGCCGATCAACGTCGGGTTGATCTGGGTGTTGCCGATCCATCTCAGTTCGAGTTCCTCGATGCGCTGCTCGTCGAGGATCTCGACGCCCCCTGCCCGCGCCAGCGCCACACAGCGAGTCATCATCGCTGTCTTGTTGTGTTGGGCGTCGACCTTGACCCTCGAGTACTCGATGGTCTGCACCTGCCCAAGGTGCCCGGCGCTTTCGCCGCCGTCGGGCGCCGCGCGGCGCCCGATCGGCGCAGTGCCGGGCACCCAGTTGACTCCAAGGATCGCGCTGCCCGGGCGGCCCGTGTGATCTCGGGCGGCTTCGCCTGTGGCGTCGCTGCACGGGAAGTACGCGACAAGTCCCGGCTCGTTGCCGCTCAACGTGAAGACGGCGTTGGCCTCGACTTCCTCGGCGCTGAGGGCGACATCCCAGATCCGCAGCTCAGCGAGCTGGCCCTGCCACCCTTTGCGTGATGGATAGCCGCCCAGGTAGACGTCGCCGAGGTCAGCGAAGGCCTGGGTGTGCTTCGTGAGTCCCTGAGGGTCTGCGGCCCGCGTGCTGTGCAGCAGCTTCCCGTCGGCGTAGATCCGCATCTCGCCTTTGACAGCATCTTTCACGAAAGCCCAGTGGGTCCAGCGACCACGGTACAGGGCAAGATCGATCTCTGTCGTGAGGGTGTCCTGTCCGGCCGTCCGATCCCCGGCCGCGAAGCTCACCTGGCCGATGTGAAGCGGCAGGTGAATGGCCAGGGCGCCGGCGTCCGTGCCCATCAAGAAGATCGCCGGATGGGCGTCGGTCGGCAACACGGGCGCGCTGCGGGCCCAACACTCAATCGTGACCTGATCGCGGACCGAGGCGAAGATCCCGTCCGGTAGTTTGATCGGCGTCCCGGTCAGCTCGATCGCCGACCGGAAGCGCTCGGGCAGCCAGACCTCGCCCTTGCCGTCCGCGTCGTAACAGGCGTCGAAGTGGCTGTGGCTCAGCCGCCGATCGCGATCCTGATAACTCAGCGTCACGCGCCCGGTGCAGCTCTCGATCGCCTGAAGACGGCTGAACGCGCGGACATCGCCGAGGAGACCGCCCGTGACGCTCAACCCGCGCGGATCTTGCTGTCCCCGAACGGTCTGCATGGCCTGGGCCCGATCGAGACGACCGGCGACCTCGTCCAGGTATGCCGTGCGCAGCCTCGCGATGTCCATCTGCACGTCGGCCAGGCGCGCCTCGAGCCGGACCAACTCGGCTTCGAGTCTGCTGATGGTGTTGAGCCGATCGGCTTTGGTGGCCCGCAGGTCGCGCAAGGTCTCCTGATGGGCCGCGATCTCGGCGGACAGGCGCCGGCGCGACGCGTCGTGCTCGAGTTCCAGGGTCCGGTCGCGATAGCCCAACTGCACCGAGAACTGAACGCCGTTCAGCACGAACTGCACGGACATCAGTTTCTGAGTCGGGCCGGACACCACGACGGGATCGTTGAGCCGGATCGGGACAAAGGGCAACGTGACGAATGAAGAGCCGGGCTGGTTCGGCACGATCCAGCCCGATGAGCCCTGATCATTGCGAACCAGGACATCCGGCGACCATTGGGCGCTGCCGGGGCTGCCCCGGAAGCGAAAACCTCGGACCCTGAACCCGGGCTTCAGTTGGACGACGCCGAGGTCGATGGCCGCTCCACCGAGATCGCCCCGGTCGATGAACGCATCCTTGTCCCACTGCGCGTTTTCGACGGTGACGATCTCGCCTCCGGCCCGGCGGCAGATCAACCGGGGCGCCAATCGATTGGCTTTCGCATAGAACTCCAGACCCACGACGTCGGCATCGTCCGGCGCTTCGACCGGGCCTGTGTCGATGTAGCGCAACGCCAGTGAGGCCGGATCATTCGGGTTGAACGGGTTGCGCTTGAACTGAAAAGGCCCGGCGTCTTTGGCCTGTTCGACGGCGATCGCCTGTTGGGCTCGTTCGCGTGCCAGGGTCAGCGACGCGATGGCGTCGACGTCAGCCTGGATCTTGCGATCCAGCTCGGCCTCGCTGCGCGCCACCGCCAGGGCTTTCTTTGTCTCGTTGATCTGGGTGACGAGCTGCCGCTCCTCGGTCTGCGCCCGCTCCAGATCGCGCAGCATCTGCTCGGGATCACCGGGGCCGGTGCCGACGACCTCGAGGCCGATGAGTTGCGCGACTTCATCCGATCGGGTTCGCGTGGCCGAGTTCGAGACCACCGTGATCGCGTGGCGCCGGATCTCGAGCGTGCTCCACTCACCGATCACGTCGGTCACTTCAAAGCAGCGCATCAGACGCAGGCCATCTGGCACCACGAAGCTCCACTGCACCGAGAACCAGCCCTCCGACGATTCGGGCTCGCCCACGATGGCCGGGCCAGTCGGCGCGAAGGACACGTTCTCGCCATCGCGACTCGCGCGTCCCCACAGCGACGGCGTGAACGGCGCTCCTGGCCCCTGCCAGCCGCGTGCACGGCACTCGAAACGCTCAACATACTCGGCGCCTTCGCTAACGGCGAAGAGCGTGTCGTTGCGGAAGGTGACGACCGTTGTGACCCCGTCGCCGAGCCGGCGATCAAGGATCGCGCCACCCGGATACGGATGACCCAGGACGTCGCCGTGGTTGGCGTTGACCGCGAAGTCGTACGTCGAAGGCCTGCCATCGGCGCCGTCGAAGATGGCGCCCAGCCGCCAGTAGCCATACAGTCCGGTCTCGCGGCCCGTGAGGGCGAAGTGCATGGCATCTCGAATCTGCTTGACGCTGCGCTCGCGATCCCAGAGTCGCACCTCGGCGATCTGACCCTGGAAGGCAGGCGCTCCCACGCGACCGTGCGCGATGTGCAGCCGCGTCGGGCGGATTCCGCTGATTGGCCGCGGGGCGGTTTGCGACTCGGCGTCGATCGCCGCGGTCAATCGCTGGACCTTCGTCGGGCCAACGCCTGCGTAGACCCAGCTGAAGTCAGGATGACCCTCCCAGGGAGCCAGCCAGACCCGGCCTTCCGCGCCGCGCAGGAATGCCTCGCCGCCCACGGGAGAGAGACGAAGATAGCGATCGGCCCAATCTATGGACCAACGCTGGACGGCGTCAGCGGACCCCGGCGCCCGCATGACGAGCGCGTTCGCGCCATCTGCCGAGAGCACCAATCCGGCCGCGTCTCGGATCACGAACACGCCCGCCGCGACCTTCTCGAAAGACCACAAGCGTGAGCTGTCGCCCCGGGCGCGAGCCAGCGTGGGGGCCACGTCGGCGGCGCTGCTCGTGGCCAGCTCGCGAGCGTGAACCGTGAGCGTCCCGGCGTCATAGCGCGACGGATGGTCGCCGGGATCACCGTCAACAAGCGCGAGGTGGGCGGCCAATGCGTTGCGAAGCCCGTCCAGGGTTTTCTGTTTGGCGGCCAGCGCCGCCTGAGTGAACAGGGCCTGTAGTTCCTCAGCGCGATAGACGGCAGCCGTCTTTCCATCGATCAAGAGTTGCAGGCCGGCGGCGCCGTACGTGGCGGCCAGGTGAGTCCACTCCCCCACCCGCGGCCCGATCGACGTCGACAGGCGAACGGACGGCGCTTCAGGTTGGAGCGACTCGAGCGCCAGGCACCACACGCCGCCGGAGATCTGCAGAGCGGCGTTCCAATCGCTCGCGGTCGCGGCGTCGGCCACGGCTGCCACAACGGTTTGATCGGCCGCCGACTCCGGTCGGGCCCAGGCCTCCAGCACGAATCCCTCCGAGAGGAGGAGCTTGCCCCCCAGCCTGACGCGAACGCCATCTTCCAGGCCGTCGAACATCAGACCACGGCGCCGACGTGATTGCTGTTCCGCATCGATCACTTCGGCTTCGGTCCAGCGACGCTCGACCGTGAAGCTTGTCGCGTCCTTCTGCACCACGGCGTACTTGCCGTCGTGGCTCTCGTGATGGACGATCTGCGCGCTGCCACCGGCCTCTAACCCGTGGTCGACGGCCGTGACGACCAGCTGGCCGTCGCCATCCACGCGGTAGCCGGTCACCAGGCCATCGAAGATCTGGCCGGTCTGCTCGTCCGGGATCTGCGCCCAGTGGCCAAGGCTGCCCGCGGCGAGCGCCGTGTCGAGGTCCAGGTCCTTGCCGTCGAGGGCTTTGACGATATGCAGGCCGTTGAGATCCGGGGTGTGCTCCAGGTGAACGACGTCACCCACGCGCAGGCGTCGGAGCGCGGGCGTATCGGTCGACGCCACCTTGACGCGGAGCCGATCGGCAACGGCCGCTTGAGTCGATCGTTCGAGACCGCGAATCGATCCCATCGGGGCGGGTGTCGAGGCGCCGATGCCACGGATGTTGTCGAGGAGATCGGCTGGCAGAAGGATGTCTTTCTGACGCGCGAGCAGAATCTCTCGATCGCTCGGCGGCGCGATCTCGGCCAGCGTGCCATCGGCTGCGACAGCGAAGCTGAGCACGCCAACCCCGAACGGCCGGGCCACGGCGACCATCACCCGTGTCGCGTCGCGCAGTAGCTGTGGGCCGCTATCCGTGCGGCGCTCGTGCTGGACGTCGTACTTCACCGCAGTCAGACCGTCCTGGTGGATCAGCGGTTGACCCTCGGCATCCACGAGTTTGATCGAGCGCTCGATCAAACCGGGCACGCTTGTGTAGACGCCCTGGCCAGCGTCATTGATCGTCCGGAAGGCCTGATCCATGACCTCGAAGATCCGATCGCCGCCCGATCGAAGCGAGAGCAGCCGGATCGTAGAGCTGGCCCGGCCGCAGGAGAAGACATGCCACCGAAACGTGCCGCTCTCCGTGGTGGGAGTGACAACGACGGCGAAGTAGCCATTAACCACGTCGTTCAGGATGGCCGGGCAGACCTGGGTGGTCGGCTCAAAGAACGGCGCCCCGGTCGTGTCGCGGAAGTCATAGGAGTCGGCCGCATCGAGTTTGCCTTCACCCGTGACTTTCGCCTCGCTGGTCGGGCGGTAGCGCTGGCGACTGCGTCGGTAGCGCACTTCCAGTTTGGGCGTGAGCGTGTTGGTCAGGCCGTCGAGGACGAACCGATCGACCAGCAGGTGGTTGTCGAGGGACTGGCGAAAAACGTACAGGTGGCCTTCGTGTGAGACCAGTTGGACCGGGGCGTCGGCGGTGAGCTCGGCGGTGTCGTAGAGCGATCGCATCAGGTAACCGGTGCGGCCGAGCGCCAGCTCCTGAGCTTCACGCTCACTGACGGAGGGGTCACCAGTCGGATCGTTCGGGAGGATCAGCTTCCGAAATGCCTCCCAGCCCTGGTCGCTCCCGGGCTTGACAGCGTTGTCCTCAAATCCCTCCTGCCGGACCGTGTACTCAAGCCACACTCGATCGGGCTGCCGGTCCCGCTTCTGAACCACCGTCGCAACCAACACGACTTTGCCTTCGTGATTGAGGCTGCCGATATAGTGGATTTCGCCGAGCGCGGGTGTGGTGCTTCCGTGAGCGATGAGCATGTCCCCCTCACATTCAGCTTGCTCTGGCGATCACCTGCGAACCGAAGGCGTTCCGGCAGGTGGTCTTTGACGGTGGTGAGATCGCAGGAGTATAGGGGATGTGGCGCAAATTAGATATTGTGGGTAGGGATATTGCAGTTACGACAACGGGAGTACTTTGATGATCCAGCGCCGGTCAACGGCCCTAACAGGCCAACATCGGGCACGACGGGGGCTGAGCCCGTCCACCGAATCCGTTGCTTGAACTCATAGGAACTCGCGCATCGCGTCGACGGATTTCCGCACTATTCATCCACTCAGGGGCGCGCGCCCGCTCAAGGAATCCAAACCCCAATGGACAGACCCGGGACCCGCTGTTCTACATTGACACGATCACTTCACCACTGACGGGGCACAGGGGCCTGCACTCAAGGGCCTTACGACGGAACAGGGTTGGATCCGTGGGGTCCGCGGCAGAGTTCCTTTCGTGCTCATTCGGACCCAATCGGGAAATCCGTGGCAAGAAAAGGGGTCCTCAACAAATAGACGCGATTGCCCTGGGCCAACCAGCACCTCGCTGGCCAACCTGGCTCTCGATGCGCTAGAATGGCTTCGCAGGCACGAACCATTGTGGCGCTCAGACCGCAATCCCGGCGTCGGCGCTCCCTGAGGACAAACTCGTCACACGCCCTTCAACTCACGCGAATAGGGCGATATCCAAAGGCCAGTGTCCGGTTCATTGATGTGAACATCAAACCTTACCTGCCTCCCCTGTTGTGCGCCCTGCTCCTTCAGGCCTGCGGCCTGGCCAGCCTGGCAACCCCCGAAGCCGAACCGACGGCCCCGGCGGCGCCCACCCTGGCCGCGACCATACAGGCGACTGCTGCGCCACCGACGGCGGCGCCGCCCACCATCGCACCGACGGAAACGATCGAGCCACCCACCCCGGCCCCAGAACCAACCGCCACTGTCTGGCCGCCGACCTTTGCGATCTGGTCCTTCCAGGACATCCGCACCCTGGATAGCTTCATGGTCACGGTCAACGAAAAGAACACGGTCAACGGCAACCTGACCGAACTGACGACGACCATCGGGTACATCAAAGAGCCGTTCAGCGCTTACGTCTTCAACCAATTCGAAGGCGGCGAGGAGAGAACCGTCGTCGTCGACGACTGGACCTATAGGCAGACGGACAGCGGTGACTGGTACATCTCGGCCGGATCGAGCGAGTCGCTTTTTTCTAAGGCCCAGATCCCGACAGCAAACACCGACAGATTGGTCGAGGCTCAATTCGCCGAGCAAACCGATTACCAGGGCATCCCGGCCTATCATTTTGTGCTGGCCCCGGTCGACACGGTCAACGGCAACTCGACAAGCCGGTTAGAAGGCGATTTCTATCTGGCGATAGACGGCAACTATGTGCTCGCTTCGCACTGGAAGGAGACGAGCACCCAGGGCGACTTTTCACAGGTGTACGAGGTCACCGAAACGCTGTCTTCGATCGACCAGATGCCCGAGATCCGTTTGCCCGACGACATGCAGGCCATGGCAACCGCAATTGAGTTGCCGACCGAGCTTGGCCTGCCCGTGCCGGGCGACAGTTCCGTCAGGGGCATGACCCGCTATGCACACGGCATTGACGTCGACCTGTACTTCTTCACGAACCCCAAAATGACGCTCGACGCGTTCCTGGATTACTACCGCAGCCTGCCTACAACGAACGGCTGGCAGGTGACCCACGTCGGACATGTCAGCCTGCACGAGAACGATTGCGAATTCGCCCGCGAATGCGTGATGATGCGCAAGGCCGACACCCAGGTGATCCTCCACTACGACGGAACCACCCTTCGGGTCGAGTTCGACTGGCCGGGTCTCTATGCCCCGCTGAACTGACGACTCTCCAGGGTGAACCCTGGAGAGTCGTCAAATACGCTGCGCACGGGATCTCCCTGCACTTCGACCTACGGGAGATCGATGCAGAACGTCGTTCCTGATCCGACCGTGCTCTGAACGTCGATCCGCCCCCCATGTGCGTGAACGAGTTGCTGGGTGATCGCGAGGCCCAGTCCGCTGTGCAGCCTCTCTCCTCGTGAGCGATCGGAGCGCCAGAACCGATCGAATATGAAAGGCAGATCCTCGGCCGCGATCCCCGACCCCGTATCGCGGACCTGAAGACGCACGCTGCAGCCTGCGCTTGAACCAGGCCCGGCCTCGAGGGTGATCGTCCCTCCGGGCGGGGTATGACGCAGTGCATTCGAGATCAGGTTGGACATCACCTGGTCGAGACGGTCGTAGTCCGCTGTAATGAACTGATCGGGGTCAGCCAGCCGGGATACCAGGGCTACCCCGCCGACGGTGGCCTGCGACGAAAAGCTCGTCACGAGATCCTCCACCAGGTCGGCCAGGGCAAAACGGGTGGGATGCAGCGGCAGCTGTCCGGTCTCCGCCAGCGACAGGGTCTGCAGATCGTTCACGAGACGCGTCAGCAGCCGGGTCTCGTCAAGGGTCGCGTTCAGGTGTTCGGGCGTCGGATCGTAGACGCCATCCAACAGGCCCTCGAGATTCCCCTGAATAAGATGAAGAGGCGTGCGCAGCTCATGGGCGATGTCGGCGGTGAGATTGCGGCGCTGCTGCTCGGCACGCTCGAGTTCGCCGACCATCTTGTTGAATCGCTTGATCAACTCGCCGAATTGTGGCGACGAGTCGGCCGGAACGCGGGCCGTGAGATCGCCCTCCGCCACGGCGTCGATCGCGCCCAGAATCTGTCTCAGGGGCCGGCCATAGCGGGCGTACAGGGTAAAGACCAGGTAGAGCCCGACCACGATCACGACGACCGGAGCGCCGCAGGCCAGGATCCAGACATTCCGGATCCCCGAATACTCTGAGAAGACCAGATACAGCGACGCTGCCGTTCCACCGATGAAGAGGAGCGCCACCCCCAGGACGATCAAAGCGAACAAGGCGTACCGGCTCGCGTCGCTTCGTTTCCTTGGGGAGGCAGGTTGTTCGGTCATACGATGCTTTCAGCGTTGGCCTACGGCCAGCGCATCTGGCCCATCAAAGCTCTCTGAAGCGATAGCCGATACCGTAGACGGTTTCGATCATCGGCTGATTGGCTACGGCTTCGAGCTTCTTCCTGAGGTTCTTGACGTGCGAATCCACACTGCGATCCTGGCTGGAGGCAGCGCCGTGGAGATCGTCGAGCAACTGCTCACGGGTGAGCGTCTGCCCCGGCCGACTGGCGAGGAGCACAAGCAGCTTGAACTCGTTCGGCGTGAGTCGCAGCGGGTTGCCCTCATAGGCGGCGACGTACTTGTCGGCATCGATCTCGAGTCCGCCCGTTCGGATGACGGCGGGCGCTTTCACTTCGCCTCGCGTCCGGCGCAGCAGTGCCCGCACCCGCGCCACCAGCGCGCGCGGCGAGAACGGTTTCGTGATGTAGTCGTCAGCGCCGATCTCGAGCCCCGTGATCTGGTCGACCTCCTCAGACAGCGCGGTGAGCATGATGATCGGCACATCGCTCTCCTGGCGCAGCCGGCGGCAGACCTCGCGCCCGTCGATCCCGGGGAGCATCAGGTCGAGGACGACGAGGTCGGGCCTGTCGCGACGGGCGATCGACAGAGCAGATGGGCCGTCAGCGCCGACGATGACTCGATACCCATTTTTCTCGAGGTAGTCACGAGCCAGACGAGCGGCCTTGGGTTCATCGTCGACAACCAGGATGAGGGCGGACATAGGCGGAGTATAGAGGAGAACCTTGCTCACATCAGGGCGTTCGTCGCCTGATCGCCGGGATCAGGTCATGTCCGACGCGCGTCGGGCCCACTCGACTACGTCGACGCCTTTGATGAGCAGCCACAGCGTCTCGACCGCCCCGCCCACAAGACCGAAGCCCAGGACGACGGGTAGAAGCTGCTGGCCTAACGGTGGATAAAGGAAACTCAGCCAACCAAGGCCACCCAGGATGGACAACGCTCCCAAAAAGCGTGGCAGGAAGCCGGACTGAAACTCGAGGATGCCGTTCAGCAGGGTGGACAATCCAAAAAACGCCAAGGCCATTCCCGCCGCCTGATCATTGATCCCGAGCAAGAGCAGCGCCAGTGCCTGCCGTTGCTCGAGGCTGAACACGCTCAGGAAGTCTCCGCTCAGGACGAACAAGGGCGTGATGTAGAAAAGGCGGCTCAGAGTCTTGATCGTGCAACCGACGAGCCCAAACACCAGGGCCAGCACAGCCAGGCCGCGTCCTGCCGGCTTGAGAAGGAAGTACAGCGCCGTGATCTGTGCGACCTGCGACGCCATCTCGATCAGGTAAATCGTGAAACCCAATCGGAACAGGCCTTCCTGCTTCAAGATGTTGGCGGCAGTGGCAGCGGCATCGCCTGTTACCGTCAACGTGTCACTGATGAACACCTGGGCGACGATCCCGGCGACTGTTACGATCAGGAACAGCAGTGCGGCGGCTCTCGCGAGTCTCTGGGGCGATCGATCGAGGGCCGGTCCTGCAATCGTTGTCTGCGCCATCATCGTTTCCAGATCTCCCAGTCGCCGGTGCCGGTCATCGGCAGGCCCTCGGCGATCCATTCGTAAAGGGAGCCGTCGTACACAGCGACGTCTTCCTGTCCGACCATGACGTGCGCCATGGCGTTCAGCGCCGCCGCGATGCCGCCACCGCAATAGGTGATAACCCGTTGATAGCCGCGCGTGTGATGGAGGCGTTCGGCGATCTCATCGATCGGCCGAAAGGAATCCATACCGTCCAACAGATCGAAGCAACTGAGACAGGTTGATCCTGTGATGTGAGCGGCAGCGTAACTCGCCGGCGGCAACACATCGATGACGGCCTGTTGGGTGTCTGCCAGGGCGGCCAGGACCTCTTCTTTATTGACGAACAGGGCTGGTCTGGGCCGGCTGGCAAAAGTCGTGGGCGGATAGGTTTGCGCGGTCTGCTCGATCGGCCCACCCGCGGCCTGCCAATCGGCCAGGCCGCCGTTCAGCACCCGGACGTTGTCGTGGCCGGCGTAACGGAGCACCCACCACGCCCGGGCCGCATAGGGGAGCATGCCCCAGGCATACACCACCACTTCGGTATCGTTCGAGATGCCGCTCTCGCCCAGGCGGCGGCTCAACAGATACGGATCCAGAATCGTGCTGTCGTAAGGGCTGTCGGGATCGGAAAAGTGCGCGTGGTCGAAGTAAGCCGATCCAGGGATATGGCCCTCGCGATACTGGCCATCCGAAACGGAGGCGTCGAAGACGCGCAGATCAGCACGGCCAAGCGCTCCAAGCAGTTCGTGCGGTTCGATCAACAGGCGTTCGCGGTTCATGGCCTCTATTCCTTGTCGTCAGAGTGTGAGTGAGTGGAGGACAATGCTTCTGCCCACAACAGCCCGGGCAGTCTTTCGGCGCACAGGTCTGCCCGGCAGGTTCGGCCTGCCAACACGATTGGGCCGACCGTCTGACGTTAGGAAAACTTTGTGAGAAAAACGTGGAGAAGCCGGCCCGGCTTTGTGGAGGTCTCGATGGACAGCTCTCGCGGCATGTGGCGAGACCACGCGCCACGAGGCACTCGTCCGCAACGCCGAAGGGCGGGCGTCACCTTCTTCGAAGGAGTCCAGCCACAAGCCGCTAGAGATCGAGGTCGACCCACAGCAACGCGTGATCTGAGGCTGCTTCTACGGCTGCCGTGATCGTCTCAAGATGCGGGAAGAGGGTGCCGTTGACGCCGCCCCATACGCCTCGTCGCTCGATCCCCCCGCCCTTGACACGAGCAGCCAGCTTCGGCGACATCAACAGGAAGTCGATCTTCTGACTCGCGGTGCCATTGGCAAACGTGCCGGGTCGACCGTCGGGGGTGAACGCGGCATGCGCCGTCACGTCGATCAGGCCCACGGCCGGCGCGAGCAACGGCTCAAGCGCGGCCGAGTTCGGCGTGTCGTTGAAGTCACCCATCACGGCGATGAAGTTGAAGCCCTCGGCGAGACGGCGCTGATAGAGCGTCTGCACCCGCGCCGCCTGGCGCTGGCGTTTGGCGGCCGATTCAGCCGCCGGCCCATAGCCCTTGCTCTTGAAGTGGTTGAGCATGATCAGCAGGCGACGGTTCTTGGGGGTGCGCAGAACGTACTCGGCGCAGTCGCGGCTGAAGATCAGACCTTCGGCGTCGGTGTCATCCACGTGACTGGTCATGCTCTCAATCAGATAGCCCGAGCGCGTCAGCAGCCCGACGTCGATGCCCCGATCGTCGTTGCCGTCGATCAGCATCGCGTGTCCATAGCGCTCGACGTCGAGCGCGCCGAGCACATCGCGGTTGAACCGTGCCAGCGCCGGGCGGTTCTCGACCTCGACCAGCCCAAGCACATCGGCGTTCGCCAGCCCGACGATCCGACCGGTGTTGGATGTGGCCGCCGCCGTCACCGGCTCACGCGTCAGTTCGAACCAGCCGATCCAGTCCGCGCGGCCATTGGCCACGATCTCGGCCGGCTTGTTCCGGGGTTGTTTGACGAAGTCGCCGCGCGTGGCACGCAGGATCAGATAGCGGCTCTCCTGCTGGCTGATGAGACCCGCGTGTCGCTTGAGGATCGTCAGGAGCTCGTCCTTGATCGCCGGCGTATAGACCGGCTCCTGAATGAGCGTGTTGAGGCGTTGATAGTCCTCAAGGATCGGCTTGCCCTCGGCCCAGGTCGCCAGATCCATCGCGCGAGCGCGCTCGAACATGTTCTCGACGTTGTACGTAGCCAGTCGCATAGTCGTCCCCCGAGTAACAGATTGGTGGGATGCGTCGCACGCCTGTGGCGCGGCATCTCTGCGATGTTGCCGTGTTGAAGTCGACGTACGACTTAACGCTCTGGCGGCGGGGATTGTCCGGTGTCAAGTTTCTGCAGCAACTCTCGGGTTCGAGCCCATCCGCCATCGCCTTCTGGCGGTGCAACGAACGGCAACGATCCAGAACGTTGACATGAACCTTTACGCTCTCCCCTGGCATTGATCGTCAGCTGATCGGCATCGATGGATCGGACGCCCTGTTCACTGGTTCCGGTGCTCACCACCGTTCACCCACAGCGCCGGGCTTTTCACGTCTGACCTCACCTGCAGCTTCGGCCACGCTTCCACATGCCTTGCCCCACATCCGGGTGGCGCCGAAGTCGCCAACGACAACATCGAGATCCAGGTCGCACCGAACCCGGCAAAAAGCGCAAGGCGCTGGCCGCAATATCTTGCTCTCGCTCGAGGGATGCTGCCCTTCAGGTGCTGTTTTTCCGCACGGCTCGGTCTATGGGCCCGTCCTGCGATCTCACATACACGCGTGACGGCTGCCCGGTTCGTTGAAGTGCGACCGAAGAGAACCCGGACGCCCAGAAAACGATCTCCAAATGGTCGCCCTGTACAGTGAAGCCATCAGGAGCCGGAATGATCTTGCCCAGGCGCACGTTTGCCGCTCGCTCTTCTTCACGCGGGTTCCGCTACCACGTGGCCATCCTGTGCCTGTGGGAAGAACCTGACGTCGTCCAATCGACCTGGAGGTTCAGCCTGGAAGGCTTACAACCCACCGATCGGCATGGATTCTCGTCGCTGGAGGCTCTGACCCAATACCTCCGCGAGTGGATGGCCACGCGGATCGACGGGTAAGTCGTCTCCACAGGGTGGACCGCACGGGGCGTGCCCGATAACGGCCGAATGCGGACAATTCGGCCGGCGCCGCAGGCCATGATCACGGCTGAATACGGAAGGAAACCAATATGCGTGCAGTGCTCAAATGGATCGGGATCGTCGTGGGAGGATTGGCGGTCGTGCTGCTGGTCGTCGTCGCCGGATTGCTGATCAGCACGGAACTTCGCTTTACTCGCAGTTATTCGCTTGAGTCCGAAACTATCGCGAAGCCCGGTGACGCCGCGAGCCTCGCGGTGGGTCGGCACTGGGCCGAGATTCACTGCCAGGGTTGCCATGGCCCAGATCTGGGCGGTGGACCGCTCTTCGAGGATGACGCCCTCGGCATCGTGGACGCGCCCAACCTGACCACCGGCCGGGGCGGCATCGGCGCCCGCTATCAAGATGCAGATTGGGTCCGTGCCTTGCGACACGGCGTGCGGCTGGACGGGACATCCGTCTTCATCATGCCGTCCAATGAGTTCTACTACCTGAACGACGCTGACCTGGGTAGCCTCATCGCTTATCTGCAGACGGTGCAAGCCGTCGACCGCGAAACGCGACAGCGCTCATTCACGCCGTTGGCCAGGCTTTTGATTGCTGTCGGCGCATTTGAGAATCTCCTCTACGCCGAAACCATTCCCCATGATGTTCGACCTGCCGCGCCGCCCGCGGGCGTCACCGTGGACTACGGCGACTACCTGGCTCATGCTCACGGCTGCGCGTCCTGTCACGGCGAGACGTTCGCGGGACACCAGCCCTCAGAGCCCGGCGCGCCATTTGCACCGAACCTGACGCCCGGCGGCGAGTTGGGCGCGTGGTCGGAGGCTGACTTCTTCGCCGCCCTGCGGAACGGTACGACGCCGGCAGGTCGCGTTTTGTCCGAGGCCATGCCCTGGAAGAACCTAGGACATCTCACCGACTCCGAGATCAAGGCGATCTGGCTGTATCTGCAGAACCTGCCAACTGCCGGTGCTCCAACACCATGAATACGCCGCGCCGCAATACTGACTCGATCTCGTTTGCGAAAGAGAGAACCATGTCCACATCAGCGTTCCCATCTGCCACCACCCTCGCTGAGTCCATTCGGACCGGCGCCCGATCGGCCCGCGAGGTGCTTGAGGAGACGCTCCACCGCATCGAGCAAGTCAACCCGCGGCTCAATGCGCTCGTGATGGCGCGCTTCGAGGACGCCCGCCGCGAGGCGGACGCTGCAGACGGCGCGCGCCGTCGCGGCGATCGGCTGGGACCGCTGCATGGAGTGCCCGTCACGATCAAGGACCAGTTCGCCGTGGCCGGCCTGCCTACCACCCTGGGTGTCGCCCGACTGCGACACAACGTGGCGGCGAAGGATGGAGCCATGGTGACCGCCTTGCGCCAGGCCGGCGCGATCGTCGTGGGCAAGACCAATGTGCCCCAGACGCTGGCCACGATCGAGACAGACAACCCGATCTGGGGACGAACTCACAACCCCTGGGATCTGACGCGGACGCCTGGCGGAAGCAGCGGCGGCGAGGCGGCGTTGATCGCGGCCGGTGGCTCGCCGCTGGGACTCGGCGGAGACTTCGGCGGAAGCCTGCGCATCCCGGCGGCTTACTGCGGCCTCTGCACGCTCCGGCCGACCGCCCGGCGTCTGCCGGCCGGCGATCGTTTCCCGATTCGAACCGGCGAAGGCGCAGAAGTGCTCGTCGCGCAGCCCGGTCCCCTGGCCCGAACCGTTGATGATGTGACACTGGCTCTGCGCGTGATGGTGGATCATGTCGTCGCGCATCCCGGCGCACTCAACCCACCCGTGCCATTCGCGGATCCGGCAGCAGTGGACGTGTCCCGGTTGCGGATCGCGCTGCTGCCTCAGGTCAGTGACTGGGTGCCGTCGCCCGCGATCCGCCGCGCGCTACGTGAGGCAGCCGACGCGTTGCGCGCGACAGGCGCCACGGTCAGCGAGTGGACGACAGCGCCCGACACGACCGAGGGTGTGCTCCTCTTCTTTCGACTGCTGGCAGCTTCGGGCTTTGCCTCGTTGGTTCAGACCCTGGGCGACGATTCCCCCATCCCCTTGATCGCGCCGAATCTTCAGCTGACGCGCATGCCTCACGTGCTCCGACCGCTCTTCAGCCGGCTGCTGAAGCGCCGCGGATCGGGCCGACTGAGCCGCATGGTGGATGCCGCCACTCAGCAAAGCGCGGCCGGCTACCTCGATCTGGCAGGCGATCGCCTGACCTTCGAACAGCACATGCGCGCGAGCCTGGACGCCGACGGCTTCGACGCGATCCTGCTGCCGGCCTCTCCGTTGCCGGCCGTGCGGCACGGCGACACCGCCGGGCTGGCGGATTTTTGGGGCTCGTGCCTGCTCTTCAATGTTCTGGGTTGGCCGGCAGGAGTCGTCCCGGTGACTCGCGTGCGGCCCGGTGAAGAAAGCGATCGACCCGACAGCCGGGAGCGAACCGAGCTGCAGGCCCGGCTCGTGGAGACCGGCAGCGCGGGCTTGCCCGTCGGGGTTCAGATTGCGGCGCCACCCTGGCGCGAGGATCGGGTCCTGGCTCTCATGCGGGCCATTGAGAGCCAGGCGCGGACACAACCCGACTTCCCCCATGCTCCGCCTGAGTGAGGCTGTTTCGAGCTCGGTCCATGACACGAACGCCCTTCATTCAGAGCGATGCGCCTCTCGTCAAGGACAACCGTATCTCATATCCATCGAAAGCGATTGGCCAGAGATGTCGCGGATCACCCGAAATCTGGTTCGCGTCACCAGCGAACCAATAGCTCGCAGCCGTTCCAAACCATCAACAGCGCAACCCGGGGCGCCATCCGAACCGGAAACGAGCCAGACTCGCTGGCCTTGCCTCTGGCCCGCCGGCCACGGCTGTGCTATCCTGCCGCCCAATCCTTCCGTCAGCTTTGCAGGATCTCGCGCAGCTGCATATGGACTCTGGCCTGGAGATCCGACTCCTGGGTGGCGTGCGGTTCACCCTCAACGGCACACCCGTCACCGGGTTCACGTCACACAAAGTGGCGGCGTTGTTGGCGTATCTGGCCGTCGAGCGGCGCCCGCATTCCCGCGAGACCCTGGCTGCCCTGCTCTGGGGTGGCCTCCCGGATGCCGACGCTCGCAACAACCTTCGCCAGACCCTGACCTATCTGCGCAAGCTCGTCGGGACCTATCTCCACATCGATCGCGAGCACGTCGCCTTTCAGGCCAGTGGGGCCTGCCTCATCGATGTGGAGGCGTTTCTTCAGTGTCTTAAGCACGACGGCAAGCGAACCACCGACACCATTGAACACTGGCAAGCGGCGGACGCATTCTACGTCGGCGATTTCATGGCCGGGTTTGTCGTTCGCGATGCGCCGGAGTACGAGGAATGGCTCCTGGCGCAACGAGCCCGTTACCGTGAACTGGCGCTACACGCCCTGTATGCCCTGACTGAGCAACTGACAGCGCAGGGCGAGCACGCGCGCGCGGTCGAGTCGGCCACACGACTGCTCGCGCTCGATCCGTGGCGCGAGGAAACCCATCGGCAATTGATGCGTCTCAAGGCCCGCACCGGTCAGCGCTCGGCAGCCATGGCGCAATACGAGGTCTGCCGACAGGTGCTCGAGAAGGAGTTGGGTGTCGAACCTGCCGTGGAAACCACGGCGCTGTACGAGCGACTCAAAGCGGCCCAACGCCGGCCCCGACACAACCTTCCCGGGAGTCTGACCGGCTTCGTCGGACGCGAAGCCGAGTTCGCTCTCCTGATGCGCCGCTTCGCCGACCCGGCGTGTCGATTGGTGACTCTCACAGGCCCGGGCGGCATCGGCAAAACTCGTCTTGCGCTGCGAGTGGCCGAGGCTCTGTCGGAAACGTTGATCAACGGCGCCTGGTTTGTGTCACTGAGTGACGCGAGCCCCGCGGACCTGATCGAACATCTGGCCGATGCCATTGGCCTGCCCCTGCGTGCCGGTAACGTGAGGCAGCAACTGTTGAACGCGCTCCGTACTCGGGAACTGCTGCTCGTCCTGGACAACTTCGAACATCTCGTCGAATCGGCCGGCCTTCTGTCCGACATCCAGCTGGCGGCACCCGACGTCAAGATCCTGGTGACTTCGCGCGAGCGACTGGATCTGAAGAGCGAGTGGGTCTATCCACTGGACGGATTGGCATTGCCGACCGATGCCCAACAAACCGATCCGGCCCGCTATGCCGCCGGACAGTTGTTCCTGCTGATAGCCGAACACCATCAGCCAGCGACTCCCCCGACCAGCGACGAGGCACAGGCCATCCTGGAGATCTGCCGTCTACTTGGCGGCTTACCGCTTGGCATTGAACTGGCCGCGGCTCGCGCGCAGGTCCTGACCTGCGTGACGACCGCTGCCGAGATCCGGCGCGGTTCGGCTGAACTGGCGACCCGTCAGCGAGACATTCCGGAGCGTCAGCGCAGTTTGCGTGCCGTCGTGGAATCCTCGGTCGCGGCCCTCTCACCCGTGGAACGCCGGCTCTTTGAAGGTCTGAGTGTGTTCCCGCACGGTTTCTCGGCCGCGGCTGCGTTTGGGGTCGTTGGTGCCACGGCCACGCAGCTGACTTCGCTGGTCGACAAGTCCCTGGTGCGCGAGATCGGCGGCCGCTACGACCTTCACGAGGTGCTGCAGCGCTTCGCCGCCGAGGCTTTGGCCCGCCAACCCGATCTTCACGCTGAGTTGCAGGGGCGGCACAGCCACTACTTCGCCATGTGGTTGCGGGCTATCACCGAGCAGGCTGCAACCCCAGGCGACGAGAGCGCCTGGATGACTGCCGTGGCGGAAGACTTCGCCAACCTTCGCTCAGCCTGGGCGTGGGCCAGTGCAGAACGGCATGGCTCCGATCTCAGCCTGCTTCTCGAAGGTGTCTTCCGGTTTATGAACGTCCGCGGCCACTATCGCGAAGGCGTGGATTGGTTTTCGAGCGCATCAGAGAGATTGGCGCCGGATCCGCAGGCGACTGATGAGCGTGGACGCCTGGCCATGCGTTTGAGTGTGGCCCGGGCTCGATTCCTTCTGGAACTCGGTCAGGCCGAGGCTGCCGTGCCGTTGTTCGAAACAGGCCGGCTTTATTTCGAGCGCGTGAGCGAACCGCGACCGTTGGCGCGTTGTTTGAACGGCCTGGGCACCGCGGCGCGGGCCATGGGGCAGTTCGAACGGGCTCGAGGTTATTGCAGCGCACAGCTTGAGGTGGCGCGCATCCATGAGTTGCGCGACGAGATCGCCAGCGCCCTCAACAACCTCGGCGTCGTCGTCAGCGACATGAGCGATTATGCCGAGGCGATCCGATTGCATCGCGAGTGCCTGGCTCTGCGCCGTGAGCTCGGCGATCGGGTGGGCATCGCCTCGAGTCTGATCAACCTGGCGACTGCCCTCGTCGATCTAGGCGATGACACGCAGACCGCGGAGTTGCTTGGCGAAGCTCTGGCGATCTCTCGTGAGTTCAACGATGCTCGCCGCATCGGTGCGGTCCTGACCAATCTCGGCGCCGCGGCGCGACGGGCCGGCAAGCTCCAGGAAGAGCGCGTTTATTATCGGCAGGCTCTGGCCGTCCATCGAGAAAGCGGACACCGGTTGGGAATCGCCCTGGCGTTGAACAACCTGGGCTCAGTCGCAGCCCGACTCAATGACGCAGACGAAGCCCGCCGCTCGCTGCGAGCCGCCCTGGCCGAGTCGCAGGAAAGCCATTTCGATTTCGTGATGCTCGATGCGTTGGTCTGGCTGGCGCTGCTGACGGCCAGAGCCGGTGACGCCCTGACCGCCGTGGAATGGCTCGCCCATCCGCTCAAACATCCGGCTGCGGATGGTGAGACCGTTGTCGCTGCCCAGACACTGTTGTCGGAGATCTCCCAGGGTCACTCCGCCACAGCCATAGCCAACGCCTTGGAGCGCGGTCGTGCCCACGAGTTGCATGATCGAGTGCGCGCTTTCTTGGAGACGGTCTGACGGCGAGGCAACTCCTTCACGGGCTACTATCAGGTTCTTCGATACAGCCGGGCAACTCGCGATCACCTCGATCCCGGTAGAACTGCCACAGAGAAGAGTGTTCATTGTTTCGGGTGCCTGGCGACAGTGCCAAGCCTTCATCGAATGGCCATTTCTAGCGCACAGGCCATGAATTGGCGTTCGCGCGAATGCCTTACAATCGGCATTGAATGGCCCTCTACACCGCATCCCTTTGTGGCGTCCAGTTGACCACTGGCGACGTCATCTGTACCACCGACGGTGAAGAAAACAGTCTGCTTGGCCGTTTCTGGCGGATGTTGGGCAGGTTGGCCCCGGGCGACGTTGACCACTGCATCCTGTACCTCGGTCCGGGTGGGCGCTGTATCGAATCGGGCCCGAAAGGTGTGATCGTCTTTGCGATGCCTGGTGATGTTTGGGATGCCGCCGCATTGTTCGAAGAGCGCTGGATGTTGGATCGCTTCTATGGCGTGGTGTACCCTTTGGCGGGTCTGGACATTTCTACTGACGACGAGCGCCGCATCCGCGAGAACGTCGCTCGGTTTTGCCTGGAGCAGGCGACCGCCAGCAAGCCCTATAACCTCAATTTCTTTGATCCAGAAACCGATGGAGCTTTCTACTGCAGCCAGTTGATCTATAAAGCCTACCTGGCGGAGGGGATCAACCTGAACTCCAACAAGGGGGTGCCCGACGGTTTGCTTGCCCCCATCATCTTCCCGCAAGAACTGTGGAATGCTTGCGCCCACCTCAAGTACGAACCTCCGAGGGCAATCGGCGGCATAGGTCGTGAGGGTTAAAGGAAACGGTCCGTCAGGGCGGATCAGGCATTTCGGCGCGGTCACCCTGACGGGCCCATCGCGCCCGCTCGCCATCAAGGAGGCACCGATGCAATTGACCGTGAACAATCTCGGCAAGCAGTACAAGAGAGACGTCTGGGGATTGCGGGGCTTCACTCTGGCGATCCAGCCGGGCATCCTCGGCCTGCTCGGGCCGAACGGCGCCGGCAAGTCGACGCTCATGCGCATGCTGGCCACCATCACCCGGCCGACCGACGGGACGATCTCGTGGAACGGCACAGACATCGCCAAACACCCGGATAACCTGCGCCAGGTGCTCGGCTACCTGCCGCAGGACTTCGGCGTCTACCCCAACCTCAACGCGATCGAATTCCTCGAATACATGGCCGCCATTCGCGGCCTGGACGCGGCGTCGGCCAGGCGGCGCATCGACGAACTGATCCAGCTCACCAACCTGGTCGAAGCCGCGAAACGACCGCTGGGCGGCTATTCGGGCGGCATGAAACAACGCGTGGGGATCGCCCAGGCGTTGCTCAACGATCCCCAGGTGCTCATCGTCGATGAGCCGACGGTCGGGTTGGATCCCGAAGAACGCGTGCGTTTCAGGAACCTGCTCTCCGATCTCTCAAGCACCATGATCGTGATCCTGTCCACGCACATCGTGTCGGACGTTGAGGCGACCGCCACGCACATCGCCTTAGTCCACAAAGGGCGACTGCTGCGCGACGCCGCGCCGGAGAGCCTGCTCAGCGAGCTCGGGTCCAGGGTGTGGGAATGGACCGTCCACAGTGACGAACTGCCGGCCCTCAAACAGCGCCACATCGTCAGCGGCACCATCCGGCGCAGCGACGGCGTGCAGGTGCGCGTGGTCAGCGCGGATATGCCGGATCCCGACGCGCAGAACGTGTCGCCCAATCTCGAAGACGCCTACCTGTCCATCATCGGCGGCAACTCATGAAGCCGGCGCGTGTGATCTACCATATCGCGCGCGCCGACTTCCTCGAACGCGTTCGCCGGTACAGTTTTCTGGTCACATTGGGGTTGGCGGTGTTCCTCGGTTACCAAACCGCTATCGGCAACCTGGCGTTGGAGCTGGGCGAGTACCGCGGGGCGTTCAACTCCGCGTGGGTGGGCGCGATGATGGCGCTCATTGGGACGTTCTTCATCGGCTGGTTCGGTTTTTACATCGTCAAGGGCTCGATCGCGCGCGACCGGGAGACCGGCGTCGGCCAGATCCTGGCCACCACGCCGCTGACTCGCCCGTTGTATCTGATCGGCAAATGGCTGAGCAACTTCGCCGTTCTCATGTCGATGGTGCTGGTTTTGATCGTAGCTGCCCTCGTCATTCAATTGCTGCGCGGCGAGAACACGCAGATCGATCTGATCCCCTTTCTGTCGCCGTTCGTCTTCATCGTCCTGCCGCTCATGGCGCTCGTGGCGGCGGTCGCGGTGTTGTTCGAGGCCGTGCCGCTCTTGCAGGGCGGGTTCGGCAACATCGTCTACTTCTTCGCCTTCATCATCTGGGTGCCGCTCTTCCTCGAAAACGACACGCTCCGCCAATACCCGGCGTTCGAGCCCACCGGTCTTGGGATCCTGTCCAGCGACCTGGGCCGGGCCGTCACTGCGATCGATCCGGGCTACGACGGCGACTTCACGCTCGGCGCCACATTCGTCACCGCTAACCGGGTCTTCACCTGGGACGGCGTTCAGTGGACGGCGTCCATCATCCTGGCGCGCATGTCCCTGATCGCGCTGGCCGGCCTGCTGATCCTGGTCGCCGCGCTGTTCTTCGACAGGTTCGATCCCTCGCGAACCCGCCCCGCGCGACGCAAGCCCGGCGCGAACTCACCCGAAGCCCCCCCGGTCGCCAAGTTCCGGGCCTTACCCGGTATTCATCTCACGCCGCTGAATGCGACGATCAGCCGATTCAATGTCGCGAACGTCGTGCTGGCCGAGCTCAAACTCCTGATCAAGGGGCAGCGCTGGTGGTGGTACGTCGTGATGGCCGGGATCAACATCGCCTGCCTGGTTGTTCCAGCGACCGCCGTGCGGGCGATTGCACTCCCCATCGCCTGGTTCTGGCCCGTCCTGATCTGGTCGGCCATGGGCAACCGCGAGATCCGGCACAACGTCCAGCAGATGACCTTTTCGGCGGTGTCGCCGCTGCTCAGGCAGCTCCCCGCGCAATGGCTGGCCGGATGGATCGTCACCCTGCTGATCAGCGCCGGCGCCATCCTGCGCCTTTCGCTGGACGGCGACGTGCCGGGGTTGCTGGCGCTGGCTTCGGGGGCCGTCTTCATCCCGTCGCTGGCGTTGGCCTGCGGCGTCTGGAGCGGAACCGGCAAACTTTTCGAGATCGTGTACGTACTCCTGTGGTATCTCGGACCCCTCAACCGGGTCGCGGAACTGGATTACGTTGGCTCCACCGGCGCTGGACATCCTGGATGGTTCATCGCGCTGTCGATCGCCTTGATCGTCAGCGCCTTCGTCGGTCGGGCCAGGCAGATTCGGACCTAGGCGGCGCGACCCGGATCGGACGAGATCGGGCCGCGCCGGTCTTCGCGGCACCAACCTGCCGGTCATGGCGACCAGCAGGTTGGTGTCCGTTTCGCGTTGAGCTTTTGGCCCAGGTCGGGGCTGTCTTATGGCTTGGCCAGGGTGACGAGAAGCTCGTCCAACAGCTCGAACTGCTCGCCCGCCCCGCTCGTGCCCGTGCTGCCGGAGGCGATGGCGTCGTCGAGGGCTTGCTTGGACGGATAGAGCTCGCGCAGGACCAGGAGCGTCTTTCCGTCCTTTTCCTCGAAGGTCACTGTGGAAATGGGGCCATCGGCGCCCTCCTCGTTCGTCCACACGATGCGCGACTGGGGCGTCACGTCGATATACCTGCCGAAGAACGCCACGGGCTGCTCGGCGGCCGGGTGGCTGAAAACGAAACGGTACGTGCCCCCCGTGCGGACGTCGGCCTCGCAGGAAACAAAGGATATTCCAAACGATTTCGGCGCCCACCAGCGCTGGAGCAACTCCGGCCTTGACCAGGCCTCGAACACGATGTGCGCAGGGCCGTTGAAGACGCGCGTGACCACCAACTCACGCTCAGACCTTCGTTCGACCGTCGTAGGATTCTTCATGGGGTCGGCCTCACTTTCCTTTGTCCTCTTCCATTAGCGCTTTTCTCTCGTTTAAGTTCTTCGACGATCTTGTCCAACTCGTCGAAGCGTGCGTCCCACACCTGGCGGTACTTCTCGATCCAGGCCGCCTCTTCCTCCAGCCGGCTCAAACCGAGCTTGCACGTCCGCACCCGCCCGACTTTTTCCGTGGTGACAAGCCCCGCCTGCTCCAAGACACCGACGTGCTTCTTCATGCCTGTGAGGGTCATATGAAACTTCGCGGCAAGGTCCGTGATTGAAGCGTCCGCATGCCCGAGCCGTTCAAGGATGCCGCGCCGGGTCGCATCCGATAGGGCGGCGAACGAGGTATCCAGATGGGCTTGTTTATACTGAACCATATGGTTCAGTATAAACAAGCGGAGGGCGTTTGTCAAGGCGAGATGCGGACGATCCAGGAGGGCCGCGATGTCAGGCCGTCAGGGCCCCACTGTTGGCAGACACAAAATGTGAACCCGCAACCTTTGGGCAACAGCCTGACGGTTGTCGGCACACGTCTGCGTTTGGTCCAGTTCTTTCCAGAGCCTGCGTCAAAATGAACCGCGAGATGATCGGTTGGCGGTGGTCAGCCGGTGCAAAGAGCCTTCTCGAGCTCAGTCAAAAACGCGATGTGCCGGTCCGTCGACAACGGCGCCTGGCATTCATAGATCTGTCCGGCGGGATCCGAAGTCGGTCGCGGACTGAAACTCAAAAACCGAGGCTGAACGGGCATGAGGTGTTCAGCCAGGGAGTAATCGACTGCTTTCAATTCAACAGCAAACCGGATCTGCTCCAGCACGGTCCGTGTGTCTGCCGCGGCCTTCATGGCGGGGTCTGGTTCCAAGGAACCAACGGCCCCAGACAGCGCCGGATTGAGCAACCGCGCCGCGGCGAAGCCGAGATGCGCCACCAGGGTGGATTGCTCCTCCAGCACAAAATCAATCAGGGGCACCTCGTCATGCAGACCACCCATGCGCCGGACCCACAACTCGAGATCTCTCATGATCGTGTCAGCATAGGCCGTGCACCCGGCGACCCGCAATTCGATGCGGCGCGGTTCCATCATCAGTTGGGTGATGACCACCGGTTCCTGCCTGATCACAAATCCCCCGCTCCGCAAGGTCATCTGCACAGGTCCGTCCTCACTCTCAACCACACTCACCGACTCAAAGTGATAAGTGGCCTGGAGATCGGAAAGCGCGCTCCGTCGCGAGATCATCACAAAGGGGATGACGTCGGGGCCATAGTAGCGCGTCTGACGGATCGTCTGTGACAGGATTTCCATGCCGCCTTCCTCGTTTGGACGGGATCATCCCCCGGCCAGGTATGCCGGCTCTCAACGATACCAGTGCGAACCTCAGCGCTCTGTCTCTGCCTGACTCAGCACCGCCTCCACGATTCCACGGTATCCGCGAGCCGCGCTGATCAACTCCGCAATGGATAGACGCTCATCGACCACGTGGGCGTCCCCTTCCGCTGCAGGACCGAAACCAACGGTCGGAATGCCCGCATGTCCGGCGCTATAAGCGCCATTTGTGCAGAAGCGGTACGACCGGATCTGCGGATCCAACCCGGCCACACGTAAGCCGGTCAGAGCGCTCTGAACGAATGGATGCGCCTCTTCAAAGACCCAGGCCGGAAAGAACTTCGGACCATTGAGGACGGCGCCGGTGTACGCCTGATGCTCGCCCTGCGCCAGGGTCGCACGCAGCTCGGCGCCCGCGACGGCCGGCGGAACTCGCAAGGCCGCCAGAACTCCGTCAGCCTGCTCGCCGGGCAGAAGACGGCGATCATACGTCGCGCGACAGCGGCTCGGGATCACCGAGTAGCCGGGATACGGGTCCGAGATGATATCGGTCAACGCCAGAATGGCAGGGCCGAGGAACGGGTCGTTCGGCAACGGCGCCGCTTCGATGGATGCGAGGGCGCCGCGCATGGCCGTCACGGCGTTCACGCCCAGCTCGGGCGACGAGGAATGCGCCGGCCGGCCGAGCGTCTCGATCTGGATCTCCGCGCGGCCGCGTCCCCCGCGATTCAGGTTCAACTGAGTGGCCTCGCCAATCACCACGCCCGCCGGCTTCAGCGCTTCCATCACCGTCCGCAGGCTGACGCCCTCCATGACCTCCTCGAGCACTGTCGCGCTCACTGCCACATGGCCGGCCAGCATTGAACGATCGACTCGCGCGGCGGCGTAGATCATGGCGGCCAGCGCGCCCTTCATGTCGGCGGCGCCGCGGCCGTACAGATAGCCGCCGTCCACTTCGCCCCCGAACGGGTCGCGCGTCCAGGTAGAACCTTCGGCGAGGCCCACCGTGTCGCAATGGCCATCGAGGAGCAGCGTCGGGCCCGGCTGAGCGCCGTGGATCACGCCGATGACGCTGCCGTTGACGTCGAGCCAGGTTTCATCAAAGCGCAGGTCGCGCATCTCGGTCAGGATGCGGGCCGCCACAGCGTCTTCGTGCCCGCTCAGGCTGTTGATGCGCACGAGCGCCTGGACAAAGGCAATCAGATCCTGATCGTTCATCGTCAAAGGCTCCAAAGGCGTCGCGCCGCGGCATGCGTTCGGGCGCGCAGCGCACCGAAGTCAGCGCCAAGCACCACGCCGTCTTTGACACGCAGCTGCCCGGCGACCCACACGGCGCGAACATGCGTGTGGCTGCGCCAGAGGACCAGCTGATCGTAGAGGTTGTGGGGCTCCGGCGGAGTCGGCAGATCGAGCGAGACGAGCTGAAGATCCGCCTGCCAGCCCGGCGCCAGGCGCCCGATCTTCTCGAGGCCGAGCGAACGCGCACCGCCCTCGGTCGCCATCGCGAAGACCTGGGCGGCCGGCATCACGCGCGGGTCCTGCCGATAGGCCTTGTGGATCAGAAATGCGCCGCGAAGAACCTCATAGAAGTCGTTGACGTAGCCGTCGCTGCCCAGGCCAACCGTGACACCGCGGGCGGCCAGCTCGGGCACCGGCGCAATCCCGGCGCCGACCTCGCAGTTCGAGAGCGGCATGTGAGTCATCTTCACGCCGCGCTCGGCCATGATGTCGAGCTCGTGCTCGCTGAGCTGCACGCACTGCGACGCCAGCATCCGCGGCCCGGCCACGCCCAGGCGATCGTAGTATTCCAAAGGTCGAACGCCGAAGTTCCCGAGCGCATACTCAGGCTCGTGCACGCCTTCCGAGCAGTGCATGTGCACCAGCGTGTCGAGCTCCTGCCCAAGCGCGTGTGCCTGTTGGATGAACTCGGCCGAACAGCTGAACGTCGTGTGGAAGCACATCAGACCCGAGACAAGCCCCCCGCTCTTCCGCGAGGCCTTGATGAACTCGGCGTTCTCCTGCAGGCCGAGCTGTCCGTTCGCGGCGCTGACGCGCTCGGTCGCTTCGAACGACAGGATGGCACGGATGCCACGCGCCTTCACGACCTCGGCCTGCGCGGCGAGGCAGCCCGGCAGGCTGTACGGCGCTTCGAGGCAGTCGTAGACCGTCGTGACACCGCTGCGCAGCATCTCGGCGCAAACGTAGTCTGTGGCGGCGCAGATCATCTCGTGATCGAGCCGATCTTCAACCAGCGGCCACCAGAAATCCTCGAGGAACGGCCAGAACCCCGATGGCGCCTTGTCGAGCGGCAGGCCATGAGCCAGCACGCCGTACAGGTGGGCATGTGCATTGACGAAGCCCGGCGCGAGCATCTCGCCCGGCGCCTCCCAGACCTCGTCCTGCGGGAAATCGCGACGAAGGTCGACGTGGCTTGCCACGGCCGTGATCTGGTCGTCGACCACGCGCACACCCCAGCCGGGGAGCGGCGCCTCGCCGGGCGTCGCGATCAGGATCTCGGGCAGGATCAGCATTGGTCTCTCCTCAATGTCTCTGCAGGAAGTGGCCCCGGCTCTGTGTGCCGACATAGTCGCCGTCGTCGACGATCACGTCCCCGCGCGACATCGTCAACACCGGGTAGCCACGCAACTGCAGGCCGGCGTAAGGCGTGTAGTCCGTGCGTTCATGGAGCATGGCGCGATCGATCGTGACGGCGCGCTCGGGGTCGAAGAGCACCACGTCGGCGTCAGCGCCGGGCATCAACGTGCCCTTGCGCGGGTACAGGCCGAACGTGCGCGCCGGCGCCGCGCAGCAGACGTCAACCCAACGCTGCAGCGACAGCCGCCCTTCGCGCACGCCGAAGGTGTGCAGCAGCGCCAGGCGCGTTTCGATGCCGGGCAGGCCGTTCGGGATCGCCGTGAACGACTCCTTGCCGAGGGTCTTCTGGCCCTCGTAGAAAAACGCACAGTGATCGGTGCCCACGGTCGAGAGCGCGCCCGAGGCGAGGTGACGCCAGAGCGCCGGCGCGTGATCGGCCGGCCTGAGCGGCGGCGAGCACACGAACTTCGCGCCTTCGAAACCGGGTCGGCTCAGTTCAGCCTCGGTCAGCAGCAAATACTGCGGGCACGTCTCCCCGATGATCGCCTGGCCGCGTGCTCGCGCGCGGGCAACGGCCTCGGCGCCCGGCCGCGTCGAGACGTGCACGACGTACAACCGGCATCCGGCAACCTGGGCCAGCATGGCGGCCCGCTCGATCGCCTCGGCCTCGGTCGCCGCCGGCCGCGTCTGCGCATGGAAGCGCGGGGCGAGATCGCCGCGCGCCACAGCCTCGGCTCGCAGCGCCGCGATGGCGGCATCGTTCTCGGCGTGCACGAGCGCCAGCCCGCCGGCGCGCGCCACGGCCGTCAGGGCTTCGAGGAACGATCTGTCATCGAGCCGGAAGCCCTCGTAGGTGAGATAGGTCTTAAAGGAAGAGCAGCCCGCCGCCATGATGGCCGGGAGTTCGGCCAGGACCTCGGGGGCCGCGCTGCGCAAGGTCATGTGCAGGCCGAAGTCGATGACGGCCCCGGCCTCGGCTTCCGCGCGGCGCGCCGCGAGAGCCGGCGCGAGCGGGCCATCCAGCTCGGGCTCGATGAAGTCGATGACCGTGGTGGTGCCGCCGCAGGCCGCCGCCATCGTGCCGGTGGCCCAGTCCTCGCTGGTGCGGGTCACCCCGGCGTCCATCGCCAGATGCACGTGAGGGTCGACGGCGCCGGGCAGGACGTACAGGCCGGCTGCCGGGATCGTCCGACGCCCGGTCAGGCCCTGCCCGATGGCCACGATCCGGTCGCCCTCGATCGCCAGATCGGCCCGAAACGCCTCGGCCGGCGTGATCAGCGTCCCATCGGTGATGACCTTTTCGTACATCTCGCGACCATCCCGGCCCGACCCGACTCGCTCAGCGGGCCTCGAGCTTGTAGGCGTCCGCGAACGCGTCGACCACGGGCTTGATGTCGTCCATCATCGGGTACAGGATCGGGCAGGTCACGCCGGCGTCGATGTATTCCTGAACCTTGGCCACGCATTCGTCGCTCGTGCCGACGGCCATCAACGAGCGCGTCACATCGTCGGGAATGACCTTGGCCGCGGCGCGATACTCGGCCTCGGTGGCCGGCCAACCCATCACAGCCTGGACCTTCGCGATCAGGTCGTCGGGCACGCCGCTGGCCTTCATGATGTGCGGCTCGGTGGCCAGGTAGTACGCGACGAGCTTCTTGGCCTCGAACATCGCGGCCTCGGGATCCTTGTCGCTGAGCGAGCACACCAGCAGTTCGGGCCGGTCGACCTGCTCGAGCGTCTTGCCGGCGCGCGCCGCGCCCTTCGCCACGAGCTCGACCGCCTTCTTGATGTAGTCGACCGAGACGACGTAGTTGAGCACGACGCCGTCGCAGATCTCGCCCGCCAGCTCGAGCATCTTGTCGCCGGTCGCGCCGATGTAGATCGGGATGTCTCGAGCGCGTGTGTCGGCGAACACGACATCGAGCTTCACGCGATCCAGATGCACGAACTGTCCTTGATACGTGACCTCTTCCATCGTGAACAACTGCCGAATGCTCTCGACGTTTTCGCGCATGGCCAGCAGCGGCCGCTCGCGCTGAACGCCGACGCGCCCCGCGATCGGCTCCCACCACGCGCCAAGACCAAGCATCACGCGTGACGCATCACCGGGCGCGCCGAGCTGTTGCCCAAGCTCCCACATGGTGCTCCACGTCGCCGCGATGACGGCCGGATTGCGCGTCCAGATCGGAAGGACGCCGCTGCCCAGCCGCAGGTGGCGCGTACGTGTCAGGAACGCTGACATCATCACGATGCAGTCGCGCGCCAGCCGGGTGTCAGCCTGCCAGATCTCGCTGAACCCGCGCGACTCGGCGTATTCGGCGATGTCCAACTCATAGGCCAGCGGATGCTTGTCCTGCATGTACAGCGCAAAGCGAGGTTGTGTGGCCATGGGTTCTCCTAAGCGAATTTCCCGCCGCACATCGCGGCAGATGTCATTGATGTCGACAACGCGCCGGCTACTGACTCAACACGACGCGAGACTGCGTGTTATGGCGCTCGATCACGATCGCGAGCTCAACGGTCGTGAGCTGGCCTTCCTTTACGATCAGGCGGCCCTGCACCGCCACATGGCTGGCGTTGACAGGATGGCAGAAGATCAAGGCTGCCACCGGGTCCGCCGCGCCAGCGAAGCCCACGCCGCTGAGATCCCAGGCGGCGAAGTCCGCGGCCCGGCCGGGCTCGAGCGCGCCGATGTCGTCACGACCCAGGATGCGCGCGCCGCCGAGCGTCGCCAGCTCGAGCGCCTGCCGAACGGTGAAAGCCGTCGGCCCATGCACGAGTCGCTGAAACAGGAGCGCCTGCCGCGCCTCAGCCAGCAGGTGGCCGGCGTCGTTCGCCGCGCTGCCGTCGACGCCAAGGCCCACCTTGACCCCCGCATCGAGCATCCGCGGCACCGGAGCCAACCCCGCCCCCGTGCGCGCGTTCGAGTTCGGGCAATGGCAGACGCCGACGCCCGTGCGCCCGAACAGGTCGATCTCGCCCGGCGTGAGTTGAATGCAATGCGCCATCCAGACGTCGTCGCCGACCCAGCCGACGCTCTCCAGAAAGGCTTCGGGCGATTGCCCGATGACGTCGCGCAGGAAGTCCACCTCGCCCTGGGCCTCGGCCCAGTGCGTGTGAAGGTGCGCGTCGTAGGCGCGCGCCAGTTCCGCCGTCGCGCGGAAGAACCGCGGGCTCGAACTGAAGATCGCGCCCGGAGCCAGCCCCACGCGCAGCATCGAAAACCGACGCGGGTCATGGTAGGCCTCGAGCAGGCGCCGACAATCCGCGAGCACGCCGGCCTCGGTCTCGATCATCGGAGTCGGGGCGGCGTTGGCTTCCGTCACGCTCCCGCGCAGCGCGTGGAAGCGCAGGCCGATCTCGTGCGCGGCCTCCATCTGGTCGTCGAGGCGACACCCGTTGACGTGCAGGTAATGATGATCGGCGGCCGTCGTGCACCCGGAGAGCGCCAGCTCGGCGAGCCCCAGGCGAGTCGAGGCCTGCAGGGCTTCCGGGGTCACGCGCAGCCAGATCGGTTGCAGGGCTGCCAGCCAGCCATAGAGATCCGAGTCCTGGCCGGCCGGCACGCCGCGCGTGAGACTTTGAAAGAGATGATGATGGCCGTTGACCAGGCCGGGAATGACGACATGGCCGTTCAGGTCCAGCACCTCATCGGCCGTCTGCGGCAGCTCCGACGTCGCACCGACCTGCTCGATCACGCCGTCGCGCGCGAAGAGACCACCGCCCGCGATCTCGCGGCGTCGGGCGTCCATCGTGACCAGCACTCTGGCGTTCTTGACCAGCAGGGTTGTCATCTCCCCCTCTTCAGCCTCCGGCCATCGACATCGCGTCAATCATTCCCCAAAGAACGAGCGCTTGAGCACGGCCTCGTTGATCTCGCCGGCCGAGAACGTGTGGCCGGTGCGGATGTTGTTCAGATGCAGGACGGCCGGCGAGTGCAGATCGAGTGGGATGTTGTAGAAGTCCCGCCCCGCGTCTTCGTAAATCTCGACGAACGGCCGGCCGTACGCCCGCGACTTCGCAGAGACCACCTTCCCAATGACTGCAGCCGCAGCTTCGTCGGTCGTGTCGATGAAGATCGTGGCAATGCCGCCGTACAGCAGCGAGTCGTTGATGCGCCCCATCGCCACGACTTCGTCTTGGATCATCGGCGGGATGACGCCGACGCCGTGCGCATACTGGACCACGCCCAGATCCAGGCCCTCTTCGGCCAGTCGATGCAGCGCCTGCTCGACGATGCGAGCGGCCACCTGGACGCCGCAGACCAGGCTCGAGTTGGGGGCCACCAGGATGTAGAGGTCCTGGTCGCGCACCTGGCACCCGGCCGCGATCACGGCCGCGGTCTCGCTCGTCACAGGGTCAGCCGTCTGGATGGCCACGACCGCTTCGTGGTACAAGTCGCGGTAGGCCACGAGATCCATGTAGTGATCGGGGTTCGCCTTGTTGAGCGCACGGCCCGGCCCGGCCAGGATCGGGGCTCCGGCGCGCGAGCCCTCGAGCCGCCAGCCCGCGATCTGCGAGGCCACGCACGCCGCCTGCGGATCGTCGATCATGACCCGGATCGCCGAGAGCAGCCGCCCGCCCATTGGGAAGGCCTCGTAGCTCACCTCGGCCAGCCCGCCCAGCGTGATCTGCGTGTAGTACTTCGCGGCCAGCCAGCCGCCCGGCGCCTGCTGACCCATGTCGATCAGCGTGGAGCCGTTCTCCAGGGTCGTCACCCGCACACCGAGACGCTCGGGCGACTCAAGGATCTGACGCACGACACGCATGGCTTCTTGATTGACACTGATCATCGCGGTCCAGCCTCCAGAACGCCGAGCCCGCCATCCACGCTGATGAGCGTCCCGGTGATGTAACTCGCCGCATCCGAGGCCAGGAAGGCCACAACCCTGGCGATCTCGTCAGGGTCTCCAAATCGTTTCAACGGGATGTAGCGCACGAAGTTCTCTTCGCCCATGGCGACCATGCCGGCCTTGAGCGCGTTCGTATAGATCAGGCCGGGCGCGATGGCGTTGACACGGATGCCGTGCGGCGCGAGGTCGAGGGCCATGGCGCGGGTCAGCGATTCAATCGCGCCCTTCGACGACGCGTACAGGGTGCGGTTCGGGATCGTCTGTCGGGCCAGGATCGAGCTGATGTGGATGATGCACCCGGCCACGTTGGCCGCGATCATGTTCCGCGCCACCATCTGGCTCATGGCAAACGGGCCGCGGACGTTCGCGGCATAGGTCAGGTCGAACTGATCGAGGCTGGCGTCGAGGAAGCCCGATCGATCGGGGGCCGAGGCGTTATGCACCAGCACGGTCACCGGCCCCCAGGCCGCCGACACGGCTTCGAGCATGCGCTGCACGTCGTCGACGCTGCCGACATCGCCCTGCTGCACCAACGCCTGACCGCCGCAGGCCTGCAATTCGCGGGCGACGCTTTCGGCGCCTTCACGATCCTCGCGGTAGTTGATCACGACCCTGGCTCCGCTCGCCCCGAAGAGTCGAGCGGTCGCGGCACCGATGCCGCGCGAGGCGCCGCTGATGAACACGGTCTGATCCTGGAACGCGTACGTGCTGGAGTTCATGGTGTCACCCACCCCTCCGGATTGAGGAACCAGTCTTGAAGGGCCTGAAGGAAGGCGGCGGCCGTCGCGCCGTCGATGAAGCGATGATCAAAGGTCAGGCTGAACCAGGCCCTCTGCCGCTCGGCGAGCGCGCCGTCCACCAGTGCGGGCTCGGATCGCATCCGCCCGACCAGCAGGATCGCGCCCTCGGGCGGGCGCGGCAGCGGGAAGCCGCCGTCGATGCCGAACATGCCGAGGTTGCTCACGGTGAATGTGCCGCCCTCGATGTCGGCCATGCCCAGCTTGCCGGTTCGCGACCGCTGGGCCAGATCGGCGACGGCCGCCGAGAGCTCGGTCAGGCTCTTGTGATCGGCGTCCCGGATGACGGCCACCACGAGCCCATCCGGCACCGCGACAGCGACGCCCAGGTTGACGACGTCGAAGACCATCACCGACTGGTCGACGAGTTCGGCGTTGAGCCAGGGATGCGCACGCAAAGTCCGCGCGACGCCCGCCAGGACGTACACGTTGAGCGACACGCGCTGCTCGCCGGCCGCCTGGCGCGCCGCCTGGACGGCTGTGAGATCCATGTCGCGCGTCACCTGGCTCAGCGCGGCCCGATCGACGGAGTCGCGCATCGTCTGGGCCATGATCCGCCGGACGCGCCCGAGCGCGCGCGTCTCACGCACCGGCAGGCTGCGATGCAGCGTTGATGATGACATGACGGCCTCGAGCTAGGCGCCGCGGATCTGAGCGGCTTCTTCGGGTGTCGCCGCAATGATGGCCAGGGTCGTGCCGACCGGCACCGTCTCGCCGACCGCAACCAGGATTTTGGCGACGATGCCGGCCTGCGGCGCCGCCAGTTCGTTGTTGACCTTGTCGGTCTCGACGTCGGCGATCACCTCATCCAGATCGACCCGATCACCCTCTTGCTTGTGCCAGACGGTGACGGTTCCTTCTTCCATGGTCAGCCCCCACTTGGGCAGGATCACGTTCTCAGCCATGCGCGTCCTTTCTTGATGGGTCGGCAACACCGCCCAGAGAACAAGCCGATTGCCACACGCTACTTCAGCGCCTGTCGCACCCCGGCGAGGATGTCGTCCTTACCGGGCAGGATGATCTTTTCGAGCGGCACCGAGAACGGGATCGGCGTATCGAGCCCGGCGACCCGCACGACTGGGGCTTTCAGCCGGCCGAAGCACTCCTCGCTCAGCGTGGCGCTCAACTCGGCCGCCAGCCCGCCCATTTTCGGCGCCTCGGTCGCGACGACAACGCGGCCGGTCTTGTTGACCGACGCGATCAGGGTCTCGGCGTCATAGGGTCGAATAGTCCGCAGGTCGATGACCTCGGCCTCGATGCCTTCTTGCGCCAAAACCTCAGCGGCCGCGAGCGCGTCGTGGACCAGCTTCATGGCCGTCACGATCGTGACGTCACGGCCCTCGCGCCGGATCGCGGCCTGCCGCAGCGGCGTCGTGTAGTAGCCCTCGGGCACGTCGCCCTTGATGCGATACAGGCCTTTGTGCTCGAGGAAGAGCACGGGGTTGTCGTCCTCGATGGAAGCGGCGAGCAGCCCCTTCGCGTCGGCGGGCGTCGCGGGCGCGACGACCACAAGCCCGGGGACGTTCATGAACCAGCCCTCGACCGATTGCGAATGATGCGGGCCGCCGCCGAAGCCGCCGCCGGCCGCCGTGCGCACCACGAGCGGCGCCTTGAACTGCCCGTCGAACATGTAGTGCATCTTGGCGGCGTTGTTGACGAGCTGGTCGTAGCACTCGCCCAGGAAGTCCGCGAACATGATCTCGGCCACGGGCCGCATCCCGACCATCGAGGCGCCGACGCAGATGCCGACGATGGCGGCTTCCGAGAGGGGCGTGTCGCGCACGCGCTCGGCCCCGAACTTGTCGAACAGGCCGCGCGTGACACCAAAGTCGCCGCCCATGCGGCCGATGTCTTCGCCCAGCAGGAAAACCGATGTGTCGCGCGTCATGGCCAGATCAAGCGCTTCGTTGAGCGCCTGGACGTAGGTGCGGGTTCGCACTGCTTCGGCGGTGGTCATCGCGGCTTTACCTCCCAGCCCACGTAGACGTCGGCCACGGCTTTCGCGGCGTCGGGCATCGGGCTGTCTTTCGAGAACTGGATCCAACGCTCCACTTCGGCCTTGACCTCGGCGTCGACGCGATCGAGGTCTTCGCCCGCCACGCCGCGAGCGGCCAGCCCCTGGCGCGCCAGCTTGAGCGGGTCGTGGTCTTCCTTCCAATACTTGACCTCTTCGGCCGGGCGGAACTCGCCCGAGAAGATGCCCTGCCAGCGCCAGGTCTTGAACTCGAGGAAGTACGGGCCGTTCCCGGCGCGGATGTGCGCCACGGCTTCCTGCACGGCCGTATAGGCGGCTTCGATGTCGTTGCCGTCAACCTGCCTGCACGGGAAGCCATAACCGCGCGCCATGTCGACGATGTCGCCGCTGGCGTGCGACGCGGCCACCGGCGTCGATATCGCGTAGCCGTTGTTGACGCACGCGTACAGCACCGGCAGTTGCCAGATCTTGGCCATGTTGAGGCTCTCGTGGAACTCACCGCGGCCGATCGTGCCATCGCCGATCACGCAGCAGGCGACGCGCGGTTCGCCGCGCATCTTCCAGGCCAGCGCCACGCCGAGCACCGTCACCATGAACGAGCCTTCGATGGCGTTGTCGCCGAAATTACCGACGGCCGGGTTGGCCGAATGCAGGCTGCCGCCCTTCCCGCCGCTGACGCCCGTGGCCCTGCCAAACAGCTCGGCCATGATCCGACGGCCCTCGCCACCATGCTTCTCCTCGGCCAGCGCGTTGAGGCCGTGGCAGCGATGGTCGGGGAAAAACGCGTCGGTGGCGCCGAGGTGCGCCGCGAGCGCCGCCTGGGTGGCCTCCTGCCCGACGCCGATGTGCAACATACCGGGCACCGCGCCGCGCTTGAACTCGCGCTCCAGCCCGAGCTCGAAGGCCCGGATCAGAGACATGTCACGATACAGCTCCATGAAGACTTCGATGTCGATGCTCATGTTCGCTCCCGATGGTCAGTGGGATTCGGCTCCGATGGCAACAGACGGATCGTTCGATAGGTGGCTGCGACAAAGCGCGTTGCACATCTCCGCGTCAAACCAGGCTGCGATCAGGGTGTGGGTTGACGTCTGCCTGGATGGGGAAGGGTTCATTGAGGGTAGCACGGCACGGCGAGCAGTGTCAAGCAAAGCTTGAATATTTTGAGCCATGCTCAATCCCTGTTTCCCCGAATTGATTGACGGCTGCGGGCCGGCGGTGCTACACTGACGGCGTGCCCAAGACCCGCCCTACCCCCAAGGCCTCCAAGAAGACGACGCCGCCCAGCGCGGCACCCAGCCCGGCGCCCGGCGTGTTCGGCCAACGCGTTCGGCGGCGGCGCAAGGAACTCGGCCTCAGCCTTCAGCAGCTGGCCGGCCGCACCGGCCTGACCGCGAGCTTCCTGAGCCTTGTCGAGCGCGGGCAGAACAATCCCTCTCTGCAGTCGTTGCATGGCCTGGCGGAGGCGCTCGAAGTTCCACTGTTCTACTTCTCGCAGCGGAACGACGATAACCCCGTGGTCCGCCGCGACAATCGCGTCAAGATCACGTTTCCACCCGGCAACGTCACCTGCGAACTCCTGGTCCCCAACCTGCGCAACCGCCTCGAGGTCTTCATCGGCCGGGCGCATCCCTCGGCCGGGAACCTCGCCCGCACGCCGACCAGCGACTCCGAGGAGTGCCTGTACCTGATGCAGGGCCGCCTGCGCGTGCAGCTGGCCGAGCGGACCTACGAGCTCGAAGCCGGCGACAGCATCTACTTCCACGGCGTTGACGTGCGCGAGATCCGTGCGCTGGGCCGACGTGTGGCCGAATACATCTCCATCATCACGCCGCCCGTCCTCTAGCCCGCCTGCGGGCCCCTAAAATCCGGAGCGTCTTGATCGCCTTGCCAACACCGGCAAGGCTCTTTCGCGTCGGAATCATCATCAAGCAAAACTCAAAAAAGTTGAGCCATACTCAATTCGCGATTGACACCCGCGAGCGCCGGATGCTACACTGAAGCCACACCCCGACAAAGGTCCCATGCAAACCGTGCCGCCCCTTTCGACCGTGGCCGCTCAGGCCAAAGAACTGGCCGCCGCTTTTCGCGATCGGCAGATCCGCTTCCTGGCGGATCTGGTTTCCATCCGCAGCTACACCGGCCAGGAGAAGGCCGCCGTCGAGCGAACCCTCCAGGAGCTGCGTGAGATCGGCTGCGAGGACGTGCACATCGACTCGGCCGGCAATGCGTTGGGCCGCGTCGGGCACGGGCCGCGCGTCCTCCTGTACAACGCCCATCTCGACACCAACGAGGTCGCCGATGAATCTGAGTGGCCTCACCCTCCCCTGCAGCCGGTCGTCGAGAACGGCGCGCTGTGGGGCCTTGGCGCGTCCGACTGCAAGGGCGGCGTCGCCTCGATCGTCTACGGCGCCGCGATTCTCAAGGCGCTCAAACTCGAAGGCGACTTCACGGTCTGGGTGATGGGCGCCACGCTCGAGGAGGACGCCGAGGGATTCGCGTTGCGCTCGCTGGTGGAGCGGGATGGGCTGCGCCCCGATGCCGTGTTGCTCGCCGAGGCCACCGACCTCACGCTGCGGCGCGGGCAACGCGGCCGTTGCGAAGTGCGCGTGCGCACCACCGGCAAAGCCGTCCACGCCAGCACACCCGATCTCGGCGAAAGCGCCCTGCTCAAGATGCTGCCGATCATCACGGCCCTGCAGGCCATGAACCCGTCGCTGCCGACGCACCCGGTCTTCGGGCGCGGCACGCAGGCTGTCACCCTGATCGAAGGCCCGCACACGCCCAACTCGGTGCCGAGCTGGTGCGAGATCGCCCTCGACCGCCGCATGATGCCGGGCGAGACGGCCGGCCAGCTCCTGTCGGGCATTCAGGAAGTCGTCGAGCCCCTGGGCGGATCGGCCCGCATCGCCGAGCAGCCCGTACGGACACACACAGGGCTTCAACTCGACGGGCCCAGCTACTTCCCGGGCTGGTACCTCGAAGACGGGCATCAACTGCTCGAGGCCGGTCTGAGCACCTGCACCGAGTTGTTCGGCGCGCCGCCGGCCGTCGACGTCTGGCGCTTCAGCACCGACGGCACGTATTCGGCCGGCGCGGCGGGCATCCCGACGCTGGGCTACGGCCCGCAAGAAGAACGCTACGTCCACGCCGTCGACGATCAGGTCGACCTCGACAAAATGGAAAAAGCAGCCGCGTTCTACGCGCTGTTTCCGTTCGTCTTTTCCGCGAAGGAGTGACTCAATGCATACGCAGCTGTTTGGCAAGGATTTCATCACGACCGAGGACTGGTCGAATGCGGAGCTTGAAGCGGCCCTCTCCCTGGGCGACGACCTCAAGCGCCGTTTCGCCATGGGCGAATTGCACGACCACATCCTGCGCGCCAAGACTCTATACATGCTCTTCTTCGAGGAATCGACACGCACGCGAAATTCCTTCGAGACCGGCATGACCCAACTCGGCGGCCATGGCATCTATCTCACCCCGTCGGCCACGCAGATCGGCCACGGCGAGAACGCCAAGGACACGGGCATGGTGCTCGGCAGCTACGGCCACGGCATCTCGGTCCGCGATTGCCGCACCGACATCGGCCAGAAGTACCAGTACGAGCTGGCCAAACACGCCAACGTGCCGATCTTCTCGATGCAGGACGACGTCGACCACCCGTGTCAGGCCATGGCCGACCTCATGACGATCCGCGAGAACTACGGCACGAACCTGCGCGGCCGCAAGTTCATCATTTCCTGGACCTACGCGCCGAAGTACGTGCGCCCGCTCTCCGTCCCGCAGTCGCTGATCATGCTCATGACCCGCTGGGGCATGGACGTGACGCTGGCGCACCCCAAGGGCTTCGAGTTGATGCCGCACACGCTCGACGCCGCTCGCAAACATGCCGCCGACCAGGGCACCAAGTTCGAAGTCGTCGACGACATGGACGCGGCCTTCGAAGACGCCGACGTGTGCTACGCCAAGAGCTGGGGCCCGATCATGGTCACCGAAGAGCCCGCAGCCGTCCAGGCGATGTGCGACGAGCACAAAGGCTGGATCTGCGACGAACGCCGCATGAGCCTGGCCAAGAAGACCGCGACCTACATGCACTGCATGCCGATCGACCGCGGCTATGAGGCCACCGATGGCGTCATCGACGGCCCGCAGTCCGTGATCTATCAGGAAGCCGAGAACCGCCTGCACATCCAGAAGGCCCTCATGGCCCTGACGATGGGCGGCCGGATCTAGGCACCCACCCGCCTCGCTTGTCGGATCAAGAGGAACGGAGCTGGCAGAGCGGCTCCGTTCCTCTTTTAATTGGAGTTGGCCCGATCAGAGCCGAGATCAATCAACCAGGCCCAGGGCCTTGCGCACCTCAGCCTCGCCGACGCGATCCGGATCGTCGCTGCCGGTCAGGATCACCGCCGGCGTCAGCGGGAACTTGCGCCAGCGGCGCCCGGTCGCCTGGAAGATCGCGTTGGCGATGGCCGGCGCCGTCGAGATCATCGTCGGCTCGGCCATGTTCAGGGCGCCGTACGGGCCGTCGGCGAAGTCGTATTCAATAAAGTGCCCGTCCATCTGCGGCACTTCGAGCGCTGTCGGGATGTGATAGGCGCCCAGGTCCAGCGTCTGGGGATAGCCGTCATGGAAGCTGAAGCCCTCGGTCAGGGCGTAGCCGATGCCCTGGGCGATGCCGCCATAGAGCTGGCCGTACGCGCCCTGCGGGAAGAGCACCCGGCCGCCCGCGTGCGTGGCCCAGATGCCCTGCACCTTCACTTTGCCGGTCGCGATGTCGACCTGCACTTCAGCCACCTGCGCGCCGAAGGTGTAGCAGTGGTAGGGCACGCCCGTGCCGGTGTCGAAGTCCCAGTGGAACTTGGGCATCTCCCACTTGCCCTGGGCGTAGAGCGACAGGCCCATCTCGCCGGCATGCGCGACCACCTGATCGAAGGTCAGGTGCTCCTCGGCCGGGCTGATGAACAACTCGCCATCGCGCTGGATCTGATCGGGCTTGCAGCCGAGCGCATCGGCAGCGGCCCAGTTCAGGATCTGCAGGATCCGCTCGGCTGTCACACGGGTGGCGTTGCCGCCCAGCATCGAGGCCCGTGACGCCACCGTCGGGCCGGATTCGATCGCCGTCTGCGTGTCGGGCCGCGGGATGCGGATGCGCGCTTTGTCGATCCCCAGGCTCTCGGCCAGCACCAACTGATAGACCGTGCGACTGCCCTGGCCGTAATCCGTCAGGCCGGTGGTCAGCGTCACAAGGCCGGCCTCGTCGATGCGGATCGTCATCGTGGCGTAGTCGGCGCCCTCACCGCCCAGGCTGCTGCCGTGGAAGTAGCAGGCCACGCCGATGCCGGTCCGAACCGTGCCGGTTTGTTCGCCGGCATACAGGTTGCGCTTCCGGTCCCAGTCCGACTTATCGCGGACCCAGGTCAGGCATTCGGCCAACGGCACCGCCTGGTTGAGGCGGTTGCCCGTCATGGTGACGTCTTTGTCGTGCAGGCAATTCTGCAGGCGCAGGTCGATGGGATCGCGCTTGAGCTTGAAGGCCAGTTCATCGACGGCCTGTTCGATCGCGCCGATGGCCTGCGGGTTGCCGAAGCCGCGGAAGGCGCCGGAGTACGCGTTGTTGGTGTAGACCAGATCGGTGTCGACGTGGACGGCCTCGTAGCGGTACGGGCCGGCGGCGTGCATCGACGCGCGCCAGGCCGAGAGCGGCGTCATCGACGAATAGGCGCCGCTGTCGGCGCGGATGACGACGCGCGCGGCGCGCAGCGTGCCGTCGGCCATGGCGCCCACGCGCACCCCGACGTCCATGGCTTCGCGCTTGTAGGACGCGATCAACGACTCGCTGCGCGTGAGGATCAGGCGCACCGGGCGGCCGGCCTTGAGGGCCAGCTTGCCAGCCTGGGCGCAGGTCTGATAGCCGATGTCGTCCTTGCCGCCGAACGAACCGCCGACATGCGCCTGGATGATGCGCACCCGCGCTTCCGGCACGCCCAGAGTCATCGACACGTTGCTGCGGTTGATGAACGGCGACTGGTCGTTCGCGTACACCGTCACTCCGCCATCCGGCTCGGGGATGGCCAGCGCCCCTTCGGTCTCGGTGTAGGCGTGCTCCTGATGCTTGAACGCGTACGACTCTTCGACGAAGACCTCGCACTCAGCCAGGATCGGATCCGGGTCGCCGAAGCGAACCAGATGCGTGCCGGTGAGGTTGCCCTTGCCCGGCTCGGCGGTGTCCGGGATGATGGCGGCATCCGGATCGAGCGCGTGGTGGATGTCGCCGACGACGGGCAGCCGCTCATACGTGACCTTGATCGCGCGGATGCCGGCCAGGGCAGCCGCCTCGGTCTCGGCGGCCACGGCGGCGACGCCGTCACCGACGTAGCGCACCTTCTTCCAGGCCAGCACGTAGGCGTCCTTGATCGGCCAGCCCCAGAGGCCGTGGTCGACGAAGTCCTCGGCGGTGACGACGGCCACGACGCCGGGCACCTGCAACGCCGGGCTGACGTCGATCGACACAATGTGGGCGTGCGGCAGCGGGCTGCGCAGCACTTTGGCGACCAACATGTTCGGCACCGTGTAGTCGCCGACGTAGCGCGCGCGCCCCGTCACCTTCTCGAGGCCATCCTCCGACCGCGAGCGTTTTCCGACATACCTGTACTCGGTCATGGCGCACTCTCCAACTCGCCAGCGGCGCGAGCCCCGACCTGTCGTCGCCGCGCAGTGTCGGCGACGGCATCCACGATCTGTTGATAGCCCGTGCACCGGCAGAGGACGATCGCGAGCCCGCGTCGAATGTCGTCTCGACTGGGGTTGGGGTTCCGCCGCAGCAAGGCCTCGCCGGCCAGGATCATGGCCGGGATGCAAAAACCGCATTGCACAGCGCCATGATCCAAAAAGGCTTCTTGCAGGTCGCTCAACCCGCCGCCAGGGCCCTGGATGCCTTCAATCGTGACCACCCGATGCCCCTCAAGATCCGCGGCCGTCAGGCTACAGGCTTTGACAAGCCGATCGTCATAGAGCACCGCGCACACGCCGCAATCGAGCGTATCGCAACCGACCTTGGTGCCCGTCAGGCGAAGGTCGTCGCGCAACACCGTCAGCGCGGAGCGGTCGGATTCCGTCTCCACCTCCGTCGGGCGTTCATTCAGCGTGAATCGGATCTTCATGGATATACCTGTGAGTCAAAGCCCGGCACCCTCAGCCCCGGGCAGTGGGGCCAGACGACTGACGACGTCATCCAGGCCCGATTCAGGATTGGCACGGCGGGTTTGTTGAAAAGACCCGGGCACCCCGGCTTGACAAACGAGCACGCGACCTCATAGCATAGAGTCACCGGCTTAAAGCTCCGCTCATCTTCTTTGAGCACCACTTGAACGCGAGTCGTTGCTCGCGTGCCGCTTTCAGAAGGGGACTCCATGATCAAACATCCGACTCTGTTCATCACGCACCGCGGCCTGTACCACCAACAGGCGGCTCTGGAAGCCGCGCCGCCGGAACTGGACATCACGGTGCTGCGCACCCCAACCCTGGCAGACGTCATCGCCGCGGTCCCGGGCAAAGAGTTCCTGATCACCGAGCGCTCGGGCGTGATCGACGCCGACGTCATCAAGGCCGGGACGTCGCTGCGCCTGATCCAGCGCTGGGGATCCCAGACCCACGACATCGACCTCGAAGCGGCCCGCGCCGCCGGCGTCCCCGTCTGCTACCTGCCGATCCGCACCTGCATCATGGTGGCCGAGCATCTCTTCATGCAGATGCTCAGCCTCGCCAAGCGCGCCCGTGAGCTGACCGAGGTCGTCTTGAGCGCGGATCCGTTCGGACTTGAGCCGACCCGTTGTACCGAGGACTACTTCGCCTACAACTGGTCCGCGCGAACCGACCTGCGTGGCCTGTGGGGCTCGACGATCGGCATCGTCGGAATGGGCGAGATCGGTTTCGAACTGGCGCGTCGGCTCAAGCCCTTCGGTTGTCAGGTGCTCTACAACAAGCGCAATCGCCTCCCGAATCATGCCGAGCGCGAACTCGCCGCCCGCTACGCACCCCTCGATGATCTGCTGGCCGCCAGCGACTTCGTCTGCGCCCTGCTCCCGCTCCTGCCCGAAACCGATCAGAGCCTGAACGCCGAGTTCTTCGCCAAACTCAAGCCGGGCGCCTGCTTCGTCAGCGCGGGCGGCAGCGGCACCATCGATGAAGCCGCCCTGGCGGAGGCCATCGCCTCCGGTCGCCTGTACGGCGTCGCCGTCGACAACTTCACTTACGAGCCGATCCGACCGGATTGCCCGCTGCTGGCGCCGTCGCGCCCGCCCACGGTCAACGTGGTCCTGACGCCGCACACCGCCGCCGGCACCGTGCCCACCGCCCAGCGCGACCTGCGCCTCGACGACTACCAGAACGTCGTCAACGTACTGGCCGGCGCGGAGTTGGTGTACAGGTTGGCATAGACCGCAGACGGCGGACCGCGGACCGCAGCAGTTGCGGAAACACCAAAGGCACCTCGGCCTGAACGTCTGCGGTCCGCGGTCCGCCGTCTGCGGTCAGGTCGGGGTCAGGTCGCCTTCACGTCAAGTACGTCACTTCCTCTGCCGGCCCGACCGGCGCTTCTTCGGGCCGGCCGCCGGCCATCAGGAAGCCGATGCGGTTCAGGTTCGTGTCTTTGGTCGCGCGTGTCTCGACGATTTTGCCTTCGTAGATCACGCTGATGACGTCGCTGACGGCCATGATCTCGTCCAGTTCGGAGGAGATGATCAGGACGGCACAGCCGCGGTCGCGGGCCTCGACCATCTGCTTGTGGATGAAGGAGGCAGCGCCGACGTCAAGTCCGCGCGTCGGTTGCATCGCGATCAGCACGGTCGGGTCCGGCCAGAGCGATCGCGCCAGGATGACCTTCTGCTGGTTGCCGCCTGAAAGTTTCAGCGTCTGCACGTCCGGGTTGGGCGCGCGGATGTCGAACTTCCGCATCAGCGTCGCGGCGTGCTCGTGCATCGTCTTAAACTGGCGCATCCCCCGGCTCGCGAAAGGCGGCCGCTCGAAACGCTCGAGGAGCAGGTTGTCGGTGACGTTCAGGCCGAGCACCAGGCCCTCGGTGTGCCGGTTCTCGGGGATGTGCTCGATCCCGCGGCTGATTCGTTCGGACGTCTCCATGGCCGCGATATCCCGGCCGTGGTAGAGCACCTGGCCGCCGGCCAGCGGGCAGAGCCCCATGATGGCCTGCACCAATGCCTGCTGCCCGTTGCCGTCGACGCCCGCCAGCCCATGGATCTCGCCGGAGCGCAACGCGAGATCGAGTTCCTGCAGCGGCCGGGTCTCCTGGTCAACGCGCGTCGTGACCTTCCGAAGCTCTAGATGGTTCTCGCCGGGCGTCGTGGGTCGCTTGGCGATGGTCAGATCCACCGCCTTGCCGACCATGAGTTCGGCGAGTTCGGTGATCGTCGTGGCGGCGGTGTCACGAGTGTCGATCAGCTGCCCGCGACGCATGACCGTGATCCTGTCGCTCACGCGCAGCACTTCCTTCAGTTTGTGGCTGATGAAGATCAGGGTCACGCCGTCGGCGCGCAGATGCTCGATGAGCTTGAAGAGCTCCTCGGCCTCCTGCGGGATCAGCACGGCCGTCGGCTCGTCGAGGATCAGGATGCGCGCGCCCCGGTAGAGCGCCTTGATGATCTCGACTTTCTGCTGCTGACCGACGGTGAGGGCGCCGACCTTGGCCGAGAGCGGAGCGTTCAGGCCGAAGTCGTCGGCCAGGGTCTTGATCTGTGCGAGGCTTTCCCCCAGGTCAAGCAGCGGGTACCGACCCGTCCGCAGCCCGAGGATGATGTTCTCGAGCACCGTAAAGGTAGGAACCAGCATGAAGTGCTGGTGCACCATGCCAATGCCCAGCGCCATCGCATCCTGTGGGACGCGGATCTGCGCGGGCTGGTTGCGGACCAGGATCTCGCCCTCGTCCTTCTGATACAGGCCGTAGACCACCTTCATCAGCGTGGACTTGCCCGCGCCGTTCTCGCCGAGCAACGCGTGCACTTCACCGGCGCGGATCTTCAGGCTGACGTGATCGTTGGCCACGATCCCGGGGAAACGCTTGACGATATGGCGCAGCTCCAGGACGGTGTCGCCGTTCGCGGGCGTTTCGGCCGGGCTTGGGGAGACGGTTTGCGTGCTCATCCTGCCCCCTCCTCCACGAATGGCGTGCCGCTGGCCGCCGGCCCACGGGCATTGCGCATGAACACGACAAGCGCCAGCAACGTGATCACGTAGGGCAGCATCAGCAGTAACTGGTATGGCACCTCGACGCCGTATGCTTGAAGCCGGATCTGCAGGGCGTCGCCCAGGCCGAAGAGGATCGTGCCGAGGAAGGCGCCGATCGGGTCGTAGCGCCCGAAGATCACGGCCGCAAAAGCGATGAAGCCGCGCCCCGCCGACAGGTTCTCCTGGAAGGCATTGATGCCCGAGGCGGAAACCAGCGCCGAGCCACTCATCCCAACGAGCGTGCCGCTGAGCAGGATCGCGATGTAGCGCACCCGGTTGACCTTGATGCCGACCGTGTTGGCCGCCATCGGGTGTTCGCCGACCGATCGCAGCGTCAGGCCCCAGGAGGTTTTGTACAGGATGAACCACATCACCGGGATCAACAGCAGAGACAGGTAGATGAGGATGTTGTGCTGGAAGAGCGCGACGCCGACGTACGGCAGGTCGCTGAGCACCGGGAAATGAAGGGCCTCAAACCCGGGCGCCGCCTGGAAAGCCTTATGGATGTACAGGACGCGGAAAGCCAGGGCTGTGGCCGCCACCGCGAACAGATTGAGGGCCACGGCGCTGACCACCTGATTGGCGCGTAGCGTCACAGTGAACAGCGCATGAGCGAGGCCCAGGACAAGGCCCGACAGGCCGGCCGCCAGCAGACCGATCCACGGACTGCCGCTGTGATCGGCAACCGTGTAAGCGACGAAAGCGCCGACCAGCATCATGGCTTCGAGCGCCATGTTCAACACGCCCGAAAGCTCGCTGATCAATCCGCCCAAAGCCGCCAGCAACAGGGGAATGGCCGCGATCAGAGCGGCCTTGACGAACTCGGGCGCGGCCAGGATGGTGAAGAAGCCATTTGCGATGTTGCGCGTCTCTTCGCCAGCCAGCTCGAGCACGATCCAGAACACAACCAGCGCGGCCAGCACGATCGCCGTCGTCCGAACCCAGCCGCGCGACCACCACGCCGTTACCATTTGTGATCCTCCCCCTGCAGCTTGCGCGCGATCTCGACGATCCGAGGCGACGAGGCCGCCAGCACCGAAAGGATGGCCAGCACGCGGATGAGGTCGACCAGCTGGGCCGGTAGTTTGGCGATCGCCTCCATCGCAACAGCCCCGGTCTGCAGCCCGGCAAAGAACAGCGCCGACAGACCGACCATGAAGGGTGCGTGGCCGCCCAGGAGCGCGACGGCGATGGCGTCATAGCCAGTGCTGGGGGCGAACCCTGAGATCAGTCGAGCCTGATACCCCAGGATCTCGGCCGCTCCGGCCAGACCGGCCAGGCTTCCGCTGAAGAAGAAGGCCAACAGGTAAACGCGATCGGCCCGGATGCCGGCATGCGCTGCGGCCACGCGGTTCTGGCCGACGATGCGCACGCGCTGACCCAGGGTCGTATAGCGCATGATGAAGAACAGGATGATCATGGCGCTGAGCGCGAAGATCAACCCCAGATGGAGCTGTGTCTGCGGCACCAGCTTCGGGTACATCACGCCCTGTAGCACGGGCCACGATGTCGGCGCGCCGCCGAACCCGCCTGACTTGATCGGCCCGGCGACCATGTAATCGACCAGGTAGATCGCCACGTAATTCAGCAGGATGGTCGAGATGATTTCGTTGGAGGCGTAGCGGACTTTCAGGACGGCCGGGAGCAAGGCCCATAGCCCGCCGGCGGCGAAGGCCGCGAGCGTGGCGACCAGCATGTGCAGCCATCCGGGTAGGCCCATGGGCTGCCCGGCGACCAGGATGGCCGCCAGTGCGCCCATATACATCTGGCCGACGGCGCCGATGTTGAACGCCCCCGATTGGAAGGCGAAGGCGATCCCCAGGCCGCACAGCAGCAGCGGGACCGCCGTCTTGACGGTCTCCGACGTCTGCATCAGGTTTCCGAAAGAGCCCTGCGCCAGGGCCGCATAGGCCTTGATCGGGTCATAGCCCATGAGCAGGATGATGACGGCGCCCGCCAGCGCCGCAATCACGATCGACAGCAGTGGCATCGCGATATTCGCGATAGGCAAATTGAGGCGTGCTTTGGGCTTGAGCGGCGCAAGGTTCTGGCTGACGTCTTCGGCCATGAATCGCACTCCGATTGCGCGGACACGAAGACGGGCGCCCCTCGGAGCGTAGGGCGTGGAGCGTAGAGCGTGGAGCGTTCACGCGAACGCGCCGGATCGCGGCAGCGTGGTCGCTCCACGCTTTACGCTCTACGCTCCCCACCCCCGCTCGACGTTCCGGCGGGGCACCCGTCTCTATTCAGACCTTATTCTCGATGGTCATCAAACAGGTTCCACCGCCTACTTGAGCACCGGGAAATCGAGCTTGCCGTCGAGATAGTCGGCGATGGCGGCATTCACCTTGTCCTTGACCTCGGCGGGGACGAAGTCGCCCCAGACGCCCATCTTCTGCGTCTTCTCGGCGAACCCGCTGACGAAGGAGGTGCCGCCCTTGAGGGTGCCGGCCCCGTACTGCCTGGCGACTGACAGGTACACGCCCGGGACGTCCTGAACGGCGCTCGTGATCACGGTGTCGGGGGCGAGGTCGTGCGCATCGCCACTCCAGCCGCCGATGACCATGATGCCCTTCGACTTGGCCAGCTCAATCGCCGGTGGCGCGAAGGAGTCGCCGATGATGATGAGGACGTCGACACCGCGATCGATCTGGGCCTGCGTCACCTGCTGGCCCTTGACCACGTCGTCCCACGAACCCACGAACGAGACGTTGACGTCGGCGTCCGCATTGACGGCCTTGGCGCCGAGCTGGATCGTGTCGGAGTCCGCGGTCACCTGCGGGGCGTCCTGCGCGGCCACGATGCCGATCTTGCCGTTCTTGGTCATCATGCCGGCGGCCATGCCCGCAAAGTAGCCAAGTTCGCCGAACTTGAAGTTCGTGCCCACGATGTTAGCGCCTTCGGTCGTGGCGTTGATCTGGACGAACATCGTATCCGGGAAATCGGGTGCAACCGCCTTGAGGGCCTCGCCCCACTCATAGCCGTGGCAGTAGATCAGGTTGTAGCCCTGCTGGGCATACTGGCGCAGGGTGTTCTGCTGTTGCGCCGATTCGACGCTTTCGGAGTAGGCGATCTCGTAGCCCAGTTCCTTGTTGATGGACTGGAGGCCCTCCAGGGCGTTCTGGTGCCACCCATGATCATTGGTGGGGCCAGACGTGATCATGGCGACCCGGATGGTCTTGGCGCCTTCTGTGGGCGCGGCGGGTGCCGGGGTCGCTGCCGGGGTGCAGCCAACGGCAGCAACCGTCAGTGACGCAATCGCAATCATTCGACAGGCGTTAATAAGATTCATCGCTCCTTCTCCCTTTTGTGGATGTGATCATCCGTCTGGAGTCCGCCGAGACCGGTGCATGACCGGGTGCGCACGTGAAAGGATCGAACGCCTTCGCGAGAGAGCAGGAGGCACCTGTGTAGTGGGAGAGACCGGTTTGCCCGAACCTGTGCACAGCTCACTCATCCACTTCGTTGACCCACACAGGCATCATCCGTCAGAACGAACGGTGCGCCCGTGTGCAACTATACTTGACAGATTTGGTGTAGTTTCTTCCCGCCCTCGTGGTTTTACATGTGCATCCTATGCCGATCAGGTTTGCGTGTCAACTGTCAGTTGACAGTGTTGTAATGCCTACAGTACACTGCGACCAGTGACGTTTGGTGAAGCGCCACGAACCGCTTCGAGACCCAGATGTCTATCAACCCCAACCCACCGCGCATTTCAGCTCTGTACAGCGACGAGATGGCGCTGCAATCTTTGCGGTTTCGATCGCAGGCGGCGGCGTCTCTCTCGAAGGCTCAATCCAACTTCCACGAGCTCTTCTTTCCAAAGCCGGGCTCGGACCGGCCGTACATCTTCGCGTCGATCGTGCTGTCGTTCGATGGCAAGATGGCCTACCCTGACGACACGCGCGGGCCGTTGGTGGCCTCGAACAACTCGCTCGACCCCGACGGGGGCGCCGCAGACTACTGGATCCTCAACGTGCTGCGCGCCTACGCCGACGCCAGCCTGATCGGAGCGCGCACCCTGGCGGCTGAGCCCGACGCCGAGTTCGGCTGCCAGGACGTCGACCTGATCGCCGAGCGGCCGGTCATCCTCGGAAAGACCCTGCCCCTGGTGCCCATCGTGGTTTCGCTTGACGGCAGCGATGTGCCTCTCGACCACCCTGCCTTTCGACGTGCCGACGGGCGCCCCATGATCGCGACATGCGCCAGGGGCGGAGCACACTTGAAGCCGCTCATCGCAGCGGACACGGTATGGCTTGGGCCGTTCAACACGCAGGCAGAAGTGGATACGTCGGACCTCTCTGCACACTTTCAGGCAGCCCGGCAGGCGGGTCATCCGATCGTCTTGATGGCGGGCGAGGATGCCCCACATACCGGGGTGCTGCTGTATGCCCTGCGCCGAATCGGCATCGAACACCTGCTCGTCGAGTCGCCGACTTACTGGTGGCATCTGTTGGGCGAGCAGGCGCTCGACGAGCTCTTCGTGAATTACTCGTCGGTTTATATCGGCGGCCAGACGACGCCGGGTGGGCAGAGCCCATTCAAGTCGGTGGCGCACCCGCATGCCCGACTTCTGTTCGTCGGCCTGCATCCACCGGGCTTCCTATATACGCGCCAACAACTCGTGTACGAGTCGGAGCCGCGCGCCTGATCGACGACCTGGGGGGATCCTGGTCATGGAAAACGTGACGCTGATCGTCAGAGACACCACGCTGGTGACGATGGACCAGAGCATCAGCATCCTGGAAGACCACGCGATGGCGATACGCGACAGCCGCATCGTCGCCATGGGCCCAAGCGCCGAGATCCTGGCAGCCTACGCGAGCCCAGTCGTCATCGATGGCCGCGACCGATTCGTCTTCCCGGGCTTCATCAACACGCACACTCACCTGTTCCAGAATGCTCTCAAGGGCCTGGGCCGCGACCTGCGTCTGTTCGACTGGCTCGACAACTCCGTCCGCAAGGCCCTGCATGAGATCCGCTCTGTCGATATCTACAATGCCGCGGTTGCCGGCTGCCTGGAGAACATCCGCAGCGGAGTGACCACGGTGCTCGACTACATGTACGCCCACGCCAGCGAGAGCGGCCTGGACGACGCTGTGGTGCGAGCCTTCGAGCGGACGGGCATCCGCGGCATCCTCGGGCGCGCGCACACGAAGACCGACGGCTTCCCTGACGCCATTCGCTGCCCGATCAACGAGACAGAGGACATGTTCTACGCCGATGTCGATCGGCTGCGCGAAACACTCGCAGGACATGAGACGGTCTCGCTCGCCCTCGCGCCCGGGATCGTCTGGGACATGGACCCCGACGGCTATCGTCGACTGCGGCAGTACGCGGACCAGCACGGCCTGCGCATCACCATGCACCTCGACGAGACCCCCGAGGACGACGCCTTCACTCGAGCGCACTACGACATGAACACGGCCGAGCTGCTCGACCAGACCGGCATCCTGGGCGAGGACTTCATCGGCGCTCACCTCGTCCACCTCGACTCGACCACGCTCGAGATCTTCGGCAGGCGCAAGATCAAGTGCTCGCACAACCCGGTCTCGAACCTGCTCCTCGCCTCAGGGGTCGCGCCAGTCCCGACGTTGAAGCGCCTGGGCCTCGACGTCGGCCTCGGGACGGACGGTGCGGCCAGCAACGATACGCAGAACATGCTCGAGGTCATCAAGCTGGCGGCCATCGTCCATAAGGGCTTCCACCAGGACCCCACGATCCTGAACGCCCTGGACGTCGTCAAGATGGCGACGATCGAGGGTGCACGCGTCGTCGGCCGCGAGAGCGAGATCGGCTCGCTCGAAGTCGGCAAACTGGCGGACTTCTTCTTGTTCGACCCGAGGAACGTCGCCTGCGTGCCGGTCACCGATCCAATCACGTGCCTGGTGTACTCGTCCAACCCGACCTCGATCCAGACGGTCGTCATCCACGGGCGCATCGTGATGCAGGATGGCGTGATCTGTTCGACGGATGAGACGGAAGCCGTCTATGCATTGCAGGAGTCGGCTTACAACTTGCGCCAGCGCGTCGGGCTCGGCAACACGATCAACGGCCGACCCGTCGACGTCGGCCCGTTCACGCGCCACGGCTAACACCGATCAACCCGGGAGATCCATCGTCGATGATCAGCCTGAATGAGCACGCCCTCCCAAAGGTCCAGCACCTGATCGCAAACGCCGAGGCGTTGGGCTGTCAGTATCTGCGTCTCCCCTCCGGCGCCCACGTGATCGACATGGGCGTAAACGCGAAGGGCAGTTTCGAAGCCGGCCGGCTCTTCGCCGAGATCAGCATGGCCGACCTCGGCGCCTGCCAGCTTACCCACTACACCCTGCCCGGTGACGTCTCGGTGATGGCCGTCGAGGTGACAACATCTGAGCCGCTGCTGGCCTGCCTGTGCAGCCAGATCGGCGGCTACCCGCTCGGCAGCGGCGACTTCGCGGCCATTGGTTCTGGACCTGGCCGCGCCAAAGCCGCGCTGGCGATCGACCACAGCTTCGAGTTCACGACCTACCGCGACACTGCCGACACCGTGATCTTTGGCGTGCAGGCCAACCACCTGCCCGACGATCGCATGACGGCCCAGGTCGTTGCCGATTGTCGCGTCGCGCCCGATCACGTGTACTTCCTGGCCCACAAGACCAGCTCGATCGTGGCCGCGATCCAGGTCTCCGCACGCATCCTCGAGCAGACCATCAACAAGATGATGAAGAAGGGCTACGATCTGAACACGCTCGCCCACGCGCGCGGGCTGTGTATCGTCGCCCCGGTGGATGAAGATGCCGAGGCCGCGATGGGCAAGATCAACGACTGCCTGCTCTACGGCGGCCGGTCCGAGTTCTGGGTGCATGGCGACGACGACACGATCGCGGCCGTCCTGCCGAAGCTCGTGACCGAGTCGTCGCGCGACTACGGCCGGCTGTTCCGCGACCTGTTCGTCGAAGCCAACCGCGACTTTTACCAGATGGACCTGGACATCCATTCGCCGGCGGCGGTGCAGATCGTGAATATGAAGACCGGGCGGATGTTCAAGGCCGGGCGGATGCGCGACGATCTGATCCTGAAGAGCCTGTTCGACATCGACATACCATGACGACTCACGACGTGATCATCATCGGCGGCGGATTCCTGGGAGTGTCAGCCGCCTACGAAGCCGCCAAGGCCGGCCTGCGGGTGTTGTTGCTCGAGGCCGGCGACCTGGGGAGCGGCACCTCGGGCTCGTGCTCGGGCCGCGCCCAGGTCTGCGAGGGCCACCTCGACCCGCTCAACATCGCCCTGGTGCGCGGCGGCGTCGAGCGACACGAGCATCTGGCCGAGGAACTGGGCTACGACTACGACTGGCGCCGGGCGTCGCTGCTGTTGTTGCTGCGCCGTGAACCCCACCGGGCCAGCTGGCTCGAGCGCTCGACCTTCCTGACCTCGGTCGGCATCCCGACCGAAGTGATCGACGTGGACGCGCTGCGCGAGGCCGAGCCCAACCTCGTCCTCGACGGCCTGTTCGGCGCCGTCCATTCGGTCGAAGGTCGCGTTGATCCGCTGAGGTTCATCCACGCTTACGCGCGCGCGGCCAGGCGCCTCGGCGCCGAGCTCCACCGCCATGAGCCTGTGATCGCCCTGCAGGTCGAGGGCCGGCGCATCGTGTCGGTGAAGACCGCGGTCGCGACATATTCAGCGGGCATCGTGGCCGTCATGGCCGGCGCCTGGGAGAACCCCGTGATACGGCTGGCGGGTGTCGAACTGCCCATCCACCACGCTCACGCCGAGTCATTCATCACCGAGGCGATCCCGCCACGGATCTTCCACAACATCGGCCTTTCGGACAGCTACGAGACCATCCACGGCAAGCCCAAGGCCGTGACCATCGGGATCCATCCCGAGCTCAACGGCACGCTCGCGATCGCCGAATCGGTCACGCGCACGCCCGAGCTGCATCATCGCGTCAGTTCGTGGGGCCCGTCGGCCCTGGCCACCGATCTGGTCAAGCTCTATCCGTTCCTGACAAAGGTACGGATCGTGCGCAGCTGGGGTCGGCCGACGTCGTTCACGCCCGACGAGGAGCCGCTGGTCGGCTGGGCGCCCGGGCTCGACAACCTGTTCGTGGCGACGAGCCTGATGGAGACGATCACGGCGGTGCCGCTACTGGCGCAGTGGGTGGCCCTGATGTTCCGCGGCGAAAAGCCGCCGCTCTCATTGGAGCAATATGCCCCGACACGTTTCTCGGGGCCAACCGAGTCGTATTGGGAAGCTCACGCGAGTTGAGCCGGCGCGTTGTGTCAATGACCGGAGGGGATTTCAGGATGCGGATCAAGACGTCGAGCACGCTTCTGCCTGAAGTGGCACGCGGCAAACCTGTGCCCGTTACCGTGAACGGCTCGGCCGTCGAGGCCTTCGAAGGCGAGACCGTGGCGACGGTGCTGTACGCGGCGGGCCTCGTGGCATTGCGCCGATCGGCGCGCTCGAGCGAGCCGCGCGGTGTCTACTGCGGCATGGGCGTGTGCTTCGAGTGCCTTGTGACGATCGACGGCGCTCACGCGGTGCGTGCCTGCCTGACGCCGGTGAAAGCCGGCATGGCCATCGAGACCAACCAGGAGATGAAGCTGTGAGCGACCGATGCGAACTCGCCGTCGTGGGCGCCGGCCCAGCCGGCATCGAAGCCGCGCTGGCGGCGGCCGGCGCCGGATTGAAGACGATCCTGATCGACCAGGCTCCAGCTGCCGGCGGGCAGTATTACCACCGCTCGCCCGAAACCTTCCGATCGCTCCGCCCGACCGTCGTCGAACGTGAAGGGCAACAGCTTGCCGATCGGCTCGAGCCGGCCGGTGTGCGCAGGATCTTCGAGGCGCAGGTCTGGGGGATCTTCAAAGAAGAGAGCGGCGACGGCTGGGAGATCGACCTGAACTGCTCCGGCGATCCGCGCAAGATCCACGCCCAACGCCTTGTGTTAGCGACCGGCGCTTACGACACGCCGCTGCCCTTCCCGGGCTGGACGCTGCCAGGCGTGATCACCTGCGGCGCCGCCCTGAACTTCGTCAAGTCGCAGCGGGTTGCGCCCTTCAAGCGCGTGGTCGTGACTGGCACCGGGCCGCTGCTGCTCTCCATCGCCGCGCACCTGATCGATGCGGGCGTGACCGTCGTCGGCGTATGCGAGGCCAACCGGCTGCCGCTCGGCGTGGTGGCCCATGCGCCAACGCTGCTGCGCGAAGGCCGCCGGCTCGGCGAAGGCTGGCAGTACATGGCGGCGCTCGTGCGCGGAAAGACACCCTACCGGCAGGGCTGGTCGGTCGTGGCCGCGCACGGCGAAGGCAAGGTGACCGGCGCGACCCTGGCTCGGCTCGATGCGACGGGCGCGCCGATCGCGGGCAGCGAGGTCGCGGTCGAGGTCGACGCCGTCATCAGCGGCTACGGCTTCACGCCCAACACGAGCCTGGCGCGCATGATCGGCTGCGGCTTCGACTTCGACGCGCAGACCCGGCAGTGGCTCCCCACCCGCGACGCTGACCTGCGCACAGACGCCCCTGGCGTTTACGTGGCCGGCGATGGCGCTCGGGTCGGCGGCGCAGGGCTCGGGCGGCTCGAGGGTCGGCTCGCCGGATGGACGGCCGCGCTCGATGCCGGCAAGATCGACACCACGCGCGTGACGGCGCTGCGACAGGATCTGCAACCCGCGCTGGAGCAACAACGGCGCTTCAGCGCGTTCTTGAACGCGTACTTCACTCCGCCTGCCGGGCTGCGCGCCGCCCTGCACGACGAGACGCCGCTGTGCCGCTGCGAGGAAGTCACGCTGGGCCGGGTGCGCGCGGCCGTGGCGGATGGCGCGCGCACGATCGGCGAGGTCAAGATGATCACGCGCGCGGGCATGGGCAACTGCCAGGGTCGGATGTGCGAGCGCGCGATCGCCGACGCCATCCAGGCCGCATCGAACAGCGCCGTGCATCTCGACGCGATCGGCATGTACACCATCCGTCCGCCGCTGATCCCGTTGACCATCGATTTCTTGATCCGCGCCGGGCGCGAAGATTAACCGACAGCACACGGGCGAGCGCGGTCTGAAGGCCGTGACGCAAACCCGTCAAGGAGGCAAGCGAACATGGAATACACCGGGTATCTGGACTTCTGGTTCAAGGATCGTCCGATCGTCGAGCGCGTCGAGCCGATGGTGGCGCTTGGGCTGCGCCGGCTCGACGTGTGGTCGTGGCGCATGCAGCCGATGGCCGAGATCGCGGCCGAGTGTCGGCGCTGCGGCGCGGTGTTGAACTCGGCTTTCGACGACGACATGGGCAGCCTGGCCGACCCGAACGACAACGAACTCACGCTGCGCACCTGGGCCGAAAGCCTCGAGATGGCCGCCCAGCACGGCGTCGAGCACCTGTTCCTGTTCTCAAACCAGGTCGACTTCGTCAACGGGCGCACGTGGACCCGGCGGCTGTCGTCGAACTTCACGCCGGCCGAGCAGTACGCCAACACGCTGCGCCAGACCGAGCGGATCCTGAAGCTCGTCGAGCAGACCAACATCGTCGTCTGGGTCGAGGCCCTCAACGAGTTCCACATCAAGGGCGGCATCCTGGTCAACGAGCACGGTCTCGCGGCCGACTGGGTGCGGAGCTTCAACCACCCGAAATTGCGCATGGTCTTCGATTGCTATCACCAGCAGCGTCAGGCCGGAAACCTGATCTGGGGCCTCGAGGAATACAAAGGCCTCTACGACGCCGTGCACGTCGGCGACGTCCCCACCCGCCAGGAGCCGGGCACCGGCGAGATCAACTTCGTCAACATCCATCGCAAGCTTGTGGAACTGAACTACACCGGCTACATCGGTCTCGAGTTCACGCCGTCGACCACGGAAGTAGAAGCGCTCGAACGAGTCAAGCGGCTTCTGCCGGTCTGAGGCGTGAGGAATAGCTCATCATGCTGCGTCGACGTCTCAATCGCATCTTCCATTCGGATGGCCGCGCCCTGATCGTGGCTCTCGATCACGGCCTGACCGAAGGCGCCGTCCGCGGCCTCGAGTCACCGGCCGACCTGCTCGCGCAACTTGTGGCGGGCGGCGCGGATGCCATCCTGACCAGCTACGGCATGGCCCGCAACTTCGAGGCCGAGATCGCGCCGCTCGGTTTGATCCTGCGCCTTGACGTCGGCGCGACCAAGCTCGGCAAGATGGGGCCGGGCATCTCGTTCTACACCGTCGAAGACGCACTCCGGATCGGCGCTGACGCCGTGGCCGTCTCGGCCTTCCCCGGCACGCCGGAGGAGACCGCGACGCTTCAGCTTCTGGCGCACACCATCACGAGCGCCCATGCCTGGGGCCTGCCCGTGATGGCCGAGATGCAGCCGGGCGGATTCGATGCCCCGGCCGAGCGACGCTCGCTCGAGGCTGTCACGTTGTCGGCGCGCGTCGCGGCCGAACTCGGCGCCGATTGGACCAAGGTGCCTTACGCCGAGGGCTTCGAGCGAGTCGTGCAGAACACGTACGTTCCCGTCGTCATGTTGGGAGGCGCGAGAGCCGATTCGCCGGATCCTCTCTTCAAGGCCGTTCATGCAGCGATCCTGGCTGGCGCGGCAGGCGTCGCCATTGGCCGCAACGTCTTCCAGGCCAGCGACCCGCAGGCCATGGTGGCCGCGCTGTCGGCCATCGTGCACGGCGGAGCCGACAGCGATTCCGCCAGACAGATCTTCGAGCGAGGTCGAGCATGAAGGACGCGATCCTGGGGATCGACATCGGCACCTCGTCGGTGAAGATCATGGGCTTCGACCTCGACGGCAAAGAAGTCGCCAGTGCCGGTCAGCCCTATCCGCTGCTGACCCCGCAGCCGGGTTGGGTCGAACAGGACTCCGAAGCCGTGTGGCAGACGTTGCTCGAGAGCCTCAAAGACATCGTCGCGCGCATGGAGGGCTACCGAATCCTATCGCTGGCGATCGCGGCTCAGGCCGGCTCGATCATCGCCACAGATCTGGCGGGCGATCCGGTCTACCCCATGATCACGTGGCTCGACAACCGCAGCCAGGAACAGAGCAACGAATGGAATGCCGACGGCACGGCCGCGACAATCAGACGCCTGAGCGGCTGGCACCCCTTCGCCGGGCTGCCCTTGCCGTCTATCGGGTGGCTGCGCCGGCATCGACCGGACGTGCACGCCGCCGCGAAGCGCTATCTAGGCCCGGCGGACTTCATCATCCATCGCCTGACCGGCCGCTTCGCCACAGACCTGTCGGCCTCGTCCGAGATGCTGCTTGTCGACATCCGCACGGGCGAATGGAACACCGAGCTGTGTGAAATCGGCGGCGTCGACGCGTCGTTGCAGTCCGACATCGGTTGGGCCGGCCGGCGCGTCGGCGAGATCACGGCCGAGATCGCGCAGCTGACGGACCTGCCGGCGGGCACGCCCGTCATCGCCGGCGGCAACGATCAGCCCTGCGCCGGCCTCGGCATGGGGATGACGGCGCCCGGCAAGGTGATGCTTTCGACCGGCACCGCCTGGGTGTTGATGAGCGTGGTCGAGGCCGACACCACCGACGCGGTGCCGGAGTGGGTCAACCTGTACTTCCACGCCGTGCCTGGGCAACGCCTCGGCGGCCAGCTCGTCGGAGGCTTCGGCGCCACGCTCGACTGGTGGGTGCGGCAGAGCTTCGCCGTCGATACGCCCGAAGGCGAGGACCTTGGCAAGTATTACCCGGCGCTCAATGCGGCGGCGGCGGTCAGCCCGGCCGGCAGTCGCGGACTGTTCTTCATGTCGATGAGCGGGCCGTCACAGATCCCGGCGGCCAAACCCGGCGGCGGCTTCGTAGGCCTCGAGCTGGCACACACGCGTGCGGACATGAGCCGGGCCGTGCTCGAGGGATGCGCCTTCGAAGTGCGTTGGGCGCTCGAGGAACTGCGCTCGGTGAACGTCCCTGTCAACGAACTGTGGCTGGCCGGCGGCGCCAATCGCAGCCCGGTCTGGTCGCAGATCCTGGCCGACGCCTGCGGGATCCCGATCCAGGTCGCGGCCGACACCGACTGGGCCGCCGTCGGAGCGGCTGCATTGGCTGGTTGGGGCGTCGGCGCCTACTCGACGCTCGATCAGGCGATCGCGGCGCTTCAGCCGGCCCATCACTCCCTTGAACCGGATCCCGAGCGCGCCGGCCTGTATGCCGAACGCCTTGGCCTGTATCAAAAACTTGCCCGAGCGATCAACGCAGCCCGGGCCTAGACCTGACGACGGCGGATCACACCGCCACCCGGAGACATCGATGACGACGATCAGCCTCAATCGAAACGCCGTGAAGCTCGTGCAGGACGCGATCGAGCATGCCGAAGAGCTTCAGATCAAGTCGTGGAAGGCCGACTGCGGCGCCACGCTCGTCGACATGGGCATCAGCTGCCCGGGAAGCTGGAAGGCCGGCCAGGTCTTCGTCGAGGCCGGGTTCGGCGGCCAGGGCCGTGCCGGCTACGGCCGGTTCGAGGTCGGCCCGTTTACGGTGCCGTCGATCGACGTCTGGGTCGACAACCCGGTGCTCGCGGTCGTGGCCTCGCAGGCCGGTTGCTGGGAGCTCGGCAAGGGCGAGTTCGCCCAAATCGGTTCCGGCCCGGCGCGGGCTGTGGCGCTGGCCGATCGCTGGTCCGGCCACGGCTATCGCGACCCGGACCCGAGCGCAGTGGTCGTGCAGTTGCAAACCACGCGCGTGCCGTCCGATGATCTTTGCAAGTTCGTGGCGACCGCGTGCGGCGTACAGCCCGAGCAGGTCTACGTGGTGTTTGCGCCGACGGCCTGCCTGGTGGGCGCGATCCAGGTCGCGTCGCGCACGGTCGAGCAGGTGATGATCAAGCTCTTCCTGCGCGGCTTCGACATCCATGCCGTCAAGTTCGGCTTCGGCACCGCGCCGGTCGCGCCGCTCGTGGGCGACGAGGGCGAGATGATGGGCCGCGCCAACGACGCCCTCTTCTACGGCGCCACCACCGTGCTCTACGCCGACGTGCCCGATGAAGCCATCATGTCGATCCTGCCGACCTTCACGTTCGACGTGAACTCGGGCGAGCTCTGGGGGATGCCGTTCGCGCGCATCTTCGAGAAGTACAACCGCAACTGGTTCGAGGTGCCGGATCTTGTCGACTCGCCGGCGAAGGTCATCATCAACAGCCTGAAGACCGGCCACTCGTTCGTGGGCGGACAGATCAACCTGGGCGTGCTGGCGCGTTCGTATTTCGGCTACGAGCTCTGACGCACGACATCGCTGGAGACCTTGATGCGCAATCGCAGCTTTGGCAGGACGGGTTGGGAGGTGTCGCCGATCGGCTTCGGAGCCTGGGAGATCGGCGGCGAGTTCGGGCATGTCGACGACCGAGACTCGCTCGCGGCGCTTCACAAAGCGGTCGACCTGGGCATCAACTTCTTCGACACGTCGGACGTGTACGGCGCGAACGGCGATGGGCACAGCGAGAAGCTACTCGGGCAGTTGAAGCGCGAACGTCAGGAGCCGATCCTGATCGCGACCAAGGCCGGCCGGAGGTTGCACCCGCACGTGGCCGAAGGCTACAACCGGGTCAATCTCGAGGCGTTCGTCGACCAGAGCCTGAAGAACCTGGGCGTCGAGCGGATCGACCTGCTCCAACTGCACTGCCCGCCGCCCGAGGTGTATTACAGGCCCGAGACTTTCGGAGCGCTCGACGAGATCGTTCAGACCGGCAAACTCCAGCACTACGGCGTCAGTGTCCAGAAGGTGGAAGAGGGTCTGAAGGCGATCGAGTTCCCGAACGTCCAATCGATCCAGATCGTGTTCAACCTGTTCCGGCAGCGTCCGGCCGAATTGTTCTTCAGCGAAGCGCTTCGGCGCGGCGTCGCCGTCATCGCACGCGTGCCGCTGGCGTCGGGCATGCTGACCGGAAAGATGAAGCCCGACACCGTCTTCGAGCCGGACGATCATCGGGTCGTTAACCGCAACGGCGAGATCTTCGACAAAGGCGAGACGTTCAGTGGCGTGGATTATCAGACCGGGCTGGCCGCAGTCGAGGAACTTCGCCCGCTCGTCGCCGCCGGGATGACGTTCGCGCAGTTCGCGCTGCGCTGGATCCTGGATTTCGAGGCAGTGACGTGCACGATCCCAGGGGCCAAGTACCCGGCCCAGGTAGTGGACAATGCGCGGGCGGCAGAGTGGCCGCCCCTATCGGCTGAGGTGCATGCTCAGGCAAGGTCTGTCTATGACCGGCGCATTCGCAGCCAGGTCCATGCCCGCTGGTAGTTCGACGAGGCCGTAGGCTCGGGTATCACACGGGTCGGACGCCCGCATTGAGTGGCGTTTGAGACAGCCGGGGCGCAACCGCGCGCAGGGTAGATCCACGCCAGACCGCGCTGAGGTTTTGTCAGCGCGCTCAGCGGCCAAGAGGATGAACCGGTAAAATCACTCGCCGTGTGCACGCCGCAACACCGCGGGAGGGCTACCTATCATGCCAGATCAAAACGCACCCGATGAAGAAGTCGTGAGGATCGGTTCCCACATCAAGGCCAGGCGGACCGAACTGAACCTCAGCCTGCGCGACCTGTCGGCCTCCACAGGTTTGAGCGCGACATTCTTGAGCAATCTGGAGCGCGGGATAGCCAACCCCACTCTGGATTCGCTGCGCAAAGTCTCGACCGCCCTGGGCACGTCGCTGTTGTTCATGGCCACCGCTACGTCTGAAAGCAGTCCGGTGGTCAGGAGACATGAGCGCCGCCGTCTGAACCTTTCGAACGGTCACATCCAATACGAGATTCTGACCCCTACCCTGAACCGGAAAATGGTTCTATTTCAGGGGCGGGTTACGGCAGAGGATGGAAACATCGTCGTGGCGCCGCTGGCCGAGCCGACCGAGGAATGCCTTGTGCTGCTGACCGGCAAGATCAACGTCGTCATCTCGGGCCAGATGTACCAGCTCGAAGCTGGCGACAGCATCTATTTCGAGGGCCGCACCCTCAGTTCACTCACGGTGTCAGGTGAAGGCGAGGCCACCTACATTTCGGCGATTACACCGCCTGTCTTCTGAGACTGCCTGTCTTGTCACGAGCGTCGCTGCCTGGGACAACGGCGCGACGCCACCACATGCCCTGTGCCAATCTGTCGACCATCGGCCGTTCTCCCACCCCGCGGGACATGGGAGCATCTGCCACAGCCATGGCCCCGCTTCTGAAGCGAATGGCGCCCGGCCCAACGCGGTCTCTGCTGGATGCTCACAACCACTATGGTGCGCAGGCGATCTCTGGCTCAGCGGTCAGGTGATGTCGCGGCGGGTAGGCGAGAACTCATCGAGCCGCGCATCCCAACGCGAGTCCGCGATCAGGCCGGCCACCAACTCGCCGACAACCGGTGTCCAGATGATGGTGCTCTTGAGCGCTGTCGCAGCGACCAGGCCGTCGATCCCGTCAACGGGTCCCAACAGCGGCCGGTTGTCGGCCGTGAACGCCACAGGGATTGCCCAGGATCGGATCACGTGCGCGCGCCGCAAACCGGGTATCCAGCGACCGGCCTCGCGCGCGATCGCGGGCAGAGCCGAGGCGCTCGTCCGACGGCTTAAGGCGCGTGTAAGCGTGGCCGCCTCCCCGATCATGACATGACCCTGCGGACGCTGGCGAAGACAGAACCCCACGGTCTGTTCATCCGCGCCTGCTGTCGCCTCAAAGAAGGCTGCCGTGGCCAGCGCGTTTGACGCCACCGGTGCCAGGGGTTCCGTAATCGCTGCCTCACCGTGGATCCAGCCCATCGGCAGATCGACGCCTGCCAGCCGGCCCAATTCGTGTGCCCAGGCACCGGCGGCCAGTATCACCCAGCGGGCCGACACACGCGCCACCGGCGTCGAGACGCCTATCACCCGCCCACCCTGGATGTCGATGCCCGTCACGCGTGTATGGGTCCAGACTTCCAGGCCTCGATCCTGACCGCGCAACACGAAGGCACGCACGAGCCTGAAGGGATCCAGCGTGGCCTCGTCGGGATGATAGAGCGCGCCCAGCGCAACGTCGGGGTTCACGTGCTGTTCCAGATGACCTAGCGTGGCGTTGTCCAGCAACGCAGTATGCAAGCCCGCTGCGTTCAGGCGGACCGCCCGTTCCTGCATGAGCGCCATCTGTCGGCGATTCTCGATCAACAAGAGCTGGCCCGTTCGCCGGAGGCCCACGTCATAATCCAGCTCAGCCTGCAGATCAGCGAAACGCGCGAAGCCGCGCAGAGTCAGTTCCAGGCTCAAGCCGAACTCCGAGTCCTCCACCTGAACGTTGCCGAAGTTCGCGCCTGAAGCGCCGGAGGCCAGATCACCCTGCTCAATCAGCAAGGTGGGGACGCTGGCACGGGCGAGGTGATAGGCGATCGAGCTACCGACCAGGCCGCCACCCACAACCACCGCTTCAAAATGCCGAGTGCTGCTCATCTGGATCTCGCGTGATTACCCCGGACCGAAACCCAGGGATGAGAGGGACCAACCCGATAGTCGCAGCGACCAGGGCTGGCGGCGCTGACGACCTCGAACGGGTCGCCCTTGTCAGATCGTCAGCGTAACCACTCAGGATCTCGGGTTGGTTCTCAGGACTATACCTCGTGTGTCGTTGCGGCCAGGACCCATCGCGGCTCCCACTCAGATCGCAATTGAGTCTTGACACCCAACGCCGCTTTCGCGTAATCTGTTTGCGGGAACGTTCCCACATCCATGCCTTCTCGACCCACCATCATCGATGTCGCGGCGCGCGCCGGGGTCTCCAAATCCACGGTGTCGCGCGTGCTGCAAGGCGATCGGCAACGCGTCAGCGTTGAAACGCAAGATCTCGTCCTGCGCGCGATTCGAGATCTGGGTTACGAGCGCAACGCAATCGCCAGCAGCCTGCGCACCGAGCGGACCTTCATGATGATGCTGGTCACCCCGGACATCACCAACCCGTTCTGGCCCGAAGTGGCGCGCGGTTTGCAGGACACTGTCGAGTCGGCCGGCTACTCGGTGGTGCTGGCCAACAGCGACTGGGACGTCGAGCGCGAGAAGGGCTTCCTGCGCACCCTGAGGCGCAACCGGTTCGACGCCCTGGTCATTAACCCCACGGCCGTGACGAATCAAGACCTTCTCGCGTTGCGAACCCCGACGGTGGTGCTGGGGGTTGGCAATGCTTTCGAGAATTTCGACGTTGTGGGTTCCGACAGCTACAATGGCACGCTCGAGGCCTTCAATTACCTCTACGTTTTGGGGCATCGGCGCATCGGGTTCATCTGGGGCCAGCACCGCATCGGCTGGGCCCAATCCCGCCTCAATGGCTACCTCGAGTTTTTGCGCAACCACAATCTGCCCCACGATGAGCAACTGGTGGTTGAGGCTCCCTTTGATCGCGCTGGCGGGCACTGGGCCATGCGGCAGTTGCTGGCGCTGCACGAGCGCCCGACGGCCGTCTTCGCGTCTAACGACAATCTCGCCATCGGCGCCCTGCAGGCGGCGCATGAAGCCGGCATCGACGTGCCCGGCGACCTCTCGATCATCGGCATGGACGACATCTATCCGGCAGCGATCACGACGCCGCCGCTGACCACCATGGTCAAAGCCAAATACGAAACCGGCCACGTCGCCGCCCAGTTCGTGCTTGAACGCCTGAACGGCGATGCGCCACCACAGGGCCGCCTGCGCGCCCTGCCCTGTCAGCTGGCCGTACGCGGCACCACAGCGCCGCCGCGCTTCTGACGCTGTACCCGATCCCCTGAACCGAGCCCGGTTCGGTGGATCGTCTTTTTTGGATCAAGTGTGGGAACGTTCCCGCAGATCCGGACGTACCTCTGGAGGATAGCCATGATCTCGCGACAGGCGCTCATCGACGATCCCGCGCTGCGCTCCACAAAGGCGCAGGGCGCCCTGCTCGGGCTGGCGGTGGGCGATGCCCTCGGCGATCTCGGGCGCAACGACGAACACCGTAAGCGCTACGGCCTGGCAACGTCGCTGAACGGCGCGGCGCGCAGCACCGACGACACCGAGTTCGCGCTGCTCACCGCCCGGACTCTGATCGACTGCGGCGGCGACCTGACCCTGGAAGCCGTGGTCGACACCTGGCGGCGCTTGATCCTGGATCAGGGCGGCCTTTTCGAACGGGGTGGCCGGCCCCTGTACGGCGCGGTGGCTAACCTGCAGCGCGGCATCCTCCCGCCGCTCTCGGGCCGCGACAACGTGATGAACGACGATGACGGCGCCGCGATGCGCATCGCGCCGATCGGCATTCTTTGCGCCGGCGACCCCGAGCGCGCGATCGCCCTCGCCGGCATCGAGGCCCAGGTCAGCCATGACGGCGACGGGATCTGGGCAGCTCAGGCCGTCGCAGCCGCGGTGTCCATCGCCATGGTTGACGGCACGCCCGACGAAATCCTCGACGCTGCCCGACGCCCTATCCCCACTGACAGCTGGCTCTGTCGCGCGCTCGATCGCGCCGACGCCATCTGCGCCGCAGCGGGTTCGATCGAAGCCGCCTGGGAACGCCTGCACGACGACCTGTGGACGCCCGTGCACTCGGTCAGCGCGGAAGCGATCCCGCAGGCCCTGGCCGTGTTCCGGCTCACCGCCGGCGACTTCAGGCGCGGGATGTTCTGGGCCTGCAACTTCGGCCGCGACGCCGACACGATCGGGGCCGTCGTGGGCGCGCTCGCCGGCGCCCGTCAGGGAGTCGGCGTGATCCCTGCGGAATGGATCGCGCGTGTGCGCCAACCTGCGGGCGTGTGTTTGCGCTTCGCGGCCCACGAGGATGTGGGCCGGTTAGCCAGCCAGTTGGCCGACCTGATCCGGTGAACGTCATTCAGAGGAGGTGACCGTCGACAGGACCTATCGCTGGCCTTGATGCCCAACTGCTCCAATCATCGTTCGACAGTCCGAGGAGGAAAGCTGCCCATGAAACTCAACACCCTGTCCCGCCGTGCCTTCCTGCAATATGCGGGCTACACCACCGCAGGCCTCGCCCTGGGTGCCTGCACACCTGCGGCCACCCCCACAGCGGTCCCGGCCACTGCAGTCCCGGTCACCGAGATCGATTGGTGGACGGTCGGAGGCGCCGACGTCGGCGACGAACCCACGCAGCGCGCCTGGCTCGACGCCTTCCAGGCCAGCGAGGCTGGCAAGACCGTCAAGGTCAACGCCACCTTCCTGCCCGACGACGGCTTCTCGGAGAAGATGACGACGGTGCTCGGCACCGGCTCAGGCGTGCCCGACGTCACCACTTTCTGGAGCGCGGACTGGTTCCCGCAGGCCGAGGATCTTCGCACCTACATCGATCGCGACAAGGTCGACCTCGGCATGTACTCGAAGGTGCACTTCGACTCGCGCTGCCGCTACGGCGAGCAGATCATCGGCATGCCGATCGGCGTCGGCGCGACCATGTACTTCTACAACGAGACCCTGTTCGGTGAGAAGGGCCTGAAGGCCCCCGAGTGGGGCTATACGATGCAGCAGTGGATGGAAGACGCCGTCGCCCTCACCGATCGCGACAAGAAGATCTTCGGCGCCGCGATGCCCACGCGCGTCTGGCGCGCGGAGTTCTTCGCGTTCGGCGCCCGCCCCTTCGACAACGAGGGCAAGGTCGTCGACGGCTACATGAACGGGCCCGAGACCGTGGCGGCCTTCGAGTTCATGTGGGACCTTGCACGCTCCGGCGCGGTGCCGACCTTCTCGGAGTTCCAGGCACTCAGCACCGAGGGCACCGGCCCGATCGATCTGTTCATGACCGGCCGCCTCGGCTTCGCCGGCCTCAACAACGGCCAGTTCCAGCGCGTCGATGGCTCAGGCGTCAAGTTCGGCCTTGTGCATAATCCGAAGGTCGAAGGCCAGGAAGTCATCACAAACGGCTGGACGCTCCAGCTGGGCATCCCCAAGGCCAGCCAGAAGAAGGACGCGGCCTGGGAGTGGCTGAAGTGGATGACAGGCACGGACGGCCAGCGCTTCCTGCAGGCCCAGAACAAGGGCTACACGGCCAACATCCCGGCGTTGTGGCCCGAGCACCCGGCCAAGGATGACGCGCGCGTCAAGTTCTTCTTCGAGATCCTCAAGACCCCGCAGGTCTGGGAGTTCTCGGGGCGCTTCCCGTACTTCAGCAAGGTCACGCGCCTGAACCAGGACCTGTACGACAGGATCTATCTGGGCGACATCGAGCGTGACAAGATCAAGGGCGAGCTCGACGCGGCTGTGGCCGCCGCTCAGGAGATCGTCGACACTGAGCGCAAGGCGCTGGGGTTGAGCTAGCTGGTCGGCTGACCAATGACGAAAGCAGACGAATGACGAAGGACGAATGACGAAGGTTGTGCCCAGGCCCGAGAGTAGCGCACGAGCCGCGTGCCACTCTCGGCCGGCATAAGGCCTGTCATCACGGCCACCTGACCTTCGTCGTTCGTCATTCGTCGTTCGTCGCCCTGAGGTAAGCATGCCAGAACGCCTCAACCTCCGCCCCGCGACGCGCGAAGCCATCGAAGGCTACATCGGCATCAGCCCGTGGCTGATCGGATTCCTGGTGTTCACGCTCGGGCCGTTTATCGCCTCGCTTGGCCTGAGTTTCACCGACTGGCAGATCACGGTGCCGCCGAAGTGGGTCGGCCTCGACAACTACGTCCGGATCTTCACAAAGGATCCGGACTTCTGGCAATCGATGCGCGTCACGTTCACGTACGTGGCGATCTCGCTGCCGCTCAACCTGGCGGCCGGGCTGGGGCTGTCGCTGCTGCTCAACAATCCGGTGCCGGGCATGCGGATCTTCCGCACGCTGTTCTATCTGCCGGTCGTGCTGTCGGGCGTCTCGGTGGCGTTGATGTGGATGTGGCTGCTCAACCCCGAGTATGGCGTGGCCAACACGCTGCTGGCGATGGTCGGGATCCAGGGGCCGAACTGGTTCTGGAGCCCGGAGTGGTCCCTGCCGAGCGTGGCGTTGATGAGCCTGTGGCGGGTCGGCGGCGGCGCCATCATCTACCTAGCCGGGCTGCAAAACATCCCGCCACACCTGTACGAGGCGGCCGAGATCGACGGCGCCGGGCTGTGGGCGAAGTTCTGGAACGTCACGCTGCCGATGCTTTCGCCCACGATCCTGTTCCAGCTGGTGATGGAGCTCATCGACGCGTTTCAGGTGTTCACGGCCGTGTACGTCATCACCGGCGGCGGCCCGGCGCGCTCGACGCTCTTCTACATGTTCTACATGTTCCGGACGGCCTTTGAGGACTTCGATATGGGCTATGCCTCAGCGCTGGCCTGGATCATGGCCGTCATCATCATGGGGTTCACGGCCCTGGTCTTCCGCAGTTCTCCGCTGTGGGTCTACTACGAGTCCGAAGGAAAGGGCAACGACGCATGAGCGTGCTCGACGTCCCGAAGCCGGCTGGTCGCCCTGCCCTGGCCGCCCTGCGGCACCTGAACTCCATCCTGGTCTTCCTGACCCTCACCGGGCTCGCCCTGGTCATGGTCGGCATCCCCATCGGTTGGATGGCGCTGACCGCCTTCAAGGAGCCCGGTCAGATCTTTGCGTGGCCACCGGTCTACTGGCCAGATCCGATCCGCTGGCAGAACTTCACCGACGTCCTGACCCAGATCCCGTTTGTGCGGTTCGGGCTCAACTCGCTGTTCATCGCGGTGATGAACATCATCGGCCATCTCTTCTCGTGCACGCTTGTGGCCTTCGCCTTCGCCCGTCTGCGCTTCCCGGGGCGCAACATGCTGTTCATGCTGCTCCTGGCGACGCTCATGATCCCGGGCCAGATCATGCTCCTGCCGCGTTTCGTCGTCTTCCAGTGGTTGGGCTGGGTGGGCAGTTACCTGCCCCTGATCGTGCCTTCGTTTTTCGGCAACGCGTTCTTCATCTTTCTGATGCGCCAGTACATCATGACGATCCCGCGCGACCTCGACGAGGCGGCCCGGATCGACGGCGCCTCGACCTGGGACGTGTTCATCAAGATCATCCTGCCGCTGTGCGTTCCGCCGATGGTGGTGACGGGCGTGCTGACCTTCCTGTGGACATGGAATGAGTTCCTTGACCCCCTGATCTACATCAGCAAGTACGACGACTACACGATCCAACTGGGGCTCAACATGCTCAAGGGTCGTTACAACATCCAGTGGAACCTGATCATGGCCGGTTCGCTGATCGGCGTCGTCCCGCCGGCGGTGCTGTACTTCTTCGCCCAGAAGTACCTGATCGGCGGCATCGCCAGCGTCGGCATCAAAGGGTAGGGGTGGCCCTTGTGGCCACCCCGCCCTTGTGGCCACACCACGTCCAGGACCGTCACAGTGGAAGGCGAGCGTTTTTTCAATTCGAACGGGATCCGCATTCGTTTCGTCACGATCGGTGAAGGCCGGCCCGTGGTCCTTGTTCACGGTTTCACCGGACGGCTCGAGAATTGGTTCACCAACGGCCTGGCCGCGGCAGTGGCGGATCGCCACCACGTGATCGCTTTCGATTGCCGTGGTCATGGCGGCAGCGACAGGCCCCATGACCCGTCTCAGTATGGGGCCGAGATGGGCCTCGACGTCATCCGACTGCTCGATCATCTCGGCCTTGAACGCGCGCACGTCGTCGGCTACTCGATGGGTGCGCACATCCTGGCCCATCTGCTGACCGTGAGGCCCGAGCGCCTGTTGTCCGCGACGCTCGGCGGCGCGGCCGGCCGACTGGGTTGGACGACGGAGGATCAAGCGCGTGTGGACCGCGAGGCGGCGGAGCTCGAACTCGGGAGGCTGACGACACAGATGCGGCGGATCGATCCCCGTCTGAGCGATGACGAGGTGCGCATCAACTCGACAGCCGCGCTGCTCGGCCAGGATCCGCTCGCACTGGCGGCCCTGCGGCGCTCGAACCCGGCGCAGGTCGTGTCCGAAGTGCAGATGCGCCCCGTGGCCGTGCCGACCCTCGGCGTCGTCGGGTCGGAGGATCCATACCACAAGGATTTCGTGAAGCTCCAGGGATGGATGACTCAGCTCAAGCTGGTCGTCATACCGGGCGCCACGCACGACAGCGCTGCACGCCATCCGAGCTTTCGACGGGCCGTGTTGGAGTTCATCGGTGGAATGGGAGCGACGAATGACCAATGACGAGAGACGCAAGTTGAACGGCCGTTCAACCTTCGTCTTTCATCATTCGTCCTTCGTCTGCGCATTCGCGCTCTTCCTCTCCGCCTGCGCGGCCAGCGCGGCGCCGCCCGAGATCGCGCCACGACGGGCTCTGGCGGCCGGCGTCCTGGCCGGGCAGCCGTACGCGGTCGGCGGCTGGAGCGGCACGACGACGCAACTCGACACGGTCGAACGGCTCGACGGCGACCGCTGGGTTTCGGGGCCGATGCTCAACGTGGCACGCAGCCAGCACGGCCTGGTCAGCCTGGCGGATCGCCTCTGGGTCGTCGGAGGATGGAGCGCGACAGTCGGCCTGGTCTCGGAGGTCGAGGCGCTGGGCAGCGGCGACGCGGTCTGGACTACTGTCACGCATTTGCCGACGCCGCGTCGCGAGCCGGGCGTCGCGGTATGGGACCAGCGGATCGTGGTGGCCGGTGGGTTCGACGGCGCCAGTGACGCGGACCTCGACGGCTACAGCGACGTGGTCGAGGCTTACGATCCGCAGGAGGACGCCTGGGAGAAGCTGCCGCGGCTGAACGTTCCGCGGCGTGGGCTGACCCTCGTGGCGATCGCGGAAAGTCTGTACGCCATTGGCGGATACTCGACCGAGGGCGGTTACTCGGCCGTCGTCGAGCGGCTCGAGGTAGGAGGCCATGCCTGGTCGACGCTCGAGTGGTCGATCGAGGCGCGCACCTGGGCCGCAGCGCTCGAGTGGGAGGGCGACCTCCTGATCGTCGGCGGTTTCGACTCGAGCGGCTACCTCGGCCTCGTCGAAAGGGTCGATGTCCGGACGGGCTCGGTCTGCCACCCGCCGCCGCTGGCCCGGCCGCGGGCCTGGCTGGCCGCTGCGAAATTCGATGGACGCGTGTTGACGCTTGGCGGCGAGGAACCGACAGGGATCGGCGGGGCCGCAGAATGGATCGAGACACAATGTCGATGAACCGCAGTGAACTGATCCGCCGCGCGCACGGCGCGCTGGTCGGGGTCGCCATCGGCGATGCGATGGGCGCACCCGTCGAAGGCCGGACGTCGGCCGAGATCCGCGCGACGCACGGTCGGATCACGGGCTTCCTGACCGATGCTACGTCGGGCACCGACGACACCGACTTCACTTTGTTCAACGCCCATCTGTTGATCGCTCACGGTCACACCATCACGCTCGAACAGGTCGAGGCCGAGTGGCGCGACAAACTGCTTGGCCCTGGCCGCGCGTACCGGCCCGGCGGCTTCAGTGATGTGTGCTCGACCCGCAACCTCGCGGCCGGGCTCTCAGCCCCGCAATCGGGCGCGTTCAACCACCAGATGTGGAGCGACGGCGTGGCCATGGCGATCTGCCCGGCCGGCATCGTCGCCGCCGGTGATCCGGCGCTGGCCGCACGGCTGGCAACCACCCTCGGCTCCGTCTCAAACGGCCGCGACGGCATCCACGCCGCGCAGGCGGTGGCCGCCGCGATCGCTGTCGCCATGGTCGGCGCGAAGCCGGACGAGATGCTTTCGGCCGCGATCGCGGCGGTGCCGACCGACACGTGGACCGCGCGGGCGCTTCAGCGCGCAGCGGACGCCGTCGCTGCGCTGCCCGACGATCTCGACGGCGCACTGGCGACGTTGGCCGAAAAACTGGTGGTCGATTGGTGGCCGTGGGCCGACCTCGTGACCGAGGCCGTGCCGCTCGCCTTCGGCGCCTTCCTGGCCGCGCACGGCGTTTTCGAACGCGCGGTGCCGGCCGGGATCAGCCTCGGCCGCGACGCCGACACCATCGGCGCCATCGTTGGCAGCCTGGCCGGCGCGTACGGCGGTCTTGACTCGATCCCCGTTGACTGGGCCCGGCGCGCGGCCGTGTCGGCAGGCAAGTGCATCGGCTTCGTCGCCGGGCAGCAGATCGAGGTCGTGGCCGAGCGCCTCGTCGATCGTGCCCTGGCGGGAGCGACGGCATGAAGGCGTTCGCCGGACACTATGGGCCCGACGTCCGCTCGGATTGCGGCATCGCGGTGAGCGTGAGGGAGCGCCCAGAACAACTGCCCGAACTGACCGTCGAGAGTCGGGTCGCCGCGCTCTACGGCGCCGAGATCGCGCGGCTGGCGCACGCGACCCTCGAGCGCCTGGGCGCAGACGATCTGGACGTGCGTGTCGATGACAGCGGCGCCCTGCCCTTCGTGTTGATGGCGCGCCTCGAGGCCGCCGTCAAACGGCTCCATCCTGACACGATCACCGAGGCCCTACCGCCGCGAACTGTAGAACGGACGCCCTCCGCGCGCAATCGGCTACGCCGTTCGCGGCTCTATCTTCCGGGCGACACGCCCAAGTTCTTCGTCAACGCCGGGCTGCATCGACCGGATGCCGTGATCCTGGATCTCGAGGACTCGGTGCCGACCGACGAAAAGGACTCAGCCCGTTTGCTGGTGCGCAACGCCCTGCGCGCCGTGGACTTTCACGACGCCGAGGTGCTTGTGCGCGTGAACGCCCTGCCCGCCGGGCTCGACGACATCGCCCTGCTCGCGCCACACGGCGTGCAGGGGTTTGTCCTGCCCAAGGTCGAAGGCGCGGAAGATGTCGCGGCAGCCGCCCACTGTCTTGAGGGGTTTGCGTCGATCCACCTGATCCCAATCATCGAAAGCGCGCGCGGGGTTTTCAATGCCCTGTCGATCGCGAGCGCATCCGATCGGGTCGCGGCCCTGGGTCTCGGCCTTGAAGACTACACCGCGGACCTGGGCGCCGTGCGAACGCCCGAAGGCGTCGAGAGCCTGTGGGCGCGCAGCCAGATCGTCAACGCGGCCCGCGCCGCGGGCGTCCAGCCGCTGGCGTCGGTGTTTGCCGAGGTCGACGACCTCGCTGGGATGGAGCGCTTCGCGGCGCAGGCCCGCGACTTCGGCTTCGACGGTGTCGCCTGCCTGCATCCGCGCCAGATCAGGGCCGCTCACGCCGGCTTCCGGCCGGCGCCTGCCGTGATCGAGCAGGCGCGTCGGATCGTCTCGGCGCTCGAAGAGGCCCAGGCGGCCGGCCGAGGGGTCGCGGTGGTGGATGGCCGCATGATCGATCCACCCGTGGTCGAACGCGCACGGCGCGTGCTGAAACTCGCGGAGGCGCCATGACCCGGCTCATCGAGAACGCCGCCGGGCGGCTGGTGCCCGAGGTCGTCAACGGCAAAGCGGTCGCCCCGTATCAGGGCCTCGGGATCGATCGTCCGCGGGGGCGTCACGCCGGCCCCCCGATCCGATCCTGCGCCGAATTCCCGCCGGATGGCGACAAGCGCGCGCCGAATCTTGTCGAAGCGCTGCGCCGCGCCGGGCTGCGCGATGGCATGACGATCGGTTCGCACCACCACTTCCGCGACGGCGACCGCGTGATGGCCCAGGTCTTCGCAGCGGCGGCCGAGCTCGGCGTGAAGGACCTGGTCTGGTTCCCGTCGGCGACGTTCGCGTGCCATGAGCCGTTGATCGAGCACCTCGAGGGCGGCCTGATCCATCACATCGAGGGCAGCCTCAACGGACCGCTCGGGCGTTACGCCTCGCGCGGTCGCATGCGCGGGCTGGGCGTGCTGCGGTCACACGGCGGCCGCTATCGAGCCCTGCAGGACGGGGACGTGCACGTCGACATCGCCGTGATCGCGGCCCCGGCCGCCGACTCATTTGGCAATGCCAGCGGCGTGCATGGGCCGGCCGCGTGCGGGCCGCTCGGCTTCGCGCTGGCCGACTCGGAGTTCGCCGACCACGTCATCGTGGTCACCGACACGCTCGTGCCGTTCCCGTGTTCGCCGTGGCACATCGCTGGCAACCGCGTCGATCAGGTCGTCGTCGTCGAGCAGGTCGGCGATCCGACCCGCATCGTCTCGGGCACCACTCAATTGACGCGCTCACCCGATCGGCTGCTCATCGCCGAGTACGCCGCGCGTTTCGTGCGCGAGGCCGGGCTGGTGACGCCCGGGTTCTCGTTCCAGGCCGGCGCCGGCGGCACAAGCCTGGCCTTCACGGCCTTCGTGGCCGAGCACATGCGCACCGAGCGCATCCCGGCCCGATTCATCCGCGGCGGCACGACGCGCATCCTGGTCGAGTTGCTCGAAGCGGGTCTGGCCGATTACCTGCTCGACGGCCAGGCCTTCGATCTCGACGGCGTGCGCTCGATGCGTGAGCACCCGGACCGACATCTGGCGACCAGCCCGTTCACCAGCTACAACTATCACGGCAAAGGCAACTTTGCCTCGCTTGTCGATTTCGCCGTGCTGGGGGCGACCGAGGTCGATCTCGACTTCAATGGCAACGTCGTCACGCATTCAGACGGCTGGCTGCTCCACGGCATCGGCGGCTGGCAGGATGCCTTGTTCGCGAAGTGCACGATCCTGACGGTGCCGTCGTTCCGCGATCGCGTCCCCGTCTTGCGCGATCGCGTGACCACGTTGTGCGGACCCGGCGAGTTGATCGACGTCGTCGTCACCGAGCGCGGCATCGCCATCAACCCGCGACGGCCCGATCTGCTCGAGGCTGTGCGCGGCACCGCTCTGCCGCTGCGAACGTTAGGCGAGATCAAGGCTGAGGTGGACTCGATCTGCGGTGGACCGCCGGCGCTGCCCCGCCTCGATGACGAGATCATCGCGGCCGTGACCTGGGTCGATGGATCTTTGATCGACAGCGTTCGGCGGGTGCCATGAGGATTTCGCGCACGCGTGGGCTGTTGAGGGTTGCGGTGCTCCTGACGCTGGTCGGGGCCTGCGCCGCGCCGCCCGCGCCGATCGATGACAGCGACGTGACCATGACCCCGACACCGACACCGTTCCCTGAAGGCTCGCTCGAAGAGCACGCCTTCGACTCGGCCACGCTGGGTCGGCCGTTGCGCTATGCCGTCTATCTGCCGGTCGGCTATCCCGCGGCAAACCTGCGATACCCCGTGCTGTATCTGCTCCACGGCCGCGGCGACAACCTGGCCAGCTGGGCGCGCGTCAGGCCCGAGCTCGACGCCCTCATCGCCGAAGGCGTCATTCCACCGGTCGTGGCCGTGATGCCCGATGCGCCGTCGAGCGAGCGCGCCGGCTACTACGTCGACTCGGCCTACACCGGCGGCGAGTCACCTGGGGCGCAGGTCGAGACCGCGTTGCTGACCGAACTGATCCCGCACGTCGAAGAGAACTTCGCCGTTCAGGCCGATCGGGCCGGCCGTGTCGTCGGGGGCTACTCGATGGGCGGCTATGGCGCGCTGCGCTACGCGCTGGCATACCCCGAGATGTTCTCCGCCGCGATCGTCCTCAGCCCGGCAGTGTACACGCCGCTGCCACCGGCCGACTCGAGCACACGCGAGTTCGGGGCGTTTGGCGAAGCTGATCAACGCTTCGTCAACGCGATCTACCAGCGCCTCAATTACCCGGCGCTGTTGGCCGACTTCGCGACGCGTGGACAACCGGTTCGCATCTTCATCGCCGTCGGCGACGACGAGTACAAGAACCCGAACCCCGAGGACGCGCTGCACGACATCGACATGGAGGCGCACCTGGCGTACAACCGGCTCGCTCGCGTCCCAAACGTCAGGGCTGAGCTGCGCGTGCTCGATGGCGGGCACGGATGGGACGTGTGGACTCCAGGCTTCGTTGCCGCGTTGCGCTATCTGGGCCCGACGTTGCATCTGACCGATTGAAGGATCATGACCTCATGACTCTCACCCGTGCTGACCGCGCTTATGGTGCGCTGCTGGGCCTGGCTTACGGCGACGCCCTGAGTTTTCCGGCGGACTTCCACCGAACGTTTCAGTTTCCGGCCAAACGCCGCGACTTTCTGTGGCGCACCAACCAGGAGTTGGCCCAACGACGGGTCATCCGCCTGACTCTGCCCTTCACACACCGGATCGCGCCCGAGACGCTGGCGCCCTTCCCGACAGATGACACCGAGTACGCGGTCTTCGCGGCCCAGACGTTGCTCGCACATGCGGGTGAGCCCACAGCGGCAGACTTCGCTCAGGCCTGGCGCGAGCGGATCCTGCCACTCGACGGCGAAGTGCTCACCGGCTTCTCGGAGCGTGCCGCGCTCGACAATCTGGCCCGCGGCCTCGAACCGCCAGCGACCGGCAACGACAACCCCCAGCACTACGACGACTCGGCGGCATGCCGGGCGGTGTCGATCGGCCTGCGCTTCGCCGGTGAACCGGCCCGTGCCGCCCGGGTCGCTGCGGCGGATGCTTCCGTCACGAACGCAGAAGATGGGGTCTATGCCGCGCGGGCCATGGGCGCAGCCATCGCGGCGTTGGCCGACGGATCCCCGATCGGTGAGGCGTTGTCGCTCGGCCGGGCCGAGTTCCCCGCCGACAGCTGGATCACGCGCGGCGAAGACGTCGCGCAGGCGTGTCTGGCCGAGACCACCGGGGTGGCCGACCTGATCCTGGCGCTCCGCCTGCGCCTGATCAACACCGTCTATTCCTACGGCAATGCAGCGCCCGAGACCCTTCCGGCGGCCTTTGCCCTAACCGAACGCTGCAGCGGCGATGTACAGTCGTCCATCCTGGCCGCGTTGGCGATCCCGAAATCCGCCGACTCGCTGCCCGCGCTTGTGGGAGCGCTGTGCGGAGCCGCCCAGGGCTCAGCGCCTTTCAGCCCTTCGTGGCGCGCGCAATTGGACGTCTGCCGCGGTCTGTGCCTGCCCGTCGTGAAAGACGTGCGGCTGTCGGCGATCGCAGCCGCCCTGGCAGGCGCTTCATGACAGTCGCTACGCTGAGGGGACTGTTGAGTTCGAACCACGGACCGAAGACGCCTGGGCGTTGGCGCCTGACACAACTCGCGCCTCTGCCAGTCGAGGTCCGCGGCCAGCCGTCTGCCGTTCGTGAGCGACCCTATAGGGACAACCTCTGACGATGCTTTCCTTCAACTATCGCGACAGTGTCTACGCCGGGTGGCTCGGCAAGTGTATCGGCGTGCGGCTCGGTGCTCCGGTGGAGAACTGGACGGCGGCCGAGATCGCGGCCAACCTCGGTGAGGTCGTGGATTTCCTGCCGCTGCCGCCTGGGACGATCTTCAAGCCCGACGACGACACCTCGGTGCCGCTGGTGCTCCTGCGTGCCCTCGAGCGACATGGCGCGGCCGTCACGTCCGAGCAATTCGGCGAGACGCTGCTCAACGAAATCGCCGATGGGCGTGGCACGTTCTGGTGGGGCGGCTATGGCGTCTCGACCGAGCACACCGCCTACGCGAACCTGGCCGCGGGCATCCGCGCGCCGCTGAGCGGATCGATGGCTCTCAACGGTCAGACACTCGCCGAGCAAATCGGCGGCCAGATCTTCAGCGACCTCTTCGGCCTGGTGGCTCCCGGGCGTCCGGAGATCGCGGCCGACCTTGCCGAGCGCGCCAGTCGCGTGACGCACGATGGTGAGGCCGTATTGGGCGCGCGCTTCATCGCGGGCATGGTCAGCCGCGCGTTCGACACGCCTGATCCGGCCGCCCTGATCGAGGCCGGCCTCGCCCTGATCCCGGCCACAAGCACGTATGCGCGCGTCGTCAACGCTGTGGTTGCGCACCATCGTGGAGCGCCGGACGACTGGCGTTCGGCATATGCGATGCTGACCGCCGGGTTCGGCTATGACCGCTACGGCGGGGTCGTGCACGTCATCCCCAACGCGGGCGTGGTGGCGCTGGCCTTGCTCTACAGCGGCGGTGATTTCGCGCGCGGCATTCGGATCGCGACAAACGCCGGCTGGGACACCGACTGTAATGCTGGAAACGTGGGCGCGATTTTGGGCACGGCTGTTGGCCTGGACGGGATCGGGTCTCACTGGCGCGCGGCGATGAACGACGAGCTGGTCGCGGCGAGCCTGGCCGGCAGCCGCAACCTCTGGAGCATCCCGGCCTGTGCCGATGCCCTGGCCCGCGTCGGCGCCCGGATCGTCGGTGCGCCTGAGCCGCCCGCCCTGCCGCGCTATCACTTCGACTACCCTGGCTCGCTGCAGGGCTTCAAGGCCCAGGCGCGTCTGGCCGAGGTCCTTGATGTGCGCCGTGTGCCTGCCGAGGACGCCGTAGGCCGCGGGGCGCTGCAGGCCACGATCCGCGACTTGAAGAAAAAGGGCGAGGCCCGCCTCTCTGTGCGAACGTTGTATCGGCCGAAAGAGTTGAGCGCCAATTACTACGGCGCAAGCTTCTCGCCCAAGATCTATCCCGGACAAACGGTGACGGCGCGGGTCAGGGTCCCGCTGAACGCGCCGCCTGATCTTCACGCCGCGCTGTACGTCCACGACGCGTTTGCCGACCGCGACCATCCGGTCGCTGGCGAGCGGCTGACGCCCGGGCTCTGGCAGACCGTGTCGTTTCAGGTCCCGACGCTCGACAACGTCCTGCTGACCGAGGTGGGCCTGACGCTGCGCAACACCGGCGAAGCGTGGAGCGGGCCTTTGCTTCTGGATCACGTGGATTGGTCTGGCTCGCCGTCGTTCTCGACAGACTTCTCGCGCGAACGACCCGAGTACGGCGCCATCAGCGGTTGGACGTTCTTACGCGGCTTCTGGCGGCTGGCCGACGGCGCCTACCATGGAAGCGGCCCGGGCTGGAGTGAGACCTATCTGGGCGACCCCGACTGGCGCGACCTGACGCTTCAGGTCGTCCTACAACCGCAGGTGGGCGATCAGCATGTCGGCCTGGTGCGGGTCCAGGGGGCACGCCGCTCATATGCCGTGGGCCTCATTGCAGCCGGGACACTGGGCATCCTCAAGAACGCCGGCGGCTATCACGCGGTTGCTCAGAGGCCGTTCGCCTGGAGCCATGGGCGTTCGTATTCCTTGCGCATACAGGTCTCCGGCCCGACCGTGCGCGTGTCCATCGATGATCAAGCCGAGCTGCAGTGGACGGACCGGGATGACGCTTACCTCACAGGTGCGATCGGGCTCGCGGTGGGCCCGGGCGGTCACTGCGCGTTTTCGCACGTGTCTGTCCGGTAGGTAGAGGTCGGCGTTCGCGCTCCTGCGATAAACCGGGTGGTTCTGGGCAACCCGAGGGAAGCTGAGCATACCGCGTAACGTCGAAGCTCATCGGCGCCCCCGCTGCACGGCATGCTACCTTGCGTCAGTCGGCTCGCCTTGAAGAACGCAACTGGATCGTGGGGTGTGGCTCATCGAGCGCCTGTGCGTGTCGAAGGGCTCATGGCGGAATAGACGAAGAAAGGCGTGCCGTCGCCTTCGTATTCAGCCACCCGTTTCTCAAAGTGCATGCCGATTTTCTCGGCGACTCTCTGCGAGGCAATGTTGTCGGGGTCGATCAGACAGATGAGGCGTGTCAGCCTCAAGCTGTCAAATCCATGGCGAAGAATGGCGTGCGCCGCCTCCGTCGCCAGGCCCTGTCCCCAATAGGCTCGAGCGATGGTGTAGGCTACTTCCACTTCAGGCTGGCCCTCAATCGCCCAGGGAAGCAACCCGCAGCGCCCGATGAAGGCCCCCGACGGCTTGTGAATCGTCGCCCATAACCCGAGCTGTGGATTCCGTGGATGCCCGTGCATGTGCCACTCGAGCTCCTCGCGCGCTTCCTCGCGTGAACGTGGCGCATCCGGTATGAACCGGGTGATGTCAGGATCGCCATACAGCGACCACAGGTCGTCCAGATCTTCAATGACCTGACGACGGAGGACAAGCCTGTCAGTTTGAAGGATCATCGTGGAGGCCATGGTCAGGCAGGTTCCCGGACGGCGCAAGCTGAGATTCGACGGCAGCCAGGAGGCACCGCCTGCTGAAGGAGTGGTCGACGCTCTTGGCCGGCTTCGCGTTTCGACGCTCCGCGCGAATGCCAGACAGGAATTGTCGCACGTGCGAAACGGGCTATCTGACAAGGTCAGGTTGAGGTCACGCAGACCAGAGCGCGTGTGAGCACCGGTATCGGTCGGAGAGTCCCTCAAAGGGAACTTGGTTCGTAGCCTTACCCATCAGGCCCGCTCGGACGATAGGGAGGGTCTCTGGTCGTCCTTCCGGGGCATGTCTGATCAGGTCAGGCGACGTCTCGCCTCTCCGGTACCTCGTCATGACTGGGCTGGCGCCGGCCGGCGGTCGGCGGATGGGGTGTCGTCACGTTGACCATCACGTGGGTGACGGGTGCCGGCTCGCGCGCCCCAAAGGGCGTTGCCAGGAGATCGCGCACGTGAGCGCCGAAGGCCTGCCACTGCCGGACGACCAGGACCTGGGCCAGGCCAAACAACACCACGCTGACGAGCCAGAGACCCAACGGTCCCGTCACCCCGAACGCGTCGCCCATCCTGACCTGCCCCAGGCCAACCAGGATCACAACTCCAGCGAGGAGCGCCCCGATGGATGCACTCCAGCTCGCCAGCGACCGGCGGTCGTCCACCACGTGCGCAAGGATCCAGCTCAATGGCACGAGCATGACGCTGAGCCCCAGGTACCACACCAGTGCAAAGCGTGAGGAGATCGGATGGGCGGGACCCCAGACGAGGCTGAGCATCAGCAGGCCCAGGACTCCGGCATAGATCCAGCGCCCTGTCCGCTCCTCCCGCAGTGAAACTCCACCGTCAACATCAGCGCCGAGCCACCGTTCGAACCGATTACCGCTCTGTTGCTTCATGATGACCCGCGCGCTCCTCTGTTTCGGCATCGTCCAACCAGGTCCATGACGGGGACCCGGCATGGCCTTTTCCTTCTGATCCAGTGTAGAGGAGCCTAAGGCATCAGGTGGTTGGCGAAGGTTGGTCAGACGAAGAGTCGAATCGGCGGCCGGGCGGGTCGGCCGTTCTCGGGCGAGGCCTGCTTGAACGTCCAGGGGTTGCGGATCAGAGCTCGATGCGTTCGCGCAAGTCGAGAATGTCCTTGAGCCGATGTCGTCCGGTATGAGTCGTGTGCCGGCTCGATCGATTAGCGGGTCGTGCAGCCCCACCGCGCGTGGGCCTGCGTAATCGTGCTCATACGAATCCCTCACGAACAATCCGGTGTCGGCCCGGCCGCCCGTGATCGACAGCGCATGCTGGTAGGCGGACGGACAGGGCTCACGACGTCCGTGTTCCACCGACGTGAGGCTCTTCGAGAAGAAGCGGCGATCCCGGCGTCTTCAAGGAGATCGCACGCCAGCGGCTTGTGGTGAGTGTCCGAGACGACGACAGACCGGCACCGGAAGCCGTGACTGACCAGGTTACAGGAGGAGCCCTCCTGGGATTCGGCCCCGATGACCCTCGGAATACGGCACGAGCCTTCCGAAGAAGACCAGGTACACATGTGTGAGCAGCGCCCTGCCTATTCCTGCCACGTCACAGGCGTTGCCTCGGTCCGGACCTGATCGTTTGACCGTGACCTTGCCGGGTTGGTCGAGGTCCCGACGCGAATCGTTCATCGATGGCGGAGAATCCGGGGGCTGTTGCTCACAAAGCCACTGAGGTTACGCGTCCGCGCTACCCGCCTTTCCTTGAAGGCCAATCAGACACTCAATCATCCCCAGATGCCGATTATCGTGAGTCATCCACGTCACAACGATGGGTCCGATACAGCCATCATGCCAGTTCTCGCCGTGGTAAAACTCATAGACGGCGAAGAAATCTTCATCTCGGAGCGTGGCTACAGCCTGCTGAGCGGCTGTGAAGGTGCGACCTACATAGTCGAGGAGGGTTTCTTTCACTGGCAGCCGAAGAGCCATGGCACTCGCCTGATCCATCTCCATACCCGTCTGGGCATACCCCAGACTGTGCGAAACCAGATTCCATCGGGCCGCGAGTCCCTCAACTTCCCAAATCTGGCTTCCGGATCCGTTGAATAGTTCTTGTAGATAGTCCGCCCATCGTGCCATGTGCCAGACATGAAAGCCCACAGACGGCGTGGTGGCATTTGGTGTCCACGCGATCTGGGCGTCAGTCAAATCACCAACGAGATCGAACAGGCTCTCCTGATTCTGACGATAACGGTTAGCGAGTTCCGCCATGATCTGAGTGCTCATCGATTCCCCTTGACTGTGACATAGCCCTGTTTCCAGAGCGATCTCGAGTGTCCGGTCTGATCCCAGTCATCTTTGAAAAGGTGCGTGCACGTGAAGGCAATCTAGAGCGATATTTCACCAGTGAGCCCCAGATGGGACTTCGACTCGCCCGCGATCACCATTCAAGGCTGTTGCATCGAGCCTGCTCTCGCCAGGTGGCGCAGGTAATGGACCAGTTGCCAACGCTGGTTCTCGCTCAGCGCAGTCGCGAACGCCGGCATCGGCGTCCCCGGGATCCCCTGTGTGATCCACAGGAACAGCGTGCCATCGCTGTGCACCCCGGGCTGAGCGTGAATGCGGAGATCGATCGGCGGCTGGTTCAACGTACGCGCGAGTGGACCATCACCCGCCCCATCCGGTCCGTGGCACTCCAGACAAGTCACCGCGTAGACATCGCGGCCGGCTGCGACAGTAGCCTCACTGTACGGCAGCGGGTTCTCCAGTTCGGCCGCCCGAATCGGTCGGGGTCGGTTCTGCCACTGCCAGAGCCATATGCAGAGACTCACCGCGCAGGCCAGGCCCAGCACACGCCCGACGACTTTGTAGATCCGGTGTGCGGGTGCCAGTCGATCGACGCTCAAGGGTACGGCGAACCCGACGAGCGGGATCAGGACCAGTATGAGCCAGGGACTCAACGTGCTGGCCACTGGACCCGAGAAAGCTGCCACGCGGATCGGATCCACCGTCAACATGCCGGTGCCTGCCATCGCAGCATCATTCGCCAACGAGGTCGCCCGCAACTGATAATCGCCGGCGACGAGATTGAGGCGAAGCTCATAGCGATCCGGGGCCACCTTGACTAAGGTCACCCGCTGTGATGTTGTGTTGGCGGCAGTGTGCGCCACGAGCGTCATCGTCAACGTGTCCGGCGCGGCATTTAGCGGAGACAGCAAGCGCAATTGGAAGGTATTGGCACCGGCTCGCGCGGGATGCAACGAGGCGACGGCCTCGAATTCGGCACCCTGGGCCCCGGTTGGAGACTCAAGCGCGACGCGCTGCGCTGGATGCCCGACGCCGGCTTGAAAGCCCGATCCGAGGCTCCATGTGGTGAGGAACCCCAGGCCTACGGCAACGATGCCCAGCCACCCGATCCAGCGCGTGACGGTGCCATCCTCGACAGAGCGTCGTCGAATCACCGCGAGCACGCCTGCCCCGACCACAACACATAGCTCGAGGATCAGGAGCGTGGCGTTGCTCGATACCCATCCTGCGGAAGAAGCCCCGATGGCCCGCCAAAGGAGCCCTCCGCCGGTCAAAGCCAGTGCGGCCAGGGCGCCGAGGCTGAGCGGTCGAGCCAGATCCGTGACCGCGCTGTCAGCGGTTTGCGGCGATCGAGCCGGACGCGCGACGCACAGGATCAGGAGTCCGAGGCCGATCGACATGGCCCAGCCATGCACTATTCGGAGGGTGACGTCAACGCCGTCGGGAGCGCCCCAACTAAACATTACAGCCGCCAGGGCAGCGCTCAAGCCGAGGCGAAGGGCGCCGATGCTGTGACTTTCCTGGGAACGAGCCGCCACCAGAAAGGCCAGCGCGAGCACGGTCTGCGCCATCCACAACAAACCGGCGGGAGTGTCCATCAGCCACGTGTCGATCCTGATCACGCATTCAGCTGACGCGACGCAGCCGAGTGAGGCCATCGCCAATGCGAAGCCCACCAGGATCTGGCCGACGACCAGGAGCACGAATGCTCGATCGAGTTGGGCGGTCCAGCGCAGCATCGCGTCACCGCGCAAGGTCCACCATGCCGCGACAGTGCCGCCGAACACGACGACGGCGCCCAGCAGGCTCAACAGCCGTCCGAAGTCGACGAGTGGACGCAGATTGGTTGTGAAGACCGGCTTATCTTCCAGTGGGTCGTTCGACGCGGCGAGGCTGCCGCCCACACGAAAGCGATACGATCCAGCGTTGACGGCACCACTCAGGGCTGAGATGGCCCGCCAGGTCACTGTGTAGTCCCCGGCTGGTAGGGCGCGCAAGGAGACCGTCAGTCGGGCCGGGTCGAGGGGATCGAGGCCATAATCGGCGGCATCCCGTCGCTGGCCCTGGCTGTCGGAGACGTCAATGCGACTGAGCGTCCGGTCGAGCGGATCATCGAAGGCCAGAATCACCTGAGCCGGTGGCTGAGGCAGCGTGCTGCCTGGCGACGGATAGGCATCGAGCCATGTTGATGAAGCCCCCGCCTGCGAGGCGAGTTGCCACACCACAACCGCGATCAGCGCCAGCAGCAAAAGCCACGCGCGGCGGGGGAAGTGACGACCCGTAGACTGTTGTGGAGTCACGCGTGGCATCCGCGTCTCACGCACTCCGCCGGTTGGCGACGGCCAGCCATTCTCTGCCGAGGTCGCCGCCGATCCAATCCTTCAGGTATGGTCTGGGGCATAGGTTGTGTGCGTGCAATCTGTTGACGATCGCATGGGTCTGGCTGACCGACGTCGATCGGCCCGATAGAAGGCGGTCTGCGTCACGCACACTGTGGCACTCTGAGCCAGTGCCTGCGCGTCGATCGAAGAGCAAGGGATCTTGGGCCCGAGACAATGAGAGCCAAATGACACGACGACATTATACTGACGCCATGCGATGGCTTGTTGGATTGGCGGCGGTGGCTGCGGGGCTGACGGCCTGTGAGGCGCCGGTCCTCGTTGCGACGCCAACCACTCAGCCCACTCAGGCGGAAGCATATCCAGTGGCGGAAGTCCCGTGGGCGGGGCTGGGCCTCTCGGGAAGTCTGGTCGTTGCTCAGTTCGACGCCGGCGTGTGGGCCCTGGACCTGACGACCGGGGACATCGCCACGATTTACACGCCGACCGATTCCGGGCAGGAATGGGTCAACGCAGCCGCCGTTGCCCCAAACGGCCGCGACGTGGTTGTGGCCCTGGCGCCGCGCCCGGAGCCGGGCAACGTGCAGTTCGGCTACACCGAGCTCTGGCTCACCACGGTCGCCGGTGAACCCTTGCGCCCGCTGCTTCAGCGGCAATCCCCCCAGGAGTCTCTGTTTGCGCCCGATTGGAGTGAGGATGGCCGCGCCGTGATCTATAGCCGGCTGGTTCGTTCGATCAGCACCGAGGGAGCGCTACCCGTCTATGGATACCAGATCGAGCAACTCGACGTAGCTACCGGCGCAACGGTCGTTCGAGTGCCTGACGGCTACTGGCCGCGGCTCACCGGCGATGCACTTGCCTTCGTCGGAGTCTCGCCGGACGCGACGCGGGACACCGGGCTTTACTATCAGCCAGACAGAACCGCACCGGCAACACACCTGTCAGGCGGCGACGGCTTCGCCGTGGTGGATGCGCCGCTGCTTCTTTCGACCGGCGATGCTGCGCCGAACCAGATGCTCTTCAGCGCGCCGGCGACTGCCGCAGGGGCGCATCGTGGCCCGGCCCGTATGCTCCCGGCCCTCGTCCCGCCTGTCAGGCCTGAAGCCCATAACGTTCCCTCCACCTGGTGGACCATCGCGTTGGACAAGCCCGATCGAGCTCAGCCCGTGACCGATCTCGGCCTGACAGGGCTATTCGCTGCTCAATCCATTGACGGACAGTGGGTGGCGTTCATCAGCACCACCGGCCTGTACGTGATGCGACCCGACGGAAAGCAACTGACCTTGCTGCTCCCACTACATTCGACAGGCACCGTCGATTGGATTGCCTCGCGTGTCGCGGCGGGCAAGTGACCTGCGAATAAGGCCCTGGCGGCTGGTTGTCTCTGATCCGCGCGTTGAAGTCGGGTCAAGTTGTGGCCGGCGTGACCCTTGTCCGTGTTCGGGTTGGCACCACCAACCCGTCAGGCATCGCCCTGATGAACGGCAAACGCGAAAGTCGGCCGCCAATCAGGCTGCCGTTCATCAACCCGCCACATGCCGTCAGAGAGGAGCATGCCGTCGATCGGAAAGAGTTCCCGGGCCGCGCGCGCCCTATAGGCTTGAAGGGACTCGCCCATCGGGTGCAGCCAGCGCCCTACCAATCTGGTGTGTAACCGGACAGCGGAGATCGGCCTTGATGCGCAACGATGTACACCAACGACACGACGTTGTTGGCCAGGAACACGCCCTGCGTCAACACAGGTCCTATCTCGTTGTGAGCTTTTGTTGTCATGATGAGGTCTGCCTGACCATCGACCTGGCGCGATGAACCTATCGACCCGCCTCCTGATACGACGCTCCGCTGACGCGGCCCTTTGTCGCTTGCGACAGGGTTGCGAGGGGTCGGCACCCCGGACCGGCGACGGACAAGTCAGACACTCGTGCCTCAAGAGCGGCAGACCGGTGCGTCACCGATCGCGAGAGAAGCATGCGCGTGCTTCGCGTGGTTCAGTCGAGATAAACAGCCTTGATGCCGCCGACACCGCTAAACAGCGCGCCGCAATCAAGGCGCTTTGCGTGGGGCTTTGATCGCCTCCGCGTCGACAGTTTTGTCGCGCTCGAACTGAACGACGTCCTGGGCCATCACCTGTTGCTGACACGATATCGGCGCAATGGCCGGAATCGGCTTTGACCCACTCTCAGGCGGCCACGACGACCTCACGCTCGCTGTCATGCGGCTGCGTCGGTGTTCCGTTGACGATGACGCGGGCGCGGCGCCAGGGCTTCTGCCTCTTGAGGAACTCGAACTCGGCGGCCATCCACTCATCCCAGAAGCGCTTCGCCTCAGCCGTGCCTCCGTCGCGTTCCAGACCGCGGCGTTCAGCTTCCACCAGATCCGACTGGATCCAGATCGACTCGGTCAGCCACGGAGTGAACTCTATCCGGCTCGCACCGACGCCTTCGACAATCACGACGGGCGCATCGGCCTGCACTTCGATCGCGCCCGGTCGACCGCGCGACTCCCAGGCCGACGGCCGGTAGGCCACCCCCTGCCCGCTCGCGATGGGCTTCAAGATCCCGTCGATCATCAGTTCCTGCCAATCGAAGAACGAATGATGCCAGGCGACGTCGTCCGTATGCACCACCACCGAGCGCGGGATCGCCTGACCGATGCGTCGCGCCAACGTGGATTTGCCGCCACCGCTGCGGCCATCGACCGCCAGAACGCGCGCGACGTTATCCGACGAACTCGGCAAGACCCGCGCGATCAGCTCGGTTATCCCGATCACGTTCCAGGCAGCGACTTCGGGCTCGCCCGGCCCAAGCTTCATGCGTGCTCTCATGCGCCCAATACTATCGCGCAAGACCTTGAACGGCAGCACACCGAGCGGCTCAACACCTGTCTCGAGAACCGCGCCTGGCTGCCCGACCAGTGGGATACAGACGATCGCCGGCTTGACTCTCAATGGTTCGGCAGTCGGGCTCCCATCGAACGCGGCATTGGCTGAACAGAGCTACATCAACGGGTGTCGCTGGGCCATGCGACAGTTCAATCCATAGGCGCTTGAGGCCCAATCGAGCCACGTGCCTTCATCAGGCGTCGTCTACACGGCGCCACGATCCCGCCCTTCCCCGGAGACCTGGACGGTCAGGTGTCGGAGAGCACCTGTTTTTCGTACCGCCACACCTCCAGCGGGATCGTGCCGTCGGGCGTGTCGAGCCGGATCGTCGTAATCCCCACCCGCCGCCAGCCGTGTTTCTCATAGAAGCGTGCTGCGCGATCGTTGCCGATGGCACAGGCCAACCAGGCCGTTTCATAAGCGCGGGCGGCGATGCGAGCCTCGGCGTCCGCGAGCAACGCCGCGGCCACGCCCTTGCCACGCGCTCGTTCCGACACGTAGAGCTGATTGAGCTCATCATCATGCACAATGAATAGACCGGCAGGATCGCCGATAGGACCGACGACTCGCACATCGCCCAGGACCCTGACCAGTCGATCCCGAAAGCTATCGGGTGTGCGGTGCCGTGCCAGTTTGGCCGGCAGGAGGGAGCCATGCGCGTCCTGCCAGCCGTCGTGCCAGAGAGCCGTCAACGCCGCCACATCCTCGGGTTGAGCTGTTCTCACGATCATGGTGCACACATCCCTGCCTCGACCGAATCGATCGGATGGATCCACCAGCATCAAAAGCCAAACCCGTAGCCGCGCGCCATGCCTGTCGCGGCGATCACCATCGCGACCACCAACACCGTCTGAGCCAGCGAGATCGTCGCGAACGTGGCGGCATGGCGCGTGTCGGGCGTCTCATGGCGGCCGATCGCGACGCGCCAGCGGATGAAGGTCACCATCGGCCAGACCTCAAGGATCCAGATCAGGATGAAAGCCGCCATCTTGGCGATGAAAAGGGCGTTGCCCAGATAGTAGGTCGCGCCTTTCTCGTAGCCGCCAAAGGCTCGCAACAGACCGGTCGCCAACCACAGGATCGCGGCGATGGCCCATAGATTGTCGGCCGCCAGGACGCGGGTGATGCCGGCGGCATCCAGGGTGCCCCGCAGCGCCGTGCGCCGGGACCAGATGCCGGCGACGCCGATCCCCAGCGCAAGCAGGTGTAAGGCAGCGAGGCTCCATCGTTCCATCTTTGTTGGTCTCCTTTGGAATGATTTATCGCGCCAGTATGGCCGGGGGACGGTCACATGCTCCAGTGCCAGCGGTCATAGGGGAGTCACGCGAGAGTAGGGAGACAAACAACGAGTGGCAACCGAGGCAATGAGCGGTGAAAGGATGCGGGACAACCGGGCGCGAAGCTGTTGTTCGCTGTGGGTGGACGTGTTGTCGTTCTCACAGGGGCTCGGGCCAGCCGTCAAGGCTCGCTCAAAGCTTCCCTGCCCCGTTCGAGGAAGTCGCGTTCGACAAGGTTCGCCGTGAGAGCCGCCGCAGCGGCGTACGCATCGCTGGCCTCCGCAGCCCGACCCAGTCGGTTGAGCAGATCGGCGCGGACGGCGTGATAAAGATAGTAGGAATCGAGCGCGAGCGAATCGAGCAACCCCAGCGCCGTCTCCGGCCCATCCACTTCGGCCACGGCGACCGCTCGATTGAGCGCGACGATCGGCCCCGGCGTCAGCGCGAACAACAGGTCATAGAGCTGCACGATCTGGCGCCAGTCGGTGGCTGCGGCAGTCGCGGCATCGCTGTGCACCGCCTGGATCGCGGCCTGGATCTGGTAAGGCCCGGGCCGATTGATCCGCAGGCACATGCGCACCAGGGTCTGGCCCTCCACGATCAGGCTCCGATCCCAACGGCTTCGATCCTGATCAGCCAGTCGAATAAGATCGCCGTCCGGTGCCGTGCGCGCGGCGCTGCGCGATTCGCTCAGGAGCATCAGAGCCAACAATCCAAGCACCTCAGGTTCGGCCGGGAGCAGTTCGGCGAGAACGCGGCCCAGGCGGACCGCCTCCAGACAGAGTTCGCTACGGATCAGTCGATCCCCGGCGCTGGCCGCATAGCCTTCATTGAAGATCAAATAGACCACGGCCAGCACCGTGCTCAACCGCGCGGGCAGTTCGGCGGCCTCAGGCACACGATATGGAATGCGGGCCGCCTGGATCTTGCGCTTGGCCCGCACCAGGCGCTGCGCCAGCGTCGCTTCGGGAACGACGAAGGCGCGCGCGATCTCGGCCGCGTTCAGGCCGCCCACCAATTGGAGTGTGAGCGCGACCTGAACGGCCGGGTCCAGAGCCGGATGGCAGCAGGTGAAGATGAGTCGCAGGCGCTCGTCAGGCACGGCCATGTCGTCATCCTCGGGAGGCGTAAGCAGCGCCGGGTCGAGCGCAGCCTGCGCGTGTCGATCGGCGCGCGACGCTTCGCGGCGCAGATGATCGATGGCGCGGCGCCGCGCGGTCGTGATGATCCAACCGGGTGGGCTCGGCGGCACCCCCGTCGTCGGCCAATGCGTCAACGCCGCCACGAACGCATCCTGCACGGCCTCTTCGGCCAGAGCGATGTCGCCGAACGAGCGGATGAGCACCGAGACGCATCTCCCGCGCTCTTCGCGGAAGATGCGTTCGATCTCAGCGACTGAAGGTGGGCTGTGAAGCGAAGAGGCCATCACTCCGCAAATGGGCGAACTTCAATCGGAAGCGTGGTCGCCTGACTGAGCTTGCGCGCCCAGACCAGCGCTTGATCCAGATCATCGGCCGCGACGACGACCAGGCCGCCGACGTGTTCTTTGGCCTCGACGTATGGCCCGTCGGTGAGCAACGCCTGGCCGTCCTTCGAGCGCACAACCGTGGCCGTGCTCGCCGGGTGCAGCGCGCCGACGAAGACCCAGGAGCCTGAGGCGCGCAGTTCGGCGTTGAAGGCGCTCACCGCCGCCATGATCGGCTCAAACACTTCGGGCGGCGGTGGATCGCCGTCGGGCTGGATGATGCTGAGAAGGTATCGGTTCGTCATGATCGGCTCCTGTCAAGATCGCTCACATCGATTGTAGTCAACTCAGTCCCCGGCCCGCTCATAGGTCGCTATGATGACGCCGCCGGCGGCCGGACGTGTCTCTTTCAAGGTAAGCTCGACGCGCGGACCGCCCACGCCGAAGAGGGTCTGGCCTGAGCCCAGCACGATCGGGTGGATCATCAGAATGTAGGCGTCGATCAGGCCGCGCGCCGTGAGCGAGCGGATCAGGTCACCGCTGCCCATGATGAGCAGGTCGCGTTCGATGCGTGCCTTGAGCGTCGCGACTGCCGTACCAGCGTCACCCTGCAGCAGGGTCGAGTTCTGCCAGGGGAGCGGGTCCGCCAGCGTGCGCGAAGCCACGAACTTCGGCATCGTGTTGAGCAGGCCCGTGAACGGGTTGTCGGTCTGTTTGGGCCAGTAGGCGTAGAAACTCTCGTAGGTGTGGCGGCCAAAGAGCAGACCGCCCACCGTCTCCGGCGGCCGTGCGTCAAGGCCGAGCATCGCGCCGCGCGGCATCGCCCAGCCGCCGTGGGCGAAACCGTTGCGCGGATCTTCTTCGGGGCTAGAGGGCGCCTGCATGACGCCATCAAGGCTGACGTGGTTGAGCACAAAGATGCGAGCCATCGTATCTATCTCTCCTGCGCCCGGATTGGCGCGTGTTTCAGCATTAAGACGAACGGCAGATGGCTGAATCGACAGCAGCAGGCAACCAAAATCGACGATTCGAGTGGCTCGAGCCCGCATCGGGCCCGAAATGCCGCAATCCGCTATTGATACCCACAGACCGTCGTCTGCGAGGAACCAGAATCTCGGCGGCCTCCTCACTCGCGATCAGGCGAGTCAGGCCTGGGAGAACCACGTTGCGTTGATGCGCACCGGTCGGCATAGGAGTAATGGCGTGCCTCCGCGCATCGTCAGAGAAGTGATGCGCGATCCGGACCTGGTCGGCAGCGTGGCGCACACGGGCGGCGTGGATCTGGGGGCCGCGCCTCCTCTGCCGAGAAGCGCACCCGGCTGGTCCGCAAGACAGGGGCTCTGCTCATGCTGGCCAATATGCGGGTCGGGGCCATCACGTCCAGATTGACGGCAGCTATTGTCGGCAACTCCGCCAGCTATTCGACCCAACTGGGCAGTGCCAGCGTCCATCAGCAGCCTGGCGGTGCGCATACGAGTGCAAAGGCACGACCAACCGGGCGCAGAGGACCGCGGGGCAGAGGCAGTCTGTTTCGCTCGGCGATGGAGGTTCAAGCCCGCAGTCAAGAATTGATTGCGGTAGCGGGTGTGCCGCTAGCTGTGTGTTGGAGCAGCGGTCGGCACCCACCTCGTTAGCTCATGGTGCCCGCCCCCGTCAGGTCGCGCACGAATCGCAAGTAGCCACTGCGCTCTTCATCGCTCCATGACGAGAACAGGGCCTCCGGGTGAGCGGGAGCCTGGCGCATCGCGTGATCGACAGCGGATGACAATGAAGCAGGCGTGTATTTCCCCGTTTGCCATTCCCAATGGACATTCTCGAAACGATTGGGAACATCTTTATTGAAGAGATCCAACTCCACTTCGATGACCCCACCAAAAGGATGGTTCTCGAAGTGCTCCTGTCCGCCAAGGAGCCGCAACGCGTGAGCGGTTCCGGGGCCATGGATCCCGGCGACGAAAATGCAGACAAAGTCCTTGTTCTTGCTGAACGGGTTTCTGGCAAGGGAGATCAAACCGAAGTCATTGTCCTCCCGCGTGTACAGGCCATGCACGACGCCGTCGACGGGGTCGAGAAACCCGGGCTTCCGAAACCTGTTCATCCAGTACGCGGCTTTGTTGCCTTTGAGCAACTCCTTCGCCATTCTGGCGACTTTTTTCGCTCGCTCGCGTGAAGCGAGACTGTCTTCTTCGTCCCCGGCGATCAGGTTGTCAAGACCCAGCGCTTCAGGATCCCGGGCCCACTCGCTGTTCCGCGCGATCTGCCAGAATTTGCGCAGGTATTGGCGATCGTTCAACTCCTTTGTGTTGCGCAACTGCCTTTCCCACGCCTTGATCTCTTGATCGAAAGCGAACTGAAACACGGCCTGAGTGTTGATCCGCCGGGCGGCCAGATTCACAGAAGGCGAACCCACGACAAGGAGGTTCGTGTTCCCGAACTCCCGCTCCAGCCGCTCATCATCCATCCAGGCAAAGAGCTTGTCAGACTTGATGGTCGCCGAGTCGCCGCGCAAGCCGAGTTCGAGCAGGTAGGTCAGGTCCACGATCGAGACCGAATAGGCGAAGACATCGCCTCGGGTTCGGGGTGGATCTTCGCGCCTGTCGCCACAAATGATCGTCAACGGCTGAAAAGCATGTGGAAAGTCGGACAGGGTGCGGATCTTCTTCGGCCGCCGATTGAAGAACGGGCGACCGAGCGCCCCGGCCGCCTGATCCATGGCGGCCTGTATTTCCAGCCGAGTCTGGTCGGCAAAGTTTTCGTTCACCGGTATCTGCGCTTCCAGCCATTTGAGGAGCCAGACGGCCAGGGGCAGTCTCGGTTCGCCGGCCGCGTTTTCCGCCAGAACCGCGTGAAGCCGAATTAGCAGCTCGAACGCAGGCAGCACCTTCCCGCTCTCAACGCGGCTGATCCACTGTTTGCTGGTGAAGACCCGGCTGGCGAGCTCATCCTGGGTCCAACGTTTGCCGTTGGTCATCCGCGTTTCTTCGCGGGTGATGCGGATGAGATCCCCAAGGGTCGAAGAGGCCTGATCATCGTCACCCATGCCGCACCCCCTGGTCGGATGTTGTCAATCAATTGATTGACTATCTTGACCCGTCACCAAAGTGTTGATTGATCCGCTGTGGCAACACTCTTTACAGTGTAGGCACATCAACGGCCGGGTCAATCATCTTGAGCCTTTCATTGGATCCATTCACCATTGACAGTCTGGGACTCGGCCAAGCCCGACAACACGGTTCAGGTCAAACGGACCAATTTCGGTGGCAAACCGGTTACCCCACCGAACCGACCGTGGCAATCGACTGAATCAGCCAACACATGAAGGGGGGAACAAAATGGCTACCACACCGAAGCGAAACCGCACAGGCAGGGCCAACATGTGGGAATTCCTTTTGGCCATGTCCCGCAACCCGACCATTATCGGATTGCTCCGCTTTCTGACGATCTCGGCGGTCTTGTGTTTCCTGCTTGTGGTGGGGCTGCAGGGCAGACCCATCTCGATCGCGGGCTGGACGATTGGCGCGCAACCCGCTGCCTCGACGTCTGCAACGACACCGATGGCCCAGCCAACGGACGGGCCGCTGCCGGCAGCCCTTGCGGGCACCGAGGCGCCAGGTCCGACGAACGTTCCCACGGAAGTCATCGCTACGACTTCCGTCATGGCCATGACGGCGACAGAAGTCCAGGCTTCATCGACGCCGGCGGAGATTTCGTCGGCAGATTGCCCTCTGACTGCGTTGTCCTTGCCGAGGAATGCCCAACTGACCAGCTGTGCCTGGGTCTTCCTGGACGACGCCAGATACGTGGACGCAATTGCCGTGGCCGAGGAGTGCATTGACGCGTTCGAGGGCCAGGCGCTTCGTGATCAACAGTCACTCAGCCTGGATGGCCAGCCGGCCCCTCTCACGGGCCAACCCGGAAACAAAGCTGAACTGAACGAGATCTTGAAGCGCGGAGTCCTGAACGATGTCGCCGCCTGCCATTTCGTGAAGGGCCAGGCGCTGGAGCGTCTTGACCGGTTGGACGACGCCAGGGACGAATACCAGAATGTCCTTCAGTACCCGCATGCCCGTGTCTGGGATCCTGCGGGGGATCCATCCGGCCTGGGGTTCTTCTGGTCACCGGCTCAGGCCGCCGCCGATCGATTGTCGGCTCTGCCCTAAGAAACCAAGTCATCCCGGCCTCTCTTGAATGAGGGCGTGGGCATCGACCCGTCGGCGCGATCGCTGGCCTGTCGGTGCCCACGGCCGTGGTGGGTACGGGCCTGCGCTGGTCGCGCGAAGGGCCCGACAACTGGCTCCAGAGACGGCTTCCCCTTTCAGGGCCACCCCACCGGGTCATTTTGTCTGGTCGAACCTCGTTTTTCGCTTGCCCCTAACATCAGTCCCTGATATGTTAGCGTTATCAGTTAGCGCTAACACAACAGCGGGTGAGACGTGCCCACCACTCTCGAAGATGTCGCCCGAAAAGCCGGCGTGTCGCAGATGACCGTGTCGCGCGTCATCAACGGCAAAAACAACGTCGCGGAAGACACCCGGCAGAAGGTGCTCCAGGTGATCGACGAGTTGGGTTACGTGCCGCACCTGCAGGCACAGCGCCTGGCGTCAGGTCGGACACGGACGATCGTGTTGCACTACCCGTTGTCGAACCCGCGCCTGGTCTCCAACCTGATCGAACTGAACTTCATCACCGGGATCGCGCAGGGCGCCGCGGATGAGGGGTACTACTTCAGCCTGGCCACTGGCGCCCTGACGCCTCCAGGGCTGAAGAAACTGTGTCGTGGCGCGGACGCAGATGGCCTGGTCCTGATGCAGATTGCGCTGCATGACTGGCGCGTCGAGTTCTTGCGCGAGCAGGATTACCCGTTTGTGATGATCGGACGCGCGGCCAACAATCGCGGCCTGACGTTCATCGATTTCGACATCGAAAAAGCCATCCTCGACGCTTACGCCTACCTTGTGGGGTTGGGTCACCGCCATATCGGCTTCGTGACCTTTCCGCAGGAGTGGCGCGCTCAGGAACTGGGTGGCGCGCGGCGCGCCCTCCTCGGCTTTCAGATCGCGACCCGGCAATTCCAGATCCGCCCGCTCTATCGCGAAAGCGACCTGGCGATCAAGCGCGGCTACTGGTCGGCGCGCAGCCTGCTCGCCGAAGATGCCCGGCTCACCGCGATCGTCACGGTGCACAACACGCTTTCGGTCGGCGCCATCACGGCCTTGCAAGAAGCCGGGCGCAAGGTGCCCGACGACTGTTCAGTTCTGGATATTGCCATCGGCGACGAGAGCGACCTCGTCACTCCGCCGCTTACCGGAATGGAATGGCCCAGCTACGACATGGGCTTCCAGGCCGGGAAGATGCTGATCCGACATTTGAAGGGCGAGAGTCGAGGGCCCGAACAGGTCCTGGTTCCGCCGAAGTTGAAAGTTCGCGGCAGCACGGCGCCGCCGTCCGGCTGACCTCCCCGCTTTGTTTCGCGCGGACAGATCGGGGCAGATGTCAACCGGGGGCGTTGGCCGTGACCACGAACACAGGAAGCGTGTTCGGATCGCGTTCTCATCGAAACGCTTCGTTATGCCCTTTGGTGTTTTGAAAGGAGAGCAGCATGACTCAAAACAAGTGGAGGTCCGCGGCCGGGCTGGCCCTGATCTCCGCGATCCTGTCAGCCTGTGCGTCGCCGGCGCAAACGCCGATCGTCGTGACATCCGCACCTCAAGTCGTGACTCAGATCGTCGAAGGCACGCCCGTTCAGGTGGTCGTCACCGTCACGCCGGAACCAACCGCCGACCCCTACGACGACAACGCTCCGGTGACGGTCTGGATCGACGCCGACCGCCAACCGGCCTTTGACGCCTACGTGGCGGCTCATCCCGACAAGGCGAGCCTGCTCACTGCGGTCACCGTCGACCGCGAGCAACTGCCGGCCAAGACCCTGTTGTTCAACAACACCGATCAGGGGTGGCCGGACGTCGTCTTCGCTGAGCCCCGCATCGTCGCCCGGGTGTCTGACGCTGCCCATCACCTCCCGCTCGACCTGACCCCGTGGGTGCCGGCGGATGTGCTCGCAGGCTACGATGGGATGGCGGGCTGCCAGTTCGGCGACAAGGTCTACTGCCTGCGCTACGACCTGGCCATGTTCGTGCTGTACTACAACCAGCCGCTCATGGACGAGTTCGGCTACAGCGTACCAACCACGTTCGAGGAATACCAGGCGCTCAGCGACAAGGTCGCGGCTGAGCACCCCGGCTATTACCTGGGGACGTTTGGCGATGGCTGGACGTTCGTCAGCTACTTCGACGCCAGCGGCTGCCCGTCGCATGAGCTGGTCAACGACTCCGAGCTCAAGATCGACATGACGGATCCACGCTGCATCCGCGCGGCTCAACTCGTTGACCACATGATCGCCAACAAGACGCTCTTCACCACCGACTACTTCAGCGCCGACTTCGCCAACATCGTCTCCAGCAACAAGTTGCTGGCGATGCCCGGCCCGGCCTGGATGTTCGGCGTCTTCGGCGGCAACGAAGCCAGCTCGTGGTACAAGACCGCTGAGCATCAACTCGGTGTCGCCGCGCCGCTGAAGTGGGCCGACGATGCCCAGGCTCAGACGCCGGCGATGGGTGGTTCGGCCTGGATGGTGTCCAATCACACCAAGAACCCGCGGCTGGCCGTGGACTTCATCCAGTGGGTCACCACCTCCCCCGACTTCTGGAAAGGCACCACGAACTACCCGGCCTATAAGCCGATCCAGAACCTGTGGCAACAGGCGGTCGCCAGCAACGCCCTGTTCGCCAGCGATCCGTTCCCGGTCTATCAGGAGGCATCGGGTCTGATCACGCCGCTTGACAAGTGGCCTCGCTTTGACCTGATCGCGCCGTTCAGCCTGGTCGTGCAGTCGGCGCTCAAAGACGGGAAGACGATCGAGTCCGTGTTGCCCGACATCGCCGACCAGCTCTCCCCGCTGGCCCAGGCGCAGGGTTACCAGGTGGACGTCACCAAGTAACGTCACGCCGGAGCCGATGTCTGCGGGGCGCATGTCCGGTGGACGACACCGACATGCGCCCCGCCCGGCGTCCGTTTCAACCCGAACAGCGGAAAGGATCTGCGTGTGGCCAACCCGACAGCCCCCTTTGCCTCGCTTGCAACGGCGGGATCGCGCCCGGCGCGCGGGAGCCGCTGGCGCAGGCATCTGACCGCGTATGTGTTTGTGCTTCCGTATCTTGTGGCGATGCTGGCCTTCGGCCTCGGGCCGGGGCTCTACGCGCTGTTGATCAGCTTCTCAGACTTCAGCACAGGCGTCCCGCTTTACTTCGCGGCGGGGTTCAAGAACTACCTGTTGGCCTTTTCGGACTTCCGGTTTGTCGATGTCCTCACGAACATCGGCATCTTTCTGGTGATCTCGGTGCCTCTAGGCATCGCCCTCGTCATCCTCCTGGCCCTGTTGCTGCAGATGCGGCCCGGACTGCCGGCCACAGTTTTACGCACGCTCTTCTTTATCCCGGGCGCCGTCACAGGGCCGGTGCTGGTGCTCGTCTTGATCTTCATGTTTGATCCGAGCATCAGCCCCTTCCGATTCCTGTTGCAGGGATCCGGCGCGACCTTCCTCAGAGATGTCGTCTATCCCGGCAGCCTTCCGGTGGTCTTCACGGTTGTCGGCTTCTTCTCAGGCGCCGGCATGTGGATCGCCATTCAGTACGGCGCGCTCGAAGGCATCCCGACCGAGATGCTGGAGGCCGCGACCATCGACGGCTGCAGCGGCTGGCAGAAGATGTGGCACATCAAACTGCCACTGATCAGCCCGTACATCATCTATCAGTTCATTCTCGTCTTCGCCGGCAATGTGCAGTTGTTCGTGGAGCCCCAGATCCTGGGGGCCAGCGCCAACACCGGCGTGGGCGCGACGGTCCCGCCGGTCTGGTCGCCCAACCAGCTGGCTTACGCCTTCGCGTTCGAACTCGGCAACTTCGGCGCCGCCTCCGCGCTCTCGCTCTTGATGCTGGCGATTGGATTGGCCGCCGCGTACCTGATCATCCGCTGGACGGGCTTCTTCAGGATCGAGAACTGAGAGAGGAACCGCAACATGACCAACAGGAATCCAGCCCATCGATCGCTGAACGCTGCCCAGCGCTGGCAGCGAGCCTGGGCCCGAACGACTGGAGAGACTGGCGTCCTCGGGTTCTTTCTGCGCTGGGGAGTCCTGCTGTTGTTCGCCGTCTACTTCTGCGTGCCACTGCTCTGGCTGATCCTGGCCACCACCAAGAGCGCACCAGATCTGAACACGCTGAGCCCTCTGGCTTTCGGCTCCCTCGAGCGCATCGCTCTGGCCTGGGACCGAATCTTCGCTTTCCAGAAGGGCGAGGTGCTGCTCTGGCTGGGAAACTCGATCAAGTACGCGGCCTGGTCGTTGGCGCTTGGCCTGGCGACCTGCATCCCGGCCGGGTACATCCTGGCGACGGCGCGCTTTCCGGGCCGTCGGCTGCTGCTCTGGTTGACGCTCATCACCATGCTGCTGCCGCCGTCGGCGCTGGTGCTCCCGCTGTTCCTGGAGCTCAACCTGTTCCGGCTGGTCAACACCGAGTGGTCCGTGATCCTGCCGGCCGCGTTCTTTCCGTTCGGCACCTATCTGACCTACATCTACTATGCTTCCAGCCTGCCGCCTGAGTTGCTCGACGCGGCCCGGGTCGACGGGTGTTCGGAGTTTCAACTCTTCCGGCACGTGGCCCTGCCGCTGGCGGCGCCGCTGCTCGGCCTGTTGGCCTTCATCAACTTCAACACGAACTGGAACAACTTCTTCGGACCATACGTGTTGCTGAACAACGACAGGTTGTTCAACCTGCCCGTCGGGATCCAACAGTTCGTCACGGCCACATCCGCCCTCCGGCCGGGCTTCAATCCCAGCCCGGGGGTTTTCGTCGGTTATCAGCAGGCTGAAGCTGCCCTGCTCGGGCTCGTCATGGTCGTGCCGGTTGCCATTGTGTTCCTCGTCGCGCAGCGCTACGTCATCGGCGGCGCCTACTCCGGTGCCATCAAGGGTTAGGCCATAGCCAGCGGTCTTCGGACCTGACCCGCGACGAGCCAGAAAGGATCTGCCCATGATCAAGATCGCCCTGATCGGCGCCGGCAGTCTGGTCTTCACCCGCAATCTGTGCAACGACATCCTGCTCACGCCTGCGCTGCAGGATGCAGAACTTGCGTTGATGGACGTCGACCCGAAACGCCTCGAGCGCAGCCGGCGCCTTGTTGAGGCCCTTGTGGCGCGGCGCGGCCTCGCGGCTCGCGTCTCCGCCACGCTCGATCGTCGCGAAGCCATCCGCGACGCCCGCTACGTCATCACGACCTTTCAGCAGGGCGGCCTTGACGCGTATGCGCTCGATATCGAGATCCCGCGCAAATATGGCGTGGAGCAATGCGTCGGCGATACGCTCGGCCCGGGCGGGGTCTTTCGCGGGCTGCGAACCATCCCGGTGCTTCTGGATCTGTGTCACGAGCTTGACGCCCTCGCGCCGCACGCGCTGCTCCTCAACTACGTCAACCCGATGGCCATCAATTGTTGGGCGATCGCGGATGGCTCCGGTCGACCACACGTCGGCCTGTGCCACAGCGTGCAGGGAACCTCCGAAATGCTGGCGCGCTGGATCGACGTGCCGATCGACGAGGTCTCATTCGTTTGCGCCGGCATCAACCACCAGGCCTTCTTTCTCGAGTTCAGGCGTGGGGAGCAGGACCTCTATCCCTTGATCCGCGCGGCCCTCCAACGCGAGGATATCTTCGGGCAGGAGCCGGTGCGCGGCGAGCTGATGCGACATTTCGGGTACTTCGTCACCGAATCCAGCGGTCACGCCAGCGAGTACCTGCCTTACTTTCGCAAGACAGGGCGTCAGGTGCTCGACGAACTGGCTCCCCGCTTCAAGAATGCCGAAGACGGCTGGTTCGATTTCGGGCGCACCGGTGGCTATCTGCGGCACTGCCTTGAACGCGAAGCGCACGCGGACCGTGACTTCCAGGCCTTGATCGACGGGACTCGAACACTCGGCGCCGCGCGCACGCACGAGTATGGCGCAGCCATCCTAGAAGCCATCGAAACGAACGTGCCGATCAAGATCAACGGCAACCTGCCCAATCGCGGCCACATCACGAACCTGCCTCCTGGATGTTGCGTCGAGGTGCCCTGTCTTGTGGATCGAAACGGCGTGCAGGGCGTGGTGGTCGGCGCACTGCCGCCCCAGCTCGCCGCCCTCAACCGCACCAACATCCATGTCCAGGAACTGGCGGTGCTGGGGGCTCTGCGTGGAGACCGCGACGCCGTACATCATGCCGTGCTGCTGGACCCGCTGACCGCGGCGGCCTGCAGCCTCGACCAGATCCATGCGCTCGTCGACGAGATGTTTGCGGCTCAGGCGCGCTGGCTGCCACAGTTTGCGCGCTGAAGGACTTGATCTGTACGCCTCGCCCGCGACACCGCCCGGGTTGCGCGAGCGAGGCCGTTACTTGAGACCCTATGCCTATCGTGACGTATGTACTCACCGCTCGCGCCTTGACGATCGAAACCACTCGAGGCTTTCTGGAGCTCAGCCCTTACACAGCTCAGACCATCCGCATTCGCTACCGCCCGACATCGGATTTCTGCAACGACGCCGGGCCCCTGGTCATCGCGGAGCCGGATCCCGCCACCCGATTTGACGTACGCGAGTCAGCTGGCCATCTCATCTTCACGACTGACCGGCTCAAGATCGTCATCGATTCTCGAACAGAAGCCTTCAGCTATTTCGATCACCAGGGTTGTTTGCTCACGCGCGAGCCTGCGCGCGGGGGCAAGGTGCTCGAGCCGATCGACGTCATTGTCTCTCGCTTCGATGACGCCGCCGTAGTCGAGCACCGCGATAATGCTGACGGGCTGCGCGTGGAGGCCCTGGCTGTGCGCACGGTCGTGGATCGGCAGGCGTTCCACACGAAGCTCGCGTTCGATTGGGCGCCTGATGAAGCCCTTTTTGGTTTGGGCTCGCACGAAGAAGGCATGTTCAACCTCCGCGGCCAGCATCAATACCTGTACCAACAGAACATGAAGGCCGTCGTCCCGGTGCTGGTCTCGACACGCGGCTACGGCGTCTGCTTCAACAGTTGCTCGTTAATGACCTTTCACGACGACGCCTACGGTTCATACATCTGGAGCGATGTCGACGACGAACTCGACTACTTCTTTGTCGTCGGACCGGAGTTGGACGACATCGTGGCGCAGGTGCGACATCTCACCGGTGAAGTGCCGTTGCTGCCCAGGTGGGCGTACGGCTACATCCAGTCCAAAGAGCGCTATGCCAGCCAGGCCGAGCTGATCGAGATCGTCCGCGAATATCGAGCGAGGGCGCTGCCGCTGGATTGCATTGTGCTCGACTGGAAGTCGTGGCCGGGCGATCTGTGGGGCCAGAAGTCGCTGGATCCCGAACGCTTCCCCGACCCTGACCGGATGATGACCGATCTGCACGCGCTTGGAGCGAGCCTGATGATCTCGATCTGGCCGATTTTGCAGTCGGGCGGAGACAACTGGCGTGAGCTCAAAGAACGAGGTCTGCTGCTCGGCAATCAGGCCACGTACAACGCGTTCAACCCTGCTGCCCGCGCCTGTTACTGGAAACAGGCGCACGACGGTCTCTTTGCACACGGCATCGATGCGTGGTGGTGTGATTGCACCGAGCCCTTCGAATCGGACTGGAAGGGCTCGGTCAAGCCTGAGCCAGAGGAGCGCATGCGGATCAACACCGACGAGGCCAGGCGTTACCTGGACCCGGAGCTGATCAATGCCTACTCGCTCCACCACGCTGAAGCGATGTACACGGGTCAGCGCCAGGCGACAGACGCCAAGCGCGTGGTGAACCTGACGCGCTCGGCGTATCTGGGCCAGCAGCGCTACGCCACAGTCACCTGGTCGGGCGACGTCTCTGCCTCGTGGGAGACGTTGCGCCGCCAGGTCGCCGACGGCCTCAACTTCTGCATGACGGGCCTGCCCTACTGGACCACGGACATCGGCGCGTTCTTCGTGCACCGCAAGCCGGACCTGTGGTTCTGGAATGGCGATTTCGACGCTGGTGTGGCCGACCCGGGGTATCGCGAGCTGTACGTCCGGTGGTTTCAGTACGCCAGCTTCCTGCCGATGTTCCGCGCACATGGCACTGACACGCCGCGGGAGATCTGGCGCTTCGGCGAACCGGGCGAGCCGACGTACGAGGCCCTGGTCCGGTTCCTAAACCTGCGTTACCAGCTGCTGCCTTACATCTACTCCATAGCCGGTTGGACAACACACCGCAATTACACACCCATGCGCGCGTTGCCATTCGATTTCCGACAGGACCCTGAGACGCACCACGTCGGCGATCAATACATGTTTGGGCCCGCGCTGCTCGTCTGCCCGGTCACCCAACCCTGGGTGAATACATCGCGCTCAACATCCCCTGAGCCAGGTAGCCAGACGCGCCCTGTGTATTTGCCCGAAGGCGCCGATTGGGTGGACTTCTGGACCGGTGAGCGTTTGTCGGGCGGGCAGACGATATCGGCCAACGCACCGCTGGATGTCCTGCCGCTCTATGTCCGGGCGGGTTCAATCATCCCGATGGGGCCTGTGCGACAGCACGTGAATGACAGACCTGATGCCCCGCTGGAGTTGCATGTCTATCCCGGTTCCGATGTCGCCTTTGACCTGTACGACGATGCGGGCGATGGGTATGACTACGAGGTCGGCGAGCGAGCCTGGATGCCGCTGCGCTGGAACGACCACGAGCGATCACTGACCATCGGATCACGATCGGGCCGCTTTACAGGGATGCGTTCGGAGATCGAGATCCGCGCGGTTTTGCATGAGGCATCAGACGCGACCCGCGCCCGATTCGAACAGGTCACGATCTACACCGGCGAGTCTCTCACTCTGACCTTCTGAGGCCAGAGGGCGCGGCCGTCGGATCGCCCACATTTGAGGAAGCACATGCGCCGATCGCAGCCTGCCGCACTTTGGGCCAAAGCGGTGGCCGACCACACAGGGTGGCCTCACCCGTGGGTTATGCGCGAAACCGAGGGTTCGGACGCCAAGCGAAAGCCCAGGTACCCGATAGCGACCACCAACAGGATCGGTCCGAGGTTCGAAAGAAGATTGACCGCCAGGTTACTGGCGGGACCACCAGGCGCGATGACGAAAGTTTCGACCAGCATCCAAATAGCCGAGAACGGCAACAGATAGCCTATCCAACGTGGACTCAGACGCCTCCGCAAGAAAGGCACGGCCAGCAGCCCGGCGCCCGCGAGCCACGCGCCAAGGCCCAGAACGAAGGCGACGACGAACAGGGTCGGCTGAGGGGCAGTTGCGGCAACGAGATCTGGCGCGTCAGTGGCCAGCCACGGCAGGATCAAGATCGCATACAGGCTCAAGAAGACACCAAAGAAGATCCAGGACATGCCGAGCAGGATCGTTCCGATCAAACCGACCCATCCCGCCCTTGCGACTCTTCCTGCATAGACTGCAGGAAGCCCGATCAACACCATCAGCGCGCCTGAGGCGCCGAGCGCGTTGACCGTGATCCAGAAGGGGCCTTGAGCTGAGACGACGGGATCCACACCCGCAGTGAGCACCGACCTCAGAACAATGTGAACGGAAAAGACGAGGGCCCCCACCACGCTGAACACGCCGCAGATCTGATACAACCGAGTCGTCTGCATCGCCATACCTCCTGCCGGATCTCGATCGCGCGGACAGCACGCCCTGCACGATAGCGAAGTGAGGTTGACGCAATCACCTGTCTTGAGCACCCGTCGGGCATGGGCAAGCGGGTTGCGTCGGAGTGTTCGGTTGTGACTGGCAGGAACAGGTTGGCAGGACGAAGAACGGTGGAACCCAAACGGGCTCGCCTCCGCATGAAGCAGGGTAACTATATCGTCGCCGGTCAATGGGTTCCGTGCCGTGCGTCACACGTCGCCTGCCCAACGCTCGAGGCGGCAACAAGGATATCGATCATGCAGACAGGTCGGGATATCGATGGCGCGAGCGCCCGGTCGCGTCTCCGGCGTGTTTCGGTGATCATGCGCTTACAGTGAAGCGTGAAGCGGCACTTGTCTGGGCACGGGATCCCGGGACTATTGACAGCCTGTGACGGCGGTGCCTATTCTGAAGTGCTCATCCACGACGCCGTGGATGAGGCCAGGCCACCGAGACCGGCGATTCATCACTTCATGAGGCGAGGGCCTCGCCGATAGGCAGCGAAGCCGGCAACCGTGCCGCGAGGAGGGCGACCACCATGACCCGACCATTCCCGCGATGGGCGCTGGGACTGCTGGCCCTGTTAATGGCTCTGCTGGGCTGGCAAGCCGTTGTACTCCTGGGCGGCGGCGGATTGGGAGTGCTGATCGGTGTTGCCATCGTGGCCGCCGCCGCGTTGGCGCCCGCCCTCGTGTTTGCGGTGCAGCATCTGAGCCCGTGGGTCTGGGTGGCGTTGGGCTCAGGGCTATGGATGGTGTTGGCGTTGCCTGGACTGTCGAGTTACTTCACTGGCGATCATCAGGCTCAATCTGCCGCCGGGCCCCTGCCCGGCTTTGCCTGGTGGATCGTCCCCGCAGCGCTGATGACGGCAAGCATGCTCCTGCAGATCAGCTTGCGTCAGCGCGTTGAGCCGCGCGCCACGGTGGCGGCACGTCCTTACCTGACCTGGCTGAGTGGCGGCTTGAGCGGGCTCCTGTTGATCTGGGCGTTGCACTTCCTGTACTGGCTGTTGGTGTGGGACCGAACCTATGATCCGCTGAACTGGTTGTGGCTCATCCTGCCCATGCTGGCCGTGCTGGCCTCAGGGGCTGTGCTCATCGCGACCCTACCCGACCAGCGTCTGATCGCAACAGCCTGCGCCGTGGGCATACCGGCTCTTGTGATGACCGTGTATCTCATGGCCCAACGCGTCGACTATCGTCTGCTCACCGATCAGCGAGCAGCACAGGCAGTACAGGCGATTGAGGCCTTTCGCGCTCGTGAGGGCCGCTATCCCGCGACTCTGCGCGAGGCGCGACCCTGGTATGAACTCCCCCTGGCGCAGCCCGTCATCATCTACGGTCAAGATTGGTGCTACCTGGCCGACCCTGACTCTTATCAACTCGGATTCATCGATCGCGAACACTGGAGCAGCCCCGACCTCATCGGACGACTGGTCAGCTCGGCGGGCACACCGGCCGGAACGGGGTCCATCTGCGCCGCTGAGATCGCAGCCCTTGCAGAATAGCGCGCGAAGCAAGGCAGACAGGTTCGTCGCGGCAACGCAGCCTGGCGTCACAACGCAGACATCGACAGACGATGGGACCCGATCGGGCCGCCCTCGAACGACAAGGGACGGGCCGACGATGAGTCGGCCCGTCCCTTGTGCTGTTTGAGCGTTGTGCGGGACCGTCAGACGGCGATTGGATTGGCGCGTTTCTTCACATGCACCGCCACGGCGGGCGTCGGCGAGACACCGACGTTACGACCCGTGTCGGCCAGCTTGAACTGCGAGACCACCTGCTGGAGGGATTGCGCCATCTGGGCGAGCGATTGAGCCGACGCGGTGACTTCTTCCACCTGGGCACTCATCTCCTCCGCCGATGCCGAGACCTCCTCGACGGCGGCCGAGTTCTCCTCGCTCACCGAGGCGATGTTCTCGATGGCCTGCATCACCGATACCGAACCGGTCGCCATCTCTTCGGTCGCTGCAGTGTTTTCCTCGACCACGGCGCTGACCGAGTCAGTGGCCGTGACCATTTCGCCCGACAGCATCTCCATCCGTTGCGCGGTCTGGCGGGCCGCCTCGGCCTGTTCCTTCACAGCTTCAGCTGCGTGCAGAATGTCGGCCAGGGCCTGCCCGGCTTCTGCCGCCCGCCGCGTGCCGTGTTCGACCTCCTGGCCGCCTTCATCCATCGCCCGCATCGCCTCGGACACGGTCGCCTGAATGCCACGGATCAGGCCGCCGATCTCCTTGGTTGCGGTCGAGGCGCGCTCGGCCAGCTTGCGGACCTCGTCAGCCACCACCGCGAAGCCGCGCCCGTGTTCACCGGCGCGCGCCGCCTCGATCGCGGCGTTGAGCGCGAGCAGGTTGGTCTGCGACGCGATCTCATCGATCGTTTCGACGATCACGCCGATCTGGTCAGAGTGTCGGCTCATCTCCTGAACCTTTTGAGCCGAGGCGCCGACCTTGACGCGGATGGTGTTCATGCCCTGGACGGTGTCCTCGACCTTGCGCGCTCCGTCACGGGCCGCGCTGGCGGCGGTGGCCGAGTCACGCGAGACAGCGTCGACGTTGCCCGTGACCTGCTGGATTGTGGTCGAGAGTTGGGCCGTGAGCGAGGCCGCGCGGGTGACGGCCGTACCCTGCTCCTGTGCGCCGCTGGCCACGCCGTCGATGGCGCGTTTCATCTGCTCCATCGATCCCGCGGTCTTGGTGATGGCCTCGGTTTGCTGAGTGGTGCCACGCGCCACCTGTTGCACGGTCGCCGCGATCTGCGATGTCGCCTGCCCGGACTGGGCGGCTGCGTCGGCCAGTTGTGTGGACGCGGCGCTGACGCTCATAGCACTCCCCGCGACCTGGTCGATGGCGGTTCCGAGCCGCGTGGTCATTTCGCTGAAGGCGAGGCCGGCCTCCTGGAGCCGGGCCACGATGGTGTTGAACGCACTCGCCATCCGGCCGACTTCGTCACCTGACGAGACCTCGATCTCACTGGCCTCGATCGACACCCGCCGGGTGAGATCGCCTTGTGCCAGCGCCTGCAACTCGATGACAAGATTGTGCAGATCACGATCTGCCACGTGCTGCGCCATCGCCGTTACAGTCTGCAATGGCCTTGTGATGCCGCGTGAGATGAAGAAGCCAAGGCCCAGGCCCAGCGCCGCGGCGACGACCATGACAGCGATCAGGACCAGGCTCGTCTCGGTCAGGAGCGTGTTTGTCGACACAGAGAGGGCGTCGAAGTCGTCACCGACGCTCTCGACGATCGCTGACGCATTTTCACGGATCTGCGGCCCGAGCACGTCGAGTTGCTGATTCTGCAGGTTGAGCTGCGTGTCGTAGTCGCTGTTGAGGCCCTGAAAAGCCTTGGCGTAGGCTTCAACCGCGACGCGGGCGTCTGTCGCCAGCTGGCGCCGGGTCGGGTCCTGCAGATCCTGCTCCAGCGCGTCGAAGGCGGTCAGCGTCTCCTGGTAGCGCTCATCGAACCTGAGGCTCCATTGCGTATCCCCGGCCTCCAGGTATTTCAACATGTTCACGCGCATGCGTTGCAGGCCCTGTTGGGCCAGCCCGGCCTGTTGGACGGCACTCAGGTCATCCGCCGCGAAGGCGCTATCGCTCAATGTGTTGAGCGTTTCCTGTGCCAGGGTTGCCTGCACATCCAGCACTTCGGCGCGAACGGCAGCACGCCTGTTGATCAGGCCTGTCACCTCATCGAACGCCGTGGTGTACGCCTTCATGTCGGTGTCGATGCTCTCGAGCAGCGCCGCCCGTTCGGCTTGAGTGATGTCCTGCGCTGCCTGGATGATCAAAGCCTGAAGTTTGCCTGACTCCTCGCGATATCGATCAAGATCGGAGGCAGTTTGAGACGTGATGTACTTGTTGGCGTAGAAACGTGTCAGCAGGATGTCGGCCACCATATCGTTGCCGATCTGGCGGTCAACGGCCAGGTTGTCCGTCAGGTCCGCGACGGTGGTGCCTACTTCGGAGAGGCGCACCATCGCCACGCCTCCGACGACAACCATCAGCGCCAGGGCGATGAGGTATCCGGCGATGATCTTGGTACCAACCTTCAGATTCTTGAACCCGTTCATGTTCACTTCCTTCGAATACGACCGGTTGCCGTCCGCGATCAACTCGCCCCGGATTGCCCAATTAAAAACAGCCTACTGGCGTAGGCTGATTCCTGGCCGGACTTGCCTGGCCAGGGTGGTGATCGAAGCGCGAGTTGATCGGTGGAGAGTTTCGCACCCTCTCTGGTGCGATGTCCCTCACTGACGCTACCCTAACACGATTCAAATCTTGCGTCGGTAAGGTCAGGATAAAACCGGCTATTCGATTGCCTTATTCAAATGATGCATGGCCGCATCCATACACTCGTGGTGATCTCGAGCACCGCAACATGCAACCGACTTCACGCGACCGGCTTACCGGTCAGGTCTTTGTCCTCCATCTCCCAGGCGTGGTCAAGCGTGTGGAACGCCGTATGTCGAACAAGATAGCGAAGCGGCCACTTGCGAGCCAACCGACCCTCAGCGTGACAAAGCCGGATCCCATCGCAATAGGCCTTGCGATGTGCGGCTAATCCTTTGTCGGTCTGCACCGCTTCCCATGAGGAGTTGACGCCGACCTTTCTGGCCCAATCCAGTTCGGCAGCCAGGGTGTGGCGCACGATCCGATCCCGATCACGGCCGCCCCCGCGTGGCCCCAGCGCCATCTCAGCCGACACGCGCGAACGGACGTTGTCAAAGAACTTCCAACAGGCCTTCATTAGGGCAAGCTCTCGTTCAAGGTCGTTGTCAGAGAGGGGGCGCTGATCGATGGTCGAGTAGGCGAACGAGATCCCCCAGAAGTCTGTCGAACCCGATCCAGGATATCGCTCGACCACGCGGTGACCGGCGATGTCGTCGTACTCGGCCTTCATACCCGCCAGTTTGGCGATCGGAAGATAGCGGGTGACATAGGCCCGGAGGCTTTCGAGAGCGGCCTCTTCGGTCCTGGCCCCGCGTTCGAGCCCGGGCCAGTCTGGGGCGACCGCCACGAACCTCTTACCCTTCGGTCCGATTTCCAAAGTGACCCGCAATCGTTTCGCCATCTTCGTTCCTCCACGAGGTCAGGTTTCGATCACGTCGGCAGGCTACGGGCCTCGACGCTCAGTCAGTCTCGTCGATCGAGTTCGTCGGGTGTGGGTTTCTGGAAGAACCTCATCCAGGGTCGCATCATCTCTTCAGGAATGAAGAAGGCTGTCGATGAACGTTCCGCATTTCGTTGGGCCAGTCGTCGAAGCAACTCATCGGGCGCCACATCCAGATAATGAATCTCGCTGCTCGCCCCGATTTCTCTGGCGCGCGAGCGAAAATCCTCGCGCTCTTCCCTCGCCCAGAAACCGAAATCCAGAATCACATTCGTCCCCAGCGCGAGCGCCCGGCTGGCGATCTCCCACAGCATGGCTTCGATGGCTGAGTGCCGGACGTCGTGCTCGGGTTCGGCTGCATCCTGACCAAAGAGGCGCAGTTGCCACTCATCCGCGTTCAACCGAAGCGCCGCGTACGTATGTTCAAGCTCTCGGGCGAGCGTCGTCTTCCCCGAACACGGCAGCCCGACCATCAGGTGGAGAGTCGCCATCGTCATTGCTCCATCGTATATTCCGGCGGCACTGACCCCGCACCGCATCGGGTGCATCACCTCAGTCCTACTCTGACCCGGGATTATAGACCAGATGTTCGCCCCGCCTGGCGCTATCCCTCGGATTGTTTGCACGGGCGAGTTGTCAGGCCGCAGATGGCGTTGAAGGAACCAAAGGCCACACCGTCCGCTCGCCAACCGACCGACTTCCGCGAAATCTGTGCAATCCACGGCATCTGGTGCCAGAATCAACGACATGTTGTGCTCGCACATCCAAATAGGTCGCAACCCGCCCTATTGAGAGATTATGGTGGAGGTTGTGCATTGGGTGTCGTTGCCGGGTCACTTACCCGGTCTGCGGCTACCTGTTCCGGTCCATCATTCGAGCAACTGCCTGCCTGGAGGAATGATCAGATGGCAATCGATCCAGAACCGACGGTGACCGAGTTACTGCGCTATAACCAGTGGGCCAACCAGCAGCTCCTCTCTGTATGTATGAGCATCGGCGACGATGTGATCAAGGCCGACATCGCTGGTGGGTACGGTTCGATCGTGGCCACGTTCGTCCATATCCTGCGAGCCCAGGCAGGGTTCTTGAAGCGCATCCATGGCGTCGCGCCTCACATGCCTATGGGGTGGGACGAGAACCCGGGCCTTGCACAATTGGCAGCGCTGGAAGGCGACCTCAGTTCTCAGTTGTTGAGCGCGCTACAACACGTTTCGATGACCCAGAACCTGCATGAGGAAGGCCCCGGGTGGACCTTCGACTATCAGGCACGACTTGTGTTCATGTCGGTCGTCTATCACGGCGTGGCGCATCGAACTGACATCACGACCTACCTGAACGGCAGAGGCATCACGGTGCCGGAGCTCGACGTGTGGGCTTATCAGTTCGCCAACCCCGAACGCTTCGACAGCAGTTTTCGGAAGACCGACGACTGATCGTTGCGTACGCCGATAACATGGATCCAGACCTGTTTCAGGGATCATTGGCCGCGCGGGCTGCTATCCGCGTCAGAGGCACGGCTCCGCCACAGCGCTAACAGGCCCATATGCCCAGGAGATCGTCGCAACGCGACAGCGGCTGCATCGGCAGAGGTCGCGAGCTCTCGTCTGTCATCGCTGAGACGAATACCTAGTGCTAGTTTTTCTCGGGAGCAGGGTCAATGCTAGAGGAATATCATCTGGGCAGAATGGCCTCCCAGGGAAACAGCGAGATCAAAACCGAGACCACCATGAGCGCCAGCCCGCTCAGGAAGCCAAGGATGACGAGTCGCCAGGGGCTGCTGGCGCTCACGATCGAGTTGATTTGTTCACCAAGGCCCTGCCCTTGCATGCTCTCCGAATGAAAACGCTGGTGGATATCCCAGCTGGCGCCGGCCGCTACTCGCGAAGATGCACCGGCGATGATCACAAGGCTCCCCGCAATAAAGAATGCATCGCTGAACTCCCGCGACGTGCTCCACTGTCTCGCGTAGCCGATGACGCCGACAAGTATGGCTACCAAGAGGAAGACCACGCCGGCCTCACTCAGGACTCTGCCACCAGAAGTCAGCAACTGACGATCCATGTTCTCCTCTTCGGGTAAGGGGTGCTGTGAAGGGAGTCTACGGCCGATGGGGCCGAGTTGTCGTTGAACCTCTACAACCCGTCGGTCAGTGTCTGAATGGAAGGTGACGACGATACAGTCGCAGTTGGTGCGCGATCTCATGTGGGGAACCAACTCACCAGATGCGCCCACCCTGATGCTCGATACTTAGACCGCGATCGAGATCGAGGGCCGGCGTAAGCGGGAGTCGCAAGATCATCACACCCTTCTGCTCCGGCGTGGGCACCAGCATGTCTCCCCTTCGACCCGCCAACGGGCCGCGCCATTCCTCCCATCCAAGGCGACAGTAGAACGCCGGCCGATCAGACTCGAGACAGGCAATTTCGTAGTCCGAAATGCCCGCCGCCAGGAAACGCATCAATCGGCTGCCGTACCCTCGACCCTGTGCGTCCGGCGCCACAGAGACAGCGTCCACATAGGCCGTGCGAAGGACGAGAAGTCCATCGGGTTGGGCCCATCGGGTTGTCACCACAGCATGGCCGATCAAACGACTGCCCAGGTAGCTCAGAAAGTGTCGACCGCCTGTGGGGATGTGTGCGAACAACTCGTTGAAGCTGTCTTCTTGATGCGCCGAGATACAAAGCGAGACGATCGCCGCCCTGAGTTCTGGAAGCAGGTCTTCGGTCCTGGCGGTGTCGAGCGTGAAATCCATATGCACCTGACGTCGTTCGACGGAACGCAGTACGTTCAAACCTGGCCCTCGGCACCCCTGTTCGAGGCCGTTCCCAAGTTCGCGTGCCGCATCCGCTCGATGGTTACATGTTCGGCCAACACCCGCGGCGCGCCGAACGTGAGCACGCTGTCCGCTATGCTACGCGCTTCGACGGCGAGCATCAGGCGCTGTTCGCGGTACGGCGCCGGGTTGCGTGCTGGGGAGGTCGCGGCGCGCGGCGGAAGGTGAATGGCGCGAGCCGGTGGCGGCACCGCGGCCGCTGGCTTCAGGATCGCCCCGACATCCTGAGGCAGCACCGGCCGAAGCTCAACGACTTCGGCCATGCCGACGAGCGCGGCCTGCAGGGCCGGCACGTCGAGCGCCACCTCTCCGCGACAGATGACCACGATGCTGTGCGCCCGATCGGGAGCGGCGATGCGCTCCACCAGGTTCTGGGCGTCCGCTTCGGTATCGATCGCAACCGGATGCAGCCCCGGCGTGTGAGGAGCCGGTCGCCCGTGCTCGAGCAATGCGCGCACGAGCGTGGGTTGCGAAAAAGGGACCGGCGCGGACCGGCCCGGGCGTTCTGCGTCGAGGGCATGGACAGCCACTGTGGCATGCGCCCCGCCCTGCCCAAGGTCACGCAAGGTCAACTCAAGGCGCCAATCGCGCGACGGGATGCGGGGATCACGGCTGTTGACCTGCAAACCCCACACCCTTGCATCCGGTCCACCGGCCCGAGCCGTTCGGACTTCGATCCGCGGGTACTGCCAGACCTCGGCCTCGAGCACCTGATGAGCATCCCACGACCGATCAGTCCGGCCGGCCAGCCACTCGGCCACGACCCCGAGTAGATCGACGTAATCGGCCTCAAATTGGAGAAGGGTTGTGTAAGCGAGCATCTGCGTCAGCCATCCTAGATCAGGTGTTCAGACCACGCAATTGCGAGAATCCGACCCGCTCTGACCGCTGTGCCGCCCAGATTCGCCAGCGCAAGGGTGACTCCAGGCCGGCCCTGCGGAATCCATGGATTCTTAACCGACGATTCACTCACCGCTTATTGAACGGCCAGCGATAGATCGGTAGCCTAGACTTCGGGCCGTGCCTTTGTGTGCCAGGCACCGGGCCACGCGACAGGCGCGCTCGATACAGATAACAGGCGGAGCGTTGTGCGGCCATCAGCCGACACGACGTTCCGATCAAGAGAGTTTCACTCAATGACAGCGTTCAACAATCTCAAAGTCGGAACCAAGATCCTGGCGGCGTTTGTCATCGCGTTTCTCGTGATGATCGGAATCGGTCTGTTCACGCTGACGCAACTCAACCGGGTCAACGCCACGATCGACGACCTGACCGAAAACCTGGCCGTCGATCGTCAGATCGCCAATGACATCGCCGCCGAGGTGCTGTCAGCGCGCCTGGCAGCCACAAAGTACATCAATGATCATCAGCAGGTGCACCTGGACGCGTACCAGGCCGCGATGGTCGAGTACGACAAGACCCTGACTCAGGCCGACGTTGAGATCACGAATCCAAAACGCGTCGAGATCCTGTCACAGATCAAGTCGGATGTCGAACAGTACCGCTCGACACTCAGTCAGATATCGACCTTCATCACCGATCGCGACAACATTCAGGCGAAAGTCCTCGACGTAGAGGGTCCACTTGCGCTTGACCTGCTCGACAGATTGAGCACCGCTGCGGAACGAACAGGTTCAAGCGAAACGGCCCACCAGGTCGACCAGGTTCGCCGCGCCCTGCTCCTGATGCGCCTGGATGCCTTCAAATATCTGATCGAGGGCGATCCCGCGATCGTGGGCAAATTCTCGGAGCGGTACAAGGAAGCTCAATCTGCGCTGGCAACTCTTGACGGCCAGCTGACTGACGAGACCCAACGCCGACTGTATGCGGATGCCACGGCGGCAATTGACGCCTACGCCGCCGGGTTCACCGGCCTGCAAGCGGATTTCGACAAACAGCATGTGCTGCAAACCGAGACGCTTGACGTAGTCGGGCCGCGGGTGGCCGAATCGGCCGCAGCGATTGTCGCCAGCGTGGGCGATGACTTCGCCGCAGAAAGCGATCTAGCCACGTCAGAACAGACACAGACGCAGATCATCTTGATCGCCACCATCACTGCGGCGGGGCTGCTGGCCCTCCTGATCGGGTTCGGCATCACGCGCTCCGTCACGGTTCCGCTCTCACAGGTCACGCGGGCGGCAAACGCTATCGCCCATGGCGATGTGAATCAGGAGATCACCCTGCAACGAAAGGACGAGTTGGGGCAACTGGCCGACTCGTTCCGCGAGATGATCGATTATCTGAAGACCATGGCCGGCTCAGCCGATGGCGTCGCCAACGGCGATCTGACGATCGACGTGAAGCCGCGGTCAGACAACGACGTGCTTGGCAAGAGCCTGCGCATGACCGTCGAGCGTCTCCGCGAACTGGTCACCGAGTTGCTCGGAAACGCAGAACGCGTGGCGACAACGGCCCAGCAGGTGGCGGCGGCCTCCGAGCAGTCGGCTGAGGCCACGCAGCAGATTGCCGTGACCATGCAGCAGGTGGCGCGAGGCGCGACTCAACAGGCCGCGTCGATCACCACCACGGCCAGCTCCGTTGAGGAGATGCGGCGCGCGATCGACAGCGTGGCCAACGGCGCCCAGGAACAGGCCACGGCCATCGACTCGACCGGCTCGGCGATGAGCCGACTCGCCGCCGCGATCGCCGACATCCGTCAGGCCGCGCAGGATCAGGCCAGCAGCATGTCACAGGCCGCCGCCTTGAGGGCCGGCCTGGCAGACTCGTTGCATGACGTGGCAACAGCGACCGACGCCGTCGTCCACGAGGCACAACAAAGCACAAGGGCCGCCGATGACGGCCTCGGCTTCGCGAATCAGTCGATGGCTGGCATGCAGCGTGTCAGCGATGCCACAGAGCAACTGGCCAGCCGTGTCCGTGACCTTGGGCGCCGATCCGGTCAGATCGGCGCAATCATCGAGACGATCGACGACATCGCCTCGCAGACCAACCTGCTCGCGCTGAATGCCGCCATCGAGGCCGCGCGGGCCGGCGAGCATGGCAAGGGCTTCGCCGTCGTCGCTGAAGAGGTGCGCAAATTGGCCGAGCGCTCGGCGCAGGCCACCAAGGAGATCGGCGAACTGGTGCGCGCCGTCCAGGATGGCGCCAAAGAAGTCGGCGAAGCCATGCAGACGGCTGGCGCCGACGTCACGAGCGCCCGACAACTCACCGAACACGCCGGCGCGGCCTTTGGCAAACTGGCCCAGGGCGCTCAGCAGTCGGCCGAGCGCGCCCGCGGCGTGCAGGCTGCCGTGATCAGCATGAGCGATGCCAGCGCCAGCCTCGAAGACGCTGTGGCGCGATCAGCCGATCTGGCCGAACGGAACGGACAGTCGGCCGAGCAGATGACCCACCTCAGCGAAGGCGTCGTCGCCGGCCTCGATCGGCTCAGCGCGGTTGTCGAGTCCAACACGGCCTCGACCGAACAGATGTCGGCTTCGGCCAGCGAAGTGACGGGCTCGGTCGAGTCGATCGCGTCTGTCAGCGAAGAGAACTCGGCGGCTGTTGAGGAGGTCTCGGCCTCGGCTGAAGAGATGACCGCGCAGGTCCAGGAAGTCTCGGCATCGGCCCAGATGCTGGCGCAACTGGCCGTCGACTTGAAGTCGCTGGTCCGCCGATTCCACCTTAACACCGGTGACTCGTCCTCCGAGTTCATCGAGCAGGTCGAGACATTCAAGAGCGCCCATCTTGGCTGGGTGAAGAAGTCTGAGGACATGCTGGCCGGCAGACTGCAGTTGACCGTGGATCAGATCCCGGCGCATACCGACTGCGCGCTGGGCAAGTGGTACTACCGCGTCGGCGCACGCGAGTTCGGCGGCCTGCAAGAGTACAGGGCCATCGAACAGGGCCATGCCGCCTTCCACGATGACCTGAAGAACCTGGCCCGCGCGCTATCCAGCGGCCAAAAAGACTCTGCGCGCAAGATCCAGCAGGATCTGGCCCGACAGTCCGGCGTGGTCGTCAACGCCCTCGATGAACTCAAACGCGTCATCGCCCGGGGCGGGAACCATGGCACCCAGGTGAATGTGCGCGTGGCTCCCGGTGGGCAACCCGTTGGGCTCCATCGCTGAGTTCGACGTCGCCACGAACAAGAACGGGGCAGGCCTGAAGGTCTGCCCCGTTTAGTTTCGCAGCCGACGACGATCCGCGTTGGAGTGTTACTCCAGAGGTCGATGCGCCTCGCGCGCGGCCGGCTGCAGAACCACAGCCCGCGTCAGGATCAACGCCGCGATCACAAGCAGCAGTGACCCGGTCCAATAGGGCGCGCCGCGCATCACGTGGTCATAGACGGCACCGGCGCCGAGCGGGCCAAGGATGTTCATCAGGCTGCCGACGGCCGAGGTCACGCCCATCAGCATGCCAGCTTCGCGAGGTTCCACCCGCTCCACGCTGAGCGTGGTCATCGCCGGGAAGATGAAGGCGCTCATCATGGCCCCGAGCATGTTCAGCGCGAACGCGAGCCAGATCAGCGGAGCCAGAAAGACCGCGATGTAGAAGATCGCGAGACCCATCAGGCTGTAGGTGGCGCTCTTCTTTTCACCCAAACGAGGCGTCCAGATGGGAACCAGGAACGTGTTCGAGAAGGCGATGCCGAGGCCGGCCATCATCATCATGGCGCTCAGTTGCCAGGTCTCGGCCGAGAACTTCTCGATCATGAAGAGCGCGCCAGTGCCGGCGACGCCATTGAAGGCGAAGGCGAACACGGCGTAGACCAGGATCAGGATGCCCAGGCCCGGCCGGCGGGCCATCTCGAAGATCGAGTGGATCGGGTCGAGATCCCTGAGGCGAAACGGCGTTGTATCGCGACGCTCTTTTGGCAACGACTCGGGCAGTAAGAAGTAGCCGAGCACGACGTTGAGCAACGTGACGACGCCGGCGACGTAGGCCGGGGTCTCCAGGCTGAACTGGCCCATCAGACCGCCGAGCGCCGGGCCAAGGATGAGGCCAAGGCTCCACGCGGTCGAGATGCTGGCGAAGTTTTTCGAGCGCTCCTCAGGCTTCGAGATATCGGCGATGTAAGCGCTGGCCGTCGAGAGGTTGCCGCTGGTGAGCCCGCCAATCAGGCGGCCGAAGATCAGCATCGCCAGTGATCCGCCGATGCCGAAAAGGAAGTAGCCGACCGCCTGCCCGAAAAGGCTGAAGAGCAGCACCGGGCGACGGCCCCAGCGATCGCCAAGCTTGCCGAACAACGGCGCCGCAATGAACTGGCCGGCCGCGTAGACGACCGGCACGAGCGTGACGATCAGGGCCGAGCTGCTGTAGCGCAGGATGATCTGTGGCGCGACCGGCGAGAGCAATGTGATGCCGATGACGTCCATCAGCATCACGAAGACGATCAGGCTCAGCGAACCTTTCTTCCGGGTGGGCTCGAACGATGATGGGGCCGTAACAGACGGATCCGGTGTAAGGTGTTCCAAACGAAAGACTCCGCGACCTCGACTCACTCGGTCGAAGAGGTCTGTTGATTCAAGCCGTAGGCGGCGGCCCCGAGTAACCCGGCCTGTGCGTTGAGTATCACCTTCACCGGGACGTCCGTCAACAGCGCTTGAAAACGACCTTTGTGGCGCAGGGCAGCCAGGAAGGCCGGTTCCTCCAGCGCGGTAAGGATGCGGGGCGGGATGCCGCCGCCGAGATAGATTCCACCGGTCGCCATGATCTTGAGCGCCTGATTGCCTGCTTCAGCGCCCAGGATCGATGTGAACAGGTCAAGTGTCGCGCGACAGAGCTCGGACGGTTTCTCGGTATCGAGCGCGCCGTTCAAGATGATCGGGGTCGGGTCACTGCCCGACGCGAGCGCCGCACGTAGCCACTCTGGTTCGGGCGCACGGCCCGTATCACGCAGGAAGGCGTAGAGGTTCGGAATGCCCAGCCCGCCCGAGCAGACGCGCTCATGGCTGACGTGCTCGAAGCCCTTGACCTCCCAGAGATAGCGCAACAACGCGATCTGCTGCTCATTCATCGGCGCGAACGAGGCATGGCTGCCCTCGCACCCGTGCGCGACGAACTGGCCTTGGTCGAGGGTGATGTAGGCTTCGCCCAGACCGGTTCCCGGCGCCAGGACGGCCAGGTTGCCGTCCGGCACCGGTTTTCCGGCGCTGAGCACATATACGTCCTCGGGCTTGAGGGCCGGCACAGCGTAGGCCACGGCCTCGAGGTCGTTCAACAGATACGCGGCCCTCCACCCGAACGTGGCCGTCAGGCACGCCGAGTCGATCACCCAGGGCAGGTTCGTGATCTGGGCCCGCCCGGCCAATATCGGGCCGGCGACGCCGAAGCACGCCGCGTCGATCTGGAACGGCGCAGTTGCCAGGAACTCGCGGATGATGGCCTCGAGGCTGTCGTAGTTCGCGCTGGCGAAAACCCTGATCGCGACCGGCGAATGCGGGCCCTGCTCGGCCGAGTACACCGCCAGGATCGTTTTGGTTCCGCCGATATCACCTGCCAACAGCATAGAACACCTATCGCTTCACGTCTGGGTCAGCGGCGTCAATCAGGCCGCGATCGTCAGGGTCTTCGTGTCGGTGCCCGAGAACCCGACCGGCACGTACGAGATCTTGAGATGCTGATGGAGTTGAAGCGTGTGGCTCCCCGCTGACAGGCCACCCGGCTTCCTGACAGTCAGGATCCCGACATCCCCGAACTCCCACTTCGCCTCGGGCTCGTTCTCGAGTTGGGCCAGCGGGTACGTTTTGTCACCGACCGTGACGGTCATGTCTTCGCGCGGCATGGGCTCGCCATCGACAACGAGAGTGGTGTCGCCGATCAACGAGAGCACGATGCCACGGTAATACGGCAGGCGCACGCCCAGTTGGAAGCCCACAACCTGGCCATCCTCGATCACGTTCTTGAAGGCTTCGCCGACAATCATGAATTGGTCGTACATGGTGTCTGTCCTTTATCTCGACCCGAACCCGGATCACGCAGCCTGGCCGAGCAGCTTCTTCAACTGGATCTGCTGCAACCTGACCTGCTCGGTCGCATCCACTTCGATGGCGTCGTCGATCCAACGATTGCCCTCGTACTCGCTGCTGAGGTAACCGCTGTAGCCGCCCTCGATCAACACCGGGATGATCTCGGTGTAGTCGATGCTGTACTCGGTCGCGTCCGTCAGCATTTCGTAGAACTTGGCGTGGACGTGCTTGATGTGCGGCATGAAGTCGAGCAAACGCCGCGGGTTCGAGTTGCACATGTGGGTGCCCATGAACGCCAGGTAGATGTCCTGCTCGCGGCCGCCCAACTTGAGGATGTTCTCGACCATCTTCTCGTTGTCTTCGCCCTTCTTGTCGACGGCGCTGAGCTGCCCGTGATCGTAGCTGTTCGTCAGGAACTCCGCGATACGCGGCGCCATGCCATCCCGCAGGTAGCGGGCGGTGACGACCCGTGGCAGACGCTTGCAGTAAATGCCAAGATCGATGGTGAAGCCGAGATACGGGCACTGCAGACGCTCGTACAGGGCGATCAGCCGCTGTTCGAGAGCACTGTCAAGGTCGTTGGGGGCATGCACCTCGAGGGCCAGGGTCACCTTGTAGCGCTCGGCGTCGCCGGCCAGGCGTTCGAGGATCTCGGGCTCGATGTCATGGATGACGCGGATGACGCCGCAGCCGAGCTTGCTGGCGTTCACGATGTCGCGCCGGATCGACTCGACGCGTTCGTCCTGCGTCATCACGCGACCCTTGTACTTGTTCCAATCCAGGAACATGTCAAGACAGACGGGCGTCAGGCCGTATTTGTCCATCCAGCCATGCCACTGCTTGACGAAGTCGTCCGGGATATTCGGGTAGCTGCGGATCATCTGATCGCCGATGATCTCAATCCCACGGACGTCGAGCTGCGCGCAGGTGGCCAGGAGGTCCTCCAATGACTTTCGCTTGTGGAAGTACTCCTCCTGAAAGCTATAGAGCGAAACGCCGCGCTTGATGGAAACGGATGCAGTCATACTCGGCTCCTCAATATCCGCCGTCAGGGTGTTGAATGGGCGGGTTCGCGGCCGGTCCAACGGCCGGTTATGGTAGTATGTGCGCCTACCCATATGGGCCCAGTGAACGGACGCTCCGCGGCGCGTCGGCCGCCGCAGAATCCCCACTGCACCACCTTACAGCGGCCGAGGCGAATGGTAACTTCGCCTGGGTTCGCTCTTTATTTCGCCTCTCGGGCGCCGCAGAACACAGGCGTTGGCGCTTGACGGACCGTGATCATGGCCGGCCACCGACAGTATCGAGTCACCGACTATCGCTTCGGACAAAAGATCCTGGCCTTGCGCGAGAAGATCGGCCTTACGCAGAATCAGGTGGCCGACGCCCTGGCCGTGTCGCGCCGGACGATCCAACACTGGGAGGCCGGGACGGCTTTCCCGGACATCCATCACCTCAAAAACCTGATTGCCCACTACTTGCGACTGAACGGGTTCACGCCCGGCACGGAATGGGACGAAGCCCGCGCGATCTGGGCTCAGGCCGACGAAAGCGCCTCCCGTCGGAAGTCCATGTTCGACGAGCCCTGGTTCGACGACTTGCTTGGCCAACATCAGGCCAGCAGCCGATCTGCAGCGGCGCGTCTCCTCACCCCGGCCGAACCCGACGCCACGACACGTATCGATTGGGGCGACGCACCCGACATCGCTCACGTCTTCGGCCGCGACGCCGAACTCGCCGACCTGCGCCGGGATGTGCTTGACCGGGGCTGTCGTCTCGTGACCGTGCTCGGGCTCGGCGGCATCGGCAAGACCACCCTGGTGGTCAGGTTCGCGCAAGATGTGGCAGGCGAGTTCGACTACGTCATCTGGCGCTCGTTGCACAACGCGCCCGAGTTGCAGGATCTGTTGACCGATTTTTTCCAGATCCTGTCGCCGGTCCGGCCCGCGAAGCCCACCATCCCCCTGTTGCTCGATCTCCTCAAGCAGCAGCGCTGCCTGCTCATCCTCGACAACGCTGAGACGTTGCAACGCGCCGGGAATTTCTCGGGCACCTATCGTGAAGGGTTCGAGGAGTATCAACAGCTGTTTCAGAGCATCGCGCAAACCCGGCACAAGAGTTGCGTGATCCTGACCAGCCGCGAACTGCCGGTCAACCTCGAGGTCATCGAGGGCCGCGAACTGCCCGTGCGCGTGATGAAGCTGACCGGCCTGAGCAGCGCCGCCAGCCAGGCGCTGTTGACAGACAAAGGCCTCTACGGGCCCGCTGACGCCTGGGACGTTTTTGTCCATTACTACACGGGCAACCCGTTAGCCCTCAAGATCGCCTCGGCCACCGTGCGTGATCTCTTCGGTGGAGATCTGGCGGCCTTTCTGCGCGAGGCGCCGGTCACGCTTCACACGCTGCATCAGTTGTTGGGCAATCAGTTCGAGCATCTGTCAGTGCTCGAAAAGGACATCCTGTTCTGGCTGGCCATCGAGCGCGATCCGGTGCCGCTGGCGACGCTGCGCGCAAACTTCCTGCTCGACATCCCCGGCCACGAGATCCTGTCGGGACTGCATTCGTTGTTGCAGCGTTCGTTGATCGAGCGCAACGATCAGGGCGCCGAGTTTTCGCTCCTACCTGTGTTGCGCGAATACACGACGGATCGACTCGTCGGCCTGGTGGCCGATCAGATCGTTCATCGCCAGCTGGAGGCCCTCTCGGCGTATTGCCTGGTCAAGAGCCAGAGCATCGACCAGGTGCGCGAGGGCCAAGTGCGCATGATCCTCGAGCCCCTTGTGACGCGCCTGCGCCGCCATTTCGGCAGCCCGTCCCTGCTGGTCAGCCATCTGCGCGGCCTGTTGGGCGATGCGCGCCGCCTGCCGCATGAGGCCCAGGGCTACGCCGGCGGCAACCTGGCCAATCTCATCGCGCAGGTCAATGGTCACCTCAAGCACGAGGACTTCTCAGGGCTGTTGCTGCGTCAGATCGACCTGCAAGGCCTCGAGGCGCAGGACTCGGATTTCACTGGAGCCAGGTTCATCGACTCGCGCTTCACCGAGCCGCTCGAAACCATCAGCGCCATGACGGTCAGCCCGCGCGGCACCTATCTGGCGGCCAGCACGTACAACGGCCAGATGCGCTGCTGGCGCGTCAGTGATGGCAAACCGGTCTGGACGACGACCCGCGCTCGCCGCGCCTGGTCACTGGCGTTCAGCCCTGACGAAAGCATGCTGGCCTGCAGCAACTTCGCCGGGCTGGTCAGCCTGTGGGATGTGGCCACCGGGCAGCCGCTTCACGTGTTCGAAGGCCACGAGAACTGGGTCCACTCCGTGGCGTTTCACCCATCCGGACGCTACCTGGCATCCGGCGGGATTGACACAAACGTCTTGATCTGGGATCTGCAAACGCGGACCCTGCTCCAGACACTCAAAGGGCATGGGGCGCGTGTGTGGTCGTTGGCGTTCAGCCCCGACGGTGACACACTCGTCTCAGGCGCCGGCGAAGAGACAATCCTCATCTGGGATTGGCGCGCGGGCCAGGTAAAACGAAGCCTGAAGCATCCCTCCGCCGGCTTGGTTCGCATCGCCTTTCATCCCGGAGGGCGGTGGCTGGCCACCTGCTGCGAAGAAAACCCGCAGACTCTTCTGTGGGACGTCAGGTCGGGTGATCGTGTCGCCTCAGTGACCACGCGTTCGAACGGCCCCACCGCCGTGGCGTTCAACGCCGCCGGCACGATGCTGATCAATGGCGGCCACGACGGCTCCGTGGAACTCTGGCGGCTACAGGATGAACATCCGCCGGTTTATCAAAAGATGCTGATGGGACACCACAACTCCATCAGCGTTCTGGCGCACGGCCCTGACGATCTCCTTGTCACGCTGTCGGATGGCGGGAGCATCCGACTCTGGAACGCCGAGAGCGGAAGGCTTCTGCGTGTGGTGGCCGGCTACAGCCGCCTGATTGGCGCCAGCGCGTTCAGCCCGGACGGCGCCCTGCTCTATCACGGTGATGCCAGCGGCAAGGTGCGCATCTGGGATCTGCACAGGCACCGCTATATCGCCTCTATCCAGGCGCACACCGGGCCGATCTGGGTCATCGCGGCCCATCCAGACGGCAAGACGATCGCGACCGCCAGCGATGACCGACATGTGCGCCTCTGGGACGTCGATGCCCAGCACTGCCTGCACTCGTTCTCAGGCCATCAGGGCCCGGTCTTCACGATGGCGTTCAACGCGGATGGGTCCGTTCTGGCCAGCGCCGGCGTGTCGCACGCCATCCTGTTGTGGGACACGCGCGAAGTCGAGCACGCAGCCCCGTTGGCGCGGATCGAAACCGCTGACGACGTCTGGTCTGTGTTGTTCGATCAAGAGGGAAGTCACCTGGCCAGCGGGCACATGAACGGTTCGGTGACGGTCTGGGATCTGTTGTCGCGGCAGCCGCAATTGACGCTCCAACACGGCACCACGCCGGTTGGGGCCTTGCGCTACAGCTCTGACGGACGCACCCTGATCACGAGCGACAACCACGATCTCCTGAAATTCTGGGATATCCAGACCGGAGATTGCCTGCGCACCATTCCCATCCGCTCGACCGGCAATCGCACCAACGCCGTCGCCATCGGCAAAGACGGACAGCTGGTGGCGACGGGGAGCGCCGACCCGATCGTGATCGTACGACAGTTCGATGAAGGAACAACGCCGACCCAGACCATTGTGTTTCCGGGCCACCTCAACCGCGTGTGGGGCATCGCGCTGAGCCCCGACGAACGTTACGTGGCCAGCGGAGACGAGGAAGGCACGACCCTGGTCTGTGACATCGAGACCGGCCAGGTGCTCGAGAAGATCATGCTGGACCGGCCGTACGAGCGGATGAACATCTACGGCATCACCGGTCTCAACGCCGCCGAGCATGCCGCCCTCAAGGCTCTCGGCGCAGTCGACACAGCGCCTGACGCCGGGCACTGACGACACGCCATCACAAATGATCCCTAACAAGTGTGGCGTGAGAAAAGGGTGCACGGGTGGACTGGGGGTGGCCACGACAAACCCGGCAAACAATTATAAATGATAAT
>CAYZRP010000001.1:0-4175 GCA_964480865.1 uncultured Anaerolineales bacterium | reverse complement strand
CAAAAACGCCCCACAACATTTTGGGGGTCTTACCGGGGGGGGGGGTTGTTGGGCGCCACCCCCCCCCCACCCCTGCACCCTTTTCTCACTGATCTGTTTCGACAGGGATGAACGGTTTTGTAGCGAATGTAGAGTCAGGAGTGCAAATGGCAGCGGACCCAATGGTCCTGCGACAGCTGGGTCACGGCCGGCATCGCCTTTCGGCAGACGTCCATCACGTGAGGGCAGCGCGGCGCGAACGGACAGCCTGGCGCCTGATTGATCAGCGACGGGATCTCGCCGCGAGCTTCATCGTCACCCGTCACAAGGCCCGCCTCCGGGTTCGGAACGGCAGAAAGCAGGAGCTTCGTGTAGGGATGGGCGGGTTGATCCATCAACTCGGTGCTTTCCGCGCACTCCACCTGATGGCCGGCATACATCACGATCGTGCGGTCGCCGATATAGCGCGCGCTCGCCAGGTCGTGAGTGATGTACAGGAACCCGATGCCGCGCTCTTCTTTGAGTTGCTCGATCAGGTTGAGGATGCCCATCCGGATCGAGACGTCGAGCATCGAGACGGGCTCGTCGGCCAGGATGATCTCGGGCTCGACGGCCAGAGCCCGGGCGATGGCCACGCGCTGCCGTTGCCCACCGGAGAGCTGGTATGGATACTTGGCCGCGAACTCAGCCGGCGGGTTGAACCCGACGGTCGCCAACAGGTCGACGACGGCCTCTTTGGCGCCGCGACCTCCCCGGTGGATGCCGATCGGCCGCTCGATGTGCGCGCCGATGGTCATCGCCGGGTTGAGCGAGCCGTACGGATCCTGGAAGATCATCTGAATGGCGCGCCGATATGCCAGCGAGGCCGATCCGGGCTCGCTCTTCAGGACGTTCTTGCCGTGCAGATAGATCTCGCCGCTCGTCGGTTCGATCAGGCGCGAGATCAGGCGAGCCGTTGTCGACTTTCCGCTACCCGACTCACCGACCAGCGCCACGACCTCTCCGCGGTTCACCGTGAACGTCGCATCCGTGAGCGCATGCACGAGCTTCGGCTTAAGCACGTTGCCGATATCGAAGCGCTTGGTCAGCTTCCGGACGTCGAGAGCCGGCCCGGCCGTGGCGTCTTTTTGTGTCATCGGCGCTTCCTGGATCGACATAGATTCCTCGTTATCGGGCGGGCCGGGCTAACCGCGACCTTCGTCATTCGTCGGTCTGCCGTCCGCGGTCTGCGGTCGCGCCAAAGGCGCCCGGCAGCGGCATACCGGCGTGGGTGGCGACCCAGTGGCCAGGCAGCACTTCGGTCAGGCGCGGCGCGCGCTCGGTTTCGATCGGTTGACACTTGACGCAGCGCGGATGGAACTTGCAACCGCGCGGCGGGCTGATCAGATCGGGCGGCGTGCCCGGGATGCCCGAGAGCTTGCGCTTCTGACCCGTGACCGACGGGAATGAACTGAGCAATCCCTGTGTGTACGGGTGGATCGGGTTATTGAAGATGTCCTTCGACCTCGCCAGCTCGACGATCTCGCCGGCGTACATGATGCCCATACGATCCGAGATCTCGACCATCAACGACACGTCGTGCGTGATGAAGAGGATGGAGAAGCCCATCGTCTCCTTGATGCGCTGGATCTGACGCAGGATGTCCTTCTGCACCACCACGTCGAGGGCCGTGGTCGGCTCGTCCATGATCAGGAGCGCCGGGTTGAGCGCCAGGGCGATCGCGATGACCACGCGCTGGCGCATGCCGCCCGACATCTGATGCGGGAAGGACGATAACCGTTTGCTCTCGATCCCGACGATCTCGAACAGCTCTTCGGCCCGTTCACGCCGCTCGGCAGGCGTCATCTTCGTGTGGGTCTCGAGCACGTCCATGATCTGCTCGCCCACTGTGATGACCGGGTTGAGCGAATTCATGGCGCTTTGGAAGACCATCGCGGCGCCGCGCCAGCGGAAGGCCTCGATGGCGTCGTCGCCCATCGCGAGCACTTCCTGTCCGCGGAACCGGATCTGGCCACCGGTGATCACGGCCGGCGGTCGCAGGACACGCAGGATCGAGTGCGCGATGGTGGACTTGCCGCAGCCCGATTCCCCGGCGAGCCCGAACACCTCGCCCGCTCCGATCGAGAACGACACGTTGTTGACGGCCTGCGCGGGGCCGCGCGGCGTGAGGTATTCGACGTACAGGTTCTGGATATCGAGGATCGGCTGGTCAGTCATGGCGTCGCCATCCTGTTCGTCTCACGCTGTGGGCTCATGGGTCCGCGGGACCACGGGCGTCGCGCGCACACTTCGATTGAAGAGATCGCCGGCCACGCGGCGCACAATGCTCTCGGCCTGCAGGCGCGGGTTGGTGATCTCGTCCATACCGTAGTTGATCAGCGCCAGCCCGAAGGCCACCAGGGCGACGGCCAGGCCCGAGGGCACGAAAGCCCACCAGGCGCCGATCATCAGGGCGCCACCGTTCTGAGCCCAGAACAGGTTTGTGCCCCAGGTAACGTCCTGTGTGCTCGCCAGGCCGAGGAAGGCCAGGCCGGTCGAGGCCATGATGCCGTAGATGACGGCGCCGATGAAGCCGCCGACGATGATGTTGACCATGTTCGGCAGGATGTGCACGAAGATGATCTTCAGCCCGGGCTCGCCGCTGACGACCGCCGCCGCGACGAAGTCCTTCTCGCGCAGCGACATCGTCTGAGCACGGACGATGCGGCCGTTGAACGCCCAACCGGTGATGGCGAGCGCGAAAATGATCGTGGCCGTCCCCGGCTTCAGATAGGCCGAGAGCAGGACGAGCAGCGGCAACGCCGGGATCACCAGGAACAGGTTCATGATGAAGTTCAAGACGTCGTCGATCCAACCGCGGTAGTAACCGGCGATCATGCCGACGACCACGGCGATCGTCGTCATCAGGAACGCTGAGCCAAAACCGATGATCAGCGACAGCTGCCCACCCCACACCAGCTGGCGAAAAACATCCTTGCCCTGCGGGTTGGTGCCGAGGATGTACTCGGCCGAGGGGGGCTTGTTGATGCCGCCGACGAACTTCTTGGGATCACCCGGCGCGACCCACTGCGCGAAGACGGCGGCCAGGACGAAGACCATGACGATCGCCAACCCGATCCGCGCTTTGGAGCTGCGCAGCAGAGTGCCGACCGGGCCCAGGCGCGAGAGCCAGGACGCTGAGTTGCGTGGAGAGGTGGGCTGGGTGGTTGCCGTGCTCATCGCGTCGCCTCCTCAGGCCGTCCGCACGCGGGGATCCAGCCACGTGTACAGGATGTCCACCACGAAGTTGGCCGCTAAAATGCCGATCGTGATCATCATGAACAGGCCCTGCATGAGCGGATAGTCGCGGCCGTTCACGGCATAGATCAGCAGAAAGCCCAGGCCAGGGTACGAGAACACGGTCTCGATCAGGATCTGGCCGCTCAAGATCGATCCAATGGCGACGCCCAGGCCGGTGACACCCGGCAGGAGCGCGTTGCGGGCAGCGTACCGGAACATGATCCGCAGCTGCTTGAGGCCTTTGGCCTCGGCCATCGTCACATAGTCTTCGGCCAGCACGCTGACCATCACGTTGCGCATGCCGAGCGCCCAACCGCCCATGCCGAGCAGGATCGATGTGCCGGCGGGCAGCACCATGTGCTGGGCCACGCTGCCGATGAACGCAAGGTTGAAGCCCTGCGGCAACTTGGTGTCGTAGGCATGACTGATCGGGAGCCAATCCAACTGGACTCCGAACGCGTACAGCAGGCCGAGCGCCAGAAAGAAGGCCGGGAACGAACCGATGAAGATCAGCAGCGGCGGCAAAACGGTGTCCACGACACCGCCACGACGCCAGGACCCGATGACGCCGATCAGGTTGCCCAGGATGAAACTGAGGATCAGCGAGATGCCGCCGAGCATCATCGTCCAGATCAGGCCGTTCGAGATGACCCGGGTTACCGGCGCCGGGAAGTACGTATACGAGACCCCGAAGTCACCCTGTGTGAGGCGCACCAGGTAGGTGCCATACTGCTCGATGAGCGGAGCGTCGCTGAGGCCGAGCGCGTCGCGGACACGCTGCAGATCATTCTGCGTGAGCTTGCCGGCCGACGTGCCCAGGATGGTGGCCGCCGGATCGCCGGGCAGCAGGCGTGGCAGGAAGAAGTTGATGGTGATCGCCACCGCCAGTGCCGCCAGATAGAAACCCAAACGCCGCA